>CAZSGP010000002.1:303616-401265 GCA_964606485.1 uncultured Planctomycetia bacterium | reverse complement strand
TAAACTATGCGGTAAATTAAGGCTAAAGTTCGAAAGGGGTACTTTCGGGCTACCATTCTTAAGTAACGAACTCGTGTTACAAGCGGGGGCGCGCAAGTCCGAAGCCCCCGCGCCGAGTGCCGCCGCCACGCCGCCTGACCGACCGCTTAAAAAATCATCCACGGCAACGTCATTTGTATCTCGAATAAATACAACAAGTTCCAGCGACTCTTTAGAGAATTTTATTTTCTGAATTGTTTTTTGGAAGGTGAGAGATCTTAAAAATTAAGAAATTTTCTTTTAAAGGCCGTCGACAGTTTATCAAGAATTTCGATCTTGGCGCTTCGCGTGGGTTTTTCAGATTCCAGCAGTTGGTAATAGCGGTGGCTTATCCCGGCTTTTTCTGCGACCTGTTCTTGGGTAAGACCTGCTTTTGTCCTAAGCTTTTTTAGTTCCTTGGCCAAACGTTGCCGAAGCTTCATATCGCTCATATCTTTAATTATTCATATTACGTACATTCGTACAACGTACAAATGTACGTATTTTATGATATAATAAGCTCTATAAGATTATGTGTCCAAAACTAAGGTTGTCTCTAGGGTTATTGCTATGTCTCTGCGAGGGATTCCTTCTGCTTTTGCTTGGGGTATTCCGAGGGGCTATCTTTTTTATCGAGTGGCTGCTTATTAAAATTAGGAGGTCATATCCGTGAAGGTTTGTGCTATCTACACCCGAGTATCCACCACCATGCAAGCCGAGAAAGATTATAATTCCTGCGAAGCTCAAAAAGACAAGATCCTCTCCTTCGTTAAAAGCCAGGAAGACCTCGAGATTTATAGGGAATATTCCGACCCTGGTTTTAGTGGTTCAAATCTTGATAGACCCGCTTTAAAAGCGTTATTAAGGGACATATCCCAGAAGAAGGTCCAAGCGGTGCTTTCATATAAGATCGATAGACTTACAAGATCGTCCAAAGATTTCTATGCCCTGATAGAATTCTTTGAAAAATATGATGTCTCGTTTGTTTCGGTGACAGAACGATTCGACACGTCGTCTCCATCCGGAAGGCTTCTTCGAAATATCATGTTAACCTTTGCCCAGTTTGAACGGGAAATGATCGGCGAACGAACTAGGGACAAAATGATCCAAAGAGCTGAGAAAGGTTATTGGAACGGGGGGAAGATCCCCTTTGGCTACAAAATTCTTAATAGCAAGCTTGTCGTTGATAAAAAGGACGCCGAAATCGTCAAAAAAATATTTGAGCAGTTTGTTGTGACGGGCTCTCTGGCAAAAACCGTAGATTTGGTCAAAGAAAATGGCTGGATAAACCCAAAATACAATAAACCCCTGACGATTAACGGCGTTTTTCACGTCTTAAGAAATCCGGTTTATATCGGGCGGATGGTTTGGGCAAAAAAAGTTTATAATTCGAATCATGAGCCGCTGATTTCAAAAGAGCTGTTTGATCACGCCCAAAGCTTAACCAAAGACAAAATAAGAAAAAAACTTCTCTATAAAGAATTTTTCTTGAAAGGTCTTATCAAATGCACTGAGTGCGGGTCGACTATGTCACCGTGTTTTACCAACAAAAAGAAAAGGCGTTATTATTACTACAAATGCGTCAAGGTTCAAAAGGAAGGCTCGAGCGCTTGTTCGATTAAACAGATAAACGCAGAAAAGCTCGAATATTTTCTGGTTGAAAACTTATCGAGGCTGGCCCAAGACAAACAATACATCGAAAATTTTGCTTTTAAAATGGCCCACGAATTGCCCCGCCCTGCGGGAGTCGAACTCTCGAAGGAGGTGGAGAAAAATCTGGTTACCCGAGTCTCACAGGTACTGATAAATTTTAAAAATAGGGCACAAAATACTTCCCAGGTAGAAAGATCTCTCACCTTCCAAAAAACAATTCAGAAAATAAAATTCTCTAAAGAGTCGCTGGAACTTGTTGTATTTATTCGAGATACAAATGACGTTGCCGTGGATGATTTTTTAAGCGGTCGGTCAGGCGGCGTGGCGGCGGCACTCGGCGCGGGGGCTTCGGACTTGCGCGCCCCCGCTTGTAACACGAGTTCGTTACTTAAGAATGGTAGCCCCAGTGGGAGTCGAACCCGCGTCCCTACCGTGAGAGGGTAGTGTCCTAGGCCACTAGACGATGGGGCCAAGCCTTAAAGAGCCTCTATTATATTCAGAGTGTTCCCCGCTTCAAGGTTTTTCTCGTCCAAAAGGATTGGCCAACGCTATCAATGGCCAGCTTGTTAGTTTAAATTAAAAATGATTTAATTAAGTTAATAGATACATAATATTTGATAATTTTAATAAGCTAACGTATACTTTTTATACGGGGGATATTTATGACGAGCCATGGAAATTCGAAATTAAAAATAGCGGTATTAGATGACGAAAAAAGTCTTTTGGGCGTGTTTTCTTCGCTCATGCGGCAATTTGGCTATGCGGCCGATTTTTTTGAAAACCCGCACGTGGCGTTTGAGAAAATTGCGGCCAATCCTGGCGATTATAAATTGGTCATTGCTGATATCCGCATGGAGGGAATGGACGGCATAACGTTTGCTGAAAAAGTACGAACCGTGCTTTCAGACATTCCGTTTATTTTCATGACAGGCAATTTAACGGACGACATTCGCCGCAGGGCTGAAGTTTTAGGGCGAAACATGATTTTTGAAAAACCATTTCCCCTTATTTCCACACTGAAAGACGCAATCGCTCTTCTGACTTCGTCCTAGTCCCGTAAAGAGGAGTCTTCAAGATATGCGGGCAGATCCCGATAAACTTCGACAACGAAAACAGTATCTTGTTAGGGCGATCTTACCTGCTTTTTTTGCGTTTCTGATTCTCTCGTCGGGTGCTTTTTTTGGTTATTCAACCACCTGTAAATATCTACAGCAAACAAAATTGCAAAGAACGGTTTTAGATCTAGAGCATCTCACGCGAGTCATTGAAAAGGAGATAGAGGTTTACAAATCTCTGCTTCACGGCACGAGAGGTCTTTATGAAGCTAGTCAATCCGTTGAGCAGGATGAGTGGAATCAATACGCCAAGAGCCAAATCGAAGGAAACCGTTACCCGGCGTTAATCACTCTTCGCTATGTCGAGCGCGTTCCGGCTGCCGAAAAAGAATCTTTTGATTTTAAAATTTACCCGGAATCATCTCACGACGAGTTTTTTCCGATTAAATATTTATTTCCGCTGGAAGGCAATGAATTGATGTTGGGACATGATTTGGGAACCGAGCCGAGTAAAATTCGGAATATGGAATCGGCAAGTGCAAGCGACGATGTTTCTATTCTTGCAAATGCGACGCTTGTGACCAATGTCCAGAATGCCCTGCTCTTGACGCTTCCGATTTACAAAAAGAATTCACCCATTTCAACGCCTGAAGAGCGGCAGCAGGGCTTGCAAGGGTATGTGCAGGCGGTTTGTGATTCCGATCGTCTTTTCAAGGGCTTTTTAGGGCGGGGTCTTTTTCGAACACATTTTCAGTTCAAGGTGTATTTAAAAAATACATTTCAGGGTTCTGTAGACAGCGAGCTGATTTACCAGGGGACTGCGGACAATGATGCTTCGCAGCAACTGTTTGAAAATACCCCAAGCGCGCGGAGCACAATTTCGGTCGGTTCCCAGGCATTCGAGGTCGAAATTTTTAGCGCACCACATGACGCCGCTCTTACTTCTCCCGAGCGTAAGCTGCCCCTCATTATTCTTTTTGCGGGTTTAGCGGTTAGTCTTCTTTTTGCAGGCGTTATTTTTTCATTTGGGTTATCTCGGATTTTTGCAATTGGTCTAGCTGAAAAAATGACTGAAGATATTAAAGAGGGAGAAGAACGGCTCAATAATTTAGTTCAACTCGCAGCAGACCCGATCATCATCCTTGACACCTTAGGATTTATTCGCCGGTATAATTCTGCCGCCGAAAAAGTATCCGGGTATCCCGCATCCGAAATTTTAGGAAGACATTTCCTAAAAACGAATGTGCTTTTGGGGGCAAATTCTATTGCGAGGGCCTTGAAGGAATTTGGACTTATTCTCACAGGGCAGTCGGAGCGGCCGCCTTATGAATTGAGCATGAAACATAAGGACGGCCATATTTTTATGGTCGAGGCGCATTCCAAGGGCGTTTTGCATGGGGGAAAATTAGATCAAATCATCGTTATTTTCCGCGATATCACAGAACGCATTCGGATTGAAAACGAAATGCGGTCGTTGTCGGTGGCCATGGAGCAAAATCCTGCCTCGGTTGTCATCACGGGTGTGGACGGCAACATCGAATACGTTAACCCTAAGTTTTGTGAAGTGACCGGTTATAAAGCCTCCGAAGTTAAAGGGCAAAATCCAAGAATTCTAAAGAGCGGCATGCTTCCGAAAGAGATCTATAAAAAAATGTGGGATACGATATTGTCCGGACAGACGTGGCGCGGAGAATTTGCCAATAAGAAAAAAAGCGGGGAGATTTACTGGGAATCCGCGTCCATTTCCCCAATCAAGGACTACTCTGGAAAGATCATTCGCTTTATTGCTGTTAAGGAAGATGTTACCGAGAAAAAGTCTCTCGAAGCAAAGCTGCTTCAAGCGCAGAAAATGGAATCAGTTGGGACATTGGCGGGCGGGATTGCACACGATCTCAATAACCAACTGACGCCGCTTTTAGGATACGTCGAGCTCGCACAGGCGCATGAAAATTTAGACGACGAAACAAAAGAAATGCTCTCGGAAATTAGCAGTGCGGGTCGGCGATGCGCTGACATTGTCCGGATGATTTTGAATTTTTCCAGGCCCTCGGGACATGAGAAAGCCATTTTTGATTGTCAGAAGTTGATTGATGAGCATATTCATCTCATCCGCTCTTCGCTGCCGGCCAATATTCATATTCAGGTTAAGAGTCAGAAAAATCTCTTAGTTCTTGGCAATGAAACGGAAATCCAGACGGTTCTCATGAATTTAACAACAAACGCCCGCGACGCGATGGTTCCAAAAGGGGGGTCGCTCACCATTGAAGCACGTCGAGCCGGCGCCGATGAAATCCAGCCGCAAAGAGAACGGGCTGCGAGTGCCTACATTCAAATTTGCGTGCAGGACACGGGGTCAGGCATGACTCCGGAAACGCTTAAACGAATTTTCGAACCCTTTTTTACGACAAAACCGAAGGGAAGGGGCACGGGGTTAGGACTTGCGATGTCGTACAAAATCATCCAGGAGCATGGGGGGTGGATTGATGTTTCAAGTGCCGTTGGAGCTGGGTCAGTTTTCAATGTGTATTTGCCAATAGCCGAGAGCGCGCCAGGGGTTTCGGCTGAGGCCGGCTTATTAGAGCAGATCACCAAAAGCCGAGGCGGCGAGTGTCTGATGTTAGTGGACGACGAGGAGCCTTTGAGAAGGATGGGAAAAATTCTTCTAGAGAAACTCGGGTACAAAGTCGAGACGGCGTCTGACGGCGAAGAGGCTCTGAAATTTTACGAACAAAACCATACTAAGATTCACGCCGTTGTTCTAGATATGACCATGCCCAAGTTGTCGGGAATGGAGGTTTTGAAGGGGCTTCTCAAGATCAATAAAAAGGCTAAGATCATCGTGGCGAGCGGCTTTACGAGTGAGGGGTCCGTGAAGGATTTAACCCAAGCCGGGGCGGCCGCCTTTCTTCAAAAGCCTTACTCCATAGGCTCCTTCGCTAGCCTCATTCGAAGTGTTTTGGACTCCAAGAAAATCTAATTTTTAAGTTTTACCCCGGGTAGGCCTATCAGTTATAATACCCGCGTCATGGAGCACTCTAAGGAATACATCGGTTTGCTTGTTGCCTTTCTCATTGCCGGCGGAATCGCCGTGCTGATGATGATTTTGAATGCTCTTTTAGGACCCAAGGGCAAAGGGTCGGCTGTGAAGTCCGAGCCTTTTGAATGCGGTGTCGACCAGCTTCAAACCCCGGTAAATCATTTTTCCGTAAAATTTTATCTTTTGGCCATGCTGTTTATCTTGTTTGACGTCGAAATCATCTGGCTTTTTCCGTGGGCCGTGATTTTGAGGGAGATTAAGTGGCTCGGTATTTTTGAAATGTTTTCGTTTTTAGCGGTACTCGTTCTTGGATTTGTTTACGCTTGGAAAAAAGGAGCTTTAGAATGGGAGAAGTAATGACCCAAGCGCCCGCAGCGCCCAATTTAGACAAGTTTAATTTTATGACGACGTCGCTCAACGACGCCATTGGTTGGGCGCGTAAATTTTCTATTTTTCAGTATCCCTTCGTGACCGCTTGTTGCGGCATGGAATACATGTCCACAGCCTGTTCTCACTACGACGTGGATCGATTCGGCGCAGGATTTCCCCGGTTTTCTCCTCGGCAATCGGATGTTTTATTCGTTGTGGGGACGATTAGCCACAAAATGGCGCCGGTCCTAAAAAAAGTTTATGAGCAAATGTGTGAGCCGAAGTGGGTGGTGGCGTTCGGAGTTTGCACCTGCACCGGCGGTTTCTACGACAATTACGCCACGGTGATGGGAATCGATACGATTATTCCGGTCGACGTTTATATCCCCGGTTGCCCGCCGCGCCCTGAAAATGTGCTCGATGGGCTCATGAAACTTCAAGCCAAAATTCAGAAGCAAAAACAAGAGGTTTAATCTTAAATGAGCGGTCTTGCCCAACGCGTTAAAGAACAATTTCCCAATCTCGTGATCGATGCTTTTAACGATCGCGGCGACGAGGTGGTCGTTGTGAAAAAAGACGCCGTTAAAGACCTTTTGCAGTCTCTCAAAAATAATCCGGAAACGGATTTTAACGTGCTCATGGATTTGTTTGGCGTCGACTACCTTTTTTGGGAAGAAAAAGAGAACCGTTTTGAGGTGGTTTATAATTTATTTTCACTCCGTAAAAATCACCGTTTAATCGTTAAAGCCCAGGTTCCCGAAGCGGATGCGGTTGTGGATTCGGTGACGGCTCTCTGGCCAGCGGCCAATTGGTACGAGCGCGAAGCTTGGGACATGTTTGGTATCACCTTTAAAGGTCACCCGAATTTAAAACGAATTTTGATGTATGAAGGATTTGATGGACACGCGCTTCGCAAGGATTATCCTTACAACAAACGTCAACCGCTGATTGGGCCGCTCAATTAAAATGAAACCCATTCTCCACAGTTTCTTTTTTGCATTTCTGCTTGGCTTCTGCATTTTAGATTTTGCGCACGCAGCCAAAGCGGACGCAAAGCCGATCGAGCTTGCGGAACTGCCGCAAGACGCGTCGGCACTCGTGAAAATGGGAGCCCAATTCGCCGAGCAAGGGGACTGGGAGCACTCCATTCAAACGCTTAAGTCAGCCATGAGCTTAGATCCTGCGAGTGCGGAAATCAGTGTGAATTTATCAATCGCCTACGCCGAAAAAGGGGATTATGACCAATCCCTTCAGTATGCCCAGAAAGCCGTGACGCTCGATCCCAAAAAAACGAGCGCTTATCACGTGCTGGGACTAGCTTATGAAGGACTCGGAGACAACGCCAAAGCCAAAGCCGCGTATCGCCAGGCCTTGGCCGTAGGGCCCAACAATTCAGATCTTTATTTGACGCTCGGAAATTTGCTAAGCCGCGAAAATGAACTCGACGAAGCCATTAAAATGTACGAACAGTCGCTGAAGGCTGATCCCAAGAATGCGTTTGCCTGCTCGAACGCTGCCTACGTTTACCAACAAAAAAACAATCCCGTGAAAGCGCTTGAATATTTCTCCAAAGCCACTCAAATTAATCCTCAGGACGAAGTGGCGTGGTACGATCTGGGCGCGGCTTTTAGTCGTCAGAAAAATTTGACAAAGGCGCTAGAATGTTACGAAAAAAGTTTTGAACTGAAACCGGATTCTTACAAAGCCGCGCTGAGTTTAGCGATGGCCTATGAAGAAAACCGGAACTTAGAGAAAGCGTCAGAGTTTTACGTAAAGTCTCTGTCGCTGACGGATGATTTGAGATTAAAAGAAGCGATTTTGAGAAAAATAACTCGGAAGAATTAAAATTATTCTGTCATCCCCGCGTAGGCGGGGATCAAATGATTCCCGCTTTCGCGGGAATGACAAATTTTAGAAAGAGTTTTAGAAGTGGGTAAGCCCGTACAAGATAGTTCGAATATTACCGAAACGCGTTCGATGCTTTTAAACATCGGACCGTCTCATCCGGCCATGCACGGAATCGTCCGCATTATTGCAGAGCTCGACGGCGAAACCGTGAAATCCGCGGATGTCGAGATCGGCTACCTCCACCGCGCGTTTGAAAAAATGTGCGAGCAAGGTCCTTACAACAATGCCATTCCTTATACTGACCGCCTCAATTACGTTTCGCCGCTCATTAATAACATCGGCTATTGCCTAGCCGTTGAAAAACTTTTAGGAATCGATACGACTGAGCGTTGCAAGTACATCCGTGTGATCATGAGTGAGATTTCGCGCATCACCGATCACTTGACCTGTGTCGGCGCGACGGCTATGGAGCTTGGAGCCTTCACGGTGTTTCTTTATATGATCAAAGCGCGTGAATTTTTGTACGAGATCATCGAAGACGTCACGGGTGCTCGCCTCACCATTTCCTACGCACGCGTCGGCGGCTTAAAGTCGGATCTTCCCGAAGGATTTGAAGTGAAGCTTCGCAAGGCCATTAAAGACACGCGCGACGTTCTCAAAGAAGTTGAGGGACTGCTCAACAAAAACCGTATTTTCATTGACCGCGTGAAAGATGTGGGCGTGATTTCGAAAGAAGATGCACTCGCTTATGGCCTGACCGGACCTTTCTTACGCTCGACGGGAGTGGATTATGATGTGCGCAAAGCACAGCCTTATTTGGTTTACGATAAATTAAAGTTCGACGTCCCCGTCGGAGAGCATGGCGATAATCTTGACCGCTACTACGTGCGCATGGAAGAGATGGTTCAGAGCATGAATATTTTAGAGCAAGCCCTTGACCAAATGCCTAAAGGCGACATCATGGTCGACGAAAAAGGCCGAGTAATTCCCGCCGCCATGATGGTGGACGAAGCCAAGATGGGGCAGGTTGCCGGTTTTAAAAATGTGAAAGTAGATTTAGACCCGACCCTTCAAGGCAGCACGAAAGGCGGCCACGAAAACGTGTACTCCGACCGTAAAAATGTGGCGCTTCCAGCCAAAGAAGATACTTACGGGAACATTGAAGGGCTGATGAATCATTTTAAGATGGTGATGTATGGTCACGGGATTAAGCCGCGTAGAGGCGAAGCGTATTTCCCGGTTGAGGGCGCAAATGGCGAGCTCGGATTTTATGTCGTTTCCGATGGAAGTGAACGGCCTTACCGCGTGCGTGTGCGTCCGCCGTGCTTTGCGATTGTAGCGGCTCTTCCAAAATTAATTGTCGGAGAAATGGTGGCGGATATTGTTCCGACATTCGGATCAGTCAATATGATCGGCGGAGAGCTAGACCGATGATAGATTTAACAACACTCGATAACGAAGCACAAAAAATTGTCGCAAAATACGACCAGAAGCGCGCGGCGGTGTTGCCGCTTTTACATTTGGCGCAAGATAAAATCGGCTACGTGACGCCCGAAGCCGAAGCGTGGGTGTCGAAGTGGACCGAAGTGCCGATGGTTCACGTGAAAGAAGTGGTCACGTTCTACTCCATGTACCACAAGAAGCCGGTCGGAAAAAATCACATTCGTTTTTGCACGACGACGAGTTGCTGGCTGCGCGGCGGAGAAAAAGTTTTAGCGCATCTCAAAAACAAATTAGGCATTGAAAACGGCGGTGTGACAGCCGACGGAAAATTTAGCTTAGAAGAAGCGGAATGTCTGTGCGCCTGCGAAGACGCGCCGATGATGGAAATAAACGGAAAGTATTCCGAGCCGCTGACCGAGAAAAAAGTAGACGAAATTATAGAGGGCATTCGCTAAAAATTACGGGTGGCCGAGGCGAGATGATCTCATGCGCAACTGCACATGAGATCGCTCGCCGAAGGACAGGACCCGTAATTTTTAAAGATCAGGACTATGGAACCAATTCTATCTCGAAATTTTAAAGTGGCAGATGCCTGGAAGCTTTCCGTGGCAGAGCCGCGCGGCGCGTACGAGACGGCGAAGAAAGTCGTGTCTTCTATGAAGTCCGACGACGTCATTAATGCCGTACTTGCCGCCAATCTGCGTGGTTTGGGCGGAGCAGGTTTCCCGACCGGAAAGAAATGGCAATTTATTCCGAAGGATTCTCCAAAGCCCGTGTACTTGGTGATCAACGCCGATGAAGGCGAGCCCGGAACTTTTAAAGACCGTTATATTTTAGAGCGTGACCCGCATCAGATGATCGAAGGCATTATTATAAGTGCCTTTGCGGTGAACTGCCATAAGTCCTATGTTTATATTCGCGGTGAGTACGTCGAGCCTTACCGCCGCCTGCAATCTGCGGTTGATGAGGCCTACGCCAAGGGCTACTTGGGTAAAAATATTTTTGGAACGAATTACACTTTGGATTTGGTGGTGCATCGCGGCGCCGGCGCTTATATCTGCGGTGAGGAAACTGCTCTATTAAATTCGCTTGAAGGCGGTCGCGGACTACCGAGACTCAAGCCTCCGTTTCCGGCGATTGTGGGTTTATTCGGCTGCCCAACGGTTATCAATAACGTTGAAACCATGGCTTGTGTGCCGCATATTATGAAAAATGGCCCCGAGTGGTTTGCAAAATTAGGAACCCCTGGAAATGGCGGAACGCATTTATTCAGCATCTCTGGTCATGTCAAGAAGCCTGGCGTGTACGAGCTTCCAATGGGAACGCCGCTGCGCGATATTATTTACACACACGCCGGAGGAATGCTCACTGACCGGCCGCTGAAAGCCGTCATCCCTGGTGGAATCTCAGCCAAAATTTTAACGGCCAATGAAATTGATGTGAAAATGGATTATGACAGCGTCCGCGCGGCGGGAACCATGCTCGGATCCGCCGCCATTATGGTGATGGACGACTCGACTTGTATGGTTAAGGCGCTCGTCGTTGCCTCTAAATTTTTTGCGCACGAATCCTGCGGGCAATGCTCGCCTTGCCGCGAAGGAACGGGCTGGGCTTATAAAATTGTTCAACGCATTTACCGCGGCGAAGGCACAATTAAAGATTTAGACGAGCTCTTGCGCATTGCGCGCAACATGGAAGGGCGCACCATCTGCGTATTTGCGGATGCAGCGGCTTGGCCCATCCAAAGCTACATTGGAAAATTTAGATCGGAATTTGAAGAATACATCACGAAAGGCAAAAGGGCTGTAGGGGCGCAATTTATTGCGCCAACACTGCACGCGTAAAAATGGGCGCGATAAATCGCGCCCCTACAATAGATAAAATTATGGCAAATATTACGATAGACGGAAAACCATACACAGTTAAAGACGGTTCACTCATCATCGAAGCGATCGATCAGATCGCTAAGACCGATCTGCCGCGTTATTGCTATCACCCAGGCCTATCCATCGCGGGCAATTGCCGTATTTGCCAGGTGGAAGTCGAAAAAATGCCGCGCACCGTGATTGCCTGCAACACGCGCGTTGCTGAAGGCATGGTGATTCACACGGCGTCTGCTAAAGCCAAAGAATCTCAACAAGTGGTTCTCGAATTTTTGCTCGCCAATCATCCGCTCGATTGCCCCGTCTGCGACCAAGCGGGGGAGTGCAAACTCCAAGATTACTACATGGACTACGGGCTCTACGAAGCGAAGTTTAATGAAGTGAAGGTTAAAAAATCGAAAAAAGCGGTTTCAATTGGCCCAACCGTCATGCTCGACCAAGAGCGCTGCATTCTTTGTTCGCGTTGTGTGCGTTTTGGAGACGAGATTACAAAAACGCATGATTTTGGAATTTTTAATCGCGGCGATCACGCGGAAATCAACGTTTACCCGGGCCAACAGCTCGATAATAAATATTCCGGCAACGTCGTTGACATTTGCCCAGTTGGCGCACTCACCGACAAAGATTTTCGCTTTAAAATGCGCGTGTGGTACTTGGGTTCCACCGACTCGGTTTGCCCCGGCTGTTCGCGCGGATGCAATACCAAGGTGGAGTACGAGAAGCGTCGGCCCTATAAATCTCAAAAAGGCCGCGTCATGCGTCTCAAGCCTCGTGAAAACCAGGACGTAAATAAATGGTGGATGTGCGACGAGGGCCGCTACGCTTACAAATCCATCGACGAAAACCGGATTTTAAATGTCCGCATGGGTTCGGCTTCCATTGATGCGGTAAATGGCGCCGCGAGCTCTCATTGGCTCGACGCGCTTCAAAAAGTTTCTGAACTTCTAAAAAACGGTACGTGGGGAGTTTTGGCATCCGGCCAATACACCAACGAAGAGCTGTTTCTTCAGAAAAAAATCTTTAAAGATACGCTCAAAATTTCGGCGCTTGGGTTTTATGCGCGTAAGTCCGAAGGTTATGCGGATGGGTTTCTCATTCAGAAAGATAAAAACCCTAACTCCACCGGTGCCGCTCAAATTTTTGGAATGGACACGTCCGCTGGGGAAATCGCCTTAATTCTCGAAGAGGCGAAGGCCGGGAAACTCCAAGGACTTTTTATTTTTGGGCAAGACCTCGAAAAAATTTATGGGGTGGAAACGTTAAAGAAAGTCCGGCAGTCGGTTAAAACCATTGTGTATGAGGGTTCCAACGAAAATTCCACTTCTCGCGCGGCGGATATTGTTTTGCCGAGTGCTGTGTACGCTGAAAAAGATGGCACATTTACTAATTTCGAAGGCCGCGTCCAGCGCGTGAAAAAAGTTTTGGAGCCTCTGGGTAGTGCGCGTCCCACTTGGCAGATTTTAATGGATTTAGGAGTGCTTCTAGGACTCGGAATGCGCTATGCGACGCCTGAAGCCATTTTGAGTGATCTTGGAAAAGAAAATGAAGCATTCCGCGATCTAAATTATAAAAAAATCGGCAAACTCGGCGCCAAATGGAATAAATCATGATGAGCGCGATTATCATTAAGGCAGTGCTTGCCGCGAGTTTTTTCGGCATGGTTTTAAACCTTGCGGGGCTTTTGACCTGGGTCGAGCGCAAACAAAGTGCCGTGATGCAAGACCGTGTGGGCGCCAATCGTGCATGGATTATTTTTCCGAAGTGGCTTGCACCGCTCAACTGGCTTGTGTGGCCGCTCAATCAGCTAGGAATTTTTCATGCTCTTGCGGATGCCGTCAAAATGTTCGTAAAAGAAGATTTTATCCCCCGCGGCGCCGACAAAATTCTATACAACATCGCCCCGATTATTTCCGTGGTGTTTGCACTCCTAGCCTTTGCTGCAATTCCGTTTGGAAATACGATGACGATTGGAGGCCAAGTCATTGGTCTTCAGGTGGCTAACGTCAATGCGGGCGTCCTAACCGTATTCATGGCAATGTCGCTCGGAGTGTACGGCGTGATTTTGGCTGGATTCTCATCGAACAATAACTATGCATACTTGGGCGGCATGCGCGCAGCGTCTCAGATGCTTTCCTATGAGATCACGATGGGGATTTCGATCATGGGCATTGTGCTGAGCTACGGCACGATGAATTTGCAGGAGATTGTTCAGCACCAGGGCGGAACTTTTTTTGGATGGCTCCCCGCCTGGGGAATTTTTGTTCAGCCGCTCGCTTTTTTTCTATTCATGACCGCAGCTCTCGCCGAAACGAAGCGCGTTCCGTTTGATTTGCCGGAAGGGGAGTCCGAGATTATTGGCTACTTTGTCGAATACTCCGGAATGAAATTTGGAATGTTCTTTTTAACTGATCTTGTCGAAACGGTTTTAGTGGCCTGTCTCATGACGACGTTCTTTTTGGGGGGATGGCAGGTTCCGTATCTCATGACAGACGGTTTTCATATGCCAGGCGGAAATTTCATTGCAGTTCCCGCGATGCTTGTTTCCATCTTGGGGATTCTAGCGTTTATGATAAAAGTGGCTGTTTTAAATTTTGTGTTCATGGCGATTCGCTGGACGCTTCCGCGCTTTCGGTATGATCAACTCATGCATTTAGGGTGGAAGATATTATTTCCAGCATCTCTCATTAACGTCATCGTGACGAGCATTGTGGTGGTATGGCTACAAAAATAATTAAACGTCAGAAGTTAAATTTCTGGGACAACACGTATTTGCCGACGCTGTTCCAAGGTTTGTGGATTACCAATAAGCATTTCTTTGGAAACTTTTTCTTTCAGACGCTTCACTTGCTGGGTCTTTCCAAAAAAACGGGAGCTGTTACCTTTCAATACCCCGAAAACCCACGGCCGCTAGCGAAACGCACGCGCACTCGGCATCGGCTGACCCAGCGTGAAGATGGCGCGCCTCGGTGCGTGGCGTGCATGATGTGTGAAACGGTGTGCCCGGCGCGCTGCATCAATATTGTGGCCAAAGAAAACCCTGACCCGAATATCGAAAAAATGCCGGCTTCGTTTGATCTGGATCTTGGAATGTGCGTCTATTGCGGTTTTTGTGTGGAGGTTTGTCCGGAAGATGCAATCCGCATGGACACGCAGATTATTGATACGGCTGCTTACAGCCGGAAGGAAATGAAGCTCGACATCAACGCGCTGTTACATCCGACGAGTCCGCGCTTACCTTCTAAATAAGCCCGTTACCTTTTCTTCTGTTTTTCTATTTCCTCGTTCATCATCTTGTAAAAATATCGGTCTGCTTCCTCCGTCGTCGCAAATATCTGTGCGATCGGGAGCGCTTTGACGATTTCGAAGAGGCGGACGATCTGCGGTTTTAAATTGCAGAAATAAAGATCGCCGCCGTTTTGAACGAGAAATTTTTTGGTGGTGAACAACACCCCAAGCCCGGCACTCGAAATATAATCCACGTCTCTTAAATCCACCAATATACTCTTTGTTTCCTTTGTGAGAAGGGCTGAGATTCCATTTTGGAAATCAAGGTAAGTATCTGAGTCAATGGGGCCGTGCGGCGTCACGACTTGAACGCCCGGTTTATCAGGGGAGGGTTTGATCTCAATTTTCATTAGAAGTTAATGACTCGTTTTCTTTTCTTCTGCATCAACAACAGAATGCAGGAATTTATCCGCTTCTTCCAGGCTTTGAAACTGGTGTTCTTTTGGAAGCGTGCGGACGATATCAAAAAGTTTTTTGATCGGAGGCTTGAGATGGCAAAAAAGAAGCTGTGCTTTCATTTTCTTCATTTTTTCCTGCATGGAAAAAAAGACGCCGAGGCCCGCACTTGAGATGTAATCCACGTCATTTAAATCGATGGTGATGGCTTTGGTGGTGTTGTTTAGTAGGGGGCCGATTACGCTTCGGAAATTATCGTGCGTTTCCGTGTCGATGGATCCGTGCGGAACCACCGTGTAACAGCCTCTTTTTTTCTGATTTTCTTTGACGTCGACCCGCATAGTGGTATTTGTTATAATAAAGATTAATAAGCTTGATGTCTAGTGTTTAACGATGCATATCCTTTAAAGGAATTTATGAGACGATTGGCGTTGGCGGGCATGGTTGTGGCGGTGTTTGGGATTTGCGGGCAGGCG
Source organism: uncultured Planctomycetia bacterium (assembly GCA_964606485.1). GTDB lineage: Bacteria > Omnitrophota > Gorgyraeia > 2-02-FULL-51-18 > 2-02-FULL-51-18 > CAZSGP01. Next base: position 385,802 of record CAZSGP010000002.1, on the reverse strand, counting down.
TGGGCGGAGCCTCAAACTATTACTACTCACGAAACCGAGAAGGTTTTCTTTAGGGACAACACCACAGAGAAATTTGAAGGCCAGTACGAGATGACCTATTTTTTTGATGTGAGCACCCACGAACTCGTGCGCACGCGCATTTATGATTTCGTGACCAAGAAAGTTAAACCTGACAATACGGTGTACACGGTTCAGAAAGATTTAAATTCTCACCCCCAAAATGCGTCAAAGTTTGGTCTTCCTCCGGTGATTCGCGGTTTCGCACAAACGGGACCGGACCAGGTTGAGCTCATTCAAATTGACGGAGACGAGGTTTACACCTCGACCTCTACCAACAATAGCCTCGTTGTCGCTCGCGCCAAGCGCTTAAGCTAGGCCGGCCATGGAAAAAGGTAAGCCCTCGTTTCAAAAGTACCTGTTTGTCTGCGAAAATCAAAAAGAGGGCGCCTGTTGCGGGGCAGAAGGCGCTCAGCTTCGGGAAAGCTTAAAACAAGCCGCCAAAGATAAAGGGATTTCTAAAACCCTTCGCGTGAGCCGTTCGGGCTGTCTAGACGTTTGCGCGGACGGCCCAAATGTCCTACTGTTGCACGATGGTGTTTGGTTTAAAAAAGTTTCCCTAGCCGACATTCCGGAAATCATTCAATGCGCTACTGGCTCGTAAAGTCCGAACCGTCCACGTACTCGATCGACGATCTCAGAAAAGATAAATCCACGTACTGGGACGGTGTGCGGAATTACCAGGCTCGAAATTTCATGCGCGATGCCATGAAAGCGGGTGATCTAGCGCTTTTTTATCACTCCAATGCGGAGCCGTCAGGCGTTGCAGGAATCGCCCGCATCAAAAAAGAGGGTTATCCGGATTTCACATCCTGGGACAAAAAAGATATTCATTTTGATCCCAAATCCACGAAAGAGAAGCCGTGCTGGTTTATGATCGACATAGAGTTCATCGAAAAATTCAAAAATTTGGTGAGTTTGGAAGCAATCAAAAATAATCTCAAGCTTAAAAAAATGGTTTTGGTGAGACCGGGAAGCCGCCTGTCCGTGCAGCCTGTCGAGAAAGAAGAATTTGAAATCATTCAGAAAATGGGGAATTAACGATGTGGACCAAGGCGCTTGCAGTGCCTGAGCTTGAAGACGGAAAGTCAAAAACTGTTTTGGTGGCGGATAAGAAACTCGCTTTCTTTAAAGTGGGCGGGAAGTTTTACGCCATGGACAACGCCTGTCCTCACCGGGGCGGGCCGCTTGGCGAGGGGCATGTCGATGGCGAGGAAGTGATTTGTCCTTGGCATGCGTGGTCGTTTAATGTGAAAACGGGGGCGTGTGACACTTCGCCTAGCCTAAAGCAGAAATGCTTTAAAGTGAAACTGGAAAAGGGCGAGGTTTTCGTCGACCTTTAAAGAACGGCGTCGTTTTTAGAAAGGTAGTGCGCAGCGTAGTCGCTGACGCCGTGTTCCAAGTCCTGAAATTTCAAAGCACATCCTGTTTTCCGAAGTTTTCCGAGATCCGCTTCAGTGAAGTACTGGTACTGTCCGCGGATATTTTCTGGCATGTCGATGTATTCGACGTTTAATGGTTTGCCGCACGCTTTGAAGAGAGCGGTCGCCATGTCATTCCAGCTCTGAGCACGACCCGTGCCTAAATTAAAAATGCCTTTGTGTTTCTGGTTTTCAAAAAACCAGGCCATTGTGTCCACTACGTCTTTGACGTACACAAAGTCTCTCATCTGCCCGCCATCAGGGTATTCCTTTTTATAGGATTTAAAGAGTTTCATTTTCCCTGTTGCCATGACTTGGCCGTAACCTTTATGAACCATGCTGCGCATGTCGGCTTTGTGGTATTCGTTGGGGCCGTAAACGTTGAAATAACGAAAGCCCGTAATCAATTTTTCATAACCGTTTTTTAAAACCCAAATATCAAAATCAAGTTTCGATTGGCCGTAGGGGTTGAGCGGTTTGAGGCGCGGAGTCAGCTTATCGTCATCGGAAAAACCAAGCTCTCCGTTGCCGTAAGTGGCGGCACTGGAAGCGTATTGCAAATACACTTTGTTGGTGATGCACCAATTGGCGACGCGTTCGGAATAAAGCGAATTATTTTCACGCAAGTAGGCGGTGTTCATCTCCGTGGTGCTAGAGCAAGCGCCCATGTGGAAAATGGCAGAGATTTTTCCAAGCCACTTATTTTTTTCGAGCGCATCGAGAAATGCGCCTGATTCGATGCGTTCAGTGTGGGCGTGGTTCTTAAGGTTAATGAGTTTTGAGGGGTTATGGACGTCTTGGTCGACGACTAAAATATCCCGAATCCCGATCTGGTTGAGCTTCCACACCAGAACACTTCCAATAAAACCAGTCCCGCCCGTCACAACGACCATTGCTTGTTTTTTCCTTTGCTCAAGTCACAAGTTGCTATGAATGGCATTCTAGCACAATAACCCCTTTGTTTTCAATTGGTTATAGACCTTAAAAAAGTGGCTCCAGGCCTTGAAATGGCTAAAATCTCATGTAAAATTTATAATAAGGAAGTTAATTAATAGTTAATAATGATAAAAAAATTATGAAAAACAGACAGTGCCTAACGGTTCGCCTTGTCAGCTTAGTTTTAGCTTTCGCTTTCTTTTTGCAAGAGCTTGGTTTTGCCGGGACTGAAATTGGGGCGACGCCTGTTTCACCGCCGCTACTTACCTCGCTTTTAGCGGAGCCACAGCAGCTAGACGTACCCACCGAATTTTGTTCGCTCAAAGAGGTTTCTAAAGCGTCCGGGGGAAAGTTGATTATCCAAATCGAAGACGCGCATGCCAATTTTTCGGGACAACAGAATCTCTCGGGCGCACTTGATTTTCTGATGTCAAAGTATGGAATCAAGCTAGTGTTGTCGGAGGGTGGTATCGATGACTGCTCGCTGACAGCACTCAAAAAAATCGCGACACCCGCTGTTTGGAAACGGATTGCTAAAAAATATTTACTGCTTGGAAAAATTTCGGGGGAGGAATATTTAAATTTAACAAGCGAGCATCCAATGAAAATTATGGGACTTGAGGATCAGGAGCTCTATTTAAAAAGTGTTCAAAGTTACGGCGATTTGGCCACTCGCCGGGAAAAGATACTCGATTATCTCCACGCTATTCAGCGTGCGGAAGATCAGATCAAGTCGAAGCTCTACCCCAAAGAACTGCTCCAATTTGAGAAGCTTTATGGGGCGGAGAGTTCGTTTGAGAAAAAATTCAAAGCGCTGCTCGAGATGGCTTCTCAGAATAAAATAGAACTCGAAAAGTACCCAAATGCTGAAAAACTTGTTGAGCTTTCGCTTCAGGAAAAATTAATCGATTTCAATCTCTCCAATCTCGAGCTGGCCGCATTGTTGGAAGAGCTTCGGTCATCCCCGCAATCTTTAAGCGGGGATCAACTTGATTCCCGCTTGCGCGGGAATGACAACAAGCTTTCGCGGCTTGGCCCAATTTTAAACACATTGAATATGGCAAAGGTAAAGGGAGTGAATCTTGAAAAGTTTCCGCATCTTGAAAAATACGCGGAATACTTGCAGTTTTTTTCTGCGATTGATCTGGATGTTCTGCTAGGCGAAATGGAAGCCATCGAAGACGAAGTTTACTTATCTGTCATTGCGAGCGAAGCGAAGCAATCCAGTGATACTAGGCTTATTCGCTCCATCGACCGTTACCTGAAACTCCTCAAAACAGCCTACCAAATTCAAATGACGACGAAAGATTTTGAAACGTTTAAAGCCAATGAGCCCGATTTCTCAACATTATCTTATTTAGCATTTATCAATCGAAAACTCGCGGAGCTTGGATATTTCGAAGATCTTTTGGTGCTTGAACCGGTTTTGGATGAAGGCCGTAAGTCGCTCGAGGCTTTTTATGACACGGTGTCGAAGAGAGATTTCGTGTTTCTCCAAAATGCCGAAAAAGCGCTCGCTGAAAATAATGCGAATGCCGCGTTTATGATCGCGGGTGGTTATCACACGCCGCATTTAAAGAAACTCCTTTCCGAAAAGGGGTATTCGATCGCGGTGCTGACGCCGGTGGTGACGGCAGAAACGAATCAAAAGAAATATGAAAAGCTGCTGCTTGAACCCATGCACGCAGAAATTAAAAAGGTGGAGATGGTGCAGGGCGAGTCTCATGCGGATAAACCTTTAAGTGCTTTGGAGAAGGATTTGCTTAAAAGTAGGCAGAAAAATAATGACCTTCGGCCTGTGTTGACGGCCCCCGGTGCACGACTCGCAGCTGCGGAAAATAGACCTAGTACGCTTACGGAGCTTTTAAGTGAAGCGGGGGCAACGCCGCAAGAGGTGAGTGCCGTGGTGGATGATTTTAAGGCGGCGGGGGCGAGGATGGCGGTCTCTATTTTGGAAGGGATTGATCCGCAGGATTATGAAGCGACAGTCCCCTACATTTATTCAAATATGGACAAAATTTTGGAAATGGCGAATCTTCAGAATTTAAAAGAAGTAAAAATTAAAAAAATTAGCTATGGGGGCGAGGGAAATTATAAATACGTTCTAAGAATGGAAATTGAAGCCTCAAACAAAGATGGAGTGCTCGAATCGCATGTTATTGGAATCCGATTTATAAAAAATGGCGGTGAGGATACTGCAAAAAAGGAAGTGCAGCTTTTCAGGAAATACAATGAGTTAAACGGTGTGGCCATCGAGGTGTATGGCTACATTCCCTTGGTGATGGGTATCGGCGAGAAGCCCGTTAAATATACGGGGTTCACGGTTGGGGAGTATGTTGATTTGAAAAACGGCGTGGAGATCGGCGCAGTTACCGGGATAACGCGGGATAAATACGCCAGCGTGGTCGAAACTATTGTGAGAGCCTGGCTTTTAATAAGCCAAGCCAATAGATATGCAGATACGGGAATCACGATCGGCGACTTGAAGCCCGATAATTTTGTTGTGAAGTCAAAGAATGAAGTCTCAAAGGTTCAGTATCTCGACTTAGGATTGCCGCAATATCTTGATTTTAACAGCTTGATTTCAAAAATAAATCTGGATATGCGAAAGATGTTTCCAGGATTTGGGGCGGAAGAAGCTAAAAATTTTAACGGAATCTCAGTAGCTTTTGATAAATTTCTAGAGGAAAGAAATCTTTCCAAGGAAGATCTTTCAAAGCTCAAGCAATCTGTTCAGGCGGTTGTAACAAGCCCCTCATTTAGGCGTTATCCCGAAAGCATAAAGAGTCAGATTAAGCTGGTTTTGCAGAGAATGGATGAGGTCGCTCCTCCAAGCGGTTCGCGTTTAGCCTCCCTTGCGCCAAGTGATTTATTCACAACCCCCCTCACCGCGAACGTACCCTATTTTATGACAATGACCGAAGATGGAGCGAGGCCATTGCTGCGGGCAGGCAATACGGATTTTGCGATAGAAAAAAGAGGGGATGAATTTATTTTAAGAAAATATGCGCAAGTCGGTGATTCGCGTGAACTGGATCCCTCATTCCAGAAACTTATGACGGGCAAACCATTTATTGCAGGACGGGATGCGAGCGAGCTCTCTGATCCTGGAATTTCAACGCGTCATTTTGAAATTCATTTGGACGCCTCTCAAGGGTTGCCGATGGTAGTTGTGCAAGATTTGGAATCAACCAACGGCACGAAAGTGCCGCCGCTTCAGTTTGTGGATATGGGATGGCTGGCCGACCAATCTTTGTTTAAAAAAGCAGTCGAAGATCTTAGCGGAAAAATGAATTTAACCGAAATGTCCGAAATCGAATTTTTCTTGAGACAATCCGACGATTTAAAGGACGCTTCAAAGGCGGGAAAACTCGGCGAGTTTTATGAATTAGTGGCCTCCTACCGGATGCCTCGAGATTTGTACTTGCCGCTCATCGAAATAGCCGCCGCTTCACGCCGCACGCAAGACAATGAAGACATGGACTCCGGAGAAACAAAAGTGCTTTCGATCCTGAGAGCCAATCTAAAGGACGATGACGAGCTCATTCTTCAGACGAACGTCAAAAAACTAAAATCCGACGATTTCGAAAGCGCTCTTGTGTCGAGCAATACGTACAAAAAAATTATCGTAGAGGTCATTATTGGGATTGACGGAAATATTTTATCGATTGGCAAAGCGAGCGCACTAAAACCGGGTCAGTATCGGCTTCACCTCATTCGTAATCTTTCCGCGGAAAGCGGTGATGGTGCTTTTAGCTATGCACTCGATAACTCCATTCCTGCGCAAGCCAAGGAAGCCATCAAAAATATCGTTGAAAAAATGATCGATAGGTTTAACGTTTCTTTGGCTTCTCCGGCAGGGGTTAATGAGGAAATTTCGCTCCAGGCCGATGCTCCTGTCGAAATTGGCGCTGAAGAAGGGCTTGCGATTTTAGCTAAAACGGATATTCACGGACGGTCCTTTAAGGGTGAATTTTTGACCACGGACTTGCTAAGACGCGAAGGGATGATTCCCAAGCATCGGGTTAATGTGGACGGGCAGGTGCTTTTGTTTGCATCGAATTTATTTGAAATGAAAGATAAACGACTGGCTGCGATTGCCTATGTAAAAGCGGGAAACAGATACGTGGCGAGAACTTATTATTTGAGCAATTCCCAAGCATTGTGGAGATACTTGCCTAGTGTTTACTTGGATGGGCTTGGAGAGATTGATTGGTATGACAAAGGTTTTGGAGAAGACAGCATTACACTTCCTTTTGAAATTCAAGTAGCGCTCAACAAAATTTCCGAGCAAAAGAAAATTGTTGAGATAAGAGATAAGCGTGTTCAAGAGTTGATTTTTGCGGGAACGACACGGGATTATCAGAATAATTATGATTTACAGGGGACTTATAAAATGGCCATCGACAGGAACGCGCAGCGGTTAAAGGAAGGTTCTTTGGTGATGGACCGTTTCGGGATGGTGGACTCTACGAAAAAACCGAGGCCCGAAGATGTTCGGTTTACGGACCCGGGGGATGCTCCTAATTTTGAGGGTTTCGATCCCAAAAAAGATCAGACTACGATGCAAACAAATCTTTATGGAATGGTCACCGCGCGTGTTTTTAGATCGCTCAATAAAAATCTACGTTTTATTTTTATGACGGATAAAGATGGAAGATCGTGGATTGGTAGCATTGAAACCACCGGTAAAATTGGAGTTTTAGGTTTAAGGGCAAAATGGGTCAAGGGTGGGTCCTTTACGACTCCCGCATATGAGTATCGAAAACAAGCGAGAGAATACGCAGGCCAATCGCACCCCTCCAATACTAATTACGTCGATGTTTCTGAAAAATATCTCAACAGGATACCGGTGATTGCGGAGTTTCGGAAACGATTTGGCGCGCCCGCCGCTACTTCCACCGAGCCTACCACCCAAGAGATGTTTTTGGGGGACGGCAAGTTTGGTTATCACTTGGACGGAAAAAATTTAGTAGTCACAACGACAAGCGGATCGCCTATAACGCTTACACCTGAAAAAAGATACTTCGTTGGGCGGAATCCGGAGAATGAGATATCAATACCAGGCTCAACAATCTCCAGAAAGCATGCGGAGATTTTTTTTGAAGAAGGACAATGGAAAATTAAGATTAGCGGTGTGAACGGCGCATTGCATCAGGGCCAAAGCTTTGATCAGGGCGCTGTAATTACACTGGCGACGGTGGAGACAGATTCAGACTTGATGGAATTTGATGTGCTGGCTAGATTTGGAAAAAAATATCATTTTAGAATTTTCCCCACAAAAGAGGCGCTTTCTAAAATTCCTCCCGGAAAAGGAAGGCACGTAGCAAAAAATGTTCTCATCCCTGGCATCGAGCAAAACATGGGGTGGAAAATTTCAAATGAAACCGATTTTAAGGCGGCGGTGGCCAGTGGTGAAATCGTACTGCTCAAGATTGATGGTGAGATGCCGGAGTTTGTTTATAAGTCTGCTTTGGAGAAGTTTATGCCCGTGAGCGGGGCGCGGTTGGCGGAAGATCCAATGGCGCAACATGTTCAAGTTTACAAAGATTTAAAACGGGATGTGGAGATTGAAGCGAGTGCTCCTGAAATAAATAGGGAGCGGCAGATAAAAGCTTCGACTTCAATGACGAGCTGGCTCAATCAAACCGTTCGTTTAGCTGCGGAGGCCGTGTCGCAAAAGATCGGCGTCGATTTGAATGATTTTGTGGTGGCTAGCTACGGAAGCTTGGCCCGGAAAGACGAGTTGGTTTATTTTTCGGACATCGATTTTAAGGTTATTCCGGTCAGCGCCGCAAATAAAGAAAATGCAAAAAAAATACACGAAGCGATTAAAATTCAGCTTGAGCAGTGGGTGGATGAATACAAGCTGCCGGATCTGGATGTGGATGAAGGAATGAAAGAGAGTTTGGGGGATAAATATTTTCTATCTCTGGAAGAGCTGGGTGGCGCAAAAGAAATATGGGCGCCTTTTGAAAAAAGATACGAACCAGCCATTGATGCCGATATAGAGGTTCCCAGCAACACGCCGACTACGTTTCGGGATATTTATTTTGTGGCGGGTAGCAGGGACCAGTATGACCAGGTGCTGATTCAACGGATTGTTGCTAACAATCTCTATGGAAGTTCTCGAAGTGATCATCAGAAGGCACTTTTGGAGGAATTAGACAGTGTTCAAACCCCGGTCATTTCGGGCGCAAAAGAATTGAATATAAAATTGGCCGTGATCCGCGCCATTCATTTTCTGGTTTGGCATGAAAAAAGCCGGCATCCTGAGTTGCGTTCTTTTTCGAGCTCTTTTGAGGTTTTGGAAAGACTTCCAAAAAGCCAGAAGGTTATTGAGGAATACGCCCTTCTGCTGAAGTTTAGGGGGGCGCTGAAAGTTGCAAGCGGACAAACGGACCTTGTTGATGAGAAAAGCCTTCGTGCCGTCGCGCAGCTGTGGAGCCGGGATGCAGCCGAAGCCACCCCAGAGCAAGTACAGCAAAAAATTAGAAATGCTATTGCCGATATTTATTCATACATTTCAGAATATTTTAAAAACGATCCGGAGCTCTCAGTGACTGCGCCGCGATTGGCGGCAGATTTTGGCCGGTCGGCAGAAATGGCTAAAAGAATAAATTTTCTGAAGGCCGCCGGTGCACGATTCGCATCTCTTAGCCCGGCAAACTTTAGCGCTGCCTCCGCGAGCATGCTTGTCGGAGCGCTTTCAGCGTACACGGCTTTAGGAATTCCCGGAGTGCTTTGCACAGCGCTCGTTTATTTGGGAATTATCATTGCGGCAAACTCTCAGAATCAATTGCTTAGACGAATGCTTCCTTTCACGATCGGTTTATTTTTAGCGCTTTTACCAATTTCTACCTCGCATTTATTGACCCAAGCCTCCATCCATTACCAAGAATCCGTCGAGTCTTCTCAGTCGCCCGAGGCTTCCCAGGCGATGGCGCCCGCCGAGCCAAGCCCCTTAAAGACTGTCTTGACGAGTCCGGTCGCTCAGAACTACCAAAAAGTTTTGGAAGAGAACGAGGTGGTGTACTACCGCTATTTTAAAGGTCTATTTGATTCAAAAACCGTCCCCAATTTTGTCACCGCGATTGCCTACAATGAATCGGGTGATTTGAAAACGGTGCGCCAGCGTGGGGGGCCGGCGGCGCTGCTTGAAAACGTTGAACCCGAGACCATGAAAACGGTTTTAAAGTGGAGTAGCGCCAACCCAAAATTAAAACAGGTGCTTTTTGATGAATTAAGCCAAGAGAACGTCTTGAAATTAGAATCGTTGATCGAAAATCTAAAGTCCATAAAGACCGAGATGGATGAAAAAACGTCGAAGGAACTTGTTGAAAGTGTCGAATCCATACCGGATTTGAAACACAAGATTGTTTTTCTGAATTTGTACAGAGCGCTGAACAAGCGCGGGATCGAAGCCATGGACTTGGTCACAGCCGAAAAAATGGCGGACGCATACCTAGTTTCCTGGAGGCCGGGGCAATTCATTCGGGGCCGCGTCGTTTTAAAAATGTGGATGGCGCTTCAAATATTTGCGGCGATTAAGGGAGATATCGCCGAAGCCGAGCTGATTGAGGATAGCCGTTTTTCATCCAAGTTGGATCGAGCTTATGAAAAAATTCAAGGGGACCGCAATGCAGTGAGGAAAGAAGCAAAGGACTGGGCTAAGGCCAAAGCGTTAGCCCAAGAGTCGAAGAAAATGGTAGAGGCAATACAGAAAGATTATTCAGGAGATCAATTTAAAAAATTTTTGGAAGAAGCGGTTCAGGCAGTCCAGAGAGAGCTAAATCTTCTAAATCGTAACGAGATTCCTAAAGACCGCCTGCCGGACGGGGCGAGGATGGCTGAAATACCCACCCATGTTCTTCTGGGTATTTCAATAGATGAAAATCGCTTGGCCTATTGGGGTGCGGGTATTATTTTTGGCGGAATAACCTCATTGGGATTGATTTATTTTGGTATGCCATTGTTTGCGGCTATCATCGTAGGGATTGATGTTCTGGCGGCTGCTGTACCGCTTGTCGCTATGAGCCAGTTATATCTAAGGCAAGTGTTTTATGAATTTCATAATCCCGAGATGTCTGCGGGACCATGGGCTCCAGGTTCTTCGAGCGAGGCGGCGCCTAAGTTTGACACGTCCCGGAAGCCGGATGAGGTTGAATTTCTAAATTTATTCGATGAAATACCAGGGACCTTAATTTACGTCCAGTCTAATTACAGGGATAGTTATTACACCATACTGGTAGAGCCGGACCAAAAATTAAAAATATGGTTGGCCGGCGTCAATCAGCCTCGCATCGGTAAAATTTCCCATCTTCTTTCTCATAGAACATTTAAAAAAGAGGTATTGCTAAACAGTGTCTCAGAGGTGAAAACACTCGCTGGGATTATTTCGAAGAATATGAGTCTAGCGTTGCCTTATTTCACCGACTCCAATAAGTCCTCTAGTACGCATTGGTTAACCGAGCCGGGACAGATTTTAGTTCAGAGGCCGACCGATGCATTATCATCGGGTGCCCGCTTGTCGGCTAGTGAAGTGCCATTCGACAATCTAATTCAGACGTTTTCGAGAAAATACGAAATGCGTCGCCTGTTGGATGGGGGTCCGATGATTCAACCGGAATACGTGGTTTTTGGAAAGCGCTTTGTAAATGGATCATGGCAGGGTCCGGAGCCCTTTCACATCCGCCTTCTTGAGGAACAGCCTGTTCTTGAGCTGATTCCGTCTGGAGGAAGCAGAACACCGCGCCAACTGCTCGATGAAATTATGAGCGGCGCGCGCGCTCTGCCAATCGTGGTTAAAGCGAATTCGATGAGCATGGGAAATGGCATATTTATGATTGAAAAAAATCAGGAAGGAGCGTTTGTGATCACGTTTGCCGATTACCGCTCGATCGCGTCTGATGATCAATTGCAGCGCGTAAAGGCTCATTTTTCTTTCCGTAAGGTGCCAGTCCTAGACAAGCCGTCTGAAGAAATCACGCAATTGGTTATTGACGCTAGTAGAGAAGATGCGGCTAGCCGATTGCGGGAATTTTGGGAATTGTTTATAGGAGAGAATTACGGAGTGGCTGAGACATTGTCACCCGTTTTGCGTTATCACGGTAAAGCGCTGGAGCTAAGGACGCGCTATCAATTTACGGTCGGCGGCGACGTGGTGCTGCTCAAAGAAAGGGACGGGGATAAAAATTTGAGCGGTTGGCATTCGCGTGTCGGGAGCTCGTCGTATTTTACATTTATTACCGGAGAAGCTCAGACCCAGAAAGATTATTGGCCCACTATTTACGCGCCGCTTTATGAAGCGGCAGGGATTTCGGAAGGCAAAAAAGACGGTTTTTCCAAGCAGATGGATGAACAGGTTAAGGCCGAGGTTCGTTATTTGTCCCAAAGGCTTAAAGCAATCGGTGTCCCGGACGGATTTGAATTAGATGGCCAAATTGATCTCATGTGGCTTCCAGCGAGCGGCTCCGAAGATTACCCAAGGCCCGTGGTCATCGAAGCCAAACTGCGCCCGGTCGGAGCGGCTATAAACCGCATGGTGAATGTGGATTTGTCGGCGCTCAATTCCGGCGCGCGCCTTTCCGGCACGCCCACTCAAAATGCTAATTTAATCACCAAAGGCGAAGACTCATTAAAGGGCCCGTATATCCAACTCGGATCAGACAAAATCTATCTCAGTCTCCTTAAAGATCCTACTAAAGACACCGAGCTTGTAAGCAAAGCGCTTCAAGATTGGGCTGAAAAAGGAATTTTTAGAGAGGGGGTTAAATTCTCGGTTATAGCCCCAAACACTATTCACATCGAACCGACAAACGAGACGGTTCATTTGCATGCACCCATACAATTTCCGCATGAATTAAATAGAGTTCTAGCCGGCGCGCGTTTGTCTGCCGGACAGGCAGGGATGGCGACCAGCAAAGAGACCCGCCTTGAGGATATTGCCTTCACACTGTTCCTAAGAACAACACTTCTATTTACGGGGCTTTATGCGCTTACAGCTGTGAAGGTTTTCATTTTAATGGGACCCGTTCCTTTGCTCGCCGCGCAGATTTATTTTTGGTTGTCAGACAGCAGCAAGCCGGCTGTGGGCGAGCCGGTCACGACAGCACTCCAAGAGTCGGTTGCGCGTGTCGTCAATCCGCTCGATTCAACCTGCATTGAAACCTATTTCAATTTAGCCAGCACAGACAAGGAGCGGATTGTTGCAAGACAGGCAATTGATGAATATTTTCAGCTTTCCCGTGACAAAAAAGCGGCCTATCGGATCTTGGCGCGAATTCAATCCGAAAGAAAGGCGCCCGCCAATCTAAGTTACCTTGAAAAGGAAATATTGTCGGACCTTCTCCCGGCGCTATCAATCGCAAGTCCCGATATTTTTGATGAAAAAGACATGGAATATGCCCATTTATTGATCAAATTCCCAGCTAAAAACACTTCTACCAACTATCAAATGAACAATTACATTTTCCTGAACAATATCGCCCGGACAAGCCTGTCGGATGTTTCTAAGAAAGCTCGGAGCGTCATCAGCCAATTAAAAAACGATCCTGAAATCGGTGAGATATTTCGAGCTAGTATGGATTGGGTGGACCAAAGCGAAGGTTTCGGCGCGCGGATGGCTGATGTATCAATTGACAAAGCGCGCGAAAAACATATGAAAAGTATTATGACGCATGGGATTTTATCGAGGCGGGCGATAATGGAAAAGAGACCGGATACGATCTTCGCATTTTCGCGGGATTTGGATTATCCGGACGCAGGTGGAGATTTGATCTATGACGACCGCGTGTATGGAGTGGCTATGCCTGCATCGAAGGACGTAGACCAAAATCTGGATCGGGCGCTCGGAGACCGATCCCCTTTTTCAATGTTACCGGTAGTGGTGGAAAATGATTCCACCGACGAGGATGTGCGCGAAAGATTAAATCACACCATCATTGTTATGCAAATTTTTAAGGATGCGAAGCTTCCTTACGTTCGCTTGGGTAAGACCGAAGTGGAGAGGGAGGGCTCAGTCTCCGCTTCTGCCATTGACGTATTTTTTGTACCAGAAACGATGCTGGATATGGCCAGCAGGGTGATGGGTAACGATTTTAAAAAAGTGATCGTCGTGAAAAAACAAAAAGAAATTACTGTAGACTCCAAAAAAGAGACGCATAGAGTTATTGCGCCTTCCTTTAAAGAGGCGCTCGCTGAATATATAGCCGCTCGCCCGTCAGGCGATTCTTCCTATTGGATGCATGCGGTCCGGTTTCCTATTCAGAGTGATTTGGAAAAAATTTCAGCTAACCAAGTTGGCGCGCGGATGGCCGGATCCGATGAAATCAAAAAATTAATAGAAGATTTAAAAAATGAAGATGGAAATATTCGCGTTCGTTCTGCGCGGACCCTTGCGGAGATGGGGCCCTCTGCCCAAGAAGCCATCCCTGCTCTGATTGAAGCATTGAAAGACAAAAATCTGCATCTACGTAGAAGCGCCGCCATTGCTCTCGGAGAGATCGGACCTGCTACCAAAGAAGTCATTCCAGCGTTGATCGAAGCATTGAAAGATGAAGAGGGTTATGCATACATTGCTCTCGGCAAAATCGGCCCCGCCGCCAAAGAAGCCATCCCTACGCTCCTTGAAAGATTGAAAGACGAGAGCGGGGTTATGCGCCACGGTGATGTCCTAACTCTCGGCAGGATAGGTGCCGCTACCAAAGAAGTCATTCCAGCGTTGATCGAAGCATCAAAAGACAAAGATCCGACTGTCCGCAGAAATGCTGCCACCGCCCTCGGACAGATTGGCCCCGCCGCCAGAGAAGTTGTTCCAGCGTTGATCGAAGCATTAAAAGACAAAGATTGGCTTGTCCGTCACTACGCCGCCGAGTCTCTCGGCAAAATCGGCCCCGCCGCCCAAGAAGCCATCCCCGCTCTAGTTGAAGCGTCAAAGGACGAAGATCTGGGTAACAGTCAAGCTATTGTTGCTCTCGGTAAGATTGATCCCACTGCCGAAGAACCCATCCCTGCACTGATTGAAGCATTAAAAGACAAGGATCGGGTTGTCCGCAGAAATGCTGCCATCACCCTCGGACAGATTGGCCCCGCCGCCAAAGAAGTCATCCCTGCTCTGATTGAAGCGTTAAAAGACGAGGATCCATCTGTTCGTTTAGAAGCTGCTTTTGCTCTTGGCAGGATCGGCCCTGTAGCACCAAATATTGCTCTTGCGCTCATTGAGCTATTAAATGATAAATATAAAATCGTAAGTGAAAGCGCTATACAAGCGCTTGGTAGAATGAATAATAGTTCAACAAGACTAATTTCGTTTTTGGAAGCCGCATATCCCTATGGGAAAAAATATTCTCTCAGTGGATTTGAAATTCTTCGTTTGGCCGACTTTTTAGCAGAAAAGGACAACGAGCCTGTCCACTGGGCTAGTGATAAGGAAATTTATGACTTGGCAGTGGACGCCGTCGCCCAAAACAATGAAGTCGCTCTGCTTCCCTTGGCGGAAATTAAGGATAGTTGGGTCGGGCGAATAACCGGTTCTGAACGCACCAAAAAAGCGAAGGCCGCTTATGACCTAGCCAAAAAATACGTCGACTCAATTACTCCTGAAGATGTTTACCGGAAATACTTCCCTGAAGACTTAAAAGAAGAATTTGTGCCCGTTGTCGATCGACAGCTTAAAAACTCCGTCAGCCAAAAGTTCGACGCGGTTGCATCATTAGCCGACGACGCGGCAAAAAAACATTTTAATTCCCTGACTAGCGAGCTTGATCCTATAGCCACTTTAGCCAGCGAAGCTACCGAGCAAGTTAACAAAGGTTCCGTCGCAAATACGCTGGACAATCTGAACACGCTCGGTCGTATCGCCGCCGATTCATCTGCCGTTAAGGAGGTTAGTGAAAAAGACATCGAAAAAATAACGACAGAGATCCTAAAGGAACACGATTACATCGAGCCTCGCGAAGCTTTTCGTCTCAAGCGGCTCGTAGCCAAAAATCTGAATGCGCCCATTCCTCAAGATCTAACGCTGGAGGGCGATGAAAAACTTAAAGGCACGATGACGGGCGAGGTTTTTGAAACGATGACACAAGAGCTGGCTGAGCAGTGGAATGGAGCAGAGACTCAAGTTAATCGCGATGGCGATCTTGAAATTCTCCAAGATGCTTTCGCATTAACCAACACAGAAAAAGAAAAAATCAAGCAGAAGGCGAATGAAATCGCCGAATTAAAAATTAAAAAGACTCGTTCAGACGCTATCTTGAAACAAATAGATGCTCAAGTTGGCCAGTTAACTCCCCGGGAAGTTGATCGGAGTCTTAAGGAGGGTATTTCAGCGGAAGCGATACTCAGCGAGAAAAAGCCCACAACGGTTGTTGATGAGAAGGTGACCGAAGAACCCGCAAAAGAAAGAAGAGTGGAGATGGAAGGCGCCCGTCTTTCCGATTTGAGATCATTTTACCAATTAAACAAAGCCGCGCTTGGCGCAAAAAAATATCGACTTTACTGGATTCCGTTAGCAGGACAGGCGTCTGTTTGGGCTAATTTTAGAGAAGTGGTGCGTGATTTGCGTCTAGGAATTCTAGCAGTTGACGAGAAGTCGGGGGCTCTTTCACTGGCCGTTGAGAATTTTAATCTAAATCAATATCTTACAGATCGTCGAAGCCGACAAGTGAACGATTTTCTTCGTGACCATCCGAAAGATGCCAAAGCGGAGATTCTGGTTCCGATTCATACGTTCAACAACAATAAAAATCGAACTTCATTCGGTACAGTTCAATTAAAAGCGCTTCCCAAAGATCAGGTGGAGTTCTCGATCAAAAAGGGTTGGCTGTCCTACGTGCCGTTTGAGGCCAAGGGGGAGCGTCTTATTTTGACAGGAGCCGCTCCCGAGCAATTGATGCAAGAGCTGCTCGCCCCTCGACCCATGTTCGCAGCGACAGCGCCTCTTAAAGAGATTGCTCCAGATTTAGCTCCCAACCAACAACTGGTGGGCGTTGGTGCGCGATTGGCCCTTGGCAAACAGGGCCGAATGGCGAGACTCCAAGAGCTTCAGAAGTTTTACGAAACTCAGGGTGATGCATTCAAAGATGCGGAAGGTGCGGTAGCGGACACGAGTTTCTACAAACCAACGGATCTGAAGAGTATTTTTGAAGTGTTTGAAAAATTATTAAAAGAAAAAGGGTCGCTTGAAGGAAAGCAGTTTTTTGAAATGGGTTCCGGAGATTTCCGCGTTTCTGCCGTGGCGGCTTATCTGTACGGGATGAAAATTACGGCGGTTGAAAAGGACGCGGATATTTCGAGGGCCGCCCGGGACGTGCTGATTCAGTCCAAATTTTGGCAACTCGTTCCCAGAGACAATTTTACATTTTTGGGAAACACGGACGCACTGGCGGTGTCTTGGAGTCAGGTTGATGTTTTTTATTTTTACTACACACAACCCAGCGGTTTGGGTGTGGGTAAGAGAGAAAGTTTTCAATCGGCTCTTCGGGAAAAGCTGGGCCGCGAACTTAAGCCTGGAGCGTTTGCTGTAATGGGTCAGTGGGGCAATCATGTCGGGCCGTATTATCCGAAAGCCTGGGGAGATCCTCAGCAGTCCGAATTATTCACGCTCAAATTTAAAAATAAAGGCGCGTTAAATGGCGAGACCGCGTTTAAGGTTTATCAGGTGCCGGATATCGAAGAATTAGTGCCGACATTTAAAGAAATTTACGGCGCACGCCTTCCATCCAACGAAATCAAATCCATGCCTAGCGCTTTCGAAGCGTCTGACACTCTGCTCTTAGCGCGCTTGGCGGACAAAGTTGGTGCGCAATTTTCGAAGGATGAATTGTCTCGACCCTTTTCCTTTTTAACGGGAATTACTTTAGTTAAATTCGTAGACGCAGGGCTTGCCGTTGAGCTTTACCGGCGAGGTGACGTCGGGGAAGAGGCTCGTGTTTTCATCGGCAAGTTAACGTTTGATGAAGCCACGCGCGAAAAAGCACACAAACTCAATTCCGAAAGCGTTGCCGTCTTACCGCGCGTCGTGGGTCAACAGATTCAAATGGCGTCACCGGAAGTGTTAGAGCTGAACTCCGAAAATGAACGCGTGACGCGCTTGATCACGAGGCTCTATCAGAAATCAGGCATCTCCAACGACCGCACCGTGGTTTTAAGAATTGTGACCGAAAAAGAATTGAGTGTCGAAGAGCTTTCGCTTTACGCTTCTAAAATAAAATCCGTTCGCGCTGTGGCCGGAAGCAATGTGCTGTTGCAGTTTGGAACTCTAGCGGGGGAGCGCTTTTTAGAATACGGCGCTTCCGACGCTTTGCAGGGACTGGCTCGCGATCAGTACGAAATGGTCTATTTTTCCAAGCTCAGCGACGCGGCCTTGAAACTCGCCCAAGCTGATGGAGCAGGTGCTGTGGTCTTTGAAAATTTTGGTGATGGCAAATCCGCCATTCCATTTGCGGCGAGTGCGACTTTTGCTGTGGCGGCTGCTCGATTGCCGTCGGTCACCGACACTTTAAAGCAAATGTGGAATAATTTAAGAAGCGACTCGTTCTCGGAGCTTTTGCCTGCGGCATTTCAGGCCATTAAAAAAGTTACCACTATCGACACACAATTTTACAAAAAACTCTCCTTAAAAGTGCTCGCCGTGCTCGACTGGGCGAAGTTTGTGGAGTTTGCAAAGACGTCGCTTGCCTCAATAGGAGCATCTGCGTAGCCCCCCCCATTGAGCCGTGGCATTATGTTATAAAACTTGATTAAATAACATCTATATGTTATTTATATTTCATGCGATTTCATCGTCTTTTGGATCTCCAGAAAGTCAAAACATCGGCCTTTTTGTTTGGCCCGCGCATGACCGGAAAAACATCCTTAATAAAAAGCCTAAAAGGCGCACACCAGATTGATCTTTTGGATCCTGAAAAGGAGCTTGAGTTTAAGCAAGCTCCGCGGCGTTTTTGGGAGATTATTTCAGCTCTGCCAAAAGGAAGTTTAGTTGCCGTAGATGAAATTCAAAAAGTTCCCGCGTTGCTTGACTATGTGCAAAAGGGGATTGAAGAGCTTGGTTTGAGGTTTATTTTGTCCGGTTCCAGCGCTCGGAAGCTTCGTCGTGGTGGAGCTAACCTTCTGGGAGGTAGGGCCCGTGATCTCAAGCTTCATGCTTTGGCCGCCGAAGAAATAGGTGATTCGTTTCGGGTGTCCGATGCGCTAGAGTATGGCACTCTTCCTAAAATCAGCGACTTTTTTATCCGCCGTGAAATTGAGGAAGTCAAAGCGCTTTTAAAATCCTACTACACCACTTACATAAAAGAAGAGATTCAGGCAGAAGCCCTGACCCGAAACGTTGGGGCGTTTCAACGATTTTTAAATATTGCCGTTCAATCGAACGGCCAAATGATCGAATTTCAGAACATTTCAAGAGAATGCTCGGTGCCATCTAGTACGGTGAAGGAATACTATTCTATTTTGGAAGATACCTTGCTGGGAGAATTTTTGTGGCCTTGGGACCGGAGCGAGCGAAAAAAAGCCCGTCCTAAATTTTATTTTTTTGACTGCGGGGTTGTGCGGGCCATTCAAAACAGGTTAAACGACCCTCCCACTCCCGCGGAAATGGGAATTTTATTTGAAACTTGGTTTTTTGGAGAGTTAAAGCGGTGCCGGGATTATTTTGGAAAAGCGCACGAGTTTTCGTTGTGGAGAGAGGGTGCACACGAAATTGATTTGCTCGTGTCAGGAGGGCGCGGGCCTTTGGCCGCATTTGAACTCAAGTCGGGCCGGTCCATTGTTAATAATTTGGCTGTGAAGGCATTTAAAAGCCAATTTCCAAAAGTCCCTTTGTTTATTGTTTCGCTGAGTGATAAAATCGCCCGGAAGTCAGCGGAGGGTTTTGAAATTATTCCTTGGAAAACAGCGATCGATTATTATAAAGATTTAGCCTAGGACCCGAATGCAAATCCATCTCCCTACGCTCAATGCAGTGCTTAACTTTATTAGCGCGGTTTTTTTGATCTTCGGTTTTTATTTCATCAAGAAACAGAATAAAACGGCTCATGTATTTTGCATGATTGGAGCCTGCGCGGTTTCTACGTTATTTTTAGCCTCGTATCTTTATTACCACTATCACCATGGGGCAACACACTTTCAGGGGCAGGGGCTTATCCGGACCGTTTACCTGTCTATTCTGGGGACTCACACCGTGCTCGCGGCGCTGGTTCCGCCGCTTGTGATTACGACGCTTGTGAAGGCGTTTCGGGGTAACTACGAGGGGCACAAACGAATTGCGCGGCTCACCTGGCCGATCTGGTTGTACGTTTCGGTTACGGGAGTGGTGGTGTATTGGATGCTTTACCGAGTCACCTGGACATAACATAGATTTTAGAGTATAATTTTCCTGTCAGTCGGCGTAACGCCCGCTGGCTTTTTTAATCGACCAAATTCAGACTTATTTAGTCCGAATACACTTGTCATCCCCGCGTAGGCGGGGATCAAAGCGATTAGATTCCCGCTTTCGCGGGAATGACGGAGGCAAGCATGATCCAACTAACAGATGCAGCCAAGCAACATGTAAGGAAGCTGATTGCAGACCAAAAGCCAGACGTTTTCCTTCGGGTGGGCGTCAAGGGCGGGGGATGTTCGGGCTTTAGCTATGACGTCAAATTCGACAATCAAATGGGCGAAAATGACCGCGCCTTCGATGTGGACGGACTCAAAGTGGTGTCTGACATTAAGAGCCTGCTTTATTTGGGGGGAATGCATGTCGATTATTCGAGCGATTTATTATCAGGTGGATTTAAATTTGTGAATCCCAACGCGACGGGTACTTGTGGTTGTGGGACGTCTTTTACGGTTTCTTCTTCCGCCACTGGAGCGTCGGCGGATTCGTCCACGAATAAAAATAACCAAGGAAATGGCGAGCATGAGATACACCACTAAAACCGAATACGGCCTTGTTTGCATGATCGCTTTGGCGCGCGAAGGACAGGCGACGCTGATGACGATTAAAGAACTCGCCAAAAAAGAAAATTATCCGGTGGCTTACATCGAGAAAATTTTACAAGCGCTTCGAAATGCAAAGCTCGTGACGGCTCAAACCGGTAATCAAGGCGGATACGTGCTCGCGAAAGCGCCGTCGGAAATTACCGTTCGGCAAATTATTGATGCGCTCGAAGGCAGCACCTTTGAAGTGTTCTGCGATCCGCATGTGAGAGAAGACATTGTTTGCAATCATATTTGCATGTGCGGGGCGAAGCCCGTGTGGAAGCGCACCAAAGATTTGCTGGATCATTTTTTTGATTCGATTACGCTTGAAACCTTAACTAAAAGCCAGGCGGAAGTGCAATTTTCATTGTTGAGCGCAAGACAGGAAGGTAGTGTCATTCCCGCGAAAGCGGGAATCTAACGATTCGATCCCCGCCTACGCGGGGATGACAGGAAACTATGAGCCAAAAGGCCATTCAAAAAATAACGAGCCAAGAATACAAATACGGTTTCAAAACCGATATTGGGGCGGATGTTATTCCAAAAGGCCTCACCGAGGACACGGTGCGTCTCATTTCCAAGAAAAAAAATGAGCCGGAGTGGATGCTAGAGTTTCGTTTAAAAGCATTCCGGCATTGGCAGACAATGAAAGAGCCTCATTGGGCACATGCCACATACGATCCGATTGATTACCAAAATATTATTTATTATTCGGCGCCGAAACCCTCTCCCGAAAAATTAAAAAGCATGGATGAGGTGGATCCGGAGCTCAAGAAAACCTTCGAAAAGCTTGGTATTCCGCTGATGGAGCAAAAAAAGCTCGCCGGTGTTGCAGTGGACGCCATTTTTGACAGCGTATCGGTCGCGACGAGTTATAAAAAGAAATTGCTCGAAGTGGGCGTGGTGTTTTGCCCATTCTCCGAGGCGGTCGAAAAGTACCCGGACCTTGTGAAAAAATACATGGGCTCGGTGGTTCCGTACACCGATAATTTTTTTGCGGCCTTGAACTCCGCTGTTTTTTCGGACGGATCATTTGTTTATATTCCTAAAAACACCAAATGTCCCATGGAACTTTCGAGCTATTTCCGTATCAACACTGAAGGCTCAGGACAATTTGAGCGAACGCTGATTATTTGCGAGGACAATAGCACCGTTTCTTATTTAGAAGGTTGCACCGCCCCGAAATTTGATTCCAATCAACTCCATGCGGCGATTGTAGAGCTTGTGGCGCTTGAAAATTCTGAAATCAAATACTCCACGGTTCAAAACTGGTACGCGGGGGATCCTAAAACCGGAAAAGGCGGCATTTTTAATTTTGTGACAAAGCGTGGCAAGTGTGCCGGATTCAATTCTAAGATTTCCTGGACTCAAGTCGAGACGGGTTCCGCGATTACCTGGAAATACCCTAGCTGCATTTTGGCCGGAGACAATTCCGTGGGTGAATTTTACTCGGTGGCCCTCGCCAATCATTTTCAGCAGGCGGATACCGGAACGAAAATGATTCACATTGGAAAAAATACGAAGAGCACGATTATTTCGAAGGGAATTTCTGCGGGACATGGACAAAACACGTATCGTGGTTTGGTGGATATTAAAAAATCCGCAACCGGTGCGCGCAATTTTACGCAGTGCGATTCGCTGCTCGTTGGCTCTAAGTGCACAGCCAACACGTTTCCAGTGATTCGTTCGAGCCAGCCTCAGTCGCAGGTGGAACACGAAGCCACGACATCGAAGGTGAGCGACGACCAACTTTTTTATTTTCAACAACGGGGAATCTCCTCAGAAGACGCGATGAGCGCCATCATCAATGGATTTTGCAAGGACGTGTTTCGTGAACTTCCCGGCGAATTCGCGGTCGAGGCAACGCAATTACTAGGACTTAAGTTGGAAGGTGCAACAGGCTGACCCCTCCGTCCACTGCGGTGGACACCTCCCCTTGGTAAGGGGAGGAAAGGGCTAGCGATTTCCCCTCCTTACCAAGGAGGGGTGGACGCGAAGCGCCGGGGAGGTGGTTTGAAAAGGAGAATTATGCTAAGCATTAAAAATTTACACGCTGAGATTAACGGCAAAGAAATTTTAAAAGGCTTTTCGCTTGAGGTGAAACCTGGGCAGGTGCACGCCATTATGGGACCGAACGGTTCCGGCAAGAGCACGCTGTCGAAAGTGTTGGCAGGAGACCCCCATTACAAGGTGACTGAAGGCGAAATCCTTTATAAGGGAAAGAGTCTTCTCACAATTGAGCCGACCGAGCGCGCGCTGAGTGGAATTTTCATGGCGTTTCAATACCCGGTTGAGATTCCGGGTGTGAACAATGCTTCATTTTTGCGAATGGCCTACAACGCCAAGCGCAAATTTAAAGGCCAGAAAGAAGCTGATCCTTTGGAGTTTGATGAACTCGTGCGCGAAAAACTCAAAACCGTGAATATGCCTGAAATATTTTTAACACGTTCACTGAATCAGGGTTTTTCAGGTGGCGAGAAAAAGCGGAATGAAATTTTACAAATGGCGGTGCTCGATCCGGACTTAGCCATTTTAGACGAAACGGATTCGGGCCTCGACATTGACGCACTGCGCGAAGTAGCCGGTGGCGTGAACGCCCTGCGCCGCGCGGACAATGCCATTATTTTGATCACTCATTATCAGCGCTTGCTCGACTATGTGAAACCCGATTTTGTGCACATCATGGCTGACGGGAAAATTGTGCGTTCGGGCGACAAGACGCTCGCGCTAGAACTTGAGAAAAAAGGGTATGAACAAACAAATCAAACTCGCTAAAGGCCAAACGCTTCAAACCTCTCTCGAGAATGAAGGGGTTGAAGCCTGGATTGGCGAAGATGCTGAGCTTTTGGTAACGCAAATCCAAAAAGATGGATCGATTGCGCTTTTAAACCATTTTCATTTGGAGAAAAATGCAAAGCTAACGCTGGTTTCTTTTTCAAGCGGTGGGACGAACGCTCAAAATGAACACGTGGTCGAGTTTAATGGAGAAGGGGCGGAGGCGGATTTAAAAGGGTTGTCTCTCTTGAAAGGAAAATCACGCGTATCCCACAAAGCGCGCGTGGAGCACTCGACGCCCCGCTGCACAAGCCGTCAAATTTTTAAAAATATTTTACTCGATGAGTCTCGGTCGGATTTTGAAAGCCTTGTCCATGTGCACAAAGACGCGGTGAAGTCTGATTCGAAGCAGCTCAATAAAAATTTACTGTTATCAAGCGGAGCGCATGCGGATGCAAAGCCTGAGCTTCAAATTGAAAACGACGATGTCTCCTGCGCGCACGGCGCAACCGTGGGGCAGATCGATGAGCGCGAGCTTTTTTATTTGAAGAGTCGGGGTTTGAGCGAAGACCAAGCCAAAAGCTTGCTGGTGTATGGGTTTGCGGATGAAATTTTACAGCAAATTAAGGACCGAACTGTGCGTAGCCAGCTTG
Organism: uncultured Planctomycetia bacterium; assembly: GCA_964606485.1. Lineage (GTDB taxonomy): Bacteria > Omnitrophota > Gorgyraeia > 2-02-FULL-51-18 > 2-02-FULL-51-18 > CAZSGP01. The sequence continues at coordinate 361,999 of CAZSGP010000002.1, read as the reverse complement.
AAGCGCTAGTCAGAGAGGGGATGCGAGATGCTCTCAATGCCCATGCTTGACGCTCATAAAATTCGCCAGGAATTTCCGATGCTTCGCAGCCGGATGAATGGACTTCCACTTGTCTATCTTGATAATGCTGCGACGACACAGAAGCCTTTTTTGGTGATTGAGCGTCTGTCGGAGTTCTATAAAAAGGAATACGCCACGGTGCACCGCGGCGTGTATACCTTTTCGCAGACGTCCACCGAAGAATGCGAAGCGGTGCGCGTGAAATGCCGCGATTTTTTGAATGCCAAAGAAAAAGAAGAAATTATTTTTGTGCGCGGCGCGACCGAGGCGATTAATTTGGTCGCGGCAGGTTACGGACGAAAACTTTTGAAAAAGGGCGATGAAATTATTATTTCGACGCTCGAACATCACTCGAATATCGTTCCCTGGCAGAGGCTTTGCGAAGAAAAAGAACTCGTTTTAAAAGTGATCCCGGTTAACGACCGCGGAGAGCTTGATTTGGACGCATTTGAAAAGATGCTGACGACGCGCACTTATTTTGTGGCAGTCAATCACGTGTCGAATGCGATTGGGACGATTAATCCTGTCGAAGAAATCGTAAAAATCGCCCATCACGCCGGGGCCTTGGTCTTGATTGATGGCGCGCAGAGTACGCCCCACATGAAAGTGGATGTGCAAGCGCTCGATTGTGATTTTTATTGTTTCTCGGGGCACAAAGTTTACGGGCCGACCGGCATAGGCGTGTTGTACGGTAAGCGCAAAGTTTTAGAAATGATGGACCCGTACCAATCCGGCGGCGACATGATTGAAAGTGTGACATTTGAAAAAACGACGTACGCAAAAATCCCAGCCAAATTTGAAGCAGGCACGCCAGCCATTGCCGAAATCGTGGGCTTGGGGGCCGCCATCGACTATCTTCAAAGCGTTGGTTTTGAGGCGATTGAAGCTTATGAAAAAGAGCTGCTCGTTTACGCGACAAAAAAATTAGCGGAAATCAAGGGGCTTAAAATTATTGGAACGGCACGCGAGAAGGCGAGCCTCGTGTCGTTTACGATGGAGGGTATTCACCCGCACGATATCGGCACCGTGCTTGACCAGTGTGGCATTGCCATTCGAGCGGGGCATCACTGCGCGCAACCGGCGATGAGACGTTTTGGAGTGCCCGCCACCGCACGCGCAAGTTTCGCGTTTTACAACACCACTCAGGAAATTGATAAATTGATCGAAGGAATTTTAAAAGTTCAGGAAGTGTTGGGGCATTGATGTTCGAGTTTAAATTAAACGATCTCTATCAGGAAGTGATCTTGGATCACAACCGTTCGCCGCGCAATTTCGGCAAACTGGAAAATCCAAGCGCTTACTCGCATGGGGTAAATCCTCTCTGCGGTGATGACTATCATGTCTATTTGTTGACAGATGAAAGCGGTAAAATAAAGGCCGTAAAGTTTGAAGGTTCTGGATGCGCCATTTCAAAGTCTAGCGCGTCTTTAATGACTGAAGCGCTGGAAGGAAAAAGCATCAAAGAAGCAAAGACGATGGATGCGAATTTTATCCGGATGCTGACGGACGAAACGCTTTCATCTGAGGAAAAAGCGGCTCTCGGAAAGCTAAAAATTTTTGAAGGGGTTAAGAATTATCCGGTGCGCGTCAAGTGCGCGACGCTGGCCTGGCAGGCACTGGGGGACGCGCTAAAAGATTTAACCCCTCCGGTCGCCTGAGGGCGACCACCTCCCCTTTGGTAAGGGGAGGAAAAATGAGAAAGATTTCCCCTCCTTACCAAGGAGGAGTGGACACGCCGAAGGCGTGCCGGGGAGGTAAAAAGGAGATAGCTATGGATACGAATACTAAAATCGAAATTACTGCGGAAGTCACACCGAATCCGCATACGCTGAAATTTAATGTGAACAAAGTTTTTTTTGAATCCGGCTCATTTAATTTTCCGGACAAGGAAAAAGCGCGCGGAAATTATTTACCCGAGCAGCTTTTTGCGATTGATTCGGTGCTAGGGGTAATGGTCGGCCGCGATTTTATCACGGTCACGAAGGCTCCCGCTGCTCAGTGGCAAACCATCGTGGGGAATGTTACCGAAACCATTAAGTCTGCGCTTGCAAGTGACAAAGAGCTCTTTGGACACAAGCCGCAGGTGACGGAAGGTGTGCCGGTTGAAGGGAACAGTGCCATCGAACAAAAAATCCGTCAGATTCTGGATAGTGAAATCAGACCTGCCGTGGCCATGGATGGGGGAGATATTACGTTTTACGGGTATAATGACGGGATTGTGACGCTTCATTTACAGGGCTCGTGCAGTTCGTGTCCGAGTTCGATTATGACGCTCAAAATGGGTGTAGAGAATCGGCTCAAAGCATCTATTCCGGAAGTGAAGGAAGTTGTCCAAGTTTAGACCCCTCCGTCCACTGCGGTGGACACCTCCCCTTGGTAAGGGGAGGAAAGACGAGTAGGATTTCCCCTCCCTACCAAGGAGGGGCGGACACGAAGTGCCGGGGAGGTAGATTTATGATCGAACCAGAATTCGAAACGCTTGAAACCTCAAAGGAGTATAAAAAGAAGCTCCGCGAGAAAGTGTTGCGCTTAAAAAAGGAGCGCAATGCTTATATCGTTGCCCATAATTATCAAAATTATGAAGTGCAGGAGGTAGCGGATATTCTTGGCGACTCGCTCGCGCTTTCCAAGGCGACGGTGGGAACTGGTTACGACACCATTGTGTTTTGCGGCGTGGATTTTATGGCCGAGAGCGCCAAGATTTTAAATCCCGAAAAAACGGTTTTACTTCCTGTTCGCGAAGCAGACTGTCCCATGGCGCTCATGGTGACGGCTGAGCGTTTACGCGAAAAGAAAAAAGAATTTCCAAACGCTGCTGTGGTCTGTTATGTGAATAGCTCTGCCGAAGTGAAGGCGGAGAGCGACATTGCTTGCACCTCGGCCAATGCGATTCAAGTCGTGAAGTCTCTTAAAGAAAAGCAAATTTTATTCGTCCCTGATAAAAACTTGGGGCATTATGCTCAGCGGTTTTGCCCCGAAAAAGAAATTATTCTCTGGCAAGGTTTTTGCACGACACACATTCGCATCACCGCCGAAGAAGTGCGCGCGGTGAAAGCAAAGTTCCCCGGCGCGCCTTTTATTGTGCACCCGGAGTGTCCGCCGGACGTCATTGATTTGGCCGATTGCGTGTGTTCGACGAGCGGTTTCGGGCCGTTTATTGCCAAGTCCAAAGCGGACACGTTTATCATTGGCACCGAAGTCGGAATGATTTATAAATTAAAGAAAGATTTTCCGAATAAACGTTTCATTGCGCCAACTGAACATTTTGTGTGTCAGACTATGAAAATGACGACTCTTGGCTGGGTCGCGCACGCGCTCGAAAACATGGAGCATAAAATTGAAGTTCCGGAGCCCACTCGCAGCCGCGCGCAAAAAACCCTTCAGCGCATGATGGACTTAACCGGCGATCACCCCAACGCGGTTCTGGCAAGCTACTAAAATTTGAAAGGTTTTTTGTGATTCCGATTCTCGTTTTTTTTGTGGCGCATTGGTATTTATCCGCGTTTTGCCAAACATTTTATTTACACCGATACAGCGCCCACCAAATGTTTACCATGAATAAATTTTGGGAGCGGGTATTCTATGTCCTCACATTTCTTACGCAAGGATCCTCCTATTTGAATCCACGCGCGTATGCCTTGATGCACCGCATGCATCACGCGTATAGCGATACCCAGGAAGATCCTCATTCGCCGAGTTACTACAAAAACGTGGCATCCATGATGCTTCAAACGCTTTATAGGTATCTGGATATTAAGGAGGGTCGGTTAAAACCCGCCTCAAAATTCGAAGGGCATTATCCCGAATGGGTGGAGTTTGACCGTTTTGCGGATCACTGGTTTTTTAGAATTTTCTGGATCGGTTGTTACGTGGTTTATTATATGATTTTTGCAACAGCGTGGTGGATGTACTTGCTTTTGCCGCTTCACTTTATGATGGGTCCGGTGCACGGCGCAATTGTGAACTGGTGCGGGCACAAATATGGTTATCAGAATTTTGATAATAAAGACAAGTCGCGCAATACGCTTCCGGTAGATTTGTTGGTGATGGGGGAGCTGATGCAAAATAATCATCACCACGCCGGCATGAAGCTTAATTTTGCTATGAAATGGTTTGAAATCGACCCCACCTATCCGTTGATCCGTTTTTTTAGGATTTTAAAAATTGTTCGTGTGCCCGAGTAAAAAATTTTGAATCTCTTCAATTCTCTCGCAACGACTTGGATGTACGGACTTTTCTTGTCTTGCGCCATCATGGCGGTGCTCTGGATCATCGCGGTGCGCATTGACCGCTTCAGTATCGTTGACCCGGTCTGGACATTAAGTTTGGCGGTTTTAGCTTTCTTTTATGACTTCCAGGCGCATGGTTTTGAAAGAAGACAAGCAGCGCTTTCAATCATGGTCGCGCTGTGGGCTTGGCGGCTGTCGCGCCATTTGTTTCACCGCCTCTTTAAAGAAAAAGGAGAAGATGCGCGCTATGCGAAATTACGCGTAGATTGGAAAAAAAATTTAAAACTCAACTTCTTTGCTTTTTTTCAAATTCAGGCCATCGCTGCAGCAGTTTTATCGGTTCCGTTTCTCATTATCGATGCCAATCCCAAGCCAGAATTTGAGATTTTAGAGTGGATCGGCATCGGTGTTTGGTGGGTTGGTTTTATCGGTGAAGCCTCGGCGGACGGACAGCTTGCGCGTTTTAAAAGCGACCCGGCGAATAAGGGCAAAGTCTGCGAGGCGGGACTATGGAATTTTTCCCGTCACCCCAATTATTTTTTTGAATGGACGATGTGGGTGGGGTATTTTCTTTTTGCATTGCCGGCACCCGGAGGGATTTGGGCGATTTGTAGTCCTGTGCTGATGTTTTATTTTTTAGTGTTCGGCAGCGGAATTCCCCCGGCAGAAGCCCAGTCTCTAAAGTCCAAAGGTGAGTTTTACCGCCGGTATCAAAAATCAACCAGCGTATTTGTACCGTGGTTTAAAAAGAAATGATCGAAAGCCTTCTCGAAAAAAATCAGCTGCCCGATTTTCTCATTCGTTTTGGCATGCGCCGCTTGCTCAGTCAAAAACTGGATCAGGAAAATTCCGGGCGCGAAGAGGCTCAAAAGAAGAGATTCAATGATTTTGTAAAGACGCTCATGAAGAGCCCTATCACGGTTCATACGCAGGACGCGAATCGCCAGCATTATGAGCTACCCACCGAGTTTTTTAAATTTATTTTAGGAAGGCATATGAAGTATAGCGGCGGCTATTGGCGCCCGCCCACAAAATTTCCTGGGTCGCAGCCTGCCTACCGCGAACCGAATCCTCACGCGAAGCTGAGCGGGCTGGATCTGTCCGAGAAAGACATGCTCGAGATGAGCATCGAGCGCGCTGAAATTTACAACGGGATGAATATTTTAGAATTGGGCTGCGGCTGGGGATCAATGTGTCTGTATCTGGCAGAGCATTTCCCGGACTGCCGCATCACCGCACTTTCAAATTCTTCGACGCAACGGGAATATATTCAAGACAAAGCATTAAAGAAAAAACTAACCAACTTAACGGTGCTCACCGCAGATATTGCGGAGTTTGAATCCGATCAGACCTTTGACCGAGTGGTTTCCGTTGAAATGTTCGAACATGTTCGAAACTATCAGCTCCTTTTTCAAAAAATAAGCCGCTGGCTAAGGCCCGAGGGAAAACTGTTTGTGCATATTTTTTGCCATAAGCGCTTTGCGTATGCCTACGACCACACGGACCCGAGCGATTGGATTGCTCAGCACTTTTTTACGGGTGGAATTATGCCGAGCGAAAATTTATTTGCGGAGTTTAGCGAGCATTTAAAAATTCAGTATCACTGGCGGGTAGACGGGACGCATTATCAAAAAACGTGCCGGGCGTGGCTTAAAAATATGGACCGTCACAAAAAAGAAATTTGGCCAATTTTAGAAAAAACCTACGGCAAGGATGACGCCCTGAAGTGGTGGGTGAGATGGCGGGTATTTTTTATGGCCTGCGAGGAACTGTTTGGATTTAAGCGCGGGTCGGAATGGTTTGTGGGGCATTATTTATTCGTAAAAAAATGAAAAAAATTGCGATTGTTGGAACCGGCATCGCGGGCATGTCCTGCGGGTATTACTTAAAAGATGCATGTGAGGTGACTTTCTTTGAGAAAGACGCGCGCCCCGGCGGCCACACGAACACGGTCCTCGCAGATGAAGACGGCCGTCCGATCCCTATCGACACCGGATTTATCGTCTACAACGAAGTCACCTATCCTGGCCTTGTGAAATTTTTTGCGGAACTTTCGATTCCAACCCAAGAGACGGATATGTCATTTAGTTTCCAGCATGCGGCTTCGGGGCTAGAGTACAGCGGCACGGGCCTAGACGGCCTTTTTGCGCAGCGCCGGAATATTTTAAATATCCCATTTTGGAAAATGCTGGGAGACATTAACCGCTTCAACAAAACCTGCGGTGAAATTTTGGATGACCCTCGTTTTAGGAATATGTCGCTCAAGGACTACGCCAAAAAAAAGTGCTTCGGGGAAGATTTTATGAACAAATACATTCTCCCCATGAGCTCGGCTATTTGGTCGACCGAAGCTCGCGAAATGCTTGATTTCCCAGCCGAGACGCTCGTGCGTTTTTTTAAAAACCACGGATTGCTTGGTCTGACCGGGCATTTAAAATGGAGAACGGTGACGGGCGGCAGTCGAGTGTATCGTGACAGGGTTATGGATTTTTTTAAGGGAAATGTTTTTTTAAGCTGCGGCGTTCATCGTGTGGAGTCATTTGGAGATAAAGTAATGGTCGAAACGGTCAATGGAGAGCGCCGCGAGTTTGACGCCGTGGTTTTAGCCGCTCATGCCGATGAGTCGGTTTCTATGCTCAAAAACCCGCGGCCCGGGGAAAGAGAATTGCTTCAAAAATTTCGGTACCAAAAAAATGAAGCGCTTCTTCACACCGACGAGAGTGTGATGCCCCGCAAGCGTCGCGCGTGGTCAGCCTGGAATTACTACGCGGGAACCAGAGCGGCCGGAAAACCCTTTGCGACAACGGTGTACTGGATGAACCGCCTGCAGCGCGTTTCGGAAAAAAAGAATTATTTTGTTTCCATCAACGACCCGGGTCTCGTGCGCTCTTCACAAATTCTCTGGAGCGGGACTTATCTCCATCCGGTCTATAATCCCGGCGCGGTGGCCGCCCAGAACGAGCTGCCCCAGTTAAATCAAGGCTCGAGAATTAAATTTTGCGGGAGCTATTTTAAGTATGGTTTTCATGAGGACGCGTTTCAATCCGGACAGGAGGCAGCCCATGCAGTCCTGTCTCTATGAATGCCGCACTACCCACCAGCGTTTTACGCCTAGGTCCTACAAGTTTTCGCAAAGCTTTTTTATGTTTTGCCTCGACTTGGATGAATTAAAAACTCTAAAACTTAAGGGGATTTACGAATTTAGAGACTCCGATCATTTGCAGTTCGGAAAAAATTCGGCCAAAGAAAACGTTTTAGAGTATTTGAGACAAAACGGAGTGTCAGAGCCGGTTTCGCAGGTTCTTCTTCTGACCAATCTGCGTTTTTTCGGCTACATTTTTAACCCGGTTTCGTTTTACTTTTGTTTCGATGCCAATCGCAAGCCGTTAGCACTTGTTGCTGAGGTCGGAAATACCTTTGGAGAGCTAAAGGCGTATTTTTTAGGAAGAGATTGTTTTAAGAGTGCCGAATTTTCAGACCGGCAAACAAAGTTTTATTATATTTCCCCATTTATCGATTTGGATGCGGAACTGCATTTTTCGGTCGCACTGCCTAAAGAACAGTTGTCGATCCGGGTGGATGATTGGAAGGGCGGCCAGAAGATTCTAGCGACGGTGTTGACCGGAAAAAAGAAGGAGCTCTGCGCCAAAAACTTATGGATCAATACCCTTCGATTTCCATTTGTGACGCTGCAGATCATTTTTATGATACATTGGCATGCGTTGGTTTTGAGTTTAAAAAAAATTCCGCACCGCTTAAAAGAAGATAGGCCTGATTTGCAAAGAGACGTTCAAAGGCGCTTTCGTTCCGGCTAAAAGCATGCAGGAATAATGGGAATATTATGAAGACCACTTACCGCTCAATTGTTTTGAAAGTGATGGAGCCCATGACAGAGGGCTACCTTCGGATGACGCTGCCGACCGGTCAACACCTCACATTTGGCCGCAAGGGTTCGGCCGCCGAAGCGGATATTCAAATTTTAAACGATGATTTCTTTCGCAAATGCGTGTTGCATGGAGACATCGGTTTTGGAGAATCGTATGTTGACGGCGATTGGGAAACCAGCAACATTGTGAAGGTCGTTGAATGGATGATTTTAAACGCTGAAACGCATCCGACGCTCATGGGCTCCCGTCAGAAGCGTACTCGGCTAAATTTGCTTAAAATTTTGAGCCGCTTCCAACATCACCTGAATCAAAACACGGTGGCCGGCTCACGCAAAAATATCAGAGAACACTACGATCTCGGCAACGCCTTTTTTGAAACGTTCTTGGATCCGGGAATGACGTATTCGTGCGCTTATTTTAAAAACGACTATCAGTCTCTCGGGGAAGCCCAGTCTTCCAAGTATGAGGTGATGTGCCGCAAACTTCTGATTCGCCGTGAGGATCATGTGCTGGAAATCGGCGGAGGATGGGGAGGGTTTGCAGAATTTGCTGCAGTGAATCTGGGTTGCCGTGTTACGACGGCGACGATTTCAAAAGAACAGTATGAGTTTATGCAAAAGCGCTTCAAAGAAAAAGGGCTCTCTCATCAAATTCATGTTGAGCTTTCGGATTACCGGCATCTGAAGGGGAGGTATGACAAGATTGTTTCAATTGAGATGATCGAGGCGGTCGGGCATGATTTTTTAGGAGAATTTTTTGCCCAATGCCACCATTTGCTCAAGCCAAACGGGCTTTTGGGCTTGCAGATGATTTTGTCTCCCGATCATCGTTACGAAAGTTTTCGAAAGAGCGTGGATTGGATCCAAAAACATATTTTCCCGGGCGGCATTTTGCCGAGCTTTGGACAGATCATGCGTTCGGTCGGGCGCACCGGGGACTTGGGCTTGCACGCTTACGAGGACATGACGCCGTTTTACGCCAGGACACTTTCGATTTGGAGAGAGGCTTTTAACCAAAATTCCGATGCCGTGAAAGCGCTGGGCTTCGACGAAAAATTTATGCGCAAGTGGAACTATTATCTCTCCTACTGCGAAGCCGCGTTCAGCATGCGCAATATCAGCGTGGCTCAAGCGGTTTTCACACGTCCCAACAACCGCGAGTTGTCGGCCCCTTTAAATAAAATCTAGGAAGAAGTATCCCTTTAAGGTATTTTAGTAAGGCAAACATCTATGCATACTCTTAATTCTATTCGCAATATTATCGCAGTCGCTAGCGGCAAGGGCGGCGTTGGAAAATCGACACTCAGTGCCAATTTGGCGCTTGCGTTGTCGGCTCAAGGCTATAAAGTTGGATTGATGGACGCCGACGTCTACGGCCCGAGTATTCCAACGATTTTAGGAATTACCGAAAAGCCCCTGTCGTCAGGGGGTCATATTTTTCCGGTTCAAGCCTTTGGAATTAGCGTCATTTCCATGGGTTTTTTTGTGCCGGCGAATGAAGCGGTGATTTGGCGCGGGCCGATGCTCAATAAAATGATTCAGGATTTTTTGGGTCATGTGGAGTGGGGGGAGCTCGATTATCTCGTGATCGACTTGCCGCCCGGCACAGGAGATGTTCAGCTCAGTCTTTGTCAGAGCGCGTCCGTGACGGGAGCCTTGATTGTGTCGACGCCGCAGGACTTGGCGTGGAGTGTGGCTCAAAAAGCGATTGTGATGTTCGACAAGCTGAACGTCCCAATCTTAGGCATCGTCGAAAATATGAGTTATTTTGTTTGTTCTAATTGCTCAACGAAGCATGAAATTTTCGGCCACAAAGGGACAGAAAAAGCGGCGGCAGTGCTAGAAATTCCATTCCTAGGAGAAATTGCGCTTGAGCCGGAGTTGCGGGAAGCTTCCGATAACGGAAAACCCATGATTCGGTATGCCTTGGAACACGCAGTGACGCGGGATTTTTCGGAGATTGCTAAAAAATTAGACGAACAAGTTAAAGGCCGCGCTCACGAGAGCGGATCTCAAATTTCTGTCAAAAAAACTAATGGAGCAGGCCACTCGGAAGTGCTAGTGGAGTGGTCCGACGGAAAATTAAGTATTTTTTCAGCCAAAGATCTTCGAGTGGCGTGCCCGTGTGCCGCCTGCGTAGATGAATTTTCCGGAAAAAAATTATTAGACCCTCAAAAAATTCCTCAAGACCTAAAAGCGGCGTCTATTCAAACTGTTGGGCGCTACGCGCTTCACATTGCCTGGAGCGATGGTCATTCGACCGGGCTTTACGGGTATAAATATCTTAGAAAGCTCTCCCTGAAATAAGATTTTTAAAGCAAATTTCTTGACTTTAAAATGGATGTGAATAGACTAAGTTTCCAGTGGATAAACGTTGGGTCGAAGGCCTTCGGCTTCTAGAACAAAAAGAGTATTTTGAGTGTCACGAGGTGATCGAAGGCCTGTGGCTTGAAACGCCAAAGTCTGACCCAAACCGAGAGCTTTATCAGGGTGTGATTCAGGCTGCCGCTGCGGTGTATCAGTTTGATCGCAAGATTTTTAGCGGGGCCAAAGGTTTAGCAAAGAGCTCTATCGCTTATCTTCAGAAATACGAGCCAGCGGCGCTGGGTTTAGATGTGAGCGCTCTGGTGAAACGCATGGAAAAACTTTTAAAGGATTTATAAATGACCATCCAAGACGCCTGGGAAAAAGCATTAAAGAAGACCGATATCGTGCGTCCGCGCGTTCAGCCGCTTCATTCGTATGAATCGACACGGATTCCCTATGTATTTTTAGCGGCCTCTTCGGTCAACTCCGGAGATACCGTGGTTCGAAAGGGGGAAGTGATTGTTGAGAAGCCCTCTATTATCCTCCCATTTAATTTGCCGCAGTTTGAAGGGTTTGAGTTTGAAGGGGAGTCCGACTTTAAGCAGGATTTTTTGAATACTTTTTTTCTCGTGCGCGGCGTGAGCTTCCCGTCATTCAAGTACAATAACCAGACCTCAGGAATTGATGTCCACGAGGGAAAGGTTTCTAGCGCGATCAAAAGTTATATGGAAAAATTTCAGCGCGAGGAAGACGTTCACTCCGGTTTACTGACAGGCCCCGAAGACGTGTGGCAGTTTAGTGTGCTGCTCTTTGTGGGTGGCCAGATTGCGCGTTCCGCCGAAGGTGACATTCGTCGCCTCATGGACGACTACAAGAAAAAAGGGTTTGGGTTAAGCTAAATATTTTAAGTAAACTGCTCGAAGTGAATTTGTTCTTTAGCCACGCCCATCTCGATTAGCGTTGCTTTTAATTGCTGGCACATTGGAACGAGCCCGCAGCCGTAAAAATCAAGCCCTTCCACATTTCCCGAGAACTTCCCTTTGATAATGTCTTGTACGTAGGCTTTCTCGCCGGTCCAATGAGGGGAGCGGCTCACCGTCGGGATAAAATGAAAGTTCTTATGCTGGGCTTCCAGCTTTTTCCATTCATCTAGATAAAGAATGTCTGTGTCGTACCGATTTCCAAAGACGAGTGTGATTTCACCCGTGTAATTTTTTTCGTAAAGATTCTGAATCATGCCGCGCAAAGGGGCAACGCCGGTGCCAGTTCCCACAAAAACCATGTGCTTTTGCAAAGGCTCCTTGATCGTGAACACGCCGTAGGGGAGCGCTGTTTTAATCACATCTCCTTCTTTGAGGCCGAAGAACCAGGTGGAGACGTAGCCGCCTTCTACTTTTTTGATGCACAGCTCGATTTGATTTTTAGCTTTGGCCAGAGAGGGGGAAGAGGCGATGGAATAAGATTTTTTGTGCGGCTTGCCTTCTTTTTCAAGGTGAACCTGCATGAACTGCCCGGCAATGAAACTTGTGTCGGCGCCATCGGGGTATTGAAGCACGAAATGCTTCACCGTTTCGCTCAAATTAAAAATCTTCACCATCTTGGCGTCGTAAAACCGAGCTTTCTCTGCCATAAGTTCTCCTTGATTGCAAAATAGTATAACAGAAACCCGGAGCGCTTCAATACGCCAAGCCTTTGAATGGGGTTGACAATAAGTTCCAAAAGTAGTATATTCCAAATATAGTATATAGGAGAATTCATGAAGGAGCGATTGACTTTAACAAGGGTGAAGCAGGCGGCAAAAGTGTTGCGCTGCATCTCTCACCCGGACCGGCTGAGAATCGTAGAAAGCTTGGAGCATCAAAAATTATCGGTGGGGCAGCTCGTCAAGAAATTGGGTTTAAGCCAGGTCGCGGTATCCAAGCATTTGGCTTCGCTCAAACAATGCGGCATTGTTGAAAGTAGTGCCGACAAAAATTTTCGTTATTACACGGTTATTTACCCCAATGTTTTAAGGGTTCTCGATTGTATTCGCAGTCACGGAGGAAAATGAGATGAAAAAATGCAGCGTGTTGGATATTGAGAATGCTTTAAATAACGCTCACTGTCAGATTATTGATGTGCGTGAGCCGGCCGAGCATGAGGCGGAGCACCTAAGTGCAGCGAAGCTGATTCCGCTGTCTCGATTTGACGCAGAACTACCCAAATCCGGTTTGGATAAAAATAAACCGGTGTATGTGCTGTGCCGAAGCGGCAATCGCGCGGGGCAAGCCGCTCAAAAATTAATGCAAGCCGGTTTTCAAGAGGTGCGCGTTTTAGAGGGCGGCTTGGCCGCTTGGTCCGCGGCTGGAAAATCGACCACAAAGGGAGTCTCCCGTGTCTGGGGCCTTGAGCGCCAGGTGCGCTTCGCGGCTGGGTTTCTCGTGCTATTGGGGTTAATGCTAGCCCACTGGGTGAATATTTATTGGGTGGGACTTTCGGTTTTTGTCGCCTGCGGCCTGATGTTTTCGGCTGTGACGGATACCTGCACGATGGGACTCATCTTAGCTAAAATGCCGTGGAATCAAAAAAATTCAAAAGGATGCTGCGCGTCATGAAGCTCGTTATTGTGGGTGGGGTTGCGGGCGGCGCATCCAGTGCCGCGCGTGCGCGTCGGTTGTCGGAGAAAGCTGAAATTATTTTGATCGACCGTGGAAAATACGTCTCTTTTGCAAACTGCGGTTTGCCTTATTTTGTGGGGGACGTGATTAAAGATGAGGGAAAGTTGATTGTCGCGACTCCCGAGCTTTTTAAGGAGCGGTTTAATATCCAGGTTCGCACTGAAAATGAAGTTTTGTCGATTGACCGCGTAAAAAAAGTCCTGCAGATCAAAGAGCTTGGATCCGGCCGCGTGTATTCCGAAAGTTACGATGCGCTGGTGCTGTCGCCGGGCGCTGGGCCCATTCGGCCACCGCTTCCCGGGATTGATTTGCCAGGTATCTTTGCGCTTCGCACAATTCCGGATAGCCGCAAAATCAGAGAATGGATTCTTTCTAAAAATGCCAAAAACGTCGTGGTGATCGGCGGGGGATTTATTGGTCTTGAGATGGCTGAAAACTTGGTGCATTGCTGCGGGATGAAAGTTTCCATTTTAGAAATGCAAACACAGGTGCTGCCGCCTTTTGACGCGGAGATGGTCGCGGGAGTTCACGAGGATTTGAGAAAAAAAGGTGTGTCGCTCTATCTTGGCGACGCTTTAACGGGTTTTGAACAAGCGCCTCTCGGAAAAATAACCGTTTTATCCAAGGGCGGGCTGCGTCTTGAGACGGATCTTGTGATTTTATCAATTGGTGTGAAGCCTGAAACGAAACTCGCGCAGGAAGCAGGGCTTGAAATTGGTGCGCGCGGGGGAATTCGCGTCGACAACACGATGAAAACATCGGACCCGGCGATCTGGGCTGTCGGAGACGCGGTTGAAAAGAAAGATTTTATTACCCAGGACTGGATGAGCATTCCACTGGCGGGTCCGGCGAATCGGCAAGGACGCATTGCAGCGGATAATATTTTTGGCCGGAAATCGGTGTTTCGCGGTGTGCAGGCCACGGCGGTTTGCAAAGCGTTTGATCGCGTGGCAGCGATGACAGGGGAGAGCGAAAAAACATTAAAGCGATTGAATATACCCTACGAAAAAGTATATTTGCACCCGGGGCATCACGCGGGGTATTTTCCGGATGCGAAGCCGATTGATCTGAAACTTCTATTCTCACCGGACAGCGGGCGAGTGTTGGGCGCGCAGGCCGTCGGAGAAGACGGCGTTGAAAAGCGAATTGATGTGATCGCCATGGCCATTCAAATGAAAGCAACGGTTTATGATTTAGAGGAGGCCGAGCTGTGTTATGCGCCTCAATTTGGTGCCGCCAAAGATCCTGTGAATGTAGCCGGCATGATTGCCGCAAACGCGCTTCGGGGAGACGCGCCGCTCGCTCACTGGGATAAGATTGATCCTAAAAATGATTTTATTTTAGATGTCAGAAATCGTGAGGAGTTTAAAGAGTTCTCCGTCCACGAGGCTGTGAATATTCCCTTGAATGAGCTTCGATCCAGATTGAAAGAGCTTCCTAAGGATAGGCCTATTTACGTCACGTGCGGCGTGGGGCAGCGCGCATACTATGCGGTTCGAGCGCTCCGCGAAAATAATTTAGATGCACGGAATCTCTCGGGCGGCATGCAGACCTACCGCGCTTTAAAGAATATCTAGATTTCGTAATTAAGGTTTGGTGCGAGCCACTTTTCAATGGTTTTTACGTCCATGCCTTTGCGGCGGGCGTAGTCTTCGACCTGGTCTTTCGCAATTTTTCCGACAGCAAAGTACTTGGCCTCTGGGTGCGCAAAATAAAGTCCGCTCACCGATGAGGCGGGATACATGGCAAAGGACTCAGTCAGTTTAATTTTAGTGAAGCGCTCAGCATGCAAGAGCTCAAACAGCGTTTGTTTTTCAGTGTGATCGGGACAGGCGGGGTAGCCCGGTGCCGGACGGATACCGCGGTAGCGCTCACCGACTAAGTCCTCATTGGATAAATTTTCGTCTTTCGCATAGCCCCAATAATCTTTACGCACTTGTAAGTGCATGGTTTCGGCGAATGCTTCTGCCAAGCGATCCGCGATGGCTTTGACCAAGATCGAATTATAATCATCGTGATTTTTTTCGAAATTGCGAAGCAGGGCTTCAATGCGAATGCCGGTCGTCACCGCGAATGCGCCGATCGCGTCTTGTCGCCCAGACTCTTTGGGCGCTACAAAATCAGCTAAAGCAAAACTCGGATCGCCCTTTTCTTTGTGAATCTGTTGGCGCAGGGTGTGAAGGGTTGCTACGACCTTTTTTCCGCTCTCATTATAAATTTCAATGTCGTCCCCCACGGAACTTGCCGGAAAAAGACCAATCACACCCTTGGCGGTGAGCAATTTTTCCTTAATTATTTTCTGTAGGAGAGTCTGCGCGTCGTCGTAAAGTTTTTTAGCCGTCTCACCAACGACTTTGTCTTCAAAAATTTGGGGGTAGCGGCCGCGGATTTCCCAGGTATGGAAAAAGGGTGACCAGTCTATTTTTTCCGCAATTTTGTCGAGCGGAAAATCATCAAATGCGGTGAGTCCCGACACGCGGGGCGTTGCGATGGGGGATTTTGTCCAATCACAGGTGAAGCGGTTTTTGCGCGCTTCTTGAAGCGTGAAATACCGAACGAGCGGCGTGCGGTTTTTTTGTTCGGTGCGGATTTTTTCGTACTCCGCTTTCTTGGTCTGAACAAATGGGTTTTTGAGCGTTGAATTTAAAAGACTACTCACAACGGTGACACAACGCGAGGCGTCGTGCACATGAACCACAGCGTTGTCATACTGAGGCTCAATTTTTACCGCAGTGTGGGCGGGCGACGTGGTCGCACCTCCGATTAAAAGCGGAACTTCAAGATTTTGGCGCTTCATTTCACGCGCCACGTGTACCATTTCGTCGAGTGACGGTGTGATGAGACCGCTTAAACCAATAATGTCGCATTTTTGCTCAATGGCGGTTTGAAGAATTTTCTCACAAGAAACCATCACGCCAAGATCTACGATTTCGTAATTGTTGCAGGCCAGCACGACCCCGACAATATTTTTACCAATGTCATGCACGTCCCCTTTGACGGTGGCGAGTAAAATTTTCCCAGCCGCTTGACGGCCGCTCGCGGCTTTTTCTTTTTCGAGATACGGCGTTAAGTAAGCCACAGACTTTTTCATGACACGGGCGCTTTTAACCACTTGGGGTAAAAACATTTTTCCGGCGCCGAATAAATCTCCTACGACACTCATTCCCGCCATAAGAGGACCTTCGATGACAAGTAGGGGTCTTTTGTATTTTTGAAGCGCTTCCTCGGTGTCTTGGTCGATGTAATCCGTGATGCCCTGAACCAGCGAATGAGAAAGGCGCTCTTCGACAGAGCCGCCGCGCCAGGCTTCATTTTTAACGGTGGCCTGTTTTTCGCCGCGGAAATTTTCGGATAATTTTAAAAGCCGCTCGGTGGCGTCGGGGCGACGGTTTAAAATCACGTCTTCAACGTGCTCGAGCAAGTCTTTGGGGATTTCGTCATAAATTGTGACGAGACCCGCATTCACAATGCCCATGTCCATACCAGCCTTCATGGCGTGGAATAAAAACGCCGAGTGCATGGCTTCGCGCACCGGGTTTACCCCGCGAAACGAGAACGATAAATTGCTCACACCCCCTGAAACGTGGCAGTGGGGGAGAGTCGCTTTGATTTTTCGCGTGGCTTCAATGAATTCAACGCCGTAATTGTTGTGCTCGTCCATGCCGGTGGCGACGGTGAGAATATTCGGGTCAAAAATAATATCTTCTGCAGGAAAATTTGCTTTTTCGGTCAGAAGTTTGTACGAACGCGAGCAGATTTCGTACTTTCTCTCGGCGGTGTCGGCTTGGCCTTTTTCATCGAAGGCCATGACGACGGTGGCAAAGCCGTACTGGCGGATTTTTTTGGCGCGCTCCACAAAGGCGGCTTCACCCTCTTTTAAGCTGATGGAGTTCACAATGCCTTTTCCTTGCGCACATTTTAAGCCCGCTTCGATGACGGACCACTTTGAGGAATCGATCATCACCGGAACTTTGGCGATATTTGGCTCGGAGGCGATGAGATTTAAAAATTTGGTCATGGCGGCTTCCGAATCGAGCATGCCTTCGTCAAAATTAATGTCGATGATTTGCGCGCCGGCGTCGACTTGCTGTTTGGCAATTGCTAAAGCGCCTTCGTAATCGCCGGCTAGAATGAGTTTTGAAAATTTGGGGGAGCCGGTGACATTGGTGCGTTCCCCAACGTTTACGAAGTTCAAATCTTTGCGAATTGTAAACGCTTCGAGTCCGCTTAGCCGCGTGAGACGTTCGGGTGTTGGGATGACACGCGGTTTAAAATTTTTAGCGGTCTCCGCAATTTTTTGGATGTGCGCCGGGGTCGTGCCGCAGCAGCCGCCGACAATATTTAAAAAACCACTCTCGGCAAAATCCTTGATGAAATTTCCCATCATGTCGGCCGTCTGATCGTATTCGCCAAATTGATTCGGCAGGCCGGCGTTCGGGTAAGCAATGACGTTTGTGTCGGCGATATTCGACAGCTCCTCGAGATAGGGGCGAAGTTCTTTCGCTCCGAGCGCGCAGTTTAAGCCGACGGCTAGCAAGTTTGCGTGGCGGATGGAGTTCCAAAATGCTTCGACGGTTTGACCCGACAAAATGCGGCCACTCGCATCGGTGATGGTTCCCGAAACAATGACCGGAATGCGTTTTCCATTTCTTTTAAACAATTCTTCAGCCGCAAAAAGAGCGGCTTTGCAATTTAGCGTGTCGATTACCGTTTCGATTAAAATAAGATCCACTCCGCCATCCAGAAGTCCGCGGATCTGCTCGGAAAAAGAAGCGACGAGATCGTCAAAAGTAACGGCGCGAAAGCCTGGGTCGTTTACATTGGGTGACATCGACGCGGTGCGATTGGTGGGACCTAAAGACCCCGCTACAAATCGCGGCTTCGACGGATTTTTTTGTGTGAATTCTGCTGCAATTTTTTTGGCGATTTGCGCGGATTTGAGATTTAGCTCATAGACGTATTCCCCGAGAGCGTAGTCCGCCATGGCGACACTGTTGGAACTGAACGTATTGGTCTCTAAAATATCGGCGCCCGCTTCCAAATAGGCTTTGTGAATTTCTTCGATCATTTGCGGTTGGGTCAGCGACAAAAGATCGTTGCAGCCCTTGAGAGAAGAGGGGTGATTTTTAAATTTTTCTCCTCGATAGGCGGCTTCGTCGGGCTTGTAGCCTTGAATCATCGTGCCCATGGCGCCGTCGATGATGAGGATTCTTTTTTGAAGTTCTTTTTCTAGGGAAGTGCTCATGGTGGAAAATATGGTATCACAGCCCAAAAACCTCTCATAACCCTATAAAATCCCACAGCACGCATGCTAGAATCATTTGTCTATGACGAATTTTTCAAAACGAACGGATTGGTCGGGGGATTCGAACCCGCTCTCTAATTTGATCGAACAAAAAAAACACGAAAAAAACTTCCTGGATCTCACCGAATCCAATCCCACGCGCTGTGGATTTAAATTCTATTCCGAAAATCAGCTGGAAGGTTTAACGGCTGTCGAAAATTTAAAATACGAACCCAATCCGCGCGGACTGGAAATGACGCGCGAGGCGATTTGCCGTTATTACGCGGAAAAAAATATTAGGGTCGAACCCAATCAGATTTTTCTGACGGCGGGGACCAGCGAAGCCTATTCTTTTTTATTCCGACTCTTGTGCGATCCGGGAGATGCGGTGCGCACGCCAAAGCCAGGCTATCCGCTCTTGGATCAGCTTGCAGAATTAAACGATGTGAAATTATCAGACACGGAAATTCCTCGAGCCGTGATTCTCGTCAATCCCAATAACCCCACAGGCCATTTTTTGAGAATTGATGAAATTAATAAATGGAATGCCTTTTGTATTCAAAGCCGCTGTGCTTTGATTTCTGACGAAGTGTTTTTAGATTATGACTGGGGCCGCAAAGAAGCTCCGCTGTCACTCGCCGGAAACGCAGAGGTTCTAACATTTACCTTGAGTGGGATTTCTAAGATTTTGGCATTACCCCAAATGAAATTATCCTGGATTGTCGTGAGCGGCCCCGAAAAATCAAAAATGCAAGCGCTTCAAAAATTGGAAATTATTTCCGACGCGTATTTATCAGTCAGCGCACCCGTTCAAAACGCATTGCCCCAGTGGCTGTCCAAAAAAGAACGGATTCTTTCGGAGATCAATCAGCGATGCGCGCAAAATTTTGAGACCTTTCGTAAAATAGCCCTGAACTCTCCTATCCAAGTGTTGGATTCGGAAGGGGGATGGTACGCTGTTTTTCACATTGCCTCCTGCAAAAATGACGAAACCTACGCCATGGAACTCCTTGAAAATGAAGGGGTTTTGATTTATCCAGGTTACTTCTTTGATTTTGAAGAGGAGGGGCATTTTGTCTTGAGCCTATTGCCGGTGCCTCAGACGTTTGAGGCCGCAATTGATAGGCTCGTCAAAAAAGGCTATAATACGCCACCTATATAAAGGAAGAATGAACATGGCAATCAAAGAATTAGAGCTTGTCCCGCGGATCCAAGAAGAAAAACAGCTTACTGAACTACCCCCCATTATTGAAGCCGAGCTGAAGCGTGCTCAAGAAGAAATCAACCGTTTAAACAAGGGCGAACTTGACCCCGAAGATTTTCGCAAATTTCGTTTAGAAAACGGTGTGTACGGCATTCGCAATTCCGATGACCGTCACATGATCCGCATTAAAATCCGCTATGGTCACATCAATTCGTTGCAGCTCGAACGCGTGGCAGATATCGCTGAAAAATATACGCCCAATAAACTTTCGCATATCACGACGCGCCAGGCCATACAGATTCACGAAATTAAACGTACGGACATTCCTACCGTTTTACGCGAGTTGTCGCTCGTGGGTCTCACGACCCGCGAAGGTTGCGGAAACACGGTTCGAAATGTCAGCGCGTCGCACTACACCGGTATTTCTCCGAAGGAAGCGTTTGACGTGGCGCCCTACGCAGATCTCATTTCGCAATATTTCTTAAGAAATCCGGTATGTCAAAACATGCCGCGCAAATTTAAAATCGCGTTTGAAGCGAGTCTTGAAGAGGACTACGCCAAGGTCGGCTTACACGATCTTGGATTTGTCGCGATAAAAAAAAATATCAACGGCAAGGAAGTAAAAGGATTTCGCATTTTTGTGGGTGGGGGACTGGGAAGTTTGCCATACCCGGCACAAATGCTCGAAGAATTCTGCCCCGTTGAATTGATGCTTCCAAGCGCCGAAGCGGTGATCCGTTTGTTTGACCGAAACGGCGAGCGCAAAGACAAGAACCGCGCGCGCATTAAATTTTTAGTCGCGAAGTGGGGCATTGAAACTTTCCGCGCTGAATTTCAAATTGAACGCAAACAGGTGATGATGACGGGTTCCGGAAAAGAAAGTTTTTGGAATTTGCGCCTGGAAGAAGAAAAAGCTCCGGTTCTTCCGAAGCCCGCCCCGACTCAAAGCCCGGCCGTGTTGCCTGGTTACGACGAATGGGCCAAGAGCAATACTTTCGAACAAAAACAAAAAGGCTTTTTTGCGGTGAACGTGCGCTGTCCGCTCGGAGACTTAACTCCGGCACAGGCCAGAGCCGTTGCCAAAATTGCGCGCGAGTTTTGCGATGGACGCATGCGCACGACCATTTTGCAGAATATTTTGCTGTGTTGGATTCCGAAAGATTCTTTAAAAGCACTTTATTCGCAACTCTCTCAAAATGGCCTTGCCGCAAAAGGTGCTGAAGAAATCACCGACATTACGCGTTGCCCGGGTGCCGATACCTGCCAGATCGCCATCACGCATTCGAAGGGTCTCGCGTTTGAAATGGGTAAGCTTTTCGAAAACGGACATGGACTTGGCAGTGATTCAGTGCTGAAAGATATTTCGATTAAAATTTCCGGTTGCACGAATTCGTGCGGTCAGCATCACGTGGCCAATATGGGTTTTCACGGCGCGTCTAAAACCGTGGACGGCAAAGCGGTTCCTCACTACCAATTTATGATCGGCGGTTACACCGCTAAAGACGGTGTGGCGGTGTTCGGAAAGCGCATTGCGCAGATTCCGGCCAAGCGTACCCCTGAAGCGGCGGAAGCAGTTCTGCAGGCATTCAAAAAAGATAAAGGCGCCACAGAATCGTTCCTTGACTGGTCTGGGCGCGTTGGCGTGCCGAAGCTCAAAGAAATTGTGGCGCCGTTTGTGGATATTCCCGCCTTCGACAAAGATCCTAAGATGTACGAAGATTTGGGCGACCCTGGAAAGCCATTCAAGCTGGAGATGGGTAAAGGCGAGTGCGCGGCCTAAGGCCATGACTCCCGAACCTATCGTTAAACTCGAAAATTATTTCAAGGATCCGTTCGACAACGCTGTCGCAACGGCCCGCACGTGTTACTCCTCGCGAGTGATCACCTCCGAGGACGTTCATAAGGACCAGAAAGCGCTCGAACTTCGCGACCGGATTGCCGAATCTATTTACAAGGCCGGTCATCACACCACGATTCAGCACGCCACGTTTCAATTCATTCTCGATAAAGTTTCTCGGCAATTCATCTGGTCGTTTCTTCATTCGCATCCTTTCTACAATTCGGAGCAGGTGAGCCAGCGCTACGTGCACGTGTCGGCTGAGAATTTTGCAATTCCTCCAATCGAGGGCAAGGCGCGCGAAATTTACACCGAAACGATCCACTTCCAAATGGAAGCCTATGAAAAACTCATTCAAATTTTAGAACCGGTCGTGCGCGCGCAGTACGCCAAAATTTTCCCGAACCGTGACCCGGAGCTTAAAAAATGGAAAAGCGCTTTGCAAAAACGTGGGCAAGAAGTGGCGCGCTACGTTTTGCCGCTTGCGACGCATGCGCATTTGTACCACACCGTGAGCGGGATCACGCTCCACCGCTACAATAAGCTTTCGCAGCAATTTGACACGCCGCACGAACAAAAAATTGTGATTCAAAAAATGATCGACGCCGTAAGCGCGGTCGATCCTTTGTTTTTTAAGAATATCGAAGACCCGCTGCCGATTGAAGAAACGCCCGAATACGAATTTTTCTTAAGCCAATCTCCTGCTAGCGAGGTGACAAGCCGTGAAGAATTCTTAAAAGAGTTCGACACTTTACTCGGCTCTAAGACGTCTAAGCTAGTGGATCACAAAATAAACGGCCAAAAGAGTATGGCCGATGCGGTGCGAGCGGTGCTTGGACTGTCTAAGAGCCGCTTGTCGGAGCAGGACGCGATCAATCTTGTGATGGATCCTTCAAAAAATCCGTATTTTGGAGAAAACTTGAATCTAACGACGCTTGGGAAGTTATCGCGAACCATGTCGCACCCACATTTTACGTTTATGAAAAAAATTAGCCACACCGCAGACTCTCAGGATCAGCGCCACCGCATGACTCCCGCGTCGCGGCCGGTGCTGCACCGTCATTTTGTGCCGGGTAAACCCGACTACGTGATTCCAGCCTTGGTCAAAGCGTCTTCCGAAGCGATGGCGTTTTATGCCGAAACCATGGGCAAGACTTGGAAGGCTATCACGGCGCTGTTAAACGAAGGCGTTAAAGAAGAATTTGCACTGTATCTTTTGCCCAATGCGTTTCCGATTCGCTTTCACGAGTCGGGCGATCTTCTGAATCATCATCATAAGTGGACCAAGCGCCTCTGCTACACCGCTCAGGAAGAAATTTGGAATATGTGTAAGGATGAGGTCGAAGAAGTAGGCCGGATTTTTCCGGATTTAGCCAAATTTATTTTGCCGCCGTGTGGGATTCGCAATTTGTCACAAGTACGGCCGATTTGTCCGGAAGGGGACCGTTTCTGCGGGGTGCCCGTCTGGAAGCTTCCTATCGACAAGTTTCAAAGAGTGATATAATAACCGCCAATATTTTTAGAGGAGAGCACGATGAAAAGATTGATGAAATTGACAGCGTTTTTGCTACTGGTTTCAGCCGCAACGGTTTGGGCCAACGGCCAAGATTATTCGGGAAATGAAGATCCCAATAAGAAAATTTTAAAACAAGGTCTCTTGGGAGCTGGTGTCGGAGCCATTTCTGCGGAAGCATCTGGCGGTAAAGCAGGGACGGGTGCCTTGGTGGGTGCGGGAACAAACGTAATTGGCGGCGCGCTACTCGATACGCTAACCTCTTCTCCGAAGCCGCAACAGCAACAAGTTCAGTATGTACAAGCGGCCCCACAATACGTGCAGCAACAGCCTCAATACGCTCAATCTTCTTATCCGGTTCAGACGGTTCAATCTCAACCGGTGTATGAGCCCCAGCCCGTCTATGTTCAGCAAGCTCCGGTTTATCAACAGCCTCAGCAAGAGGATCCGAATAAAAAAATTATTAAGCAGGGTCTCTTGGGCGCCGGTGTTGGTGCGATTTCGGCCAGTGCTTCGGGCGGAAAAGCCGGCAAGGGCGCTCTGATTGGAGCAGGAACAAACGTCATTGGTGGTGCGCTTCTCGACACGCTGATGGGAAGCGGTTCTCAACCCCAGCAGCAGCCTCAGACGGTTTATGTTCAGCAGGCGCCGGTCCAGTACCAGCAGCCTTCATATCAACAACCTTCTTATCAGCAACAAGCGCCTGTGCAGCAACAGCAGTCACAGCTCAAGAAAAAAATTATCCGCAAATTTAACTCCGATGGAAAAGTAATTTCCGAAGAAGAGGTTTGGGAATAAATTCTGTTCTAACCGGCAAGATTAAAGATTTCGCTTTAAACGAAGCGGGTTTTGATCTTGCCGGTTTTTCTTTGGCCGCTCTCCCGCAGATTCATTCCGATGCTTTAGAAGTCTGGATCAAAAAAGGCCACGCCGGTTCCATGGACTACATGGAACGCGATCCCAAGAAACGAACCGATGCTCAGCAAGTTTTACCCGGCGCGAAGTCCGTCATCTCACTTGTCATTAATTACCATCATCCGGATGACCCGAAGCCCACGGACCGGCCGGTTGGAAAAGTGGCGAAGTACGCCTATGGCCGCGATTACCATAAAATTATCGAAAAAAAATTAAAGCTACTCCGCAATTATATTCTGGAGCTCTCTCCAGGCGCGCAAGTGAAAACTTATGTCGACACGGGACCGGTTTTAGAAAAAGCGTTCGCAAAAGAAGCGGGGCTCGGTTTTTTTGGGAAGAATACGAATATCATCACGAAAAATTTCGGGTCGTTTGTATTCTTGGCGAGTCTCATCACAGATTTAGAGCTTGAACCGGATTCGCCGCACACGGGTTCGTGCGGTTCCTGCCGGATCTGCATTGATGCTTGTCCTACAAACGCCCTTTTAGGGAACTATGAAATAGACGCGAGGCGGTGCATTTCGTATTTAACCATCGAATCCAAACAGCCGATTCCGCAGGAACTGCAAAAGGGAGTGGGGGAATGGGCGTTCGGGTGCGACATTTGCCAAGATGTCTGCCCGTATAATCATAAAGCGAAGACGACGCGGCACGCTGAACTCTACCCCAACAAAATAGCGGGGACGTGGCTCGATTTGAACGAAATACAGAATTTCTCCTCGGACGAGCAATTTCAAGCCCGATTTCAAGGTAGCCCGGTTAAGCGCGCCAAACGGCAGGGACTTGTCAAAAACGCTGAAGTAGTCCTAAAAAATATCAGTATGGTAGAATAACAAGAATGTGTGGCTTGGCAGCGGGTGACGGCGGTAGGCGTCCGTCTCGGAAGCCACCGCAGGTGGTTCCGAACGGACAACCGCCGGCAGGACCCGCTGCATTGGGAGATTGTTCAAATGGCACTGACTCAGGAAGAAATTTTAAGATATAGCCGGCATCTCATTATGCCGGAAGTGGGTGTTGAAGGCCAAGAGAAGCTTAAGGCCGCAAAAGTTTTTTTAATTGGAACCGGCGGACTCGGATCTCCGGCGGCTCTTTATTTGGCAGCCGCGGGTGTTGGAACAATGGGTCTCATTGATTTCGACGTGGTTGATTTCTCCAATCTCCAGCGTCAAATTATTCACAGCACGTCGACCGTGAATCAGCCTAAGGTTGAATCCGCTAAAAAGCGCATCGCCGAGATCAATCCTAATGTCAAAGTGGTCACTTATAACGAAATGCTGACCAAAGATAATATTATGAAATTGATCAAAGATTACGACATTGTTCTTGATGGCACGGATAATTTTCAGACGCGCTATTTAGTGAATGATGCGTGTATCTTTACCAAAAAACCGTTTGTGTACGGCAGCATTTTTCAGTTCGATGGACAAGCGACGGTGTTTTACCCGGGCAAAGGTCCGTGCTATCGCTGCTTGTTCGCAGAACCTCCTCCACCCGGAATGGTTCCTAGCTGCGCCGAAGGCGGAGTGCTCGGAATTTTGCCAGGCGTGATCGGCGTGATTCAAGCGACAGAGGTGGTGAAGCTGATTATTGGAAAAGGCGAGCCCCTGATCGGCCGCCTCATGCTTTATGACGCTTTGAAAATGACGTTTCGAGAGGTTAAATTCCGCAAGAATCCCAAATGCCCGGTTTGCAGTGAAAATCCAACCATCACAGAGCTCATTGACTACGACGCGTTTTGTGGAATCCCTAAGCGCGGCCAAGAGGCTACGCCCACTAGTGCGCAAGCGAGTGGTGGCGTTCGCGAAATTTCAGCGAAGGAATTAAAAGCTTGGATGGATCAAAAGAAAAAATTTGTGCTCGTGGACGTGCGTGAGCCGTCTGAGTATCAGATCAACAAAATCCCGGGCTCGAAACTCATTCCGCTCGGAGCCATCGAAGAACGTGCGAAAGAGCTAAACCCAGGCGATGAAATTGTGTTGCAGTGCCATTTCGGTGGCCGCAGCATGAAGGCGGCAAAAGCGCTTTACGCGCTAGGCTACAAAAATGTGGTCAATCTTGCTGGCGGCATCGATGCGTGGTCAACGGACGTCGACGCGTCCTGCCCGCGGTATTAAATGATTTCAGTTTCCGCTGAAATGCAAGAACGCCTCGAGAAAATGGGAGAGGCTTTAAAAAATACCAAGCGTCTCATCGTGATGACGCACGACAACCCCGACCCGGATTCGGTGTCGAGCGCGTTGACTCTAGCCTATATTGCTCAGCATAAATTCAAAATCCCATCCGTCGTCAAATACGGTGGGATTGTGGGCCGAGCCGAAAACCGCACCATGATTCGCATTCTAGAGCTCAAGGTTTCTCCGATCAAAGAGCAGGATTATAAATCTGACGCGGATTTCGCGGTGGTCGACATGCAGCCGCGCACCGGGAATAACGGTTTTCCAAAGAATAAAAATCCCTTAATTGTGATTGATCACCACCCGTTAAGAAAAACAACTAAAGCGGCGTATGCCGATATCCGAACTGATTATGGAGCCACGGCCACCATTTTGACGGAGTATTTATTGGCAAGCGGCTTGGAAATTCCATCGTCGCTGGCGACCTCGCTATCCTATGGGATTAGCTCTGAAACGCAGGATCTGGGCCGCGAAGCTCAGGAAAAAGATATTCAGGCGTATCTGGCTCTTTTCCCGATGAGTAATAAAAAAATGCTCGCGCAAATTGAGCATCCGCGCTTGCCGCGAAATTATTACATCACCTTGAACCGGGCGCTCCATCACAGCTTTGTTTATAAAAACGCCGTTGCGAGTTCGCTCGGAGAAGTTGAGAATCCGGACTTCGTGCCGCTGATCGCGGACTTCATGCTTCGCTGTGAGCGCATGAGTTGGGCTATTTGCCTCGGACGCTACAAAGAAAAAGTGATCGTATCCTTGCGTACCACCAATCACAATGGAAACGCCGGAAATTTTTTAAGAAAACTCATCGGAAAAAAAGGAACGGCCGGTGGGCACGGCATGATTGCCGGAGGCCAAGTGCACTGCAATATGGAGCATGAACAGTGCACCAAGGTGGAAGAAGAATTGATTCAAGATTTTTTAAAAAAACTAGGCTACAAAGAAGCGGGTGAGATGACGCCGCTTTTAACCACCGAACCCATTCACACGTAAAAGGAGCTAGAAATGAAAATCGTTTTAAAGGTCCTCGGAAAAAATTATAAAGCGGTGGATTTGATTGGTGTAGCGCAGTTTGGTGCCGACGAGAAAGCGACAGGTGTGGAATTTAAGGGTGCCGATGGCGAAACGCATTTTGCGGCAAACCCAAAGCAAAATCTCTCAAAATTTGTGCTCATGATCGGCCTTGGTAAAAAAGAAAAGCTCACTCTCAAAAAAGTCCGGCTCGCAGCAGCCAAAGTATTGGCTCAAGCCAAGCATTTTAAATACAAAACCGTGGCGCTGGATTTGGATGGATTTCTGACGCACGACATTTCCATCGATTTTGTCGCCGGTGCAGCCGTGGAAGGCTTAAGGCTTTCGGATTATCAATTCGACAAGTACAAGTCCAAGAAAAAAAGTGGTTTTGAAATCTCAGAATTTATTTTAACGACCAAAGAATCCGGAAAAGTTCGGGCAATTGAAAAGGGTATGGCGGATGCCGAGGCTGTATCTGAAGGTATTTATTTCACCCGCAATGTGGCCAACGAGCCGCCGAATGTGATGACACCACAAGCGCTCGCCAAAGCCGCTAAGGAAATGGCTGCAAAGAATAACTTGTCCTGCAAAGTGTACGGCAAAGCGGAAATTAAAAAAATGGGCATGGGCGGAATTTTGGGTGTTTCACAAGGCTCAAGTTTTGATCCTCAGCTCATTGTTCTCGAAAACCGCGTTACGAAGCCTCTTTTTAAAGAGCCGATTGTGCTGGTTGGAAAAGGCATTACATTTGATACGGGCGGAATTTCGATTAAGCCCGCGAATGACATGGATAAAATGAAATTCGACATGTGCGGCGCGGCGGCCGTGATGGGCGCCATGAAGGCGATTGCGAATTTGAAATTGCCGATCAAAGTGGTTGGCATTACACCGGTCTGCGAAAATATGCCGGGTTCAAAGGCCATGCGTCCCGGGGACATTATTAAAATTTCGAACGGAAAAACCGTTGAAGTTTTGAACACGGATGCCGAAGGCCGCCTTATTTTGGCGGACGCGCTGTCTTTCGCGAAGCGCTTTAATCCTAAGGCGCTAGTGGATATCGCGACGCTAACCGGAGCATGCTCCGTGACGTTTGCGGATCTGGCTTCGGGTCTCATGAGCACGGATTCCGATCTCACGAGCCGTTTAAGAGACGCAGGCGAGCGCGCCGGGGAACGTCTCTGGGAGCTTCCGCTCTGGGAAGAATACGGCGATCTCATCAAAGCCACTTACGCGGATATTCAGAATATTTCGAAGCGCTACGCCGGAACAATTACGGCGGGAATGTTCTTAAAAGAATTTGCCGATCACACGAAATCCTGGGCGCATTTAGACGTGGCCGGGACCGCTTGGAATGAAGGCGGAGCTAAATTGCTGTCGCCGATTGGCGCGACCGGTGTCGGCGTGCGGATTTTTGTAAACCTCGTAAAGAGTTATCTATAAGAAATGTCATTGCGAGGAGCGAGAGCGACGAAGCAATCCCGGTTTGAAGCGAGATTGCTTCGCTGCGCTCGCAATGACAAATGAAAGCCACATTTTTCCGCCATCACGGCGGACCCGAAGTTTTAGAGTACGGCGATTTTCCTGATCCGAATTTAGGGCCGAGCGATGTTTTAATCGACATCAAAGCTTGCGCACTTAACCACCTGGATATTTGGGCGCGGCAGGGGATGCCCACCGTCAAGATTCCCCTTCCTCATATTCTCGGCGCCGATGTTTCCGGAATTGTCCTTCAAACGGGAAATGCTGCCAAGCGTTTTAAAAAAGGGGATCGGGTCGTGCTCTCTCCCGGTCAATTGCCTTTGGAAGCCGTTGAAGCTTTTGAAGGTAAAGACAGCTACTCTCCACAATTTCAAATCTTGGGTCTTCAATCCAACGGGGGATACGCCGAACGCGTCGCGGTGAATGAGCGTTTCGTCATTCCGGTTTCCGAAAAATATTCCTTCGAAGAATGGGCTTCGTTTCCACTTGTGTCGCTTACGGCCTATCACATGCTCGTGACACGCGCCGATTTAAAAAAAGGCGAAACTATTTTGGTGCACGCGGCGGGTTCCGGCGTGGGGAGTGTGGCGGTTCAACTGGCCAAATCGATCGGTGCGCGAATTCTCACAACGGTGGGTGACGAAAAAAAAGTGGACCACGCCAAAAAATTGGGAGCCGATGAAGTTATTTTGTACCGCGACAAAGATTTTTCGGAAGAAGTAAAAAGACTTACTGACGCGCGCGGAGTAGACGTCATTTTTGAGCACATCGGCCCTGAGACTTGGCCTAAAAATTTAATGAGCCTCGCCCGCGGCGGACGCATGGTGACCTGCGGCGCAACGTCTGGCCCAAAAGCAGAAGTCGATATCCGCTTTTTATTCTCCAAACAACTCAGTATTCTCGGCGCGTACATGGGAAGCCAGCTAGAACTCTTGAAAGTGCTAGCCCTCGTCGAAAAGGGAGTGATTCGGCCCACGGTTGACCGAGTATTTCCTTTAAAAGAAGCCGCGGCGGCGCATCAGCGCATGGAAGCGCGTCTTAATTTCGGGAAAATCGTATTAAAACCTTAAAACTCCTTTTTTTTGAAATTCTTCTTCCGTTCTCTCTCATTGCTTTTTTGGTTTTTGAGCCGAATTTTGCCCGCGGCTTCGAAAATTATCTAGAGAGCGGCTGGTACGCCTCTGCCATTCAAGCGATCTTCGACGGTAAAATTATTTATAAGGATTTTTATTTTTTATACGGTCCGTTGTCGTGTTACGCGCCAGCCGCCTTGATGAAGCTGTTGGGCGATAGTCTCGTCGTTCTTCGTGCGTTTTTCTTGTGTGCTGATTTTTTCAATTTCCTATTTTTGTATGCCATTTGCCGTCTCGTTCTTAAAAATTACTGGATTTCTCTTTTGGCGATTACAGTGGCGGTGATCGAGGGTCATCACCCTTTCTGGGTGAGTCGTTGGGGTGGGATGCGACTCACATTTGCTTACGCATCAGTTGCGGCACTTGTAGCCGGAGCGAAATTTAAAAATTCCAAATGGTTTCATTTGGCAGGATTTACGGCGGCTATCAGTTTTCTTTTTGGGTACGATCTTGGAATGCTCTCGCTTTTAACGGCTGGAACATTCTTTTTATGGGAATCTGAGAATCGAGGAGAGCGAGCAATCAGTTATGCGATGGGCGCGCTCACCGTGTTTGGGATTTTTGCTGCGCTTTTAGTTTGGGGTGGTGCGTTAAATGGATTTATCGAGCATTTCCGGTCGCTCGGCGCTTACCGCATATGGGCGCAAGAATTTACATTTGGAACCCGCAGCCGCGTGAAGTTTTTCTACCCGCTTTTTATCTACGGGTTTAGCTTTTTGATGGTGAGCGTAAAATCACTCTGGACCAAAGAGGAACATTTTGAGAAGAAGGCGCTTTTTGTTCTAAGCGTATTCGGAGCGGGGCTTTATTTCTATTCGTTTCGGGCAGTGCAGGGTCCGCAGTTTGAGGCGGCACTTCCGGTTTGCACAATTGTTTCGTTTATTATTAGTATCAAGAGCTACCAACTCCTAATCCGCGAGCGCCAGGACACCTCTCTTCCGGCGACGCTCGGCCGCGCTGCCGTCGCGGCTTTCGCTCAGGTTCTCGGCTTCGCTCGTTCTGCCTTCGGCAGAACTCCATGGCCGCTCAGCCTGCGAATGCGCCTTCAGAGAGGTGCCCTAGCACTGCTTCTTTCAATATCATTTTTATTTATGATCTTCTCCCAAAAGAGGTTCTACCAGGATAATCTTTCGGGTTGGGTGCACTATCAGTTTCATAAAGCGGAGTGGATGCGTTATCCGGATAAAGGTTTCACGCGCGTGGATTCGCTTGGACTGCGTCCGGTGAACGTTGCGCTCGCGCCGCGCGCGCGGGGGTTGTGGGTGGCTGAAGATCAGGCCCAGGAGATCGAGCAGACCGTTCAATTTATTCAACAAAACACAAAGCCGGGGGAGACTTTATTTACATTTCCGGATCTCGGCGTGTTTAATTTTCTATGCAACCGACCGGGAGTGGGGAGTTTTACTGTGAGTGGTGCCGCGTGGGCTAAACCCGAATGGCAGAATGCGCTTTTGAGTGATTTAGAAAAGGTGGATCCACAGTACGTTTTAAAAAGTGCTGAGGTTTCTGATTTGGCACTTTCAATCGGTCGCTCCGATGAAGTGCTGCCCCAAGTCGGAGCCTATTTAAACGAGCGCTACACGCTTGAAAAGAAAATTGGAACCATTTTGATTCTGCGACGGAAATGACCCGAAACCAACTCGCTCTAACGCTTGAACGCTCTCTCTTTGGCGCCTTACTGAAAAGTCGTTCACTTTTTAAAGGGAAAAATAAGCCAGAGCCTTTCGACGCTTCCCAGGTTCGCACCATCGTAATTTCAAAATTTGTCGGACTCGGAAGCATTCTCTTGATGCAAAAACTTTTTCGACAAACTCGGAAAAATTTCCCGAAAGCGCGGATTATTTTTTTGACGCTCGAATCCAGTAAGCCGCTTTTAGAAATAATGGGCGGGGTTGATGAGGTGTTATTTGTGGAGTCGCGCGGTCTTTTGGGTTTTTTAAGATCGGTGCTTCGGACTATCAGAATCATACGACGGAAGAAAGTTGATTTATTTTTAGACGCCGAGTTTTATTCAAGATTTTCGGCTTGGGTGGTTTCGCTTTCGAAAGCGCGGTGGAGCGCGGGTTTCGATTCGACGTATCTTGAGTGTCGCTCATCCGTTTATTCGCACCGCGCCGATTATGACTGGATGACTCCGATCACTGAAAACTTTTGCAATTTACTGAGAGCGTTTGGCGTTCCCGTGGATAAAGGTGTGGGGTATCCGGTTTTAGAAAATCAAAAAAAGTCCGATCCCTCCAAAGTTATTGTTTTTAATCCTAGCGGCGGGGGAGCCTTGGACGGATACCGGTTGTGGCCTCACAAAAATTGGGCAGAACTCATCCGGCTATTTTTAAAACGCGGAGAATCGAGTATTGTCTTGACGGGTCTTGGCCCGGATCGAAATTTAGTGGAGAGCATTTTAAATGAGCTTACCCCGGAAGAGCGTAAGCACACTGAAAACGTCTGCGGTCAGTTTGATTTTAGAGAGTATCTTTCTTTTTTGGGGAATGCGAGATTAGTGGTGAGCGTGGATAGTGGTACACCTCATTTTTCAGCGGCGCTGGGTGTGCCAACCGCCATCCTGTTCGGGCCTGAAACACCAAAGCTCTACGGTTATGAAAGCCCCCACGTTAAAAACATCTCCAAAATGCTTTATTGCAGCCCTTGCTACCAGATCTATAATGGAAAGAAGGTGGTCTGTGGCAATGAACACCGCTGTCTTGAGACGCTCAGCCCTCGAGAGGTTTTTCAAAAAGCATCGGAACTTTTGTAAGAAAGTGTTGACACTCCGTTCGCGGTCATCCAAAATACTACGTTTGTGTAAAAAAGTATGAAAAAACAAGGACTCTACGACCCCAATTTCGAGCATGATTCTTGCGGTGTGGGATTTGTTGCCCACATCAAAGGCAAGAAATCTCATGAAATCGTCCGCCAAGCGCTGACGGTTCTGCTCAATCTTCGCCATCGCGGCGCCTGTGGTTGCGAAACCAACACGGGCGACGGTGCGGGTATTTTGCTGCAGATCCCCCATAAATTTTTAAATGAAGCCTGCGAAGGCGTGGGCATCAAACTTCCTTCCGAAGGACAATACGGCGTCGGCATGGTTTACTTGCCCCCAGATGCCAGACAAAGAAAAGTTTGCGAAAAGGCGCTCGAAGATATTATTAATGAAGAGGGGCAGCAGTTCCTCGGTTGGCGCACGGTGTTGACCGACAATGGTACGCTTGGACCCACCGCGAAACTTTCAGAACCTTTTGTGCGTCAGATCTACATTGGTCGCAGCGCGCAAATTCAGAACGATTTGGATTTTGAACGCAAACTTTACGTGATTCGCCGCCGTGCGGAAAACCTGATTCGTTTCTCCGGTAAAATAAAAGGCGGGGAATTTTTCTACGTCTCAAGCCTTTCCAGTAAAACCATTGTTTATAAAGGCATGCTCATGTCCGAGCAGGTAGAGGAATTTTTCCCTGAGCTCATGGAGCCCACGGTGGAGACGGCACTTGCTCTCGTGCATTCGCGCTTTAGCACCAACACTTTCCCAAGCTGGGAGCGCGCCCATCCGTACCGTTATGTTGCACACAACGGCGAAATCAACACACTTCGCGGAAACGTCAACTGGATGCACGCGCGCCAAGCCGTTTGCCAGTCCGATATTTTTAAAGACGATCTGAAAAAAATTCTTCCGGTGATCTGCGAAGACGGCAGCGACTCAGCTATGTTTGACAATGCGCTCGAATTCATGGTGCTCGGCGGCCGCTCGCTCCCGCACGCCATGATGATGATGATTCCTGAGCCATGGAACAATCACGAAAGCATGTCGGATGAAAAAAAAGCTTTTTACGAATACCATTCGTCGATGATGGAGCCGTGGGACGGACCGGCGTCGATTGCGTTCACTGACGGCGTTCGGATTGGCGCGACTCTCGACCGCAACGGACTGCGCCCTTCGCGTTATTACGTCACAAAAGATGATTTGGTCATCATGGCTTCCGAAGTCGGCGTGCTCGACGTGGCTCCCGAGAACGTGGTTCAAAAAGGACGCCTTCAGCCCGGACGCATGTTCTTGATTGATACTCAGGAAGGAAGAATCATTGCCGACGAAGAGATTAAAAATCAAATCGTTAAACAATTTCCATACCGCAAATGGCTGAATGAAAATTTAATTCCGCTCGAGAATCTTCCGGACGCGCCGCATGTGCACGAGCCGGACCACCGCACGGTGCTGCTGCGCCAACAAGCTTTTGGATACACCTTCGAAGATCTGCGCATTCTCATGACGCCGATGGGCCGCGATGGCGTTGAGCCTGTGGGCTCCATGGGAACCGACACGCCGCTCGCAGTTTTGTCGAACAAGTCACAACCCCTTTATAATTATTTCAAACAGCTGTTTGCGCAGGTGACAAACCCTCCGATCGATTGCATTCGCGAGGAAATTGTCACCTCGACTGAAACGACGATTGGTCCTGAGGGGAATTTGCTCAAGCCCATTCCGGAAAGCTGCCGCCAAATTAAACTCAAAAGCCCGATTTTGACGAATGAAGAATTTGAAAAGCTTCGTCATATCAAAGATCCGTATTTCAAATCGATTACACTTCCAATTTTGTACGACGTGAATAAGGGCACTCAAGCGCTTGAAGCCGCTCTCGAAGAATTGTATAAGAAGGCGAGCCTTGCTATCGAAAAAGGAATTAATTTTATCGTCATTTCCGACCGCGGCATTGATCATAACCAAGCGGCGATTCCGGCGCTACTGGCCGTGTCAGGGCTTCATCATCATTTGATTCGCGAAGGAACCCGCACCAAAGTGGGACTTATTTTGGAGTCGGGCGAGCCGCGCGAGGTGCATCACTTTGCGCTACTTATTGGTTACGGCGTCGGCGCGATCAATCCTTACTTAGCATTTGAAACGTTGGATGATCTGATTCGCCAAGGCATTCTAAAAGGCGTGGATCACAAAACGGCCGTGAAGAATTACGCAAAGGCTGTCGCCAAAGGCGTTGTGAAAACCATGTCGAAGATGGGGATCTCCACAATTCAAAGTTACCGCGGTGCGCAGATTTTCGAAGCGATTGGATTAAACCAAAAATTCATCGATAAATATTTTACGTGGACGCCGACTCGCATTGAAGGCGCGGGGCTCGAAGAAATCGCCGAGGAAGTCACACGGCGCCACCGCCACGCTTTTCCGCTGCGGCAGGTGAATGGCTCGGTGCTAGACCCAGGCGGCCAATACCAGTGGAGAAAAGACGGCGAGTATCATTTATTCAATCCTGAAACCGTTCACAAGCTTCAGCTTGCCACTCGCACGAATAACTACACGGTGTTCAAAGAATATTCTAAAGCGGTAAACGAGCAATCCAAGAATCACTGCACGATTCGCGGGCTGATGGATTTTAAGTTTGCCGAAAAAGCGATTCCCATTGAAGAAGTTGAACCGGTGACTGAAATTTTAAAACGCTTTAAGACGGGTGCGATGTCTTATGGCTCGATCAGCAAAGAAGCGCACGAGTCGCTGGCTATTGCCATGAACCGGATTGGTGGAAAAAGCAACACCGGTGAGGGCGGCGAGGATCCCGAACGGTTTAAGCCGCTTCCCAATGGTGATTCCAAGATGAGCGCGATCAAGCAAGTGGCCTCCGGCCGCTTTGGCGTGACGAGCGAATATTTGGTGAGCGCCCGCGAAATTCAAATCAAAATGGCGCAAGGCGCGAAGCCCGGCGAGGGCGGACAGTTGCCAGGCGCAAAAGTGTATCCGTGGATTGCGAAAGTCCGCTTGTCGACGCCGGGTGTTGGACTCATTTCTCCGCCGCCGCATCATGATATTTATTCGATCGAAGATTTGGCTGAGCTCATTCACGATTTAAAGAATGCCAACAAGTACGCGCGCATTAGTGTCAAACTTGTCGCCGAAGTCGGGGTTGGGACGATTGCCGCGGGTGTAGCGAAAGCGCATGCCGACGTGGTGCTGATCAGCGGACACGATGGCGGAACGGGCGCTTCTCCGCTTTCTAGCTTAAAACACGCGGGAGCGCCTTGGGAGCTCGGGCTTGCCGAAACGCATCAAACTTTGGTTTTGAATAATCTCAGAAGCCGCATCGTTGTTGAAACCGACGGACAACTCAAGACCGGTCGCGACGTGGTGATTGGTGCATTGCTCGGCGCCGAAGAATTTGGATTTGCAACCGCGCCACTGGTCACACTCGGCTGCATCATGATGCGCGTCTGTCACTTGAACACCTGCCCAGTGGGTGTTGCGACTCAAGATCCTGAACTTCGCAAGAAATTTACCGGCGACCCGCAGCACGCGGTGAATTTTATGACCATGATTGCCCAAGAAGTGCGTGAGCTCATGGCTCAACTTGGATTTCGAACCTTGAATGAAATGGTTGGCCGCTCTGACAAACTTGAAATGAAAAAAGCCATTGAACACTGGAAGGCCAATAAAATTGATCTCTCCAATATTTTGTATCAACCCAAAGCAGACAAATCTATCGGACGCTTTGCCCAAGAAACTCAAGACCACGGACTTGATAAGTCGCTCGATGAGCAAGTGTTGATGGATTTAGCCGAGCCAGCGCTCACTAAAAAAGAAAAGGTTCATGCCTCGCTTCATATTCGCAACACGAACCGCGTAGTCGGAACGATTTTGGGCAGTGAAGTCACGCGGCGTTTTGGAGCTGAGGGTTTGCCGGATGATACGATTCATTTTCATTTCAACGGTTCCGCGGGTCAGAGCTTTGGTGCGTTTATCCCTAAAGGGATGACGCTGGAGCTCGAGGGTGACGCCAACGACTATGTCGGCAAAGGTCTTTCGGGTGGCCGCATCATGGTTTATCCGTCAGCGAAAGCGACTTTTAAGCCTGAAGAAAATATGATTATCGGTAACGTGGCGCTCTATGGCGCAACCCGCGGTGAAGCCTTTTTCCGTGGCATGGCCGGTGAGCGATTTGCCGTCAGAAATAGTGGCGTCGATGCGGTGGTGGAAGCGATTGGTGATCATGGTTGTGAATACATGACAGGCGGACGCGTGGTGGTGCTTGGCCCCACGGGCCGTAATTTTGCGGCAGGAATGTCGGGCGGTGTGGCCTATGTGCTCGATGTGAAGAATGATTTTGAGAAAAAAGTGAATAAGCAAATGGTGGAAGTGCTCCGGCTCGACAATCCGGCCGAAGCCAAGGCGGTCAAGGAGCTCATCGAAAAACACGCTCGCTACACGAAGAGCAAGCTCGCCGAACAAATTTTAAAACTTTGGGACGACATGGCACCGAAATTTGTAAAAATTCTCCCGAAAGATTACAAGCGCGTTTTAGAAATGCTCGAGCGCGTGAAGAGTCAGGGTTTAACAGGTGACGAAGCTATCATGGCCGCGTTTGAGGCGAACGTAAAAGATTTATCCCGCGTGGGTGGAAATTAATGGGCAAGCCAACTGGTTTTAAAGAATTTAAAAGACAGCTTCCGGTAGATGCCGCTCCCAAAGAGCGCGTGAAGCACTGGAATGAATTCCACGAACACATGCCTGAAGCCAAGCTTCAAGAGCAGGGCGCGCGTTGCATGGATTGCGGTGTGCCATTTTGTCACACGGGAACGCTTTTGGCGGGCATGGCCTCGGGTTGCCCCGTGAATAACTTAATTCCTGAATGGAACGACTTAGTTTACCGCGGTCTCTGGCGCGAGTCTCTCGACCGTCTTCATAAGACGAATAATTTCCCTGAGTTTACCGGACGTGTTTGCCCGGCTCCTTGCGAAGGTTCTTGTGTGCTTGGTATTAGCGAGCCCGCCGTGACGATTAAAAACATCGAAGCTTCAATTATCGATAAAGGATTTGCAGAGGGCTGGGTCACCGCCGAAGCTCCTGAAAAGCGCACGGGTAAAAAAGTAGCTATTGTGGGCTCGGGCCCCGCTGGACTTTCGGCCGCCGCACAGCTCAATAAAGCCGGCCACACCGTGACGGTGTTTGAGCGCGCGGATCGCGTGGGCGGGCTTCTCATGTACGGCATTCCCAATATGAAGCTCGATAAAAAAATTGTCGAACGCCGCGTCGAGCTCCTTAAAAAAGAAGGCGTTCAATTTGTGGTGAACACCGAAGTCGGAAAAAATTATCCAGCGGAAAAATTACTCAAAGAGTTTGACGGCGTTGTGCTTTGCGGTGGCGCCACCAAGCCGCGAGATCTTCCAATCGAAGGTCGAAACTTCAAAGGCGTTCATTTTGCGATGGAATTTTTACACGCGAATACCAAGAATTTATTAGACGGAAAATCTCCGGATGCTCTGATCTCTGCTAAAGGTAAAAACGTCATCGTGATCGGCGGCGGAGACACCGGAACCGACTGTGTTGGTACATCAATTCGTCATGGCGCAAAGAGCGTGGTTCAGCTTGAGATTTTGCCGCAACCTCCAACGGAACGCGCAGGCGACAATCCGTGGCCGCAGTGGCCCAAGGTTTATAAAATGGATTACGGTCAGGAAGAAGCGGCGGCACTTTTTGGAGCGGATCCCCGCAAGTACTTGGTTACCGCCAAAAAATTAGTGGCCGATGAAAAGGGCCAGGTTAAAGGCATTGAGATCGTGAATATTCAGTGGGGGAAAGACGACAAAGGCCGCTTTATTCCGAAAGAAGTTCCAGGAACTGAAAAAACGCTTCCAGCCGAACTCGTTCTCTTGGCCATGGGTTTTCTAGGTCCCGAGGACACCGTTTTAAAAGGTCTGGGAGTGGAGCAGGATGAGCGCTCGAACGCCAAAGCCGAGTATGGCAAATACGCAACCAACATTAAAGGAGTGTTTGCGGCCGGTGATATGCGCCGCGGACAAAGCCTTGTGGTGTGGGCGATCAACGAAGGCCGCGGAGCTGCCAAAGCGCTCGATCAATATTTGATGGGCTACACGGATCTTCCTTGAAAAAGAGCTTTTTTCTTGATAGTCTAACAACCAAGTTTTCACATAAAAATTTTAGAGGAGTTTAAAAGAAATGGCAGATAAGGCAAATAAATACGCAGACAACACGGGCGGAGCTTTTTACGTTGATACGCAATGCATTGACTGCGATCTATGCCGTCAGACGGCTCCTAGCAATTTTGACCGCAATCAAAGCGGTGGATATTCATTCGTGAAGAAACAACCGACCACCCCTGAAGAAGAGGCGCTCTGCAAAGAAGCCAAAGAGGGTTGCCCGGTGGAAGCCATCGGAAGCGATGGAGCTTAAGAAACATTTAAATTTTTAACCAAAAGCCCGGCATAAACCTGCCGGGCTTTTTTTATTTTATAAGGAGAAAGTCATGGCCCAAGGCAATAGCCCGTTTCCGGAAGGATTTACACGGCATTTTGGTTCTGCATTCGGCTCTATGCTCGTCGCAGCAGTGATCGTTGTCGTGGCGTTGTCCTTTGGATGGATTAATGTGAAGCCCACCGAAGTCGCCGTTCAGGTGAATAAATTTAAAGGGGAAGT
Source organism: uncultured Planctomycetia bacterium (assembly GCA_964606485.1). Classification (GTDB taxonomy): domain Bacteria; phylum Omnitrophota; class Gorgyraeia; order 2-02-FULL-51-18; family 2-02-FULL-51-18; genus CAZSGP01. Next base: position 322,886 of record CAZSGP010000002.1, on the reverse strand, counting down.
TCGCAAGGACCCTCTGGGAGTGGGATACCACTTTTTTAACAAATGGTCCACCGACATGGTGGTTTATAAAGTTTCCGCCCGCTCTTTTCCGTCCCAATCCATGGCTTCCGAGAATGAAAAGGAATACAACATGGAGCTCAAAACAAACGACGGGCAAAATGTGAGTGTGGACATGACGATTATCTACGCGCTTGAGGCTAAAAGCGTTCCTTCACTGCACCAATCCATAGGCTCCAATTATGAAGACCAAATCCTGCTTCCTCAGGTGCGGTCTGAAGCAAGAATTGCCATCGGCGGATACTCTGCGGAAGAAATTTATCAGGGGAAAGTCCGTGATCAAATCCAGCTCCAAATCAAAGAGAAGCTCGTAGCTGTTTTAAGCAAATATCCAGCGATTCAGATTCAGGATGCCCTAATCCGCCATTTTCAATTTAGCCCTCAATTTGAAAATGCAATCGAGTCGAAGAAGTTAGCGGCTCAACAAGTTGAGATTAATAAAAACCGTGCGCTCGCCCAGGAAGAAGAAGCCAAGCGCCAAGAGGCGGAAGCCAAAGGTATGAAGCTAAAAGCTATTCAAGATGCGCAAGGCCGCGCGGAGTCTGCTAAAATTGAAGCCGACGGTGAACGGTACAAGCTTGAGCAGGAAGCGTCGGGAAAGCTTGCGATTTATAAAGCGGAAGCTGAAGGCAAAAAATTATCCGCTGAAGCACTTGGAGGTGGACACAACGTGGTGGCTTTGGAGTTTGCCAAGAATATCCCGGATAAATTGCAAATCTGGGGAATTCCCACCGGCGCTAACAACACCACGCTGATGGATTTAAACGGAGTTTTTAAGGGAATGCTAGATAAAAAAGAAGGTTAAAAAATTTTATGTCAGATATTCGTAATGTTTTGATTATCGGTTCAGGCCCCGCCGGATTCACAGCGGCAATTTACGCGGCACGCGCCAATCTAAAACCACTTTTATTTGAAGGCCAGGTGAAGGGCGGCCAACCCGGCGGCCAGCTCATGCTCACGACCGAAGTTGAGAATTTTCCTGGTTTTCCGCATGGGAAAATGGGGCCGGAACTCATGGAGCTTTTTCGCGAGCAGGCCAAGCGTTTTGGCACTGAGTGTCTCGTGCAGGACGTACAGTCGGTGGATTTTTCAAAGAAGCCTTTTAAAGTCACTTCCGACGGAAAAGATTATTTTTCAAAAACCGTGATCATTTCGACCGGCGCATCCGCCAATTGGCTCGGTCTTCCATCCGAAAAAGCGTTGCAAGGCTACGGCGTTTCAGCGTGCGCAACGTGTGACGGATTTTTCTTTAAAAATAAAGAAGTCATTGTGGCGGGCGGGGGAGATTCCGCCATGGAAGAAGCTAATTTCCTCACCAAATTTGCGTCAAAGGTGACGATCATTCATCGACGTGACGTGTTCCGCGCGTCCAAAATCATGTACGATCGCGCGAAGGCCAATCCTAAAATTGAATTTGTTTTAAATACACAGATTTTGGAAATCAAAGACCCCGCTCAGAAAAAAGTCTCGGGCGTGGTGCTCAAAGATTTGAAAACGAATCAAACTTATGAGAAAAAGTGCGACGGCGTTTTCATGGCCATTGGTCACACACCAAATTCCGAGCTCTTTAAGGGTCAGATTGATTTGGACCCCAAGGGCTACATTAAAGTTCATGATGGAACGTTAACGAATGTGCCCGGCGTTTTTGCCTGCGGAGACGTGCAGGACTTCAAATACCGCCAGGCCATCACGGCGGCAGGTTCCGGCTGTATGGCGGCACTTGACGCGGAACGATCACTGGAGCATTAATGTTTCCTTTCTTCGCCAAGAAGAAAAAAAAGATAGAGCTCCCCAAGAATCAGCTTCCTAAAATTCGGACGAAGATTGTTCCGGGCCCCAAGTCCCAGAAGCTTTCCGAGTCGCTTAAGCGATTTGAATGTCCGAACATCACCTTCGTGAACGAAAATTTTCCGATTTTTATCCAGTCGGCCAAAGGCGCCAACATGACCGATGTGGACGGGAATCGTTATTTGGATTTGACGAGTGCCTTTGGGGTGTCGGGTATCGGGCATTCAAACCCGGCAGTGCTCGAAGCGATTAGGCTTCAATCCAAAAACATGATTCATGGGATGGGAGACGTTCATCCCAATGAAGTCAAAGTGGAGCTCGCCAAAGTGTTAAGTGAAATCACCCCTGGCAATTTAAGCATGAGTATTTTCTCCTCAACGGGTTTTGAAACGGTTGAAACCGCTCTTAAAACCGCCGTGATGCACACCAAAAAAACGGGGGTTATCGCTTTCACGGGGGCGTACCACGGACTGGGTTATGGGACGCTAAATGTGACCCATCGCGAGGATTTTAAAAAACCATTTTTGAAACAGCTTGGCGGTTTTTCTCATTTTGCGCCGTTTCCCGATGTGCGTGTGTACGAAAATAAAGCCACACAAACGTCCATGAAGGCTATTCAATCACTGGTGAAGAAAAATAAACGCTCGAAGCATCCCGTGGGCTCGATTTTGATCGAACCTATTCAGGGCCGCGGGGGAATTATTTCAGCACCCCCTGATTTCATGAAGGCGCTCCGCGCATTTTGTGACGAAGAAAAAATTTTGCTGATTGCCGATGAGGTGTTTACCGGGTTTGGCCGCACTGGGTCGCTCTTTGCGGTCGAAAAGTCGGGTATTATTCCTGATATTCTCTGTGTTGGGAAGGGCATGGGCGGCGGGTTTCCCATTTCGGCGTGCATCGCGCCGGCGCGCATCATGTACTCGTGGGGCGCTTCGACCGGAGACGCCATTCATACGAGCACCTTTCTCGGAAATCCGCTGGGTTGCGCCGTCGCACTCGCCGTCATTCGTGAAATTCAGGAGAAAAAGTTTGTCGAGCGCTCCAAGCTTTTGGGCGATTTCTTCCGCAAAGAGTTGTGGAAATTAAAAGAAAAATACTCTGCGATTGCCGACATTCGCGGCTCGGGATTGATGATTGGAATGGAGCTTAGTGACAAAGCGGGCGTATTTATAGTGGAGTCTTTAAAAGAGGGGCTTGTGGTTCTCTCGTCTGGACCGAAGCATAACGTAATTTCCTTAACGCCTCCGTTTGTGATCACCGAAAAAGAAATTTTGCACTGCTGCTCTATCTTCGATAAGATTCTAAAGAGGATCACTCTATGAGCCTGACCGCTTTTTTTGGAAAACGATCGAATGCGTTCCTGATTTTATTTTCTTTGAGCCTCGTCTCGCTCATTGCCTACCTCGATTACGAAACAGGCTTGGAGCTAGGTCTCTACATTTTTTATTTCTTACCCATCGTCCTGCTCACCTGGTACATCGATTTTTGGGTGGGGGCGAGCATGGCGCTCGTGTGTTCGGTGCTCTGGCTCTGCACGGATACGATGCTGGGGCATGAGTATTCGCATCCGTTAATCCCTTACTGGAACACGGCGATGCGGTTTGCTACTTTTTCAATCACGGTGATTTTTTTATCTAAGCTTAAAATTTCTTTTGAAGCGCAAAAAACGCTTTCGCGCACCGATTATCTGACTGGCCTCTACAACGCGCGCACGTTTACGAAAATCTCTGTCAAAGAAATCGAGCGCGCTCGGCGCTACTCGCGGCATTTCACCGTGGGTTTTATGGACGTGGATAATTTTAAACAAGTGAACGACCGTTTTGGTCACAAAAGCGGCGACGAGCTTTTAAAAACAGTGGCGCAGGTGTTCCGCGATTCGCTGCGAAAAGTGGATTTTGCAGCGCGCATTGGCGGGGATGAATTTATCATTCTGCTTCCCGAAACGGGAGCTTTGCCGGCTAAAATCGTATTTAGCCGTCTCATGGATAAACTGCGCTACACCATGGAAATGAAAGAATGGCCCGTGACGTTTAGTTTTGGAGTCATCACCTTTAATACGGCGCCGAAGTCCGTTGACGAAATGATGAGCAAGGCTGACGCGTTGATGTACGAAGCCAAAAATAACGGTAAGAACGCCATTCGCCAGGAAATTTTTGAAGTCAAAGTTGAGCGTGAGCGCCCAGACCCAATCGCTTGACACAGATTTTGCTCGTTTAGCGCTCCAGCTTTTTGCTTATCAGTACGAGCGCAATCGTCCTTACAAGCAATTTTGCGATCTTTCATCGAAAACCCCTAAAAATATTTTAAGTTGGGAAGAGATTCCAGCTCTTCCCGCAGCTGCGTTTAAAGATGTGACGCTAACGTGTTTTCCGGCAAAAAAAGCCGTCAAAGTTTTTAAAACGAGCGGAACCACTCTCGAGAAAAAGGGCTCTCATTATTTAGAGACGCTCCAATTTTACGAAGCGTCGATTGTGCCGCCGTTTAAAAAGCATCTTCTGTTCGACAAGGCTTCGCTGCAATATTTCTTTCTCACGCAGTCCCCAGCTTCAGCGCCGCATTCGTCGTTGTCGCACATGATGGGCGTGGTGAACCGCCAATTCGCTAAAGGCCGCGGTCAATTTTACGTAAAGGGCGATCAAGCTTTTTACCGAAAGCTAGCGGCTGATTTAAGCCGTGAGAAGCAAAAAGCGTTTTTACTCTCAACGGCTTTTTCATTGCTGGGTTTTTTGGATTTTTTAAAGCAGAGTAACCAGAAACTAAAATTACCCAAAGGCAGTCGTCTCATGGAAACCGGCGGATTTAAGGGGAGAGTCGCTGAGGTTTCAAAGGCTAAGCTTTACCAGGATTGCCACGAGTGGCTCGGAATCCCACTTTCATTTTGTTTTAGCGAATACGGCATGACGGAGTTATCGAGCCAGCTTTATTCGCGCGGCGGGGGTGTTTTTCGCGCGCCCGCTTGGCTTAAGACGCTTGCAATCGACCCACGAAGCGGTAAAGTGCTTCCGGCGGGGCGCGTTGGGGCGCTGCGCCATTTTGATTTAGCAAATGTTGGTTCTGTTCTTGCCATACAAACCGAAGATATGGGGCGCGTGACGCGCGAGGGCGTGGAACTTTTAGGACGCGCCAAATTAGCCGAGCTCAGAGGATGTTCACTGGATTATGAGCGATTTCTACACCGTTAAATGGCTAGGCGCTTTATCGAAGCGCTGGCTTAAACCTAAGTTTATTTACCGCAAAAAAGCGGTTCAAAAACTGGTTACGCGCTCTCACTTTTCAAGTGAGATGGCCGAATGCGTGATCGACTCTATCTTCAAAGAGCTGAGCGAATCCAATTTAAAGCGGCTATTGCAGTTGGAGTTTGGAGACGCTCGTCTTCTCAGCACTTTTCAGAAAAATGCTTTAAGCGGGAACTTTCATAAAGTCACTGCACCGCGTCAAATCACCCATATTTTTTCAGGCAATGTTCCCAACCCCGCCATTTTTAGTTTTGTTTTCGGAATGCTTTTGGGGAGTCGCAACGTTGGAAAAGTTTCAACCCGCGACGAAGGTTTTCTAGAAATTTACCTTGAGTCCGTTAAAAAATATTGCCCACAACTTGCCCGCAATAATTTCCTTGTCGCTCCAAACAATCGAGTTTTGCTTGAGCGCGAAATGGACCGCTCTGACGTGGTGGTGGCTTACGGCAGTGACGAGACGCTTGAGAGCATAAGATCCAAAACGAGACCGGGCACAAAATTTGTCGGCTACGGGCACAAAATGAGTTTTTCGATTTATTTGAAGGAAGCGCTCAACGTAAAAAATATTCAAAGTCTTGTCCGGAAAACGGTCGATGATTTGTGGATGGTTCGTCAGCAGGGCTGTCTATCTCCGCTGATTCTTTTTGTGGAAAAAGGCGGAAGCGTTTCTCCTGAAGTTTTTTCAAAAATGGTTTTTGAGCGTCTTGAGAAAAAAGGTGGCGCTTCGCTTTCTGCGGCGAAAAAAGATTATTTTAAGATTCAAAAAATTGCGAACGAGCAGTCAACATTGTGGAGTGGGCAGTGGCTCGTACTAGTGGATTCTAATCTAAAAACATTCCCTAGTGAATTAGGGGGTGGCGCAGTTTCCGTCAAAGCCTTCGAAAAGAAAGAAGATGTGTTGAAGTTGCTCGCGCCGTTTAAACGCCATCTCCAGGCCGTTGCTCTCGAAGCACCGACGACTCAGCGTTTAAAAATAGCCGAGCAGCTTGCGGAGCTTGGGTTTAATCGTGTGACGCGCGCCGGTAAGCTTCAGAGCCCACCTCTTTTTTGGCATCATGATGGCCGGCCCAATTTCTCGGATTGGGTTTCCTGGGTCGATTTGGAGTAGAATAGGTCCATGAGAAAATTCATCTGTATGCACGGTCATTTTTACCAGCCCCCGCGCGAAAATCCATGGACGGGTGAGGTTGATGAAGAGGAATCCGCGTCGCCGTATCACAACTGGAACGAGCGCATTGCTAAAGAGTGTTACGAGGCCAACACCCAAGCTCCCATTCTGAATTCGAAGGGCGAGGTGATTGAAAAGGTAAACAACTACTCTCGAATCAGCTTCGATTTCGGACCCACGCTTTTGTCGTGGCTAAAAATTCAAAATCCCGTCGCTTACCGGGCGATTGTTGAGGCGGACAAACAAAGTGTCTCTAAGCACCGCGGTCACGGCAATGCCATGGCGCAAATTTACAATCATGTCATCATGCCGCTTGCCAAAAAGCGCGACAAAATCACTCAGGTGATCTGGGGAATCAAAGATTTTGAATTTCATTTCGGAAGAAAACCGGAGGGTATGTGGCTTTCGGAGACCGCGGTGGACCGGGAATCCCTTCAAATTCTGGCGGACCAGGGAATTTTATTCACGGTGCTCGCTCCGCACCAAGCCTCAAGGGTTCGTCGCACAGGTTTTGGAAGACGCTGGGATTACCTTCACCATGAATCCATCGACACGAGAGTTCCATACCGCATTCTTTTGAGAGAGGGTCGTCATTTTCACATCTTTTTTTATAACGGGTCTATTTCCCAGTCGATGGCATTTTCCGGGCTACTCAATAACGGCGATCAGCTCGATCAGAAATTGCTCAATGCTTTTTCATCACAAGACAGGCCTGAGCTTGTATCCACTGCGACGGACGGGGAAACATTTGGGCATCATCACAAGTTTGGTGAAATGGCGATTGCGTATGGACTTCGGAAAATTGAAAAACAGAAGCTAGCGCATATTTCAAACTACGGCGAATTTTTAGAGACCTTTGATTCACACTGGGAAGCGGACATTCACGAAAATAGTTCCTGGAGCTGTGCGCATGGAGTGGAGCGTTGGCGTTCGGACTGTGGTTGCCGGCTTCATCTGGGTGCGGGCTGGAATCAGAAATGGCGGCAATTTTTAAGAGAAGGTTTTGAGCTTGTCCAAAATATCATCGATGACGTTTATGAAAAAGAAACCGGCGCTTTTCTAAAAGATCCGTGGGCTGCTCGCAACCAATACATCGTGGTGATGCTAGACCCGTCGATCGAGACAAAGAAGTTATTTATTTCACGGAATGCTAAAAGGCATTTATCGATCGAAGATGAAAAAAAACTATGGGCCCTTCTCGAGGCTGAGAAGTTTTCACTTTTTATGTTCACAAGCTGCGCCTGGTTTTTTGATGATATCTCCGGAATTGAGCCGGTTCAAATGATGAAATACGCGCTTCGCGCCATTGAACTCGTCCAGCCCCATTATGCGCATCCCATCGAGCCGCTGCTTCTTAAAATTCTTGATCAGGCCAAAAGCAATATCCCCGAACATGGCACCGGAGCGGACGTTTTCAACAAGCTTGCCAAATTAGCGAGACCCGCTACAATAAGGCCCTAAATTTATGGGCTTTAAATGCGGTATCGTTGGCTTGCCCAACGTCGGAAAATCCACGATTTTTAATGCGCTCACGCGCGGGTCGGCTCTTGCGGCAAACTATCCATTTGCCACGATTGACCCGAATGTCGGCATTGTCACCGTCCCGGACAAGCGTCTGGACGAGCTCACCACCATCGTCTCCGCCAAAAAAATTGTCCCGACGACGGTTGAAATTGTGGACATTGCCGGAATTGTCAAAGGCGCCTCACAAGGCGAGGGATTGGGAAATCAATTCTTAAGCCATATTGCCGAAGTCGATGCCATCATCGAGGTGGTTCGCTGTTTTGAGGAAGGCGACATCATTCACGTTTCAGGATCGGTGGACCCACTGCGCGATATCGAAGTTATTCAAACCGAATTGATTTTGAAAGACATGGAAATTCTCTCGAAGCACAAGTCCCGTTTAGAAAAAGCGGCCAAGGCGGGTGACAAGAAAGCAGCGCAGTCGATTACCATTTTAGACCGTTTCGAAAAAGCATTTAATGACGGAAAGCCCGCTCGTACGGTGGAACTTGGTGCCGAGGAAAGAAATCTTTTAAAAGATGTCCGTTTTATGACCGAGAAACCCATTCTTTACGCCGCCAACGTGGCCGAGTCAGAGCTTGCGGGACCCGACGGGCCTCATTGCGCCGCGGTTCGAAAAAAAGCGCAGGCTGAAGGCGCGCGAATGATTAAGATCTGCGGAAAAATTGAAGAGGAAATTTCAAAGCTTGATGCCGGAGAGCGCGAAGAGTTTTTAAGCGCTATGAATTTGAAAGAGTCCGGCCTTGAGCAGCTCGTTCGCGAGGGGTACGCGCTGTTGTCGCTCATCACCTACTTTACTGTGGGGGAAACCGAGAACCGCGCCTGGACGGTCGAAAAAGGCTCAACGGGTCCGCAGGCTGCCGGAAAAATTCATTCCGACTTTGAAAAAGGGTATATCCGGGCCGAGGTCATCGCGTATAGCGATTTTATCCAGTTTCGCGGCGAGCAGGGCGCCAAGGAAAAGGGAAAATTCCGCCTGGAAGGCAAAGAATACATCGTCCAAGACGGTGATATCATGCACTTTCGCTTTAGCGTCTAATCGGTTAGAATAGTCAAATTCATTTTATAAAAGGAGCAAGGTCAACATGGTTACTATATCTGAAGGTAAATTAAAATGTTTAAACGCCGTATCCGATAAGAACGGTGTCATTCGCGCCGCTGCGATGGATCAACGCGGATCACTTCAAAAGTCTATTGCCAAAGCGAAGGGCGTCAGCGAAAGCCAAGTCACGCGCCAAATGATGGAAGAGTTTAAGACCTCGGTTACAAAGGCTTTAACCCCACATTCAACAGCCATTCTGCTCGATCCTGAATTTGGTTTGCCCGCCGCTGCCGCACGCGCCAAAGGCTGCGGACTGCTGCTCGCGTATGAAAAAACAGGTTACGATGACACCTCGGAAGGCCGCATCCCGACCTTTATCGAAGGCTACACTGCCAAGCGCATCAAAGCCGAAGGCGGCGACTGCGTCAAAGTACTTTTGTACTACTCTCCGTTTGATAAGCCGGAAGTAAACAAAAAGAAACACGAGATCATGGAGCGCATCGGCAAAGAGTGCGAAGAAGCTGAAATCGCGTTCTTTTTGGAATTTGTCGGATATGACCCCAATGGCGGTCCGGCCAATGATTTGGCTTATGCCAAGATCAAACCCGATGTCGTCATTAAGAGCATGGAAGAATTCTCGAAAGACAAATACAAAGTCGACGTGCTAAAAGTTGAAATCCCGGTTGACGTAAAATTCTTAAAAGGCTCGAAGGCTTTTGTGGGTCCTGACGCTGCGTACGATTGGGAAGAGGCGAAGAAAATTTTCAAACGCCAAGACCAATGCACGAACAAACCGTTTATTTATTTGTCGGCAGGCGTTTCGGATGAAATTTTCCGCGAGAATTTGGAGCTGGCCATCAGCGCCGGAGTCAATTTTGCGGGAGTTCTCTGCGGCCGCGCCACTTGGAAAGATGGAATCCCAGTCTACGGCAAAGAAGGTGTCAAAGCCTTGGATGCGTGGCTTGCGGATCGCGGCGTAAAAAATATCCTAGCCCTAAACAAAGTTTTAGAGAACGGCGCTAAGCCCTGGTTTGCGAAGTACGGCGGACGCGACAAAGTTCAGGTGGGAGTTAAAGCCGCCACTCGGTAATATGGCTTATATTCCGGGAAGGCAGAATCGCCACCGTAAACGCGAGGAAGAAGAGAATGCTTCTCGCGAAAAAAAGCCTGTTAAGCGGGTTGATATTGATCTAGAGAAGTTGAGTCAAGCGTACGAACAGCTGGGCGAGATTCATAAGCACGTTCGAGAGTCTCACATCGAAATGATTATGAATCTCGCTATGGCTGCCGAATATAAAGATCCCGACACCGGGAATCACATTCTTCGCATTAGTGATTATGCGACCGAAGTCGGAAAGGCGCTCGGGTTAGCTGAGGAGGAGCAGGACTCTCTCCGGTACGCGAGCCCCATGCATGACATCGGAAAGATCGGTATCCCCGACCGTATTCTCCAAAAACCCGGAAAGCTCACCCCCGAAGAGTGGGAAGTCATGAAGACTCACACGATTATCGGCTCGCGCATTTTTAAGAATTCCAAATCCCCAATGTTACTTGCGACGTCTCAGATTGCATTAACGCATCATGAAAAATTCGACGGCTCCGGTTACCCAGAAGGCTTAAAAGGTGAATCCATTCCATTGTTCGGCAGAATTGTCGCGATGGTCGATGTGTTTGACGCTATTGTTTCGAAGCGCGTTTATAAAAGCGCGTCCTCTTTCCGGGAAGGCATGGAGTACATCGAGAGTATTGCCGGAACCCACTTAGATCCGAAACTTGTGAAATTATTTATGAAAATTGAAAAAGAAGTAAGCCGCGTTTACGAGGCTAACTCCACGATTCAAAAATTCATCACCGAGTTCGGTGAAGAGAAAGCAGCGGAGTTCTAATGGCCCAGAACAAAGATTATTATAAGGTGCTTGGCGTTTCAGAGAGTTCGTCCGCTGACCAAATAAAAAAAGCCTACCGTGACCTTGCCAAAAAGCATCACCCAGACGCAAACCAGGGGAATAAGCACGCTGAGGAAAAATTTAAAGAAATTTCGGAAGCTTACTATGTTTTGAGCGATGCTAAAAAGCGCAAAGAATATGATTCTTTTAAACGGTCCGGATTTTCTTCCGGCGCCAACTATGGAGGCGCTCAAAACTTCTCCGGCGCCCAAGGGTTTAATTACGACGATATTTTAAGAGCGTTTAGGGGTTCGCAAGGCGGCGGGGGGCGGACATCCTCATTCCGTTTTGGCGGTTCTGCTAGCGGTTTTGAAGATGTGTTCGCGGATTTATTTGGCGCGCAAAACTCAGGGGTGTATGGTCGTAGCGATACGGATTTGCACGGTCAAGAAACCGTGTCTTCCGATGCGTCGGCCACGCTTAAGATTTCAAAATCGCGTGCGCAAAAAGGCGGCGAGGTGAGCTTCGCCATCAGCGATGGAAGAAAAATTACGGTGAAGATCCCGCCTGGCATAGCAAATGGCAAGAAGCTTCGGCTGTCCCGTCAGGGAAATACTTGTCACACCTGTCAGCATCCGGGCGATTTAATTTTAACGATAAAAGTCGAATAACGACAAGGCCCTATATGAAAAAGTTTCCTATTTATTTTGTATTGATAGTTTTAGCGCTTAACGGCTGCGCCAAAAAAGAAGAAGCATCTGTAAGCTCGCTCCCCACGCAAGAATCCGTCTCCTCAACCGGAAAAACAGCACCCGATCTCTCTAGCGCCGGTACGCTCAAAGGTGTTGTGAGTTTTGAAGGAGTAGTCCCTGAAACAAAAGATTTGATGGTGAGAGGTAATCCCGAATGCGCTGTTTTCCATCCGGGCGGAAAAATAAAAAACGAAGAACTCGTGGTGAATGGAGGGAAACTTCAAAATTGTTTTGTGTATGTAAAGGAAGGTTTGGAGAAATATTCTTTCGAGACGCCTTCCGCGCCTGTGACGATCGAGAATAAACTTTGCGTGTACGCGCCTCACGTTACGGGAGCGCAGGTGGGGCAGGAGATTGTGTTTTTAAACGAGGACGCCACACTCCACAATATTCATTCCTACTCAAAAAACACCAAAAGCTTTAATTTGGGACTCCCTTTTCAAGGAATGAAGCAAACCAAAAAATTCAACGCTCCTGAAGTGATGGTGGCGCTTAAGTGTGACGTTCACCCATGGATGCAGGGGTACTTGGGCGTTTTGCCGCATCCCTATTTTGCGGTGACGAAGGACGACGGATCATTTGAAATTAAAAATATTCCCGCGGGCGAGTATCTTGTAGAGGTTTGGCACGAAAAACTTGGGGTCCAATCTCAAAAGATCAAGATTGAACCCCAAGGAACTCAGCAAATTGATTTTACGTTTAAAGCCTGATCTGCCAAAGAACGCGGCGGATTTAATTCGTGCGCGAATTAAAAATTTGCTCCGGCTTTCGGCGCGACTTTATTCAAAAAGTGCCACACCAAAATAAATCCAACCACGAACGCAAATAGCACGAACGCTGCGTTGTAAACGGGCAAATGGCTCGCCGCACCCATGCAGAATAGCATCGGAAACGACAAGTAAGTATTTAGCCGTGAAGCGAGGAAGGCTGTTTTTACAACTCCGTCCATCTCTGCTGGTTTTTCACCATTCTTCGTCCACGCAATGATCTTCTTTTGGGAAGGCCAGATGATGAACCAAACATTGAACCACATGATGCTGCCCAGTGCAGCCCCCGTCGAAATCCACTGACCCCATGTTGAGGTGAGGAGTCCACCGGTACCGGTGAGGCCTGCTCCGTTCAAGTGGAGTTTTCCGAAAATATAAATCCATCCGGACAGAAACGTGATCATGGCAGCCCAACGAAACCACCACAGTGCGCGGGGCATCAGCTGCGGAACCACTTTTTTCTTTGTCTCCGCATCCATTGTTTTTGCAAACGGACCGTTCACGAAATTGAAAAAATACAGTAGACCGATCCACGTGATTCCAAAAATAAAATGCAACCAGCGCAGACCAAACAGTACTAACGTTGGTGTATCGAGTGACACTTCAGGCATATAAATGAACTCCTTTGTTTGGCAAGATTTTAGCAGGTAAAAATCCTCAAAACCACAAAATATTGTGGTTTTTTTTAAATCAAGCTTGACAGACCACAAGTGCAGGAATATACTTCGTTGAGGATTTTGACAGCGGAAGTATCAGCAAATTTTCGCCGAAATTTTTGGCATTGATACTTTCGCTTTGTTGTCTCTGGGACATAAAAAACATTTAATGAAGCGGATTGAAAGTTCGTTGAAGTTCATAAAGCACGCTTAACCAAAAGGACCACGCTATGCAACACACCGGAAAATCTAAATCTTCGCTCGCCGACACTCACACCGATCTCGTTGGAGACATGAAAGGGCTTAAATTCGAGCGAATCTTCACAAAACCTTCAGTAAACCCCCTCGATAGCGTCACCTACGAAAAGCGTAGCTCCGTTATTTCGAACACGGACGGCTCCACTGTATTTAAAATGGAAGACGCCATGATTCCAAAGGCATGGTCGCAGCTCGCAACCGACATTGTCGTGTCGAAATATTTTCGCAAGGCTGGCGTAGAAGGCGGTTCTGAGACCAGTGTTCGGCAAGTGGTTTACCGCATTGCGCATTCGATTCGCCGCGCTGGGGAAAATTTCGGAGGCTATTTTCGCTCTGTTGAAGATGCGGACGCATTTGAAGCAGAGTTGTCTCATTTGCTAGTGACCCAAAAAGGTGCTTTCAATTCGCCAGTTTGGTTTAACTGCGGACTTGCGGAGACTTACGGAATTAAAACAGGGGCGGGCGGAAGCTATTATTGGGATTTTAAAAAAGGTTCTCCGTCGCTCACCAAAGATTCTTACACACATCCCCAGTGCTCAGCGTGTTTTATTCAAAAAGTCGAAGACGATCTCATGTCTATTTTTGATTTGGTTAAAAATGAAGCGCGTCTTTTTAAATTTGGATCGGGAACCGGAACGAATTTTTCAAGAATTCGTGGTCGCCAGGAAAAATTATCGGGCGGCGGAACTTCCTCGGGCCTCATGTCCTTTTTGGAAGTACTGGATCGCGGAGCCGGAGCCACGAAGTCCGGCGGCACGACTCGCCGAGCGGCCAAGATGGTGTGTCTCGACATGGACCATCCGGAAATTGCCGATTTTATTAATTGGAAATTGAGAGAAGAAAAAAAAGTAGCAGCCTTGATTGCGGCTGGGTACTCTTCTGATTTTAACGGCGAAGCGTATCACACGGTTGCGGGGCAAAACTCCAATAACTCGGTTCGCATTAGCGATGACTTTATGAAAGCGTACTTGGACGGCGGTCAGTGGCAAACCAAGTTCCGCACCACGGGTCAGGTTTGTGACACGTACGAAGCGCGCGACCTGATGCATCAAATCGCCTACGCAGCATGGGCCTGCGCGGACCCAGGTGTTCAGTTCGACACCACCATCAATGATTGGCACACCTCGTCCAACACCGACATGATTCACGCTTCGAATCCTTGCTCGGAATACATGTTTTTAGATGACAGCGCTTGCAATTTGGCTTCTATTAATTTGATGAAGTTCTTGAAAGAGGACGGCAGCTTTGACGTGAAGGGTTATCGTCAGGCCTGCAAGATTTTTATCACCTCTCAGGAAATTTTGGTGGATTATTCGTCCTATCCGACGCAAGCAATTGCGCAGAATAGCCACGATTACCGCCCACTGGGATTGGGTTACGCCAATCTCGGAACTCTTCTCATGGTGAAGGGCATTCCGTACGATTCCGAAAAAGCCTTCGCGCTTTGCGGAGCCATCACGGCGATCACGACCGGTCATGCGTACCGCGCATCGGCAGAAATTGCCAAGCACAAAGGACCGTTTCCGGGTTATGCGATCAACGCGGAGCCGACTCTGCGCGTTATGAAAAAACACCGCGATGCGGCTTATAAAATCAGCGACAAGCTTTGCCCGGCGGAATTTTTAGACGCCGCCCGTGAAGATTGGGACGAGGCCGTTCGCTTGTGCGAAAAACACGGCGTTCGCAATGCACAATCGACAGTCATCGCGCCGACCGGCACGATTGGGCTTCTGATGGACTGCGACACCACCGGCATTGAACCTGATTTTTCGCTAGTGAAGTTTAAAAAATTGGCGGGAGGCGGGTATTTTAAAATCGTGAATCAATCGGTTCCGCGGGCACTTGCGAATCTCGGTTATCGCGAAGACGAAGTGCGAGACATTATTACCTTTGTTACGGGAACGATGACGCTCGACGGCGCACCGCACATCAACGCCGCGACTCTCAAAGAGCGCGGGTTTACGGACGAGGACCTGGAAAAAATTGAAACCCAGATCCCTGGCGTGTTCGAGCTTCATTTTGCGTTTAATAAATGGAGCTTGGGCGAAGATGTGCTCAAGCGTCTTGGATTTAAGGAAGAGCAGTATAACGACTCAGGATTCAATATGCTCGAAGCGCTTGGGTTTTCCGACAAGCAAATTGGTGAGGCGAGCGACGTTATTTGCGGACGCATGACGGTCGAGGGAGCACCGGGACTCAAGGCAGAGCATTTACCGGTATTCGACTGCGCCAATAAATGCGGCAAGTACGGCAAGCGTTTCATTGCGCCCATGGGTCACGTGCGCATGATGGCCGCCGCTCAGCCGTTTATTTCGGGAGCTATTTCCAAAACCGTGAATCTTCCCAACGAAGTCACGGTGGAGGACATCGAGAAAATATACGTCGAAAGCTGGAAGCTTGGCTTGAAGGCCGTGGCGCTTTATCGCGACGGTTGCAAATTGTCTCAGCCGCTCAATAGCACCGGCAGCACAAAGAAAGCCGCCGAATCTCAAGCGGTCGTGGACGAAGGACCCTTGCGCGAAAGATTGCCCAAAAAGCGCAAAGGCATCACACAGGAAGCGCGTATCGGCGGACACAAAGTGTATGTGCGCACGGGCGAGTATCAGGACGGACGCATCGGCGAAATTTTTATCGATATGCACAAGGAAGGCGCCGCTTACCGCAGCATGATGAACTGCTTTGCGATTGCGGTGTCGCTGGGTCTTCAGTACGGCGTGCCGCTTCAGGAATACGTGGACGTGTTTACCTTTACACGTTTTGAACCGTCGGGTCCCGTCGATCATCCGAATGTCAAATTTGCGACGTCGATTGTGGATTATATTTTCCGGTTGCTCGCCATGGAATATTTGGATCGCCATGATTTAGTGCAAGTGCCGCCGTCCAATTCTCAAACGGATGTGGCGTTGCCGCCTACTCCCAAGAAACGCGCTCAGGCTTCGACGGTGGAATACACCAAAGTAGAGCCCACCCAAACCGAAGGCGCTAGCGACGTGCTCAGCGGTCATCTTGGCAGCATGATGGGAGATGCACCGTTTTGCTCTTCGTGCGGTCATGTCACCGTGCGAAACGGGGCGTGTTACAAGTGTTTGAATTGCGGCAATTCGATGGGTTGCTCGTAAAGCCACCTGTCATTGCGAGCGAAGCGAAGCAATCTCGTTTTTAGTGCGAGATTGCTTCGTCATTTCGCTGCGCTGCACTCCTCGCAATGACAACTGTTTCCGCCAAAGACTTTAATCTCGAAGCCACTCTCGATTCGGGTCAAGTATTCGGGTTCACCAAAGACGCTCATGGAAGTTTTCATGGCGCGCTTTGCGGTGAACCCGTTTCTTTTTCGAAGACCAAAGACATTCTTCGTGTGCAGGCTTCTCCAAAAATAACCCACGCTACGATTGAAAATTATTTTGATCTTGAGCGAGATTTGACGCCTATTTATAAATTTCTAAAAAGCGAACCAAGGCTCGTACCGGCTTATGAGGCGTTTAAAGGTTTGCGTCTCATCCGCCAGGATTCGTGGCAGGCGCTCGCGTGTTTTATTATTTCATCAAACAATAACGTGAAGCGCATTCAAGGAATTTGGAATAATTTGACCCATTATTTTAAAGGCTTTCCATCGGCGTCCCAAATCGCGCGCAGCCACACCAAAATTTTACTGGGACTCGGCCTTGGCTACCGCGCACCTTTTTTATTTCACACCGCGCAGTTTGTCTCAGCGAACCCGCAGTGCCTTGAAGTGATTCGCGAAGCCGAGTACAAAGAGGCGCTGGAACGCGTGCTCGCATTTCCGGGCATTGGTCCGAAGGTGGGGGATTGTGTTCTCTTGTATGGCTTTCAAAAATACGAAGCTTTTCCGGTGGATGTGTGGATTTTACGGATTATGCGAAAACTTTATTTTAAAAACCGCTCGGTTTCAGAGGATCAAATCCGCCGTTTTGCCGCCAAAAAATGGGGAAATCACGCCGGCTACGTTCAGCAATATCTCTTCCATTCGGCCCGTCTCGGAGTCATTGGCTAAAAAAAGTTTGTAACCTATTTAAAAACATAAGGTTATGAGCGCTTCTTAATTTGTAATTGTCGAACTCACCAGGTATACTTTTGTCTTACAATTGCGAGAGTTATGACTTTACCCAAAAAACAAAAACTTTTTATAAGAGTCATTGGAGGAATCCTGCTCGGATGCCTTCTCGCCCAGGATCTTTCGTGGGCGGCGCCGACGGATTTTTTTAACGTTAAAGAGAGTATCCCCGCCGCGTCTCAAAGCGCGCCGCATATTTTTCATATTCAAGATCCGCATTCCAATCCCTCGGGTCAGGCGAACGTGGCAAAGACCGTTGAGTGGCTGATTCAAAATAAATTTCCGAACGCCTCCAAAGAAAATCCGGTTCTTATTTTTTCGGAAGGGGGCTCGGGGGACTGCACGCTCGATTTTTTAAAAAAGGAAGCGGCGTCTCAAAGCGCGCTTGATCAAGCGGCTAAGCAGTTTCTGGTGGAGGGGAATTTACAGGGCGAAGAATACTTCAACCTCACAAGCTCCGCCCCAATCAAAATTATCGGCATTGAGGATATGGCGCTTTATGAGAAAAGCGTCAACGTTTACCGGAAAGTGTTTACTCAAAGAGCGCGTGCTATAAAATATTTAACCGCAATGAAGAGTGCCACGCGGAAAATCAAAGCGCGTCTCTACCCGCGAGCGCTTCTTTCTTACGAAGGGAAAGAAAATTCTAATTACGCCGAGAGCCTCGAAATTCTTTTAACGCTTGCCGAGCGCTATGGGATTTCAACCGACACGCCTCATCTCAAACAATTAAAAGCCCTGAAAACCGCAGAAGAGGCGAGCTCACTCGACATGGACGCGGCGCTTTCCGAAAAAGAGAAATTAGAAAAGGCTGTATTCGAAACTCTTTTAGATAAAGAGTCATTTCGGATGCACAGCATCGATCTCCGCATAGAGCTTTACTTAAAGGCGTATCGCATTGAGCTGAGTTCCAGCGAGTTTCAAGATTTTAAAAATCAGGACGAAAACGGCTCTATTCTTTCTATGCTCGGAGATCTGAACCGCCAGCTCGCAAATCTCGGAGCTTTCGAAGATATTATTCCTTACGAGAGCGTGATCGATGATTCCAAAGCGGACATTGAGGAGTTTTACGCTCTTGTGAACGAAAGAGATTTGGCGTTCATGAAAAATATTCAAAACGCAGGAATGACAGGCTCCGCGATTTTAATTACGGGCGGTTATCACACCGAACACCTGAAGAAGCTCATGGCAGCTCTTGGGGTTTCGGTTAGCGTGCTCACCCCAAAAGTCGAGCGAGAAACAAACTCTAAAAAATACGAAAAGACTCTTTTAAATTCTAAAACACTTCGCGCACGGCTTTTACCGCAAGATGCGCCAAGACTACTCAAGATGCGCGAGGCGATTGGGGCTAGGCTTGCCACTCTCTCCACTCAAAAACAAAGCATCCAAAACGCTCTTATCAAAATGTCAGAGATCAATCTCGATTCTATGCCAGGAGACGATCTCTTAAAAGCTATCGAAGAATCTATCAGAGAAGCAGGAGTTATCCCTGACAAAACCAAAGAAGCTCATAAGCTTTCAGACTATATTGAAGACTTAGAAAAAGGAGAGAGGGTTATCAGTCCAGAGGAGCTTCCTGCTCCCATTCAAACCCCGTTTGGACTCATTGATCTTTCAAGACTCAACGATGTGTCGCGGTATCAGGGCTACGACGCCTCAGCAGAGCTTGCCATGGATCTACACTTAGCCCATCTTTTAGGGCTTATTCGTATAGATCGATTCAGAGGAGTTAGCCCTCAAACACACACTTTGAAAGTTTTAAAATCAAAACAGTCGGGTGCAAGTAGGCCAAAAATGATCGGTTGCACCTGGCAAAGCTGGGCGCTTCTTAAAGCAAAGTTCCTTAAACTGAATGAAACCGGAAAACTCGGCTCTTACGCTACAGATGAGGGTCAAATCCGGTTTTATCAGGAAGTATTTAAATCCACCGCCCCCGACAAACACGCTGGGAATCTTTACTCCGCCATCTCCAGTCTCATCCCACGAGAACTTGGTTGGAAAAATTTACACCTCAACCTCGGAGACGTGATCTCTTTACGAAAGGACCTTGCTCAAAAGCTAAAT
>CAZSGP010000002.1:0-303516 GCA_964606485.1 uncultured Planctomycetia bacterium | reverse complement strand
AAGATCTTACCCAAAAGCTAAATGATCAAACCTGGATCACCGCTCACCAAGGCGATGAAGGACAGATCCAATACTACTTAGAATTCTTTAAAACCACCACCTCCGACAAAAACGCTGGGAATCTTTACTCCGCCATCTCCAGTCTCATCCCAAGAGAACTCAGCTGGAAACAGTTAAACCTCAACCTCGGAGACGTGATCTCTTTACGAAAGGACCTTGCTCAAAAGCTAAATGATCAAACCTGGATCCCCACTCACCAAGGCGACGAAGGCCAGATTCAGTATTATCTCGAATTCTTCAAAGACAAAGCCTCCGACAAACACGCTGGGAATCTTTACGCTGCCATCTCCAGTCTCATCCCAAGAGAACTCGGATGGAAAACGTTAAACCTCAACCTCGGAGACGTTATCTCACTACGAGAAGATCTTACCCAAAAGCTAAATGATCAAACCTGGATCACCGCTCACCAAGGCGACGAAGGGCAAATCCAGTACTACTTAGAATTCTTCAAAGACAAATCCTCAGACAAACACGCTGGGAATCTTTACTCCGCCATCTCAAGCTTGATTCAGGGGGAGGCTAAAAAATTATTAAAATGGACTCGTATAGACAAGCCTATGAGCGAGCTCGTGCCGCAAGGCGCGCGGCTGGCAGATGCACCCAAGAAGAACGATGGCAAACCTCTCTCTGAGGAGGAACGTAGGAAAAAGGAAGAAGAGGAGCGTGAAAAAATAAAAGCGTATGCACCGCTCTATATAGATAACTTGATGTTGGGAAGTAGAAAGAGGCCTGGGCTTACATTTTTTGAAATCGGGCAAAGGGTGGCTGCGAATGATTTAGTTAAAATAACCAAAGAGATGGTGATCGCGTTCATCGAATATAAATATAAGAATAGACCTCAGGAAAAAGCCGATAGTTTAGCGGATTTCGAAAAGGGGATGAACTCGCTCAAACCAGAACCCCCTCCTCCTTCTGTGCCGGAAGTTTTGTCAGAACAAAAGAGTGATGCGGTTGTGTCACCAGAGAAAGCGCCTGAAAGCACGGAAGAAGCTCCCCATGCAATGCAGCCACCGACTAGCAGCGAACTAGCTTTGGCTGATGCTGTTTCCATTTCCACAATTTTACAGGAAAGCGGAGCGTGGAAGCTCGTTCACGGCCGTTTGCCGGTTTGGAAAGGAGTGCTCGACGAAAATTTTGTATCAGATAATGCTCTCCTTTGCGCAAAATATCTTGTGGATTTTGTAGAGAAAATTTTAGATGCCGAGCCTCATTTATTTGACCAGCCATTTAGTTACGAGCGGTTTACCCAGTTCGTGACAAGCGAAGGGGAGTATTTGTCCCGTCACAAAGCCTGGACTATGGTTCTCTTGGGCGCGCACCCAATTATAAGCCTGTGGGAATCCGAAATGATCAGAAATGAGGCGGGGCACATTGTGGATTTGCTGGTTAAAAGAGTGAAAAACGAAATAGATGGCGCGCGGTTGGCTTATCGATTTGATGAAACGATTCTTCCGGGACAATTGCACTTTTATGGCGCGCCAAAGGCCGAGGACCGCACCAAACTTACTATCGCGGTGGGCAGGCCGGAGAATATCGTGCTTAATATTTTTCCTGCGGGCGACCGACTTTTAGTGATCGATATTACCGGCGACACTGATCGGGGTGTCCTGATGCGCCCTGGAAGCAAAGCTCGATTTCCCGGTGTATTTTTTTATAGAGATATGGCTGGCTCCCTGAGAATTCGAAATGAAGGAGAGGAGTTGATTTATGTTAAAACCGCCGACCATTTCATTGGGGGTGGCGCACGGCTGGCCGTCTCGAAGCTTAAAATTTCAAACGGTAAAATTATTCATGCTCCCGAAAATGTGGATTGGATATTTGACCGCATCTTGACGAGAGATGAGCTTGAGAGTCGCCCTGCGGTTCGAATCGAAATGGATCCGAAAAAGATTCCAGCCTTCCAATTAAATGAGGAAGACTTGCATTCCGCGCCAAATATTTCCCAAAAGAAACAATCAGCCGATGTGTACGTGACAAAAGTTCCGGGATTAGAGTACCCTGCGGCCATCAAAATTTTTGGAATCAAAATTTCCCCCGAGAATCGGCAAAAGGAGCTTGTGAAAGCGCAGGTTTTGGACCGACTGGGGCTTGCGCGGTTTTACGGCGTTGTTTTGGGAGACGCCAAAACAATTATTGGTTACGCAATGGGTGTTGTCGCGGGGAAAGATTATGAACCGGATGTCCGGTCCTCTTCGGACGAGCATCAGATTTTCATCAACGATCTGGATATTATCATGGACCGACTTTATTCGGCGGGGCTTTTGATGGGCGACGGCATTATGGAAACTCGAAAAGGGTTACCGGTGTTGATCGACGCCATGGCTTTTCCTGTTCGCGACGAGAGTGTATTTAGGGATTTTATTAAAAAAAATAATCTCGCAGCTACCCGCGGATTGAGCTTGGCTCACGATAAAAAATCCGGCGCACGTCTCTCCGACGAAAAAATGAACCAACAATCCAACATTCGCCAAAAAATGGACCGCTTGCATGCGGTGCTCGATTGGGTTGGGAGTCACTACATGCGCAAAGACGATCGAACTGCCCGCAAAATGCTGGACTGGCAGCGCGACCACTATAAGGCGCTCAGAAAACGTTGGGCGGAAATTTATTCACAGTCTAATGGACTTTCAGGAACCCAGCCGGATCTTGGGCAAATGGAATTGGATCTAAACCAGCTTGAAAGCGACATCAGCGATTATACCGAGAGACTGATTCAGAGTCGGAAATTTGAGGGCGCGCGGCTTGCGGATTCGCCCACAAAATTTGGTAATCCGCTCTCATTTCCTGCAGATGTGGTGCAATTGGCTGATGAAATAAATAAAAAAGTTCAAACTCATTCAAAAGGAAAATTCCCTTCAAAGGAAGCTATAGAAGTACCGTTTAAACAAGGTCAATTTGTTTGGTTGGTGGAGAAAATGGAAAACGCTTATCCTGGAATTTTCCAGATGGTTGAGAGAAGCGGCAAAAAATATATTATAAATCAATATCAAGGAGCTGAGCCTATACTTGTTCCTTTTGAACAAGCCAAAACCGCTCTCGTGCCCGTTGTTAATCTTCAAAAAGAAGCGATTGAAATGTTAGACCGTTCGAAGGGTTGGAAAATTCATCTCAACTTTGATGCTAATGATGGAGAAGTTGTGCGAGAGATCCAATTTTTATTAACGACGCTTTTGTCGGCGGGGGTTATCCGGACCTTTAAGATAGGCGAAGGCGGCGGGGCTAAGTATGGCCAACCGGGAAAAGAAGCCACCGTTTATTTGGGTTATGGCCACACTGTGAAGTTTGTGGCGGATTATCTTGAGAAAGTGAACGCTGAATATCTGACCACCCGCGGAAAGGCTCTTTTAAGAGAACCTTCTTACGGAGCACGCAAAAATATGGATGATGTACTTGCGACGGATCTTTTGGTGACTAAGTTTATTGCGGCTAGATTTGATGTCGCAGCACAGGAGGGGAAACTATCGGGTGCGGATAATGATTTTCATGCTTATGGGCCAGCGGGCTTTCCCAACCTCGTCGGTAAAAATTTAAAATTAATACTTTCGGGGTTGTCTGGTGTAAAAAGAGCAGAGAGTTTTGAAGATTTAAACGCCCTTTCTCATAAAATTTTGGCTGAACGATACGGTGAATTTTATACAGATGGGTTTAAGGGAATGATTGATGGGCGATTGGAAAAAGGCGCACGGCTGGCCCCTGAATTTTCAACTCGCCTCGCCGAAATGGCCGCAACGCTTGGCGCGCGGCTTACGGAGAAAAATAATTCTCCGTTTAAAGACGGCGCACAGATTGCAACGCTTCGCTTTGAAAAATTGGACGTGGGTGTGATGGTGGATTCGGGGGCGTCTCAAAAATTATTCATTCACCGGTCGGCTATCAAAAAATCAGCGGCAAGATTGGCTCACCAAAAAAGCGAAGTGGTGCGTGCTGTCAACGAATCCCGCGCGCTTTTTAATCAAACTGCAAACGGTCCTGTGCAAACGGTGGACATTGTCGCGGACGATCTTTTTGGACCTCATGCATTGCAAGTCGAAGAGTTGGTTGAGTCCGCCAGGGAAAAACTAAAAGCGAAAAATGTCCGCGTGCGGTTTATCACGCAGAACTTTGAGCTCGATAAACGGTATGAATATCTTTCGGATGTCGCTTCTGCCGACGAGGGGAGTGCGCCGATTCTTTTAGCGTCGAAACGCTCGGTGCTCCAGATGACATTGCCCGAAAACTACGGACTTCTGCTCATTGACCAAAAAGACGGTGAAATTGCGCCCACACTTCCGTCGATTGCTACGGCGGCGGATCTCAAGCGTTACGGTGCCATTGAAAGCGTGGCTCAACGCTTGGAAACTTTAACGGGCAAACGCGCAGAGGAGCTAGCAGACAAAATCAGTTTCCTAAAGCAAATCCCAAAAGATTTTAATGAAAATAAAGAATCCTATCTCGAAAAATTCTACGAACCCGCTTTGGTGCAAACGTTGAAGCTTAGTGTCCCGCAACTGTTGTCCTATCTTCAGATGTCCTTAAAATTCGTCGGCTCTGCGGCTTAAGCTTTCCAAGCGAAAATCCCTTTGTTATACTAGGCCGTCTATGATTCTTCTAATAAAGTCGAAAGCAACTCAACAGCAAATTTCTGAAATGCTCAAGAACCTTGATAGCTACATTAAAGTTGCAGTGGATATTAAAAAAGGAATTTTGGCGGGCGGCGGAGTGATGCACGCGGATTGCGAGGCCATATTACTAGAGGCCGGAAGCAAACAGGAAGATGTTTGGGGCGGAGATTGGCGGCCCGATGAATTAGAAGTATGATCCCGCTAAATGATTTAAAGGCTCGCTTTATGAAAGACCCTGTTTCCGTGCGCCTTGGCAATATTGCATCGGATCTCTTAAGGGCGTCTAACCTGGTAGGTCGTTCGGGCGCATCAATCGAATCACTGAACCATGTTATCAATGAAGTGAAGTTGTTCACCGAATGGACCGCGAGAGATTTAGAGGTTGATCTCCAGGAAAATATTTTAAATTTACAGAGAGAGCTAGCGGTCTCATCAAAATCAGAACTCATTTCTCAGAATTTAAAAAAATGGGCTGATTATTTTATTAAAATTTCAGGCATCGCCAACTAACACGGAGTTTCTAACCATGAACGAATTCGAAGCGCAGATTAAAAACCTTTATTCTTCTTTAAATCAAAAACATGAACTATTACGCCAAAAACTCGGGCGGCCCATAACACTTGCCGAAAAAATTTTAGCTGCACATGCTGCCGATTTAAAAAATCAGGAATTTGTGAGAGGTGTGAGTTATCTTTCACTACGCCCTGACCGTGTGGCCATGCAAGACGCAACTGCACAGATGGCGCTTTTGCAATTCATGCAGGCGCAAAAAAGTTCAGCCGCGGTGCCGAGCACGGTTCACTGCGATCATTTGATCTTGGCGCGTGTGGGAGCAGCCGAGGACACGAAGAACGCCATTCAAACCAACAAAGAAGTTTATGATTTTCTGCGCTCCGCGTCTCAGCGTTACGGTCTAGGATTTTGGGAGCCCGGTTCGGGAATTATTCACCAAGTGGTTTTAGAAAATTACGCTTTTCCAGGCGGACTCATGATTGGCACCGATTCTCACACGCCGAATGCCGGGGGTCTTGGAATGCTCGCAATTGGAGTCGGCGGAGCAGACGCGGCCGACGTGATGGCGGGCCTCGCGTGGGAAGTGAAGTGCCCAAAACTCATCGGCGTTCATTTAAAAGGAAAATTAAACGGCTGGGCCTCGGCCAAAGACGTGATTTTAAAACTGTGCGGCCTCCTCACCGTGAAGGGTGGCACGGATAAAA
Source organism: uncultured Planctomycetia bacterium (assembly GCA_964606485.1). Classification (GTDB taxonomy): domain Bacteria; phylum Omnitrophota; class Gorgyraeia; order 2-02-FULL-51-18; family 2-02-FULL-51-18; genus CAZSGP01. The sequence continues at coordinate 297,638 of CAZSGP010000002.1, read as the reverse complement.
TTGTGGAATATTTTGGTGAGGGCACGCGTTCGATTAGCTGTACCGGAAAAGGAACCATTACGAATATGGGCGCGGAGCTTGGCGCGACCACGTCAGTGTTTCCGTATGATGAGCGCATGGCGGCGTATTTAAAAACGACAAAGCGCGAATCGATTGCAAAATTGGCTGATGAATTTAAAAATTTTCTCACAGCCGATCCAGAAGTCGAAAAAGACCCGGCGACATTTTATGACGAGGTGATCGAAATTGATCTCTCGACACTCGAGCCGCATGTGGTCGGTCCTCACACGCCGGATTTGGCGCGTCCCATTTCGCAATTCGCCGCAGAAATAAAAGAAAAAGGTTATCCTGCCGAGCTTTCATCCGCGCTGATTGGAAGCTGCACCAATTCTTCTTATGAAGACATTGGCCGCGCCGCATTTGTAGCGGGTGAAGCTAAAAAAGCGGGACTTAAATCAAAATCTTATTTTTTAATTTCACCCGGCTCGGACCAGATTCAAAATACGATTCGCCGTGACGGACAGCTTCAGACGCTCGAGTCGATCGGTGGTACTGTGCTCGCGAATGCTTGCGGTCCGTGCATTGGTCAGTGGAAGCGGGATGATATTCAAAAGGGCGTGAAAAATTCGATCATCACGTCTTTTAACCGGAATTTCCCGGCGCGCAATGACTCGAACCCCGAAACGCTTGCGTTTATCGCGTCGCCTGAAATTGTGACGGCGCTGGCGATCGCCGGACGAATCGATTTTAATCCGCTCACCGATAAAATTAAAAATGCAGACGGGAAAGAAATTTTACTCCCTGTGCCGCAAGCGCCCGAACTTCCCAAAAGTTTTGAAGCGGGCTTTGCGGGTTACATTGCGCCAATGGAACTTCAAAAAAGAGGCACGGTGTCTGTGGCGATTGACCCCAAAAGCGAACGCCTGCAAATTTTAGAACCATTTAAAGCGTGGGACGGAAAAGATTTTGACGGCCTGCAGGTGCTTTTAAAGGCAAAGGGGAAGTGCACGACGGATCACATTTCACCGGCCGGGCCCTGGCTTAAATTCCGCGGCCATCTGGATAAAATTTCCGACAATATGTTTTTGGGAGCGAATAATTCTTTTACCTCTCAACCCGGCACCGTGAAAAATTGGCTTGAGGGTGGCAAAGAAACCACGCCCTCGGCGGCCGCGCGTGCGTACAAGGCGAAGGGTTTGGGATGGGTTGCGATTGGGGATGAAAATTACGGCGAAGGTTCAAGCCGCGAACACGCGGCCATGTGCCCGCGTTTTTTAAATGCGAAAGCCGTGATTGCCAGAAGTTTTGCGCGCATTCACGAAACCAATTTAAAAAAGCAGGGGATTTTGGCGCTCAAATTTAAAAATCCGACGGATTATGAAAAAATTCAAGCCGAAGATAAAATTTCGATCAAAGGCATTGCGGGACTTGCGCCTGGAAAGCCGCTAAATGCTGTGATCACTCACTCAAACGGCGCGTCGGATTCCATCGAGCTGGTTCATTCGTTCACGCCGGAACAAATCGAGTGGTTTAAAGCGGGATCCGCTTTAAATCTCATGCGGGAAAAATAACGTATTTCGGGAGTGACACGCTTGAGAGATCGTGTTATAAATAATTCCAACAAGGAGCAATCGCAACATGGCCATTAAAATAGAATCCAGCAAAAAGAGCGTTCAAGGCTCAACTTCCTCTCCGATCCAATCTTTCATTAAGCACCACTATCGCCATTTCAATGCTGCCGTTGTTGTGGATGCCGCCGATGCGTACATCGAACATATGAATAAAGGCGGAAAAATGTTCATAACGCTTGCTGGAGCGATGAGCACCGCAGAGCTTGGGTTGTCGCTTGCTGAAATGATTCGCGAGGGCAAGGTTCAGGGCATTTGCTCGACTGGAGCCAATCTCGAAGAAGATATTTTTAATCTCGTGGCGCACGATCACTACAAGCGCGTTCCCAATTACCGCAATCTCACCGACAAAGAAGAGGTGGAACTCCGTAACGGCGGCTGGAACCGTGTCACCGACACGTGTATTCCCGAAGAAGAAGCCATGCGCCGCATTGAGCGTCAGGTGCTGAAACTCTGGCAAAAAGCAGACAAAGAAGGAAAGCGTTATTTTCCTTATGAATACATGTACCAGCTCATTCAGTCGGGCTGGATCAACGAATATTTTCAAATTGACCCGAAAGATTCGTGGGTGATCGCGGCGAGCGAAAAAAATATCCCGATCTTTACGCCGGGCTGGGAAGATTCGACACTCGGAAATATTTTTGTCGCGAATGTGATGCGCAAAGAAGTTTCAAATTTCCATGTCGTGAAATCGGGCTTAGAACAAATGGCGGCCCTCGTCGAGTGGTACAAACAAATCACGAAAACGTCTTCACTTGGATTTTTCCAGATCGGTGGAGGCATTGCCGGTGACTTTCCCATTTGCGTGGTTCCGCTCATCGAACAAGATCTCAAAGAGAAAGTGAAGCTCTGGGGTTATTTCTGCCAGATTTCCGACAGCACCACGTCTTACGGCTCCTATAGCGGAGCAGTTCCTAACGAAAAAATCACATGGGGAAAACTTGACGGAAACACGCCGCGCTTCGTCATTGAATCCGACGCTTCTATTGTGGCCCCGTTAATTTTCTCTTACGTCCTTGCCAAGTAAGCACGCGCGCGATTTTTCGCGCTTTCAAAAAGATCTCGTGGAGCTGATGGGCGAGTCGGGGTTTGCAAACCCTGAGGCCGACGTTTTTTCGGATATGCTTTATAACATCGGTTTGCTCCGCGAAGAAAAGCATGACTTAGCCGATCTGCGACTACTCAATACAGCCTTCAAAGAGCTTCGTTATGCGCTCAAGATTTTTAGACCGTACCGGCAAGTCCCTAAAGCCGCCGTGTTTGGTTCGGCACGCACACCCCGCAGTCACCCGAGTTACAAATTTGCTGAAAAATTTGGCCGGCAACTTGCCAAAAAAGGGTGGATGATTATCACGGGTGGAGCGAGTGGCATTATGGAAGCGGCTATGCTCGGCGCCGGCGCTCAAAATAGTTTTGGCTTAAACATCATGCTTCCCTTTGAGCAAGACGCCAATGCCGTCATCAAAGGAAATAACAAGCTCATTTTCTTCAAATATTTTTTCACGCGCAAGCTGATGTTTTTGAAAGAATCGGAAGCGACCGTTCTTTTTCCGGGCGGATTTGGAACCTTCGACGAAGGATTTGAATCATTGACGCTCGTCCAAACCGGAAAAGCGAAACCGCGGCCCCTTGTGCTCATTGACACTCCCGGCAGTTCGTTTTGGCGCTCCACCGTGCGCTTACTCAAGCGAAATATGGAAGGGGATAAGCTCATCTCACCCGGCGATCTTGGAATTTTAACCACGCATCACCAGGACACTGACAAAGCCGTCGAGGAAATCGCGCGGTTTTATTCCAATTATCATTCTTCTCGATTTTTTAATACCGGGTACCTCATTCGTGTTAAAAAGCCGGTGTCGGCAGAGCAGCTCGATGCCTTGAACGAAGAGTTTAAGGACATGATGAAGGGGAAAATGGAGATTTTGACGAGCATCGCCGATGACGACAACAAAGACCCCTTCTTAACACGTCTTTTCTTTCAGTTTAACCGCTCTTCCTACTCGCGTTTACGTCTTCTGATCGACCGCTTGAACGCTTAAAACGCGTCTCAAAGCTTAGAACCACACTTTCCATTTGGCATTGACCAGCCGCAGGCCATTTAGTATCCTATTGGGCCTAGGGATTTTTAAGACAAATTTCGCTTTTGGACAAGGGGATATTCTTATGAAAAGATTCGAAAAAAGTGCATTAGTGGCAGTGGTGTTGGGCTTGGCAATAAGCTCATTTGCAATGGCAGATTCAGGTCCCGATAGCAGTGCGGATTCGCAAGCGGACGCTTCGGTAGCGAGCTCCGGCGCTTTGGGGCAGTTTCCTCAAGCAGAAATCCAGGCACTGGCTCAATCGCAGGCCGCGGCAAGCATCGCCACCGCATCTGGCGCCACTTCTAATCCAGCGGGAATTAATTTTCCAAAAGTAAAAACACGCGAAGATGAAATTTTAGCCAAGCGCTTTGCCTGGTGGCCTTCGGATGCTACTCCCGCTCCTTATAAGGATGAGAGCCGTTCCGGTTTTTGGTGGTGGCCAACCACTCCGGGTGAGTCCAAGGGGCCTTGGGGAAATCAGGGTTTTGTTTACGTCCGCAAAGTCATTTTTGATTACAAATCCTCCGAAGGGGACCAAAAGCCATCTCTCGTCATTAAGAAGATTTTAAAGAACGTGAAAGTGTTGTTTGATTATGACAAAGCGGATCTAAGAGACGATGCGCAGTCTATTCTCTCAAACGCGCTCTACACGCTCGAAAAAAATCCTAACGCCGATGTGTTGATTACCGGAAACGCGGACATTCGTGGTTCGGAACAATACAATCAGAAGCTTGGTGCCCGCCGCGCCGAAGCGGTTCGTCAATTTTTTGCAGGCCACGGTCTTCCGGAGTCGCGCATTCGTATTTTAAGCCGCGGTAAGCTCGATGCCATGGCGCCAACGCATGATCTCGTGGGCATGCAGAAAGACCGCAATGCGCAGTTTATGGTCGCGGAAGTAGAAGAAGTGATGATTCCCGCGTCTCAAGCCTCGCAGTTTGGTGAGACAAACACCGTCGAAGAAAAACACGATATTGAAAGTTCCGTCAAAGTTGACGTGAAAGATTATACGATTCAAAAAGGAGATACTCTCTGGGCCATTGCCGAGAAGGAATACGGCGACGGTAGACAGTGGAAGCGTATCTACGAATTCAATAAAGATGTGATTTCGAATCCCAACCGTCCCAAAAAAGGGACCAAGATTCAAATACCGATCGAGTAAATTTTAGGAGGATCAATTATGAGCCTGGAACATTTAGCAAAAAATTCAGAAGTTTCTGAGTCTGGTTTTATTTCCAAAGTTTATCTTTGGATGGCCGCGGGCCTTGGTTTGTCGGGAGCTGCCTCGTTTTGGCTGCTGACTCAACCCGCGCTTCTCAAGCTGATTTTCACCAATAATTGGGTGATGTTCGGTTTGATCGGAGCGGAGCTTGGTCTTGTGCTTTGGTTGTCGATCGGGTTTATGGGATTGTCGTATGTGATGGCGGCAAGTATTTTCCTTATTTATTCGATTCTCAACGGCTTCACGCTCACCTCAGTTCTTTTGATTTATACCGGCTCTTCAGTGATGTCGACGTTTGCCATCACAGCGGGAACGTTTCTATTTTTCAGTGTTTACGGAGCCACCACCAAAAAAGACCTTACCTCGGTGGGCAACCTTGCCATGATGGCGCTGTTCGGAATTATCATTGCGAGCATCGTTAATTTCTTTTGGAAGAACACGGCTTTTGAGCTCGTGATTTCCTTCATCGGCGTTGCGGTGTTCATTGGCCTTATCGCCTACGACACTCAAAAGCTAAAAGCGATCTACGCGCTCGGATTTGAAGATGCGTCGACGCAAAAGAAAATGGCCATTATGGGCGCTTTGAGGCTGTATCTTGATTTCATCAATCTTTTCTTAATGCTTCTGCGCTTGTTCGGTCGCCGCAGAGACTAAAAAGAGACTCCGACGAGAATGGCAAAATTAGTACTCGTTCGTCATGGCGAATCCCAGTGGAATCTGGAAAACCGATTCACTGGCTGGGTGGATGTTCCCTTGTCCCCTAAGGGCGTGGAAGAAGCAAAGTCCGCCGGTCAAAAACTTAAAAATGAAGGCCTTCATTTCGACAAGGCTTATACCTCCAACTTACAACGCGCTCAAAATACACTTAAGCTCATTCTTGAAGGAATGGGTCAGGCAGATCTAGTCACCGAAAAGAACGAGGCGCTGAATGAGCGTCATTACGGCGATTTACAAGGTCTGAACAAGGCCGAGACCGCTAAAAAATTCGGTGATGAGCAGGTTAAGATTTGGAGACGCTCGTACGATGTGGCGCCGCCCAAAGGGGAGAGCCTGAAAGACACGGCGGCGCGTACGCTTCCGTATTTTGATTCAAAAGTCATGACTGATGTGAAGGCGGGTAAAAATATTATTGTTGCGGCACATGGCAATAGTCTGCGATCCATCGTGATGGAGCTCGAGAAGCTAACGCGCGAGCAGGTTTTAGAGCTCAATATTCCGACCGGCTCTCCGATCATTTACGATCTGGATAAGACCGGAAAAATTCTTTCTAAAAACGAATTAAAATAAACGTCCTCCGCGCGTAGGCGGGGATGTCTAAAATAGGGCTGTCGTCATTGACAGCCCTATTTAATTTTGTTATTCTTTAACTATTAAGAACTAATACTATATTTTTTTAATCAATCAAAGGAGGCCGCTAATGGATTGGGAAAACACAATTATGGAACCGGTGCAAGCCATGTGGACTCACGTTTTGGCCTTTGTCCCTACACTTTTCGTCGTCATTGTTATTCTTGTGGCTGGGTGGATGCTCGCGGTCGTCACCCAAAAAGTAATTACCCGATTCTTAAAGCTCGCGCGTTTAGACACCGCTAGTGAAAAGACGGGTATTGCCAATATCCTGACTAAAGGGGATATCAATTACACCCTTTCGGAAATTATCGGTGTTCTGATTTATTGGCTCATGATGCTCGTTGTGGTTCTTGCCGCGGTGAACACGCTTCAGCTCAATGTTGCTGCCGAACTTTTGAATCGCATTATTTTGTACATTCCCAATGTAATCTTGAGCGTTCTTATTCTGGTGCTAGGAATTTTCTTTGCAAGTGTAGTGGCGAACACCGTCCGCACGGCCGCGGCTAATGCCGGTATTACGCAAGCGAGATCGCTTGGTCAGACCACGCAAGTGGTGATTGGCATTTTTGTTTTCATTCAGGCGCTCAAGCAGCTTGGAATTGATACCTCGCTGATCGATCTCATCATTAAAGCGATTCTCTTTGCGCTTTCGCTAGGCGTTGGACTCGCTATTGGCCTGGGTTGCAAAGAAATGGCCGCTAAACACGTGGGCCAGATTTTCGAAAGCTTTAAATCCAAAAGATAAACTGCGGGGTTTGTGATATATTTAGATCCGTGAAGGCCCGCAATCTCTTTTTACTCGCTTCTCTCGCGCTTCTTTTAGGAGGCTGTTTTTCCAATAGCCCCGAGGAGCTGGACCGTCTCACCAAGGAAGACCCCGCTTTTAAGCAAATGGTGATCGCGCGCGATCAAGCCCATGCGCAGATTCGATCGATCAAAGACGATCTCCTAGCTAAAAAGAAAGCGACCGATGCACAGGTCGATAAACTGCGTCAGAATTACGATGCTTACGCGAAAGCCCAAAATCAGACCATCGACAAATACCGCGCAACGATTGATGCCAATCGCAATGCCTTAAAAAGGGAAATTGAAACAGCGGAAGCCCAGATGCTCGCTAAGCAAAAAGAGCTGGAGGGCTACCAGAGCACGTTGACCGACGTGCAAAACATGCTCCGTCAGAGCAAAGACATCAAATTATCGGGCGCCGAAAAAGAAAAATGGCAAGAGCGCGTGCTGATGTTGTCTGAAAAAATTCGTCCGCTTGCCGAAGAAATTCAGGAACTAAAGCTCCAGACGCGTTTAAAAAAGCAAAAGATTTCCTATCTCCACTAAGCCTTGATTCGAAAAATAAAATCCTCACTTTCACCGCTCGAAGTCTTTCAGCTTTTAAAAAAACCTGAAATACCAGGCGTGCTACTCGAAAGCGTGCGCCAAGGATCGAAAACAGGTCGTTATTCCATCGTTTGCGTGGACCCATTTTTGGTTTTTGAGGCTAAGGGCAAGCGGATTTGCATGCGCTCCAAAGGAAAGGTCCGTCGTTTCACTGCCGAGCCAATCCCGTTCTTAAAAAAATTGCTAAAAAAATGCGCGGTAAAGCGAGGCTCCTCGAAGCTTCCGTTTGAGAGCGGGGCCATTGGGTATTTTTCTTACGAAGCAGGGAAGTATTTTGACTCGTCGCTTAGTTTTCAGAAGCCCTCAGGGCTCGACGTGCCGGATATTTACCTAATGTTCTTTAATCAAGGGATTGTGTGGGATCACGCGAGCCATGAAGTGATTATATGCGCAAATAGTAAGACGGGATTTGAGCAGCTGTCCAAAGTGTGCTTTTTGGAGCGCGTATGCTCGGCTAAGCGGCCACGGATTCTTCGAAGCAGCGTTGCTGCTGAGAAGAAGAGCTGGACGAGCATGGCGAGCGACGATCGGCCTCGGAGGGGCCGATCAAGCGTTGCGGAAAAAAGCACATTTGGACAACGCGATTTCGCTAATGCTGTAAAAAAAATTAAGCAGCATATTAAAAACGGCGATGTTTATCAGGTGAATCTTGCTCAGCGGCTGGAGTTTGAATTGAAGCAAGACCCCTTAAGTGTTTACGAGCGTCTCAGGCAGGTGAATCCGTCGCCGTTCTTCGGGTATTTGGATGCAGGGAAGTTTCAAATGATTTGCGGCTCACCCGAGCGTCTTGTCTGCGTAAAGGGCCGAATGGTTGAGACGCGGCCGATTGCCGGAACGCGGCCAAGGGGAGAGACGCACAAAAAAGATCAAAAAATGGCAGGCGAGCTTTTGCTCAATGAAAAAGAGCGCGCTGAGCACATCATGCTCGTTGATTTGGAGCGCAATGATCTAGGAAAGGTCTGTGAGTATGGCTCAGTGAAGGCGGACGAGCTGATGGTGCTAGAGGATTATTCGCATGTGAAGCACATCGTTTCAAACGTAAAGGGTGTTTTAAAGAAAAACTGTGATGCGCTCGACGTGCTTGGCGCTCTTTTTCCCGGAGGGACGATTACGGGGACGCCTAAAATCATCTGCACCAAAATCATCAAGGCGCTTGAGCCTGTGTCTCGCGGGCCCTACACGGGTTCCATGGGGTATTTTGGCTTTACAGGCGATATGGATTGGAATATTATCATTCGCAGTTTGATTGTTCAAAAAAAGAAAGCTTATTTGTATGCCGGTGCGGGCATTGTTGCCGATTCGAACCCCCAAAAAGAATACGCCGAAACCCTTCATAAGGCAGAAGCCGTTTTATCTGCCGTCTTCGGAAAAGAACGCGCCCGGGAATTTGTCCGGAAAAAAATCAGCACCCCTTAATTCCGAAGTTCTCCCAGTTGAATTTTTAAACGAAGTCTCTGTTTTTGAAACACTCCGCGTTTATCACGGAAAATTCTTTAAGCTCAGCGCGCATTTGAAGCGGCTCTTAGAATCGTGCCTTGCCTTCCAAAGAACTTTGCCCTTTAAGGGGGTGGAGCTAGAAAGTTGGCTGAAAGCCACACTTAAGGAGAGCCGTATCAAGGACGCGATGTTCCGTGTTTCTGTTCACTGGGCTCAAAGTTCTGCCGAGGGCCGGCTCGTAGCGCTCATTCGGCCGTTTAAAGCTTACCCACAGGAAATTTACGACAAAGGTGTGACTCTTAAAACCACCACATCGCGGCGATGGACGCTTCGAGCGCAGGACCCGCAGATCAAGTCTTCGCAGTACGTTCCGGGGGTTTTGTCGGAAGTGGACCGCTCGGAAAATGAGGCAGATATTCGGGAATTTATCTTCCTGGATCAGTCCGGTTTTGTGGCGGAGGGAACCGTATCGAATCTATTTATTGTGAAGGGAAAAAGGGTTTTGACTCCGGCAACGGGTTCGGGTATTTTAAGGGGCATCTCGCGCGGGATGGTGATAGAGATTGCGCAGAAATTTGGCTTTGAAGTTGTGGAAACATTTTTAACGCGCCATGAGATTTACAGCGCGGATGAATGTTTTATGACGAACACCTCATCCGAGGTGTTGCCGGTGGTGAATGTGGACGAGAGAGTAATTGGAACTGGCAAGCCTGGTCCAGTGAGCAAAATTTTACGGAAAAAATTTAAAAAGGCGGTCAAAAACAGTGAATAAAATCAAACGCGCATTAGTGAGTGTGTACGATAAGACCGGAATTCTACCGTTTGTGGAGTCTCTCAACCGGATGGGTGTCGAAATTATTTCAACCGGCGGCACGTACAAGCTTTTAAAAGAAAAAGGGATTCCTGCCACTGAAGTTTCGAGTGTCACCGAATTTCCGGAAATGCTCGATGGGCGCGTCAAAACGCTTCACCCTAAAATTCACGGGGGACTGCTTGCTCTGCGCGATAACCCGGAGCACGTGAAGACCATTCAAAAGCACGGCATTGAGCCCATTGATCTCGTGGTGATTAATCTTTATCCATTCGAAGAAACGGTTCGGACCAAAACAGACGAACACGACATTATTGAAATGATCGACATTGGTGGTCCGGCTATGCTGCGTTCCGCATCTAAGAATTTTCGGTTTGTGGGAGTGGTCTGCGATCCCTCAGACTACGCGTCAGTACAAAAAGAGCTAGAGGATGGTGATGGAGCTCTTAGCCAAGCGACGCTAAAGCGGTTGGCTGGTAAAGTTTTTGAAAGAACGTCTGCGTACGACCGGGCAATTGCTTCGTATTTTTCAGGTCAAAAACCCCAAAGTTTGGCAGAATTTCCTCAAGAGCTCACGCTCGGATTCAAAAAGCTTCAGGATCTGCGTTACGGCGAAAATCCCCATCAAAAAGGCGTACTCTACGAAGAGGTGGGTTCCAAAATGTCCGGAGCGGTGAAGGCCAAGAAGCTTCATGGCAAGGAGCTTTCGTTCAATAACATCTTAGACTTGGATGCCGCACTTGAGATGGTGGAAGCTTTTAGCGAGCCTGCTTGTTCGATTGTAAAGCACACCTCGCCGTGCGGATTTGCGATTTCAAAGGATTTGACCACCGCTTTTAAAAAGGCGCATGCCTGCGATCCACTTTCGGCTTTCGGTGGAATTATCGGGTTCAATCAAGTCGTCGATGAAAAAACAGCCAAGGCGATTTTGGCGAGCGGCTTCGTGGAGTGTGTGATTGCCAAAGGATTTGACGCAAAGGCTTTGGCAGTTTTGCAAACGAAGAAAAATTTGAGGCTGCTTTCAACGAAAATCGAAAATCAATTTGAGAAACTGGATTTCAAAAAAGTAAAAGGTGGCCTTCTGCTGCAGGAAAAAGATTTAAAGGATTCGGTCGCTTCGGATTTAAAAGTGGTCACTAAACTTAAGCCAAAAAAATCGCAAATCAGTGATCTGCTCATTGCATTTAAAATTTCACGCTTTGTGAAGTCTAACGCCATCGTCATCGTGAAGGGTGGCGCGACGCTGGGGCTTGGAATGGGCCAGCCTTCTCGCGTGGATGCTTGCCAAACTGCGCTTCGCAAAGCCGGAAAAAAAGCCAAGGGAGCTGTTCTGGCCTCCGATGGATTTTTTCCGAAGCCTGATTCGATTCAATTTGCGGCCAAAGCAGGAATTTCGGCCATCATTCAGCCGGGTGGTTCGATCGCGGATGAAGAAATTATCAAAGCCTGCGATAAGGCAAAAATAGCCATGGTCTCCACAGGTCTGCGGCATTTTAAGCATTGATTAAATTTACTTAAGTTTGCTTAAATAAAATTCTCTTCTAAGTCTTGTTCTTCGCTCGGTCTTCGGGCATACTTTCATAACCATTTTCAATGGGCAAAATATGCCCTCAAACCCAAAGGTTTTTATATTGAAATCGAATAGTTTTATCAGATTCATCAGCCTATTTTTGCTCGCAGCTTTTTTTGCGCAAGACCTGGCGTTTGCCAATCCCGATTTGGGACTCCTTCAGGGTTCCGAAAAGGAAAAAAATTTAAAGTGGGCGAGCGAATTTCTCCCGCAAATCCCAAGTTCTATCGCGACGATTGAGGATGCGTGGAAACAGGGAGAGCAAACCGTCGTTCTCATTCAAGACGCTCATACCAATGCCTCGTGTCAGCTCAACACCGCGAAATTATTAGATTTAATTTTTAAAAAAATGAGAGTGTCATCCCCGCATTCTTTTAGCGGGGATCAAAATGATTCCCGCCTACGCGGGAATGACAAATTTGTTGTTTTTTCAGAAGCCGCTACAGGAGAAAATTCTCTCTCCTTTCTGCGCGATCAAGCGCCTCTTGAAACCCGTAAACAAATCGCTCGGAAATATCTTCAAAAAGGATTTCTGCACGGCGTGGAATACTTAGACCTCACCTCGGATTATCCGATCCACATTCAAGGTGTCGAGAGCCCGGAGCTTTATTTAAAGTCCATAGACGTCTATCGGGATGTGGCGGCCAGACGCGAAGCGTTTTTAGATTACTTGAGCAAGGTCGATTCGACAATTGCAGCGCTTAAGTCTAAGAGTCTCAACCCCGTGTTGTTAAAAATGGTAGAGGACCGCTCAGCGTTTCAAAAAAATGAGCTTAAAATCACCGAATACCTCGATCGTTTAAGTGAGCAGGCTCAGCTCAATCAAATTCCGCTTAAAAATTACCCAGAGATTCGCCGGGTTACGACGCTTATCAAAATAAAGTCAGGCATCGACTGGAATAAAACATCACGCCTTAAAAAAATTCGCACTCAAAAACTATTGGACGAGCTAAAGACTCTCGAAGTCGTTCTATTTGAAAAGCTTTGCGTGAATCAAGATGAGAAAGATTTTTTGGGTGCCATGCGCCACGCGGAGCTTCTTCGAAAGCTCCTGAATTTGACGCTCTCGCCGTTAGAGTTTGGGGAGTATCAGCAATTTAAAGGGGTGAGCGCTCTCACCGGATTGTTGAATCAGAGAATTGTGCAGCTCGAAGGCCCTTATGATAAGGCATTGTTTCTGCAAAATGGTTTTGACGCGTTTATCCAAAAATGCGAAACGTTTTATGAGCTTACTCTTAAACGAGATGAAGTATTTGTTCAGGGAATAGACAACACCAAAGAACCGCTATCCATTTTAATCATCGGAGGATACCACTCCGCCAATTTAAAAAGACTGCTTCGCGCGAAGAATATTTCTTACATCAGCGTGATCCCTCAGGTGACGCATGAAACCAATCAAAAGCGGTATGAAAAAATTCTTTTAAATCAAAGGCCGGCTCCGATGGTGTCACCGATGAGTGGCGCCGCTCGATTGATGATGCAGCCCTATGTGATGGGAACGCGGCTTGCCGCTTCGCCGGAAGCCAGAGAGATCTTGCTTGAAAGTGCATTTCAAGTAAACCGCAAAGCTTTGGAAGTGGTACGCAGTAAGCGGATGAAAGAGCATTTGCCTGTGAGGTATCGACTCTACTCCGACAAGCCTCTAGTGTTGTTATTTTCAAATGGCTCCGAGCGTTCGGTGGTGGCGTTTCGTTTAGAAGATATAAAGACCGTTGCTGAACGCTGGATTTATTTCGGAAAGCGCGTGAATAAGGAGGGTAGGGCTGTTGCTGTTTTAGCAAGATCAAAAGATGAAGAAGAAGTGCCCGAGACGTCTAAGGAAGCGCTGATGATTGGAAAGTATAAGGGCGACGAGGGCTTTAGCCGCTTTATTGTTCATCGAGAGATGGAGGATTTTAAAGTTCGCAGCAGCGAAGGAACGCTAGAAATAGAAATGTTGAAACCGCTTGAGGCGCAGGATCTCTTGGATTATGAACTGATCGGAGAAGGGCCGGTTGGTTTCGATTTTAAGGCGGACATTCAAATGCTCCAAACTCAGAGAGACTTTGCCATTTTGGGAGCGTCCTCAGATTTTGAAAAGGAACACGTGGAGTGGCTGTTTAAAAATTTTATACAGCGAATAGAGAAAAAGCGTTATCAGGAAAATGATTTGTTGCGTGGGAGCTTGGTGGATGAGTTCCTTACAATTTTTAAGCGCGGCGATCTCGCTGATAGAAGTTCCTATGCCGACTGGTTGAAGGCCAAAGAAATTTTATCTCCGAGAGAAGACCTTGGGCGATTGACACAGGCGGCGTATTTTGCGAAGGCCCGTTACGATGAGCGCGATCAGACCCCCATTGAGCGCTTGGAGGAACTGGCGAGCCTCTTGAATGTCGATTCGGACGATGATCGCTGGAAAGCGATTCGAGAACAATTTCTAGATCTGGATCTTTCGAAGCAGTTTTTTGTCGCAACTGGAATTCGGAGTCATCTCGAAGATTTTCAAAAAGAGGGCGGGGAAGTTGACGCGTCAGTATTTTTCAAGCAAGCGCAAGAGATTCTCACCATGTACGAAACGACAGACTCGGCTTTAGGAGAGAGTGGCATTCCTGGGATTGGGGGCGAAGATTTAGAGGTTCAGAAGACTAAAATTCAGACGTTCATTGACCGCGAGATTGAAAAAATTAATCTTTTAGAAGGTCACTTTCACGGGCAGTTGGAGAAAAAGGGCGAACAACTGATCGATATCAAAGCGGGGCGTCAAGATCGCTTGCGGCTATCCTGGCGCATGGGAGAAATTCGAGACGCGCACGCGGCTTTAAAAAAGGCATTTGGGGTTTTGAAGGGTCAAGTTGATACGCTGGATCGCCGCACGCAAATTTACGCCGAGGCAATGGCAAAATTAGCGCCGCTTGATCAGCGTATAGCTCGCTGCCAAACGCTTTTTGAGGAGCTAGAAAGATCGATCAGCGATTTCAATAAAAAGTCAGCTCCTGTGCTCTTGAGGTCGGAGGACGAGCTGAGGGACGGACTAGCGCTTTCGATGAAAGCGGCCAAGATGACAGAAGATGATCTTGGAGAATTCTTGAGAGCGCTTTTAGATAAGAGGAAAAAGGGGCCGCTGGCGGATCTTGCCGGGCAATTTCAAATCGCAGCAAGCCGCAATCTCTTGGCGGCTTTCGTTTATGCTTGCTCGTGGAATCTGGGTGGCGAGGCGGTTGGATTTGCGTACCTCTTTCGCCGGATTTATTCGCGGGCCGATAACGCTAGCCAGAGAAAACCATTTGATCCCCGTACTATTTCAGCGGATTACCGGTATCAGATATTTTTAAATGAGATTTTTTCACGTTTGAGGACACTTGTTTACTCGCCCGATAAACGGATCGCGGTGGTTCAGTACTGGGTGCCTTATGAGCAAAACGGACAGTTGCATTTCGAGAAGAAAGTGAAACTCGTCGACACTCAAAGCGGCCACAATTTAGAGGATAAGCTGGGATCTAAAAATAATTTAAAGTTCATCTCTTTTTCACCTGATGGTCAAAAAATATTTATCAACGGCGATGAGAAAATTCTCGATACAGCATCTCTTTTGACAGCCGACGTACCCATCGAAAAGACCTGGCGCCCAATCATGCTGTCACCCGATAAAAAGTTTATTGTTCTCGACACCCAATTCGAGGGAGTTCGGCAGATTAAGATCATTCATCACGAAACGGGCTCTGACTGCAATTCTCTCATCAGCGGCATCCAAAAAATTAAAACCGTTCATTTTGATGAGCTTAAGAATTCCGGAATTATTAGAGGCTTAGTTGCGAGCGGGGAAGAAGTGACGACAGTGATCAATCTTTCTGAATTTGACCAAAGGGTTTATGACGAGTTTAAGCTTCCAAAAAAATCGGGGGCACGGCTATCAAAAAAAACTTATTTAGACCCTCAGGAAATTTTAACCGCGTTATTGCCAGTAACACCTGATCACATTGGTGCTCTTTATCCCAATGACGGAACGGTGTCGAATTATCTCTACTGCGTGGTGCCGGGCGAGCGGGCCGTGGCTCAAATTTTGAAGGAAGGGGCTGTTAATTATGGATCTTCTTATGCGAACCCTCTTTTGGCTTTTCGTTGTTTAAAAGAAGTGGCGCCGTGGGGACTGATACTGGAAGTAAAACGGCAAAAAGCGGATTTGCCGATTCTGCTGTCCGATGTTCACAGAGCGTGGGCCGTGAAACCGTTAACTGAAAAAGCGGGTAAGCCCGAGCATGCTTTTACAGCGGACTTGGGTGAGTTAAGGCAAAACCCTGGTTTAAATTTAGAAATGATTCCGAACGACCAGCGACTGGGGCCAATCAAGGTGGACTACCTATCTTATAAGCTGGCCTCGAAAGTCGCCGAAAGAAAAATTAAAAATGCGGTTCAAAAAGAGGCTTTGAGAAAGAAGCGATTGGATGAAAAAGAGCGGAAACGCGCGGAAGAAGAGCGGATAGCCAATGAAAAAAAAGCTCAAAAAGAAATCTCTGAAAAAGAAGGGGTGAAGGCCAAAGTTAAGCTGATAGAAGAGGCTTCCAGAGTTCGCCAAAAATTAGAGCGCGTTCGAAAATCGCGCGAAGCAACAGATGGGGTAAGAATACAGAAAAAACCAACCGAAAAGCAACTAACTGATTACGAAGCGCTCAAAGCGCAAGTTCGCGCGGATCGCTATAAGAGCGCTCAAGGGGAAGAGGGTGCGCGGCTAACCCAGAATCCTCTCTTGAGTCAAACAACCCACAATTTGGCGAAAAGCTGTTTGTCAGCCGCCAGGCAAATAAGAACCGATCTTGATCGGGCTCATGTTCTAGCCGCGGAGGACCGGATTGTGCTCTCAGCTTTCGAAGACGCCATTAGTGGAATGTTCCGCGTTCCGGGTGTGCATCCAAAGGTGGCACATTTTCTTGTTTTCTATCAAAAAGTCGGTCCTGCACGGCAAGTCCTTGAGAAGTATCAACATTCGGTGAGTTCGCAATCGCATGGTCTAGCAATTGAAAAGCTCATTGTGGATATCAATGAGCTTGAGCGAGGCATTGCTCGACTTCATATTTTGCCGGATTCCGATTTTAAAAAACGACTCGCTTCTTTTAGAAAAGAGATTGACGGTTTTTATTCGGTCATGGGCTACTCTTGGAAAGGGCATTCGAATGGGGAAATGCTAACGCTCACCGATCTTTTATACATGTCATTGGATACGGTGAGGCAGAGCGAGAAATTTCTAGATCACTGGGTTCTATTTCAAAGAGTGGCCGCGCTTGATAAAAAGATCGTCGAGAGCCCAGACGCAATGAGTGTTTTCAAAGTCGACGTTCCAAAAACCCATCAGATGCTTGGGGATTTTCAGTCATTTATTCGCAATCAATCGGTTGAGTTTGGGGAAGGTTCTGGAGCGCGGCTCGCCATTATCCGAGGGCCATTTGTGCTTAAAGATAACGTGGAATTTCACCCTGAGATTTCTTTAGAGGGAATGTTCGCTCACCAAAAAAGTGGCCAGGGAGTTTTGTTGGCCCAGGTTCTTGAAAAACAATTTGGTGCGCTCTCAAACTTGAGAAGTTTAAATTGCCTTGATATCGCCACGGGTCGCGGGATGTTTATGTTGAGATTAAAAGAATCGCTGGAAAAGGATGGTGTTGGACAGGTTTATGTGACGGGGGTTGAGAAAGACCATGAGGCAATTCAATGGGGGGACGATATTCGCTCGATCCAAGAGGATGTTGTGAATCTGAAGACGACGCGCCATGGTTTAGCGCCCGCATCGTTTGATTTGATTACGATGAATGCACCTATTTTATACTCTTCAAAGGATAAGGCCGGCGAGAGGCTGATTGCACCGATTGCATTTGAGAAGTGGCTCTCATCCGCAAAGTTCTTTCTAAAGCCAAACGGAATAATGCTTATCCGTCTTTACGAAAATGATGATCTGCCAAAGTCGAGTCTTGAGTCTCGATCTCTGATGCGGATAGAATCCATTTTGCTCAAGCAAGCGCTCGATCGCGACACTGAACTGGAATACGAAGATATCGGTTATTTGCAACCCAGTTTGCGCGGCGCTTTTGGATTGGGCTCAGCTATTTTAGTTCGAAGGAAAGTGGGCGGTGCGCGGCTTGCGGGTTTGATTACTCACGCTTTACCTGTTGGTAATGACGGTGAATTTAGTCTTAGCGATTTTACTGAGCAGCATAAGGATTTGAAGTTCAAAGTGAGTCGTTTTAGGCCTGCGGTGTATGAAGAGCCGGGGTCGGGAAAACGATATCTGGCGTATAGCCAAAATATGAATAAAACAGCTCAAAAACATCTCCAAGCTTATGCGCTGGCAACAAAGGTTGGTTTCCAAAATATGACAGAAATCAAAATTATTAGGGATGCGTCTGGCGAGGACGTTTATCTGGTGCGTTTGGCTGATAATTATACTAATCAGGAGGTTTATTCTAGACAAACCTCAGCTGAAGATTTTTTCCTTTTTTGCGCGTTTTTTGAATGGTGGTTTTTTAAACCAAATGCGGGTGAGGAGATGCTGTATAAACGGATAGTCAAAGGCACTAACCACTATCTTATAACCGAGTATGCGTATCAAGATTTTCCGCGGGCGCCGGAATATCTTATGGAGGAGAGCACGGCTTACACAATCGCTCGTTCTTTGGAGGGACGAACATTTAACGCGGAATTAGTGCTAAGAAAAATCGAAGATCTAAATTTAGCGCCTTATCAAAAAAATATCCTCAAAAAAAGTGTTAATTTAATTTTTAAAGAGCTTATCAGGCGAAATAAGCAAGGTCGAATTGCTGAGAAGAATCTAGATAGGCGCGCGTCTAAGGGTTATTTGCTGAGCGAGGAGTATATCCGACATGATATGGCTGTTAAAAGGATCGTGAACCCTAAAAACCAGCCTCTGCGGGTTTTATATGGCGGATCAGGAATTGATGTGTCAAATGTTTTATTGTCGACGAATGCTACTGAAATTTACTTCATGGATAAGAATTCAGCACCCCCTAATTTAGCCGACCTTGAAGAATATATGAATTTAAGCGAAGGAGACAAAAGGGCTACTCTAAATTCGTATCTGACAAATAAATTCAGCGGCGGTTACGCCGTATATGGAGACTTTGCGGCGCGAAACATATCCGTCGGATTATTTTATGAAATGCAGGCCGTTGGAGCCGATATGGCGTCAATCCATTTGAGTAAAAATAGTTCCGGTCTCGTTGAGCTGGAATTTGATTGGAGATATAAGGGTGATCGGCCAAAAAGGCGAAAAATCATATTTATTAGAGCAGATACAACACAAGTGGAATCTTATAAAAAATATTTCGATAATGCGCAGGGAAACGCTTTTGATGTTTACTATCAGCGAGCAGGAATGGGTATCGCAAAAAAATATTCTGAAAAGAACAACTTCGTTGAGCGCTTGAGTGAATTCATGTCGCCCAACGGTTTTTTTGTTACGGACGATAATTATGACGATGACGGTTTTAGAAAAGCTGTATTTCCTTTGCGAGATGAGCCCATTGCGACTTTAGAGCTGAATTTAGCTGCCGAGATAGCTGAGTTGGCCAGAGTCAGTCGCTCTTATATTGATTATCCAAAAGAAGATCCGACATTTCATTATGGATGGGATGTAACAATTCGTAAAAATAGTAAGTTCACACGTTCCGATGTAGATCTGAAGGGTGTGTTCGCCGCCCGGCTCGCAGACAAAAAAATCTGGACCACCCATTCCAGCGTATCAGGCGACGGCAAGTGGCTGTTGGAACATTATAGCGACAACACCGCGATGATTTATGACGCACGCACCCGGCGAGATATGGGGTGGCTCATTCGTCTTGCGGACCCGGATTGGTACATCCATCGCATTTATTTCTCACCAAGCTCGCGGTACGCAGAGGTTATTTATTATTCGAAACACATCGACAATCCGGCGTATCGCTCAAAGCCATGGATGAGGCATCGGCATAAATTATTTGATTTGAGCAGGCTTCAGGATATTTCCAGGGCGATTGGGCGGCGTGCGAATTGGATGCATTTTTCACCCGACGAAGGTTTGTTGATTGTGACGGATTACTACAACCGGGGCCGGATATTTAAAATGGACCCATCAAAGGGACCCCAAGACCCAAGATCAATTGGAAAAAATATCCGTTACGGTAGAGTTTCAGCGGACAATCAGAAATTGGCGCTTGTATTTTATAACAAGACGGCCCAGGTGCTCGATGCGCAAACGCTAACGCCGCTGCCCATTTCTCCAGATTCAGACGTTTCGGATGTTGAATTTTCTCCGGACAGCAAAACCATCGAGCTTAGATATATCGGGGGAAATAAAAGGATTTTTAAAATTAAGGAAGGCAGTGCTCGTGGTGCGCGGTTGGCGGAACGTTTGGCGCCAGATGGGGGGTTTAGCTTCCGTGCCATGGAGGAAAACGGCTCTATCAGAGTTGATGTTTCGAAAAACGGTAAAAGCATTGGTTTTGCGCGATTTAAAATCGATGGCCAAAAGGCATCGTTCCACGTCGTGCCCACAGAGTCGAACATCGTGGTCGATAAATTTATTCGGGAAAATTACCGCGGGATTGGCTCGGTGCTCGTGGCCCGTTGTTTAGAACTAGCAAAGTCCAGGGGCATTAAGATCGTGGAGGTTAAAGCAACCAGCGATGCGCTCAAGCGTTTTTACGAGGGGCTGGGTTTTTCGCCGACGTATTCATGGGTAGATGACGAGGGTCGACGTTGGACAGATTGGGTGTTTGATTTTGATGCGAAAAATATTCCTATCGTACGAATTGAACCTAAAACTGTTCATGCAGGTGCGCGGTTGGTGAACAATTCAAAATTCTTCACCGGCATCGCTCCGAAAGTTTTAACCGATTGGCGCAAGCTAGCGCTTTTAGAAAACGACGAGGTTCGCGTTTATAGTCTCAAACGAAATAAAAATATTTTAATCGTTGTTCAGCCGGGCCAAAAACCGATTCGCATTAATTTAGCGAATGAAAGAAGAGTGGGTCACGTGAACGGCGAAATGAAATTCGAAAAGGATCTGACAGATCAGCTTCAAACCATTCTCCAGAAGAATTCTCTTAAAGTTGCGCCAATTGCGTCGCCGCATACCATTTTTCTACAGCTTGGAGAGTCTCCGGTTACAAAACTCTCCACGGCGAAGCTTTCAAATTTGTTGCGTCATCTAAAACTAGTAATGGGAGACTCCTCTGTCATTGTTTTTGCTGGATCAGATGATAATAAAACAATGGCCACTGAAAAAGTGCGGGAGCTTGGGATGAGTTCTTCTCAAATCACCGTCGAAGAAAAGTTGACGGCTGACGCGGCACTTTTACCGCGAACTCATCTCGTGCTCGACTCACAAAAAATTTCCTCACTCAAAGTTCGTTACCCCGAGCCCGCGCAGTGGGTGGTGCTGGCGCGCGATGAAGATCCAAACATGGCCGGCGTGTTCGCAAGTGGACAAGTGGCAAGCTACTTGTCGCTCTTAACGCTAGACCTAAAAGCGGCGTATGATTGTTTTATTTCTGCGAATCCTGCGTACAAGAATCTGACACTTAGTGAATTCGAATCCATGGTGAAAGACCCGATGCTTGCCGCAAAGCACCCGTTTTTACCGTCGCTTCAAGCCCGCGTGTCCGAAGCTGTAAAACTCTACCTCCTTTCCCGGACCGTCACGACGAACGCCTAAAGCGCTTACCAATTAGTATGGCAAAAAAGCCATACTTCATGTATACTTCTAGCAGTTATGATTCGCTTTGAATGGGACTCCAAGAAGGATATTGAAAATAAAGCCAAGCACGGCGTTTCATTCGAATTGGCTCAGTATGCTTTTTCTGATCCCCATCGTGTAATTGCTACTGATTTGGAACATAGCAAGGCAGAAAATAGATTCTATTGTTTTGGTCGGGTTGGAGAAGGGGTGTTGACGGTACGATTTACTTATCGAGCCGATGTGATACGCGTGATTGGAGCTGGTTACTGGAGAAAGGGGAAAAGAATATATGAAACAAAAAATAAATTACACGAATGAACCGATAGGAAAGTTTAAAGTGATCGCAGATTTTCTGCCGCCTCCGGAGGAGATTGCTTTTAAGGAGACTCCTGTAAAGGTGACGATGGTTTTGAGTAAGTCCAGTGTTCAATTTTTTAAAAAGACAGCGCACAAGTACCATACGCCCTATCAGAAAATTATCCGGATGCTCCTAGACACCTATGTCGCCCAGCACGCCGCGTAAAAAAGCGCGTAAGCAAGCATCGCAGAGAATGCAAAAACTGTTGAAAGCTACCGCTGGTATTCTCAAGAATAAAGTTGATTCAGTAGCATTTGTCCGAAAAATTCGTCGGGAGTGGGACTAGCCACGATCACCCGCAATTCCCCTCTTCTTTGAATTAGCGGGAGTTTCATGTTACACTATGTACGTAAAAGCGTACATATCCAAAAGGAGCGTTTATGACCACGGTTACGGCGACTCAAGCACGCCAACATCTATTTGAAATTTTAAAGAAATCCGTCAAAGGACATTCGCCAGTCAAAATTAGCGCAAAGACCGGAGATGCGGTTTTAGTGTCCGAGGAAGATTACGAGGGTCTTTTAGAGTCACTGGAGCTTTTATCAACCCCGGGCTTTGCCAAAAGCATCAAAGAAGCCAGGGGAGATATTAAGGCGGGGCGAACCAAGTCTTTGAAAGATATTTTTGGAAAATGAGTTCCGGCTTATACGAAATCAGGATCACGCGCCGCGCTGAGAAAGACATTGAGTCGCTTCCTCAGAAGCTGAAAGACAAGCTGTTTGAGATTTTAACGGAAGTGATTGCTCATAGTCCTTTCGAAGGTAAAAAACTTATTGGAGATTTAAAGGGGAGTTATTCCTACCGGTTGACCTACCAGGACCGGATTGTTTACAGCGTGAACCAAAAGGAAAAAATTGTTTATATTGAGCGGGCCAAAACGCACTATGGAGAATAATTGAACATCTCCGACGCCGTCGAATACATTCACTCTTTTATCAACTACGAGAAAACGCTTTCGTGGGAGTACCCCGAAGCGATTAAGCTCGAGCGCATGCGCTTGCTCGCCAAAGAATTTGGCAACCCACAGAATGCTTACGAAAATATCATTATTGCCGGCTCGAAAGGCAAGGGTTCGACGGCCGCGATTTTAGCGTCCATTCTGAGAATGGATAATTACAAAGTGGGGCTCTACACGTCGCCGCATCTGGTCGATTTGCGTGAGCGAATTCGCGTGAATGGTCTGTTGATCAGCGAGCCGCGCGTCGTAGAATATGCCGAAACGTTGAAACGAATTTTAAATGATGCCTCCTGGCGCAAAGATCCTCCGACATTTTTTGAAGTGCTCACCGTGATGGCGTTTTGGCATTTTCGAGAAATGAAAGTTCATGTGGCGGTGCTCGAAGTGGGACTTGGTGGACTTTACGACTCGACCAATATTGCCCAGGCCAAGGCCGTGGGAATTACGCCGATCAGCCTCGAGCACACTGAAAAATTAGGAAAGACGATTGCCAAAATTGCCGTTCAAAAATGTGGCGTGATCAAAGGTCGCGAAGTGGTGGTTTCCGCGCCGCAAGTTCCAGAAGCCGAGGCTGTGATTCAAAAAGCCTGTACCGACAATGAGGCAAAGCTTTTAAAAGTAGGCAAAGACATTAAGATTTTTGAGCGCACGTTTACGGAAAATGATCAACGCTTTGACGTGAAAGCGCCGTTTGGAAATTATTTTGATTTAAAGCTCCATCTTTTAGGACGTCATCAGCTTGAAAACGCGGCGGTGGCGATAGGGCTAGCCAAGGCGCTCGAAGAAAAAACGCGGATGAAAATTTCAGAGGAAGCCATCGAGCGCGGCGTTATCGACGCGGCGTGGCCGGGGCGTCTTGAGAAAATGTCCGATCATCCGATCATCGTTTTTGACGGCGCGCATAATCCCGACAGCATGGAAAAAACATTAACCGCTTTAAAAAGGCACTTTCATTTTAACCGGATCATTGCGGTGATTGGCGTTTCTGGCGACAAGGATGCCGAGGGCATTTTAGAGCCTTTAGCGGAAGCTTCGGAAATCATCATCGCGACGCAGTCGACGAATGTACGTGCGATGCCGGTCAATTTACTCGCTGAAACCGCGCGGCAGTTTAAAGAAACGACGCTCACTGAAGCCGATCCCCACAAAGCGCTGGAGGAAGCCAAGCGCCTTTCAAAGCCTGAAGATTTGATTTTGGTGACGGGCTCGCTTTTTCTCCTCGGAGATTTGAAAGTCGAGTATGCTTAAAGAATTTGATCAAGACACAATTGTAGCCATTTCGACGGCGCTGGGTGAGGGCGGGGTGGGGGTTGTGCGCTTGAGTGGTGGCAAAGCAATCGAGATTGCGGATAAAATTTTTAAGGCCAAATCCAAAAAGCCGGTGTCGCTTCAAAAAACTTTCACGGCCCAATACGGACACGTGGCGGCCGAGGAGAAAATAATCGACGAAGTTCTCGTTCTTCTCATGCGTGCGCCCAAAAGCTACACCTGCGAGGACGTGGTCGAAATCTCCGCGCACGGAGGCCCGGCGGTGCTTAAGAGTATTTTAAATTTAGCGCTTCAGCATGGTGCGCGACTTGCGCAAAAAGGGGAGTTTACAAAGCGCGCTTTCTTAAATGGACGAATCGATTTACTTCAGGCCGAAGCGGTGCTGGACTTGGTGCGCGCCAAAACAGAGCTCGGAGCCGAGTGGGCCGCCCAGCAACTTGAAGGCGTTTTGTCCAAGCGCGTAAGGGAAGCCAAAGATGATCTCCTTAAAATTTTAAGTCATCTCGAAGCGGCGATTGATTTCCCCGACGATTTTCCGGAAACGGATTCTTACGAAGAAATTCAAAATAAACTTTCAAAAATAATTTCCGAATTTAAAAATTTATTGGCGAGCTTCAAAGTAGGTGCGCTTGCAAAAACCGGACTCAAAGTCGTGATTGCCGGCCGGCCGAATGTGGGAAAGTCGAGTCTCATGAATGCTTTATCAAAAACGAACCGTGTGATTGTGACGCCAATTCCTGGCACCACGCGCGACGTGGTCGAAGAGGAGCTTGAAATTCACGGCTTTCCCGTGCGGCTCATGGACACCGCTGGCATTCACGACACCGAGCATCCCATCGAAAAAGAGGGGATTGAGCGTTCAAGGCTCGCCGTTCAGGAGGCAGACCTCACCCTTTTTGTTTTGGACGCAAGCCAAACTCAAACCGCTGAAGATACGAAGCTGTTGGAGGGTTTATCTGGCAGGCCCACCATTGTGGTTTTGAATAAAAGCGATTTGCCATCAAAACTGGGCGGGAAGATTTCCGGAGTGGCTTGTTCTTGCATTCAAAAAGACGGAACCAAAAAGTTAGAAGATGAAATATTTAGATTTATAGATCAAGGGCGTGTCACTCAAAACGCACAAGCCCTGCTGTCTTCGACGCGCCAAAAAAACCTGGTCGAGAGAACCCTTGCGTCGGTTCAGGCCGCGCAGACGGCCATTCAAGAGCAGAGATCCCCAGAGCTCGTGGCCGTAGACGTCCGAGCGGCGCTGGATGATCTCGGTTTAATGGTGGGTGAGGTGCTCAATGACCAGATGCTCGACCTTTTGTTCGATCAATTCTGTATAGGGAAGTGATTTCTTGCCCTACCAAGTTTTAGATTATATAATGAGCTCGCCTTATGGTAATCGATAACCCTGATTCTGTTTTGTCGCAATGGTGCCGGAATAAGGTATTCTTTGCTGGTCTTTGGTCATGGGCAGTCGCTCAGACGATTAAGGTCATTTTGGGTGTTATCCGTGAACGCCGGTTTAATTTTAAGTGGTTTGTGGGAACGGGGGGCATGCCAAGCTCTCACGCGGCGCTGGTTACGGGCGTGACCACGGCGGTTGGCTTGTCCTACGGCTTTGACTCAGGCCTATTTGCCATGGCGTTTGGTTTTGCCGTGATCATCATGTTTGATGCTCAGGGCGTGCGCCGGCAAAGCGGTCATCAGGCCGAAGCGCTCAACCGGATTTTAGACGATCTTTATGCCAATAAGGGCATACAGGAAGAACCCTTAAAAGAATTCTTGGGGCATACGCCTGTAGAAGTGTTTGTGGGAGCTTTTCTGGGAGCCGTTATCTCGATTTTTCTGTATTCGCTATGAAATTATTTTATTCGGGTGCGCTAGCATTCTGTCTTCTTTTGGGCGGAGTTGCGTTCGCAGAAGCACCGACATCACCCGCCGCAACGTCCACCGCTCCTGTTCAAACATCCGCCGACACCCCTGCTTTTAAAGCGCTCCTTTCTTCATCCCCCGATGCCCATTCCGCTCTTTATGAAATTCAAAAGGGGGACAATCTCACCAAAATTGCCAAAAAAAATGGCGTAACGGTAGATTTGATTAAAAAAATTAACGGGATGACGACTGATAAAGTTCTGCCTGGGAAGAAGATTAAAATCCCTTCTTACAAGTTCGCGGTGGTGGTCGACAAATCTCAAAACACCTTGATTCTAAAAGGCGGCGAGGAAGTGCTGAAAACTTATATTGTTTCAACAGGCACGAATAACTCAACACCCGTCGGAATTTTCAAAATTACCGATAAGTTGATTGATCCGACCTGGTATACTGCCGGGGCCGTTGTGCCGTCGGGCAGCCCTAAAAATGTGCTTGGCACGCGGTGGATGGGGATCACCAAAGAAGGTTTTGGAATTCACGGAACCACCGAACCTGAAAAGTTGGGCCAGCAAGTTACGGCTGGCTGTGTCCGAATGAAAAATTCAGATGTAGAAGAACTTTACTCAATTTTACCCTCAGGAACCGAAGTCACCATAGTGGATTAAAAATTATGATCACCATACTTGAATTTGAAAAACCAGTTTTTGAATTGCAAAAGAAAGTCGCGGAGCTTAAAAGTTTAAGCACCGATGGAAATCTCAATCTCCAAGCGGAAGTGCGCAAACTCGAAACACGCCTCGAGCACTTAAAGCGCGAAACCTATGCGAATTTAACGCCTTGGCAGAGAGTCCAAATTGCAAGACATCCACGACGTCCTTTCACACTCGATTATATCCAAATGATTTTCACCGACTTTGTGGAGCTTCACGGAGATCGCACCTTTGCCGATGACAAAGCCTTGATCGGCGGACTCGCGCGTTTAGACGGACAACCCTTTATAGTCATGGGCCATCAAAAAGGCCGCGACGCCAAAGAAAATATTATGCGCAATTTCGGAAGCGCGCATCCGGAAGGCTACCGAAAAGCTCTGCGTCTTATGAAAATGGCGGAAAAATTTAACGTACCCATTGTGGCACTCGTCGATACTCCGGGCGCATACCCCGGCATCGGCGCTGAAGAGCGCGGACAGGCTTATACGATCGCCGTGAACATTCGCGACATGGCCCGCATTCGCGTTCCGATTATTGTGGTCGTCATTGGCGAGGGCGGCTCGGGTGGAGCGCTCGGAATCGGTGTCGGTGATCACGTCGTTGTCCTTGAAAATGCGTACTACTCAGTCATTTCACCAGAAGGATGCGCGGCGATTCTCTGGAAAGACCGCACTAAAGCCCCTGAAGCGGCGGCGTCGCTTAAACTTACCGCAAAAGATTTGCTTGAAATGAAACTCATCGACGAAATTGTCAAAGAACCCATCGGCGGAGCCCACCAAAATCCGGAAATCACCGGTGAAAATTTAAAAGCCACGCTGAGACGAGCCATTAAAGAGCTTCAGCCCATTGATCGAACTGTTTTGGTTGAGCGCAGGTATGAAAAATTCCGCCGGATCGGCGTTTTTGAGGAACAAGTAACCATTCGACATGAAAAATCCAGGCGCCCGAAAAGAGTTCCTAGTTTCCAGTGATCTAGCTGAGGTTCAAAAAACGAGCCTCAAGATCCTGGACTTTTTAAAGCCTCTCAATTTGAGCGAGGCCGTTACATTCGATGTCCGTCTCTGTCTGGAAGAAGCGTTGATTAACGCCATGAAATACGGGAACCAACTCAAAAAAGAAATTCCTGTGAAGGTTTCCGTTGAGCATGACTCTAAAGCGCTTCGAATTGAAATCCGGGATCAGGGAAAAGGTTTTGACGTGGCTCGAGTCCAAGACTGTACCCAGAAGGAAAATTTGCTGAAGGGCAGCGGCCGCGGAGTGTTCCTGATTCACCGGCTCATGGACAAGGTTGTGTACAACGCCAAGGGGAATGAAGTGCTGATGACAAAATTTTTAAAAAAGGAGACTGCGAATGAACGTTAAAGTGTCAGATCAAAATGATGTCGCCATTTTTCAGATTGAGGGCGAAATCAATATCAGCACGTCCCCAGAGCTTAAGAAAAACTTTGAAAAGAAACCTTCCAAAAAAGTTGTCATTGATCTTGAAAAAGTGAGCTACATTGATAGCTCTGGGCTTGCTACGCTCGTTGAGATTCTAAAGAAAACTAAATCCCAGGGCGGAAGCTTGGGGCTTGCGGGTCTCACCGAAAAAGTGAAAAGTCTTTTTGAAATTACCAAACTCGATAAACTTTTTTTGATTTATCCTAACCAGAAAGAAGCGCTCGCTAAAAGTTAATGGGATTTTTAGAGGCCATTGGCCGCGTCGTTTTGCAGATTGTCCGTCAAACACGTGAAGTTTTTATTCTACTGGCCCAATCGCTGTACTGGATCTTCTTAGGCCCTTTTAAAAATAAACCCGTCTCCTCGCGCAATTTTTTCGCTCAAACCGTTTTCGCCGGAATCGATTCGCTCGTCATCGTTTTTTTTGTAAATTTTTTCATCGGCATGGTGCTCGCTATGCAATCGGCGTATCAGCTCGAACAGTTGGGTGCGGCCATTTACGTAGCAGCACTTGTTGGTGTGTCGATTACCCGCGAAATCGGTCCGGTGCTCACGTCACTCGTCATCGCAGGACGCGTGGGGGCAGCCATCACCGCTGAAATTTCCACGATGAAAGTTACCGAGCAAATCGAAGCGCTTGAAACCATTAATTTAAACCCCGTGCGCTACCTGGTTGCCCCGCGGCTTTTGGCGTTGGCACTCATGATGCCGTGCCTCGTGATTTTGGGAAATATTGTCGGAATCGTTGGCGGTTATGTTATAGGAATTTTTAATTTAGGTTTAAGCTCAGGTCTTTACATTGATACCACGATTCAATTTTTGACAACAAAAGACATTTTAACGGGGTTATTCAAGAGCCATGTGTTTGGCGTTATTATCGCCATGATTTCCTGCTATCAGGGTCTAGCCACTGAGGGCGGCGCGGAGGGTGTGGGCCGCTCCACAACGCGCAGTGTGGTCATGTCGTTTATTTTGATCATCATCGCGGATGCTGTCTTAACCGCTTTATTTTATTTCGCGCGAACATGAGTCAAAAAGAAATCCTTCTCAGCGTTAAAAATTTAGTCAAAAGCTTTGGTGGCCGGCGAATTTTAGACGGAGTGAACATCGATATTTATCAGGGCGAGACGCTCGTCATCATGGGCGGTTCCGGTTGCGGCAAGAGCACACTTTTGCGTCACCTGATCGGCTCTATTCGTCCTGATGAAGGGGAAGTGTGGATGTTCGGAAAGCATTTGGCTAAGGCCACTCCTGAGGAAATGGAAGAAATTCGAAAGAAATATGGCATGCTCTTTCAGTCGGGCGCGCTGTTTGATTCGATGACAGTGGGTGAAAATATTGCGCTTCCTTTAAAAGAGCACACGAAGCTCGACAAAGAAACCATCGACATTATCGTGAAGATGAAATTAAGCGCAGTGGGTTTGCGCGGTTTTGAATATTTGATGCCCTCCCAGCTTTCTGGGGGCATGAAAAAGCGCGTGGGTTTGGCGCGCGCGCTTGTGATGGATCCTAAAATTATTTTTTACGATGAACCGACGGCAGGTCTTGATCCGGTGATGACAGGTGTTGTTGATAAACTCACCGTGGATCTTACTCGCCAACTTCAAATCACGTCGGTTGTGGTGACGCATGACATGAACAGCGTTTTTCGAATTGCCGATCGAATCGTGATGCTGCATCAGGGAAAAGTGCTTCAAATTGGTACGCCGGATGAAATTCGAAACACTCAAAACCCGATTATCCGGCAATTTGTATCCGGAAGTGCTGAAGGACCCATTCATTTTGAGCAAGGCGCGGATGATTATTTGGAATATTTGACCTCGGAAATCAAGGAAGAGTAGGAGAAAGACATGAAACTAAAAATGACGAACGAAGCCAAAACTGGACTTTTGGTGCTCATCTGCGTGTTGGCTTTAGGAGCCCTGCTTCTCAAAGTTGGAAATTTTTCGCTGATGCGAAAAGGTTTTACACTAAAGTCACGTTTAAATTACACAGCCGGTGTCAAAAAACACGCGCCAGTCCGCCTGTCAGGTGTAGACATCGGTGAAGTGGAAGCAATTAATGTAATTTACGGAGATGAAACCATCGTGGAATTGTCTCTCAGAATAGATGAAGGTTCAAAAATTCGCCTCGACTCCAAAGCTTATGTAACCACTCTGGGTTTGATGGGTGAAAAGTACATCGAAATTAAAGCCGGAACTTCCAAAACCGATTACGCCAAAGATGGAGATACAATTTTGGCGCAGGATCCGGTGCGGCTCGAAGAGCTTGTGCAAATGGGCACTCAGGTGGCCGGGCAAATCGGAAAAATGGCGGACGATATCAGCAAGGTTGCGCAGCACGTGGACGGTGCCGTGGTCGACAACAAGCCGAAAGTAGACGGCATTTTCAATAACTTCGAAGAAACGTCTGAAAACTTCCGTGATTTTAGCCAGGACATCAAATACCATCCCTGGAAAGTGCTTGCGAAGGGACACGAGAAATCAAAAGAAGAGATGGAGCGTGATCGTCTCGAGCGCCAAAAAGTCCGCGATAAAATTTTGTCCGAGGAAACGGCGGCAAGTTCGACAGCAAATGCCCCGAAAAGCGTTTCCAATTTCTCTGTTAAACGGAATTAATCGAAAAATACTTTGACGCGCATTAAAATACCCGCCAATTTTTTTAAAAAATTAACCGTTGTCCTGGTTGGACTGCTGGTTCTCGCGGGCTCCTATTTCCGCGTGTTTGATTTGTACGAATACCAAACCTACGACCTGCGTTGCAAAATTCGCGGGCCACGCCCCGTTTCAAACGATGTCGTTATCATTGAAATTGCTCAAGACACGCTGAAAGCGCTCGGCTGGCCGTTTGGGCGACAGTACTACGGCGCTCTTATTCAGGCGCTGGGTCATTTTCGTGCGAAAGCCGTCATTTTCGATATATTATTCGTCGAAAATAAAGAAGAGGACGAGATTGTTGGCGACGCCGCCAAAGAAGCAGGAAACGTTTACTTTCCGATTGCTCTAACTTCCCCAAAAAGCGTAAAGGGCGAGCTTAAGTCCTCAAAAATTGAAGCACCGCTGATCCCATTTTTTCAAGCGGGCGCCAAAGGGGTGGGTTCTGTTAACTCTTGGGCGGATCGTGACGGAAAAAGAAGACGTCTTCCTCTTGTGATGGAATGCGACGGAAAGCTCATTTTTCACGTCGGGCTAAAGGCTCTCATGAATGTCCTGAAGATCGATGAAAACGCTGTGAAATTAAAACCGGGGCATGGCATCCAGCTTTCAAGTGATCTCACAATCCCCACCGACGATGAAGGTTTTAACATCGTCAACTACGCAGGGAAATGGGTCACCACTTTCAAGCATTATTCTTTTTACCAGATTATCTATTCATTCCAACAGTTGCAAAATGATGAAAAGCCGGATTTGGATTTAAAGCAATTTCGAAATAAAATCTGCGTGGTTGGAGCGTCAGCTCTAGCTACCTACGATGCGAATGCAACGCCATTAGAAGAAGTTTATCCAAACGTCGGTGTCCACGCCAACGTGATCAACAGTATTTTAATGAAAGATTTTATTTACAGGTTGAGCCGATGGTGGAATCTTGTACTTTTATTGCTGCTTGGGTTATGGGTCGCTTACCTGTCTTCCAAAATTAAACCGTTTCATGCCATGCTGTGGAGTATTGGGACGCTCGCTTTATTTACGGTCCTTGCCGGGGTGTTGTTTTGGGTGTGGGGGCTGTGGATCGATTTATTTTATCCAGTTGCGGTTTCCATTTTGATTTATGCGGGCGTGACACTTTATCGCACCATTTACGAAATGCGTAAAAGAGAACTTATCGAAAACGAGTTAAAGGTTGCAAGCCAAATTCAAAAAAGTTTCTTGCCGGAAAAGGTTCCCGATGTCCCCGGGCTTGAGATGGCGGTGTTTATGCGTCCGGCCAAAGCCGTGGGTGGGGATCTTTACGCGCTCATGGAGCTCACGGGCGGTAAAGCGGGCGTGATGGTGGGAGACGTTTCCGGAAAAGGAACCCCTGCCGCTCTTTTTATGGCTAAAACGGTATCGGAGTTTAAATTTTCGGCGCGAGACCGCCAAGATCCGTCTCAAGTTTTGGCAGATTTAAATCATTCGATCGCCTCCGAATCCACCGGCGGCCTCTTTGTCACTGTTTGTTACGCTGTATTTGATAAAGAAAAAAGCGAAGTGATCTTTTCAAATGGCGGCCATCTGCCACTTGTCTGTGTGCGGCAAAGCGGGGAGCCTGAGTATTTAAATGGGGACGGGGGCATGCCCATCGGGGTGCTCGATGGCGTAGAGTTTTCCAACACCAAAACAACGGTGAGCGTCGGAGATTTTTTTGCGTTTTATTCGGATGGCATCAGCGAAGCGCGCAACAAAAGAAAAGACGAATACAGCATGGAGCGTCTTGGAAAAAAAATTCAAGAACTAAAAAACCTCTCCGTGAAAGAAGTATTGGACAAAACAGTACATGATTTGGAACAATTTATCGGTAAAGCCGATCAGCACGACGACATGACACTGATTCTTGTAAAGGTAAAGTAATCTTGAAAGCCAAAAAAAAGATTTTATTTTTTATAGACGACCAGGACTTTAAAGTTTTTCTTGGGGATTTTTTTAAAAAGTCAGGTCACGCGCTCATGTTTGCGTCGAGTGACCCAGTCCAAAACGTTTTTGATGAGCTTCCGCATCTGATTGTCATCGACGAAGAGTACCAGTCGGGCGAGGGAAAAAGCATCGCACTGATTTTGAAAGACGACCTGGTTTTGCAGTATATCCCCATTATCCTCCTCGTTCGCCAACCACAGATTTTGACCCAAAAAGAAGCGGGACACGTCGATTTCTACGTCGACAAAACAAAGGATCTGTCGCTTTTTTCTAATTGCGTGCGCAATGCACTGTCGCGCAATTACCATGAGCTTGATTTAAATCCGCTAACCCATCTGCCCGGTGTGCGCTCCACCATCTTAAGACTAGAAAAAGCCATTGCCACCCGCAAGCCGTTCACGGTGTGCTCGATCGATCTTTCTGACCTCTCTGTTTTCAATAGCGCCTACGGAGATGCAAGAGGGGACCAAATTATTGTGAAGTTGGCCAAAATTATTCAAGACGTCTTAAAGAAAGAAGGTATTAAAGACGCGTTCGTAGGACATTTGGGCGGTGACGATTTTATCATCGTGATGAAGCCGTCGATTGCAACGAAGATTTCGGAAGGAATTATCGAAAAATTCGACGCGGCGATTTTAAATTTCTATGATCCCAAAGACCGGAAAACCGGGTTTATTTTTGAGCAAACCGACGAAGGGGTGATTAAGCAGTACCCCTTGATGAGCATTTCCATTGCGATCATTCCGAGTGACGTTTCGCGAATCAAAGAAATCAGTGACGTGGGCCGGATTGCTGCAGAACTAAAAAAACAAATGAAATCGGTCCCCGGTAGCCGGTATTTTCACTATCAGCGCGACGCGATTGAGATTCAGGACGCCGGCTCGACCGGATCAAAGCAGCATCGTCCAGGCGTGCTCACTCAGCGGTATGGAGCGATTTTTCGCAACATCTTAAAAGGCAAAAAGGTTAGAACGGTCTACCAGCCCATCGTAGACTTGAAGCAAAAAGCGACGGTGGGCTACGAAGCGCTGACACGTTTAGTGGAAGATGGGCCTCTTTCGAACATTCCACTATTGTTTGAAGTCGCCCGCGATTGCGGAAAAATTAAAGAGTTTGATGAGATTTGTGTCGAGTCCGCGCTTCGCAGCGCTCAAAAAATTCAGCCCGGACGGAAACTTTTTATTAATTTAAATCAAGAGACGTTAATCGACTCTAAAATCATGAACCGGCTTTTCCGTGATCGGGGGAATGTTCGGTTGGGTGATCTGGTTATCGAAGTTACCGAACAAAGTATTTTGAGAGAGTTTGATAAGCTAAGTCACGCTCTGTCCGAGTTAAGACATCATGGCGCTTCTGTGGCCATTGACGATCTGGGCGGGGGAGCTGTTAGCTTGCGGGACGTTGCTATCCTAAAGCCAGATTTCATAAAGTTTGACCGGTCTTTGGTTCGCCAGATTGATAAAAGTGTCACAAAACAGCAGATTATTTTATCGATGATTCTTTTTGCCAATGGCATTCACGCGGCGACAACGGCCGAGGGCATCGAAACCCAGCGGGAGTGCGAGACGGTGATGATGTGCGGAATTGGCTTGGCGCAGGGCTATTTCTTTGCCAAGCCGGGTGAGGCATTTCCAGACATCAACCCCTTCTAGGTTAGGTGATATAATATTTAGATAAAAATTTGAATTTATCAAAATCATAGTGTATACTCACCTCAAATAGAGCAATTTATGGCCACCAAAACCTTAAAGTCCAACGAAGTGCAAACGAACCGAGTAACCAATTACATGGAAGAATTAGCTTCCAATGTGTTGAATAATCTCCTAGCCGACCCGCAATACAAAGCAAGCCGTTTCTCAGAAAATTCAGTTCGGGATATCAAGGCGTTAGCGCTGAACAGACTGTGGCCGATGTACATCACTTCCGACTCTGGTAAAAATTTTATTAAAAAAGTAATCGTTGAAGACAGTGTTGAGAAAGACGTGGTGCGCGAGCTTCGCGCGGCCATTGAGATTGTCCGCTCGAATCCCCGCAAGTAATCTGATTCCCAATTCTTCAAGCTCTCGTAAACTTCTGGTCGGTGCTCCTGGCACCGGAAAAACGTCGCATTGTATCGACCGTTTTCGAGACACTCTTTTAAAGAGTGAGCATGGACTAAATTCCCGCGCTTTTTTTGTTTTGCCAAGCCGCGAACATGCGGACCGAATTGCACATCTCACGCTCAAAAAAGACCTCCCGGGTATTTTTAATTTTAATATTCTGACGCTTGACGATTTAGCGCTCAAATTACTCAATGCCTCCGGCGTTCATGTGAAAACTGTGGGGGATTCGCTGCGCTCAGGGGTCTTGAGCCATATTCTCTCAGACCCCAAATTTACATTTGGATATTTTGAGCCCATTAAAAATGATTCTGGCTTTCTTGAAAGTTTGAGCGATACGGTTAAGGAATTTGAGTCGTCCCTCTTAAGTGTTTCTGAATTGGAAAAGCGCTGCCAATCTCTTTTAACCCGTAAAGGTCCGGGCGGCGAAGCGTTTCGCCTCAAGTTCCGAGATTTTTCGATCGTCTTAAAGAATTACCGGCAGGCGCTTAAAAATTTGGGGCAATCGGAACTGGATGCGCAGATCCCGCTTCTAAGTGCTTTGAAATTAAAAGACCCTCTGGACCTTCTTATTTTCGACGGCTTTTATGATTTTACTCCGGCCCAGAGAAAACTCATTGAGCTCTCCGCTAAAATTTCAAAAGAAACGCTCGTAACACTTACACTTCCCTTAGATAATGCGCGTGAGCAAATTTTTGAACACGCATTTCGGACAAAGAAATTCTTGATAGCCAATGGCTTTAAAACTGTTGCAACGGGTCAGGTCTCACACCGGACCCGTCTCGAGCCGCTTGTTCATTTAGAGCAGAACCTTTTTTTAAAAACAAATGCTAAGGCGCCTTCTGCCGGAGACATTGTGACGGTGATTTCCGCCCCGAACCGCCGCATGGAGGTCGAAATGATTGCCCGGGAAATCCGGTCGATTTACCGCGACTCCGGAATTCATTTTAGCGATTTTTGTTTAATCTTTAGAAAAATCGGATCCACTGAAACTGTTTTACGTCAGGTTTTTGAAGATTTTGAAATCCCTCTCGCCATTCACGAGCGAAAAAAATTAAGTGACAGCGGATGGGTGCTTGAAATTTTAAAGAGTTTAGAAAATACAGCCACGCCTGAAAATCCGCTCCCATTTTTAGAGAGTGTGTCGGCTGCGCAATTTACGGCCCATTTCTTAAATTGGGCAAGACTCTTTCGTAAAAAGGTCAATGTGAAGGAGTCTGAAACGCGAGCGGTGCGTGCTTTTGAAAATATTTGCCGCACACTCGCCGAAACACCACACCCCAATTCCGAAAACTTTAACCCCCTCGCGTTTGTAGACAAGCTCAAAGCAGCGCTCCAGAGCGCACTGTACTCCGAGAAAGCTCTGAGCCGAAACGCGGTCCAAGTTTACGATGCGGTGATGGCGCTCCCCAAAGAGTACAAAGTGGTTTTTATCGGCGGTTTGAATGAGGGGGAGTTTCCGAAGCGAGTCCTCGAAGATCCGATCTTTAAGGACGACGAGCGAGCCTCCATGAATCACGAGGGGCTTGCATTTGAAGAGCGATCGCTTCGGGAGTCCGGAGAGAAATATTTTTTCTACATGGCCGTCACGCGAGCGAAAGAAAAATTATTCTTAAGCACTTCACAGAATGATTCGAGAGGACGGCCTATCTTGCCGTCGTTTTTTATCGAAGAGGTGCGGCAGAGTTTTAGTGCGATACGGGAAATCCGCCGTGAGGCCGCTCTTTTAATTTCAGCTCCCGATGAGTGGGTGAGCGCGGTTGAAATGCGGCTTGGCGCCGCGGACTTAGGCCCCCGCTTACCCGAGTTTCAAGCCATTTTAAAAGACCCAGCAATCTTAGAGCGTTTTAAAAATATTTCAGTGTTCAGCGCGACAAAGCTTGAGACGTTTGCGACCTGCGCTTTTAAGTATTTCGTGCAGCGCATTTTATCGCTAAACGAGCCTTTGGAGGGGCGGGAAAATCTGATTATTGGTAGCTTGCTCCACAAGACACTCGAAGAGTTTTACCGCTCTTTGTCCGATGAGGAGCGCAAAAGCAAACTTTTTTGGCAAAGTTCGAGCGTTGTGAGCGAGAAGCTTGAAACTTTTTTTAATGCGATCTGGAAGGAAGACGCGTTTGTAGGGACAAGCAATTTCCGAAAGCAAATTATCCGTGAAAATATTTTAAAAACACTGAAACTTTTTGCGGAGCGTGAAGCTGAGCTCGTTGAAAAAAGATCGGTTTACGCGCAGTTTTTTGAGCTCCGGTTTGGGGGAGACGTTAAAAAGAGGGATTTGGATTATTTGACGCTCAAATCCATCGAGCCACCGGTTCAGATTGAGGGACAGATCGACCGCATTGATCATTTTGAGGGAACCGATGAAGCGCTCGTGATTGATTACAAAAAATCTGCGCGCAGTCAAACGATTGGCGAAAAAATTGAGAAGGGTTTGGAACTGCAAATGCCGATTTACCTCATGGCACTTGAGCGGCTTTTGGGCCTTAAGCCGGCAGGCGCGGAGTTGCGGTTTTTGGAGTCTGGCAAAGAAGAGGGGTTGTACGCCGACTGGGCGCGCGAGACACTTGGATTTACGAAAGCGAAACGCATGGTTTCTCACGAAGCGCTTCATGAAATCTTAGTTCAGACCGAAGAGACGATTGGCAGGCTCGTAAAAAATTTACGAAGCGGGGATATTCGTGTGAAGCCAAAGTCATGTCAGTTTTGCCAGATGGACGCAATTTGTCGGTTTGAAAAATGGAAGCTTGTGTATGAAAAGCCCTGAACAATTAGAAGCCATAACGTATTTTAAATCGGATCTTTGTTTGATCGCGGGTGCTGGATCCGGAAAAACCACGGTTTTGGTTGAGCGTTACCTGCATGCGGTGACAAAGATGGGGGCGGACCCGAAACGGGTGCTCGCGATTACGTTTACGGACAAAGCGGCCAACGAAATGAAAAAGCGCTTAGTCGAATCGGCGCGTCACCTGGGCCTCGACTGGGCGAGTGCGGTGGAGCAGTCCCCGATCGGAACCATTCACAGTTTTTGCGCGGATCTTTTGCGCGAGTATCCCATCGAGGCCGGAGTTTCCCCAAAATTTAGTATTTTAAGCGAGGGGGATGCAGAGATTTTAAAAGACGAGTCGCTGTCTGCGGTCTGGGAAGCACAATCGTCCAATCGAGAATGGATTCTTTTCTTGAGTCGCTTCAAAGAGCGCCCCGTTCGTGAGGCGTTGACCCGTTACTATGATTTTGAAAGAGCGTATCCTGATACTCAAAAAAAGGGCGCTGCGTCGCGTGACGTGGGTCTATTTTTTGAAATGTTCACCGCGTTTAAAAATTTTTATGAAGCCGAAAAAAAACGGCGCCAGAGTTTGGATTTTGAGGACTTAACGCACAAAGCATATCTCTTATTGGCCGACGAGGGAGTAATTGGCCGCGCGGTGCGAAACGCTTTGCAAGAGCGGTACACGGCCATTTTTGTGGATGAATTTCAAGACACAAGCCCTCTGCAGGCGGCCATTATCCGCAGGCTTAAACGCGAAGCAAATCTGTTTGTGGTGGGAGATCCGCGTCAGTCGATTTACCGGTTTCGTTATGCGGATCCTCAAATTTTTGAATCCATGTCGCTTGGGCAGCAAATGAGCCTCAATGACAACTACCGCTCGAGAGAGGAAATTTTAGATTTTATCAATTGGGCGTCGGGAAATCTTTTTTCATCAAAAAATTATCGTCCGCTCGTGGCGAAGCGAGCCGCTCAAAAGTCGGAATCACCGGTTTTGGAACTTCTCATTTTAAAGAGGGAAAAGGGTTCAGGGTTGACGCTTGAAGATTTGAGAATTGTTGAGGCGCGCACGCTTGCCGAGAGGATTCACAGGCTTGTTCGTGTTGAAAAAAAATATAAATTTAAAGACATTGCCATGCTGTTTCGTTCGACCACTGCTCTGCGTCTTTACGAAAGAGAGTTGGCCCAAGCTCAAATTCCGTATAGCGCTGCGCGTAGCGAAGGATTTCTCGAGCGACCGGAGGTCCGGGATTTGATCTGTGTTTTAACCTTGCTCGGCCGTCCTGAGGATGACTTGAGTCTAGCCGCGGTTTTGCGATCGCCGCTGGTGGGTATTGGCGAGGATGCTTTGTATTGGCTTGCCCAGGAAGCCAAATCCAAGGACTCCAAGCGTCCGCTTTGGGGTGCCATAGAAGCAGGGAGTTATGCCAGTCGAATGCTTCCGGAGGACGCGGATAAAATTTCGAAATTTAAAACATGGCTCACTGACGCTAGGAGTCTTAAAAACGAAAAAAAAGTTTCTGATATTTTAAACGGCATCTTAAAAGCGTCAGGTTATCTTGAGACAACGCTGCGCTTTGAAGATGGGCATCAAAAATTTGCCAATGTCTGGAAATTTGTCGAGTTGGGCCAAAGCTTTGTGGATGAATTTCTAAAAATGATCGGATCGCTTGCGTCAAATGAAACTCAACTATCGCAGGCGAATATTCAGCCTGAAAATGCGGACGTGGTCACTCTTTCAACAGTGCACGCGGCAAAGGGCCTTGAATTTCCTTGCGTGATCGTGGCGGATATGGGAGCGGGCGAACGAAAAAGCCGGTTTGGAAATTTTGTGTGGGACGAGACGCTCGGGTTTGGAGTGAAGGGTGAGCCGCTTTATGAGGAGATCACCGCTAAAATAAAATCTGAGGACAGTCAGGAGCAGAAGCGCGCGCTTTATGTGGCGCTGACGCGAGCCAAAGATCAGCTCATTCTTTCGGGCGCGGAGGGTGAGGAAGGTTCGTGGATGAATGTTTTGTTGGGGGCCGATGGAATACCCGCCTCCTTTGCAGCAGCCCATTTAACGCCAGTCGAGGCGGACTTTTCAGTTTCGGCAGAGCGTCCCACAGAAAAAGCTCGAAGTCAGGCTCCCAAAATTCCAAAGGACATTGAAGCGCGCATCGCTTTGCCGGAAAAACCTTACGATCAGGTCCGGGACTTGTCGGTGTCGGATATTTTGTCGATGCAAGCGCCGGATGCCGAACGTTCACAGGACTTTAAGCAGGAAGAGCCGCTTCATGATTTTGATCCGGACGAACAGCTTTTGCCCCGAAACGAATTTGGAACGCTTTATCACAAAGCGCTCGAAATTTTGGTGACACGGCGCTCAAAAACCGTTTCAAAGAAATTCCTAAATTCATTTACGCTTAAATTCTCAAAAGAAGACCGGGCGGAATTTAACCAAAGCGTGATCAACTTTTGGCGATCTGATCTCGCTAAAGAAATACGCGCTTCGAAATCTGTTTTTCCGGAATTGCCATTTTTGTACAAAACAAAGCGCGGCTTGTTGAAGGGTCAAATTGATCTGGTGTTTCAGAACGCCAAAAAAGAATGGGTGATTGTGGATTACAAAACCAACGCCATTGACCCTGAAGAAAAAGAGTCGACCGCTGCTAAGTATGCGTTGCAGCTGTCGCTCTATGGGCTCGTTTTTTCAAAGCTTTACGGGAAAAACCCGTCCAAGGGAATTCTTTATTTTTCACGCTTAAACGATATTTCAGCGCTTTCTTTTTCTGAGGGCAAGCTTACTCAAATGCAGACTCAGCTTGAGGGCGTGTTCGAGAGCGCTGCCAATCCCCGTTAACACTTGATTTTTACAGAGGCATTTGCCAGAATGAAACAGGAGGATCAACGCCATGGCTAAAATCGCAACTACACAGACCAAAAAAGCAAGCGCTCCAAAGAAATCAGGCTCTGATCAACAAGAAATTGAAAGACTAGCCTACCAATTTTACGTCGAACGCGGCTATTTGGATGGTTTTGATAAAGAAGACTGGCTCCGCGCCGAAAAGACCGTAAAGTCTCGCAAGTACAATAGCTGATCTCTTTTAAAAATTGATAGATCCTTCATTTGTAATGCCGGTGCGCCAAGGCGTGGCCGTTTTAGGGGCTTGCCTTGGAGCGTTGGCCGCCGTTAGTTTTAAAAAAATTGGCCACCGCACGCTGTGTATTCTAATTTCCTTTGCGGCCGGTTCGCTTTTAGCAGTCAGTCTATTTGACATCGTTCCTGAAACGTTCGCGTCGCTTGGAGCGGTACAGGCGCTTTTTAGTATTCTTTCAGGCTACGCTTTATTTTGGGTGGTGACGCGATTTGTGTCACACATTTGCCCGGCGTGTGCGGCCACGCACACTGAGGTTGATTTTAAAGCCGTTACCATCACAATGATTGTGGCGCTTTCGATTCACAGTTTTATGGATGGCCTAGCTATTTACAGCTCACTGTCAGCGGCGTCATCGGTGAGTGTTCAACTTTTTGCAGCAGTTTTATTCCACAAAATTCCCGAAGGAATGGCGCTGACTTTAATCGCACGCGGTTCGGGCTACAGCCGGCTCAAGGCCTTTGGCATAACAGCGCTACTCGAAGGAATAACGACGTTTGCGGGTGGCTTCGCAGGTTTCTTTTGGGTTCCCGCTTCCACGCAATGGGCCGCTTGGGTGCTGGGCCACGTGGGGGGAGGGTTTATTTTTCTCGTGATTCACGCGCTACTCAGTGAAGTGTTTAAACATCATCCTCGGTCCACGGTTATCGCGGCCTCGGCGGGGGCTGTTTCCATCCTTCTCATCGGCGGCTTGGTCGGTGCCCACTAGTTTTTATCGCTTTTGAATTCAATTTGGAAGTGTGTTATATTCGTTGGCTCTTAACGGCATTAATTTTATTGGGCCTGTAGCTCACCTGGTAGAGCGCCTCAATGGCATTGAGGAGGTAAGCGGTTCGATCCCGCTCAGGTCCACCAATTTTTTTATCTAGCCGAAGTGGCGGAACTGGCATACGCGTCGGTCTCAAAAACCGATCCCCTTACGGGGTTGTGGGTTCGAGTCCCACCTTCGGTAAAAAATCTCATGGCAGAAACCCTTTACCCCTTCTCAACGATCGAAACCAAGTGGCAGAAACACTGGCTCGAGCACAAAACTTTTAAATCCTTAGAGCCTGCAGAGGCGGGGGATAAAAAGAAGCTTTATGTGCTCGATATGTTTCCGTACCCCTCGGGTTCAGGCTTGCACGTCGGTCACCCGGAAGGCTACACCGCGACGGATATTTTTTCGCGCTACAAACGCATGCGCGGATTTAATGTGCTGCACCCCATGGGTTGGGATGCATTCGGGCTTCCGGCTGAACAGTACGCCATCGAAACGGGCACGCATCCGTCAATTACCACTCAGAAAAATATCAATACCTTCCGAAAACAAATTCAGTCTCTAGGTCTTAGCTACGACTGGGATCGTGAAGTCGACACCACCGATCCCGACTACGTGCGCTGGACACAGTGGATATTTTTAAAGCTTCACGAAAAAGGTTTGGCCTATGTCGCCGAAGTGCCGGTGTGGTGGTGCGACGCTTTGGGATGCGTGCTCGCCAACGAAGAAGTTGTCGACGGAAAATCGGAGCGTGGCAATCACCCGGTGGTGCGTAAAAATATGCGCCAGTGGATGCTTCGAATCACAAGATATGCCGACCGGCTTTTAGAAGACTTGTCGCTTGTAGATTGGCCCGAATCCATTAAGGAAATGCAAAGAAATTGGATTGGGCGAAGCGAAGGCGCGCACGTCACGTTTCAAATTGGAACTCACGCGGTGACGGTGTTTACCACGCGGCCCGATACCTTGTTTGGCGCAACTTACATGGTGCTTTCTCCCGAACACGCGTTGGTTTTAAAAATCACAACACCCGAACAAAATAAAGCGGTTGAAGAATACCAAAAGAAGGCGTCTTCCAAGAGCGAGCTTGAGCGGACGGAGCTTTCCAAAGATAAGACCGGTGTTTTTACGGGAGCTTTTGCCGTAAATCCCGTCAATGGCGAAAAAATTCCGGTGTGGATTGCAGACTATGTGCTCGCAAGTTACGGCACCGGTGCGATTATGGCGGTTCCGGCGCACGATGAACGCGATTTTGAATTTGCGAAAAAGTTTAATCTTAAGATTGTTGAAGTTATCAGAAAGAACGAGATTGCTTCGTCGTCTTCGACTCCTCGCAATGACGTCATTGCGAGCGAAGCGAAGCAATCTCAAGCATTCACTGATGATGGCATCAATATCAACAGCGGCTTCCTTGACGGTCTCCCAACCGCAGAAGCCAAAAAGAAAATTGCAAAGTGGCTTGAAGAGAAAAATTTGGGTAAAGCCACTGTGAATTACAAGCTCCGCGACTGGCTTTTTTCGCGCCAGCGGTATTGGGGCGAGCCCATTCCGATTATTCACTGCGCCAAATGCGGCGAAGTTCGCGTTCCTGAAAATGAACTGCCTTTACGGCTTCCCGAGATGACGGATT
This sequence comes from uncultured Planctomycetia bacterium, assembly GCA_964606485.1. Taxonomy (GTDB): domain Bacteria; phylum Omnitrophota; class Gorgyraeia; order 2-02-FULL-51-18; family 2-02-FULL-51-18; genus CAZSGP01. The sequence goes on along the minus strand of CAZSGP010000002.1, from coordinate 254,858 downwards.
TTAAGCCTTCGGGAAACGCAGAGCCACCGCTGGCCAAAGCCGCCGAATGGGTGAACGCCAAATGCCCGGAGTGCCACGGTCCAGCCAAACGCGAAACCAACACCATGCCACAGTGGGCGGGTTCGTGCTGGTACTATTTGCGTTACATGGATCCTAAGAACAAAGAAAAGTTTATCGACCCCTCCAAAGAAAAATACTGGATGCCCGTTGACTTGTATGTGGGCGGCGCCGAGCACGCGGTACTCCATTTACTTTACTCACGCTTTTGGCACAAAGTGCTTTTTGATTTGGGTCTTGTGTCCGCCAAAGAACCATTTATGAAACTCGTAAACCAGGGAATGATTTTAGGCGAAGACGGACAGAAAATGTCGAAGTCCCGAGGCAATGTGATTAACCCCGACGTTGTGGTGGAAAGTTTTGGTGCGGACAGCATGCGGCTATACGAAATGTTTATGGGGCCGCTCACGCAAATGAAATCCTGGTCCATGAAGGGGGTGGAAGGGGTTTACCGCTTCTTGTCACGCGCGTGGAGACTTTTTATCGATCAAAACGGAAACTTACATGCGAACATTGTGGACCGCGAGCCGACCATTGAAGAATTAAAACGGATAAACCGCATGGTCAAAAAAGTGGGGGATGACATTGAATCTCTCTCATTCAACACCGGGATTTCTCAGATGATGATGTTTATAAATGAGGAATCATCCCAAGCGGATCACTCCAAAAAAGTTTTAGAAATGTTTGTTTTGGCGCTTGCGCCCTACGCACCGCATCTAGCCGAGGAACTTTGGGAAAAAATGGGCCACCAAAAGTCGTTGTCCCACGAAGCATGGCCGATGGTTGATGCCAAATATCTCGAAGACGATACGCTTGAAATTCCCGTCATGGTTAACGGCAAAGTGAAATCCAAACTCACGATTGCGGCGACTGCTACCGAAGTCGAAGTGGAGGCGCAGGCCTTCAAAGACGAAAAAGTGATCGCTGCGATTGACGGCAAAAAAATTTCCCAAAAAAAATACGTCCCGAAGAAAATTTATACCATCGCCGCTAGCTGAGTTTACGGGTGACGGCGGTGGGCGCCCAGATCCGCGCGCAGGCTGCCGCAGGACGCCGAGCACGGGCTGGGCAACCGCCGGCAGGACCCGTCAACTCAGATAGCAACAAATAGGCTAAACATGATCGAGCGACGAGTCATTAGCGCCCTACTGTTAGTTTTCTTAGTGCTCGCCGTACTTAATTTTTATCTCAACTGTCGCGACCGAGTGGAGCTTCACATTGTCCCGCCTCAAATCCATTCTGTTTGAATCCTTTTCAGCGCGTCCGCTGTTTTATATGGCCATTATTTGCGCAATCAGCGCTGCGTCTTTCCACGCTTTTATCCCTAGTCGACTCGTGCCGATTGCCAATGCTGAAAAATTTTACCTTGCGGGGAAAATTGTTTCAGAGGTTGAGCGCGAGAGAAGCCGCTACGGTGAACAAAAGGTTTCTTTTGTTTTAGAGTCTGCAAATCCAAGGGGCCGCGTTAAAGTTTTTTTGAAGAATCAAAAAGAAAGCTTTTCTTATGGTGATCAAATCGCGGCGCTCGGCTCAATTCAAGTGCCGAGGGGTCAGCGAAACCCCGGTGGGTTCAATTATAGGGCGTATCTTTCCAATAACGGAGTGAGCTGGATCTTTTTCGGTGAAAAAAATGTTCAATCTAAAATCTTGGCGCGTCACAAGGGTTTTTGGCTTCGTGAAAAAGCGCTAGCGCTTCGAGAGAAATTTTCTCAAAGTCTAAAGCGGAATTTTCCAAAAGACGAAGCAGCATTTTTAAATGCGCTCCTTTTGGGTGAGAGAAGCGGGCTAGAAGAGTCCTTGAGTGATCTTTTTATGAAGACGGGCACTTTACATATTTTGTCGGTGAGTGGATTCAACGTAGGGTTTTTGGTGTTCGCTGTGCTGTGGATGCTCAAACCCTTTCCGGTTCACATTTACGCAAGACTCTGGATAGTTCTCTTTGCGGTTTGGTTTTATTGTCTCATCGTGGGTTTTCAAGCACCGGTGATCCGCGCATCGGTGATGGCCTCGGTGCTTATTTTTTCAAAGTTACTCGGAAGGCGGGCCGATCTTTTAAATTCGCTCGGGCTCGCCGCGCTCGTTATCTTGGCAGTGAACTCAAGACAGGTTTTTGATGTGGGTTTTCAGCTTTCCTTTCTTGCGGTATTCGCAATCGCCGTTATTCTACCGAGATTCACCGCGCCTGTTAGGCTCTTGCCTGGGGAAAAGTTAAATTTATTTGAGAAGTCCGGAAGTTATCTCAAAGAATTATTCTGGCTTTCGTTTGTGTGTCAAATCGCAACGCTTCCGGTGACGGTGCAAAATTTTTATATCGTGAGCCCATCCTCGCTTTTAGCGAATCTCGTCGTGGTTCCTATTTCGTTTCTACTGTTTTTGCTCGGATTTATTTATTTTTTAACGCTTGCTTGGGTGCCCAAGTTTTTGATGTTTCTCCCGCTCGCTTCAAAAGTGCTGATGAGCCTTCTCGTTAAGGCGCTGGTTGTGCTTGAAAATTGTCCCGGAGCATATTTTATTTCCGGAAAATTAAATTGGGCTCTGTGGGCGATTCTTTGTGTCGGGATCATTTTTATTGTCGTGACAAAGCATATAGAGAATCGAATTGCTCGCGCGATCATCCTGATTCTTTTTTGTGCAAATGTATTTATGGTTCAAGAGGTGACGCGTCATTTTGGGCGCTCTTTCCGGATGACGGCCATCGACGTGGGGCAGGGAGACGCCACATTTTTGGAGTTCCCCAATGGGGGAAATATGCTTGTCGATGCGGGAATGGGTCCTGACCCCGATCAAGGGAGGCTTGCGGTCACACCTTTTTTAAGATTGAAAGGAATTCGCGACATTGATGCGCTTGTGATGAGCCATCCACAAGCGGATCACATTGGAGGAATGGAAACTATCCTTAAGGAATTTAAAATTCGTGCGGTAATCGACGGCGGGTCCGATTACCCCTCCGAGCTTTACGAGCGCGTGAATAAACTCATCGCGGAAGAAGGCGCCGAGCGGCACTCTGTTTTTGCCGGGGAAAAAATAAATGGGTTTAAAGATATTTCTATTCTTGTGTTTAACCCGCAGCCTAAAATTCATGCAAAAAATGTGAACAATGATTCTGTGGTTTTGAAATTGAGTTATGGGGACACCGATTTTCTTCTGACGGGTGATATTGAAGAAGAGGCTATGCGATCGATACTTGAGTCCAAAACGGAATTGAGCGCTGAGGTATTGAAAGCGCCGCATCACGGAGCAAAGCTAAAAGATTTTGGAGTTCGGTTTGTTCAGGCAGTGCATCCGCTAGTCAGCACGGTGAGTGTTGGCGAGCGCAATCGATACCATCATCCCAATTTAGCAGCGCTTTCGGTTTTAGGAGCGCTCCCGGGAAGTCAGGTTTTGCGCACCGATGAAAAGGGTGCTGTTCAATTGATCTCCGATGGGTCTGTGGTAAAATACGAGCCGTTTAATTATGCAGAATAAATCTAAAAACCTTCGCCAAAGTTTTCAAACTAAGTCCATTTTACGCATTGTCGGTGCGCATCACGCACTCGGCGCGCAGCTCATTGAGCGCCACGGCTTTGACGGCGTGTGGGCGAGCGGCCTTGAAATTTCGGCCTCGCATGGCGTGCCGGACGCGAATATTCTCACTATGACCGATAATCTTTTAGTTGCCTCATCTATTAATGGAGCCACGCATTTGCCGGTGGTTTGCGACTGCGACACGGGTTATGGCAATGCTTCCAACGTGATTCACATGGTGAAGAAATACGAGGCTGCGGGGATTGCTGCTGTCGTGATTGAAGACAAACTTTTTCCAAAGGTGAATAGTTTTATCCCGGGACGTCAGGAGCTCGCGTCGATTGAAGAGTTCATGGGAAAAATTGAGGCCGCGAAGACCGCCCAGGCTAATCCCGATTTTATGGTGTTTGCCCGTGTTGAGGCGCTGATCGCCGGATGGGGCATGGAAGAAGCGCTTCGCCGCGCGTACGCGTATTCGGAAGCGGGGGCGGATGGAATTGTGATTCACTCGAAGCAGTCCACGCCCGACGAAGTGTTTGAATTTTCTAAGAAGTGGAATGGAAATATCCCGCTCGTTGTGATCCCGACGATGTTTCCGAATGTCACGAGCGACGTGCTTGCCCAAAACCGTTTCAAGATGGTGATTTACGCGAATCAAGGTTTACGCGCTTCGGTGAAGGCCATGGATGAAACGTTTAAGGCGATTGCCCAGGAAAAATCAACGGCCACCGTTGAAAACAAAATTGCCTCGATGAAAGAAATTTTTGAACTGCAAGGAATGTTTAATTTAAAAGAGGATGAAAAGAAATTTGATCGTCGTGAATCCATTGAAGCGATTATTCCGGCGGCCGGTGATCATGAATCGCAAGCCGGACTTAAAAATATTTTAAACGGAAAACCCATTTCGATGCTTTTGGTCGGGGGAAAGCCGCTGATCGAACGCCAGGTTGGTATCCTTCGCGCCGCGGGAGTCAAAGATGTTTGCGTGATCGGCGGGAAGCACTTTGACCAAATTAAAGTTGAAGCGCAAATCCGCCAAAATGCAGACTACGCGTCTACGCGCAATGTCGGAACGATTATGCTCGCCAAGGATTTCCTTAAGAAAAACTGCCTTATCTCATACTCGGATATTATTTTCGATCAGCAGATCGTGGAATACCTTCTGGACAGTCCGTATCCCGTGACGCTCGTAATCGACCGCGCTTACAAGACGCTTCCAGCGCGCGATAAGAAGTTAGACTTGGTTCAAGTCAGTGAGCCGGCACAGGCGGCAACCTCGCGCAGGCTCGATGCCAATATTTTTAAACCCATTCTTAAAGTTGGCCAACAACTCGACAAATCCAAAGCGACACATGAATTCATTGGATTGCTGCTTGTGAAAGAAAAAGGGATTGAGGCGCTTTCAAAGCTCTGGAAAAAAGACATAGACGTGAACGAGTGGGTTCAGGCTGCCATCGACCAGGGCGTGGAAGTGCGCGGCATGGAAATTGAGCACGGTTGGTCCGAAATTCATTCCGAAGAAGATTACCGCCGCGTCGATTCTTACTTTCTTCAAAACACCAAAAAATGATCTCGCCGGATGATTTTGTCTCGGCCTTAAAAAAGCGCAACTACAAAAATTTCACGGGAGTCCCGTGTTCTTTTTTTCAGGCGGCCATTAATCGCGTCATTGACGATCGGGATTTACGCTACACCATTGTTCCGAATGAGGGCTCAGCGTTAGCACTCGCGTCGGGTGCCGCGATGGCCGGAAGTCCAACGGTAGTGATGATTCAAAATTCCGGATTTGGCAATCTTGTGAATCCGCTCACCTCACTCAATATGATTTACAAAATCCCCGTGCTTATTTTTATGAGTGGCAGAGCTTACGGCGTGAAGGACGAGCCTCAGCATGAGATCATCGGAAAGACGATGGGACCCGTGCTTGATGCCATGGGAGTAAAGCACCGCGATATGCCGCTTGACGCAGCGGCCTTTGGCGCAGCGCTTGACGAGGCTGCGGAGTGGATCCAAAAAAACAAGCTCCCATTTTTTTTCTTTGTCAAAAAGGATACGCTCGAAGAGTATGGACGCACACCGGTTGCTTCCGCATATCCTTTAAAACGCATCGATGCGATTCGAATCATCGCTAAACACTTTAAAAATAATGAAGCGGTGATTGCCACCACCGGAAAACCCTCTCGGGAACTTTTTAGCGAAGCGGATCGCCCACGGAATTTTTACATGCAGGGGTCGATGGGCCACGCGGCGTCGATTGGACTAGGAGTAGCACTCGCCAAGCCAAACGAACGAGTGGTGATTTTAGACGGCGACGGGGCAATTTTAATGCATTTAGGAATTCTATCAACCATCGGTCACTATAAACCCAAAAATCTGACACACATTGTTTTGGATAATGAATCTTATGAAACGACAGGGGACCAAGACACGACTTCTGGCACAACGGATTTAAAGGTGATGGCTCAGGCCGCGGGTTATAAGTTAACTTTAGAGGCTCAGAACGAAGCGGAGCTTGAAGCGAGCCTTCAAAAATTGCTCACCACGCCAGGCCCATCCTTTCTGAGGGTTAAAATCAACCACCTTCCCACACCTGAAATACCTCGAATTTCGGGAAAATACAGCTCTGAGCAAATCGCTGACAATTTTCGAGAAGCTTTAAACTAGTTGCTTCAAGATCGTCGTCCTGAGGCGTTTTTTTGCCGAAGGATCTTTTCTAGGCGACCCATGCAGACAGGATCCTTCGCTACGCTCAGGATGACGTTTGTGGAGTATTGACAAAAAAAGAAATAATGCTAGACTACTAGTTGGCACTCATTAAGTTAGAGTGCTAGTAATCAAAAAAGACGTTTTTTAAGAGGAGAAACAATGCCGCAGAGCGAGCTGGATTCCAGAAAAGATAAAATTTTTGGGATTATAGTTCATTCCTATGTCGAAACGGCTGAGCCGGTTGGTTCAAGAACCATTTCGAAGGGTCGTGGGGTGAGTTTATCCCCGGCCTCTATTCGAAATGTGATGGCCGATCTGGAAGATGAAGGTTTGATTCGCCAGCCACACACGTCGGCGGGGCGTATCCCAACCGACCGTGGTTACCGCTACTTTGTGGACCGGCTGATGGAACCCGAAGGTTTGACGGATGAAGAAAAACAGTGGATTGAAAAAGAACTTTCCAGTGTTCGTAGTCTAGAGGGGCTCACGCACAAAATTTCAAAAGTAGTATCCACGTTAACGGCGAATGCGGCCATCGTCTATCTGAAGGAGCTTCGCCGCGCGTCGGTTCTTTCACAAATGCTTGAGCAGTTGGCGCAAGCCCAGCATTTGATGGATTACTTTGAAGAAGAGCCCGGTATTTTGATTGAGGGTATTTTTAGAATATTCGAACAGCCGGAGTTTCGTGATGCGGCCAAGATGAGAATTTTGCTTCAAGAGTTTGACGAGAAAGAACATTTACTTGAAATTTTAGACCGCGACTTGCAAGGCGAGCAAACCGGAGTCCGTGTGCATATTGGCGAAGAGAACTCCGTCGATGAGCTCGGGGATGTGAGTTTGGTGATGAAAGATTGCAGCATGGGCGGCGTTACGATTGGCGGGGTAGCGGTGGTAGGGCCGACGCGCATGCGCTACCAAAAGGCGGTTTCGGTGGTGGATTATGTGGCGGACACCGTGACTGAAATGATGCGGAGATTTTAATGTCAAAAAAGCATGAAGAAGAAAAAAATGAAGTTGAGCAGCCAACACCGACTCCTCAGGAGCTCGAGACTGAAAAGATTAAAGAGGTCCGGGAAGAGATGTTGAGACTTCGAGCAGATTTTGAGAATACCAAGAAGCGTTTAGAGCGCGACAAAATAGACGCGATCCGGTACGCCAACGAACGGGTTCTGACGGAAATTTTAAATGCCGTCGACAATTTTGACCGGGCGATGGGCTATTTTGATGGCGGACATGACCCCAAAAAAGTAAAAGACGGTCTTACGATTGCGCAAAACGAGCTTCATAAAGTTTTAGAACAGCACGGAGTGGAAGTGATTAAGACGGCCGGCGAACATTTTGACCCGCAATGGCACGAAGCTGTTGCTGCGGTTGAGCCGACCGATAAAATTAAAGAAGGTTCGATAGTGGATGAAGTTCAAAAAGGTTACACGTTAAACGGCCGCTTAATTCGGCCAAGCCGCGTCCGAGTGGCGCAAAAAATTTAAGGAGGCCAAAAATGGCACAAGATAAAGTAATTGGGATTGATCTAGGAACGACGAATTCCTGCGTGGCCATCATGCAGGGCGGAGAACCGGTGGTGATTGCAAATGCCGAAGGCGTGCGCACAACCCCGTCCGTGGTTGGTTTTACAAAATCGGGCGAGCGTTTAGTGGGTCAGCCAGCCAAGCGTCAGGCGATCACGAATCCTGAAAATACCGTATTTTCGATCAAGCGCTTCATGGGTCGTCACCACAACGAAGTATTGGACGAGGAAAAACTCGTTCCGTACAAAGTGGTGGAAGGCTCCGGCGGAGATGTTCGCGTGAAGGTTCAAGGCAAAGAGCACACGCCCCCGGAAGTGTCGGCGATTATCTTGCAAAAAATGAAACAAACCGCCGAAGATTATTTGGGTCAGAAAGTCACGAAGGCCGTGATCACGGTGCCAGCGTATTTTAATGACGCTCAGCGCCAAGCCACTAAAGATGCCGGAAAAATCGCGGGTTTGGAAGTGCTTCGCATTATCAACGAACCGACGGCTGCAGCTCTCGCGTACGGTCTTGATAAAAAGAAGAACGAAAAAATCGCGGTTTATGATCTCGGGGGTGGAACATTTGATATTTCCATTCTTGAAATCGGTGACGGCGTGTTTGAGGTGAAGTCCACCAATGGCGATACGCATTTGGGCGGAGACGACTTTGACCAAAAAGTTATTGATTGGCTCGCTGACGAATTTAAAAAACAAGAAGGCATTGATTTGCGCAAAGACCGCATGGCGCTTCAGCGCTTAAAAGAAGCCGCGGAAAAAGCCAAGTGCGAGTTGTCATCCAACGCGCAAACCGAAATTAATTTGCCATTTATCACGGCCGATCAATCGGGACCTAAGCACTTGACGATTAGTTTGACGCGCTCGAAGCTAGAGCAGTTAACTGACGATCTTGTTCAGCGCACGATGGCGCCTTGCAAAAAGGCACTAGCCGATGCGAAACTGACGGCTGAAGAAATCGACGAAGTTGTTTTGGTCGGCGGACAAACCCGCATGCCCAAGGTTCAAGAAATTGTGAAAGCACTTTTCAAGAAAGAACCTCATAAGGGCGTGAATCCGGACGAAGTCGTTGCGATTGGCGCAGCTATTCAGGGTGGCGTGCTCGTGGGTGATGTGAAGGACGTGCTTCTCTTAGACGTTACTCCGTTGTCGCTTGGTATCGAAACGCTGGGTGGAGTTTCCACGCGGCTTATCGAACGCAACACGACGATCCCAACGAAAAAAAGCCAGGTGTTTTCGACGGCGGCTGATAGCCAGACCGCAGTTTCGATACACGTGCTTCAAGGCGAACGCGAAATGGCCGAAGGAAACCGCACGCTCGGGCGATTTGATCTGATTGGCATTCCCGCCGCTCCGCGCGGCGTGCCGCAGATTGAAGTGACGTTCGACATTGACGCCAACGGCATTGTGCACGTGTCTGCGAAAGATTTGGGCACCGGCAAAGAGCAGAAAATCCGCATCGAAAGCTCATCGGGTCTCAGCAAAGAAGAAGTTGAGAAGATGACGAAAGAAGCGGCTGCTCATTCCGAAGAAGATAAGAAAAAACGTGAAGCGGTTGAAGCGCACAATCGTTTGGATTCCTTGGTGTACTCCACTGAGAAATCTTTAAACGAAGTCGGCGACAAGATCTCAAGCGAAGACCGCGAGAAAGTTCAAAAAGCGCTCGGCGCTGCCAAAGAAGCATTGTCTTCTAAGGACGCTGCGGTTCTTAAGAAAGCCGAAGAAGAACTTACGCAAGCTTCTCACAAAATGGCCGAGGAAATGTACAAACAAGCGGCCGCCAAGGGTAAAGCCGAGGGCGAAGGCGCAAAATCGGCCGGCGAGAAAAAAGAAGATGTTGTCGATGCCGAGTATAAGGTTGAGGACGATAAGTAACGCGACCGTCATCCTGAGCGCAGCGAAGGATCTTGTCCAAGTGGTTTAAAAACACCCCGTTCCCGGCTTGGGAGCGGGGTGTTGTTGTTTCAGCCGATATAGCTCTTTTCATTCTTAACGGAGCATGGTCCTTTTTGTTCTTTGGACTTCGCAGCTTACCTTAATTTTGCGATCTGGTGGCTCAATCGGTGAAGGGGTGGACCATGGAAAAAATTAAGAAACTGTTGATTTGGCTCGCACCGCTTATTTTTTTGGGTTATTTTTCAGCGCAGAGCTCTAACTTACACGCCGAGGGCGCTATTCCCCAGACATTAAAATTCGTTGGGGAGGGGACTTTTCGTTATTTCGGATTCAAGCTATACACAGCGAAGTTCTATCTTGATCCTAAGGTCCGCGATTCACGTCAAGCGCTGATGGATGCACCCAAGCGCCTTGTGATCCGCTATCTTCGCGACATTCCCAAAAAAGCTCTTATTGAGGCTGCTGAAAAAAATATTCGCAATAACCCTACGGCCGATTTTAGTATTTTAAAAGAGCGGATGGACCGGCTGCATGAGCGGTACACCGACTTAAAAAAGGGAGACGTTTACGAGCTTGTCTATATGAGCGGAAAGACATCTCTTTATTACAATGGCCGCTTGCAGGTCGAAATAGACGGCGCAGATTTTGCGTCGGCTTATTTTGGGGTCTGGCTATCCGAGCATTCCATAAGCCAGAAACTCAGAAATAATCTTTTAGGAATCCACCGCTAACTTTTTAGCATAAAAAGGGATGGTTGAGTCTCAGGCATTGACAAAAAGAATACAATGTAATACAATTTGTCCATGAAAGTCGTTTATGGTAAGCGGGTGCTCAAAAGGGTTGACAAAAATAGGCTGCCCAAGGAAATCTGGATTGATTTTAGAGATGCCTTTGATAGTTTCGCGAGAAGCGGAAATTTTAGACTGTTTGACATTAAAAAGCTAACGAACAAAGGGCCTTACGTTTATTACAGGCTTCGCATTCGAGATTACCGGGCGCTTTTTCACATGGACGATCATCACGTTTACGTTGAAGATATAGGTGTTAGAGGGGAGATCTACAAGCCATGAGTGTTAAAACGGTGCGGTTTAACAAGCAGGAAGAGTCGATGCTTAAAAAGATTCTTAATTACTATCACACGGATTTTTCTGTCTGCATCAAAGAGTTGATCGCAGAAAAAGTAGAAGACTTGAAGGACATTGGTTATATCCAGCGCCTTAAAGAAGGCAAGTCCTCGGATTATGTAAGCGCTGATCACGTGACAAGTCTCTTTAAGGGCTAATTCAGAAGCTTTATGCCCACCAAAAACGACTACTACGACATTCTAGGTGTTGCAAAAAACGCGAATGCTGAGGAGCTTAAAAAAGCATACCGGCAAAGTGCGATGAAGCATCACCCTGACCGCAACCCCGGCGACAAAAAAGCCGAGGAAAAATTTAAAGAAGCGACCGAAGCCTACCAAGTTTTAACTGACCCGCAGAAGCGCCAAATTTATGACCAGTACGGACACGAAGGATTAAACGCCAACGGCGGATTCTCCGGTGGATTTTCACAGGCTGGTTTTTCGGATATGTTCGAAGATATTTTTGAAGGATTTTTTGGTCAAGCGACCGGTCGCGGGCGTCAGCGCGCCGCACGCGGGCATGATTTAGAAGACACGGTCGAAATTAGTTTTGAAGAATCGGCGTTTGGAACCGAAAAAGATGTGCAGGTTCGCCGCGAGGAAGCATGTATTACCTGTAAAGGGGATGGCGCAAAACCCGGAACGAGCCGTAAAACTTGCTCAACCTGCCACGGTCAAGGTCAGGTGTTGGCATCGAGCGGATTTTTTAGTATTTCGAGAACTTGTCCGAAGTGTCGCGGTGAAGGAAGTTTCGTGGAGTCGCCCTGCGGAGATTGCCGGGGTGCAGGTCGCGTGGTGCAAACTCGTAAAATACATTTGAAAATTCCGCCTGGCATCGAAAATGGTCTTCGCATGCGCGTGCCGGGAGAGGGTGAGGCCGGGTTTCGTGGCGGCCCACGCGGAGACTTACTCGTCGAAGTTCACGTGAAGCCTCATGCTATTTTTACCCGTGAAGAAAATAATATTTTGTGTGACGTGCCGGTGAGTTTTGTGCAAGCCGCACTCGGCGCTGAAATCGAAGTGCCGACACTGACGGGTAAGACTACGCTTAAGATTCCAGCCGGGACTCAAAGCGGAAAATCGTTTAAGCTAAAAGGCAAAGGAATAGCGTCGCTGCGCGGCCAGGGTCTTGGGGATGAAGAGGTGCGCGTGTTTGTGGAAACGCCCGCTCATTTGTCGGACAAGCAAAAGGCTTTACTCAAAGAATTTGCTGAGCTTTCGGGCGAAAAAGTAAATCCGGCTTCAGCCAGTTTTATGCAAAAAATGAAGGAATTGTTTAAATAAAATGCCAACCTACGAATATTATTGTCCCAAGTGTAAAAAGAAATTTGATCATCTCCAGGGGATGAAAGATGAGCCTTTGGCGAAGTGTTTACTATGCAAGAAGGCCAAGCCCGAACGCCTCATCTCAAGCGGCGCCGGACTTATTTTTAAGGGCACCGGTTTTTACCAAACCGATTATAAAAAATCATCCCCCTCAAAGTCTGCCAGCGACTCTCCCAGTTCAGGAAAAAGTGACAAAAAAGCGTAAGGTGAAGGCGATTCTTGCGTGGACCGGAACGCTCGGTTACGCGGGGCTTATTTTTTATCTCTCATCTGAATCTCACCCAGCTCCTTTTTTGGGGCCGCTTGAAAAATATCATATTGACTTCCTAATTCATGGTGTAGAATATGCGCTCTTTGGGATTTTGTTGTCCAATTCGCTTGGCATTAGTTTCCCAAAATCGCCTCGGCAAATCCTTTTTTGGGCGGCCGTGATTCTGGGTGCGCTGTACGGCGCGTCCGATGAATGGCATCAGAGTTTTGTGCCGATGCGCGATTCAAGTGCCGTGGATTGGTTGGCCGACACCATCGGAGTTATTTTAGGGAGTTATTTTTATGCCAGAAATCAAAGCCTTTAACGGATACCGCTACAACCCCAAAACCATTCGCGATTTTAAAAAAGTTCTAGCCCCGCCTTACGACGTCATTTCTAAAAAAGAACAAGAAGCTTTGTATAAAAACGATCCGCACAATGTGATTCGTCTGGAACTCGGAAAAGACTTGCCGGGCGACAATGCTTCGGAAAATAAATACACCCGCGCGCGTCACTATTTGTCCGATTGGATTGAGAAAAATGTTCTGATTCGTGAAAATGAACCCGCGTTCTACGTCTATCGTCAAAGCTACCCTGAAAAAGGAAAGACAAAAGTCCGTATTGGATTTATTGCGGCGATGAAAATCGACGAGAAAGCTGTTTTGAAACACGAGAATACATTGGCCGCCCCAAAAGCGGATCGCTTAAATCTTATCAAAGAAACCCGCACCAATTTAAGTCCCATTTGGGGATTGTACGAAGACAAACCCAAAACGATCTATCAGGCTCTTTTAAAAGCGACGCGGCAAAAACCCATCGTGAGTATCAAAGTGGATGGGGTGGGGCATGAGCTTTTTTGTCTCACGGATCACACGGGAGTCGAAACGATTCAAAAGGCTATGAAGTCCAAGCCCATGTTTATTGCCGACGGTCACCACCGTTTTGAAACCGCCTGCAATTACCGCCGTTTTGCGGAGTCCCAAAAAGACAGGGCAGCGCACTCCGCAGGTTTCGTGATGACGTATTTTTCGGATTGCACGAATAACCCTTTTACGATTTACCCGACACATCGGCTTGTGTCGTTTGATGATAAAAAAATCGATGTTCTTAAGAAATTAGAAACACTTGGGTCGCTGCGCAAAGTCGGCAGTCTAAAAGCAGTGCTGAGTGTCCTCGAAAAGGACAGTGGACAGCTTCAAAAAATTTCGTACGATTTTGGGGTGTTTTACAAGGGAGCTTATTATCTTTTAAGCTTGAAACCCGAACTCGTTAAAAAAATCCCTCAAAATAATCCCGTTGAGTCGCTGGACGTGGCGGTGCTTCATCGCGCGATTGTAGAGCCTATTTTTGGAATTAAAAAAATTGAAAAGTCTCAGGAAATTGATTTTACCCGCGATGCAAACGATGCTGTTATGCGGGTCAAGGACGGAAGTTTTAAGGTCGCCTTATTTTTAAGGCCGACGTCGCTTGAGCAAATGCTACTCGCCTCAAAGAAGGGGCTTAAGATGCCGCAGAAATCGACGTATTTTTATCCGAAGCTTTTATCAGGTCTTGTATTTCACCGCTTTGAAACAAGCGGAGGATGCTGCTCGTGATCAAGCCCCGCGCACTCACAAGTCTCTCTTTATTTTTTCCCTGCTACAACGAAGAAGCCAATGTCGGCTCGATGATTGAGCAGGCGATTAAGATCGGGGAAGACTACGGCATTGATTACGAGGTTGTGGTGGTCGACGACGGAAGCCGGGACCGCTCGGTGGAAATTATTCGCCAGTGGCAATCGAAAAACCCGCGCGTCAGACTCGTTCAGCACGAAACCAATCGAGGCTACGGTGCCGCTCTTCGCACGGGTCTTGCCAGCGTGAAGAAGGACCTCGTTTTTTTGACTGATGGGGACAATCAGTTCCATCTTTCGGATATCGATAAACTTTTTTCCAAAATCGACAGTTGTGATGTAGTGGCGGGCTACCGAATTGGCCGCCAAGACAAGCCTCATCGCCGTCTCAATGGATTTTTATGGACACAAGGTTCTAAGGCGCTGTTTGGGCTTCCCATTCGCGACGTGGACTGCGCGTTTAAGCTTTTCCGCCGCAAAGCGATCGAGGGTTTAGAGCTTAAGAGTGATCATCTTCTGATCCATGCCGAGATTTTAGCCCGTCTCAAGAAAAGGGGCTGCCGGATCCAGGAGATTGGCATCCCGCATTACCCTAGAACCGCCGGGAAGGCCACTGCAACAGGGGTGTTAAGGATTTTAAAGACTTTTAGTGAACTTTCTAAGCTTTATTGGCAGATCCGCTAGTTTTGTGCTAGAATTCTCCAAATATGTCGCCCTTTAATACCAAACTGAAGGTCAACACAGTCCGGATTCTTAAACGCCGCGACATCCCCGAAGGTCTCTGGACCAAGTGCGAAGAATGCGCCGAAATCATTTACAACAAAACCCTCGAAGAAGATTTCAAAGTTTGCCCCAAGTGCGACTGGCATTTCACCTTATCTGCTACCGAGCGGGTGATGCAACTGATTGATGAGGGCACATTCAAGGAATCTGATAAAGACCTGTCATCCGGCGATCCGCTCAAATTCCGCGGACCCAAATCCTATTTAGCTAAAATCAAAGAAGACCGCGAAGCCACGCGTTTGACGGATGCGGTTTTAACCGGCGAAGGTGAAATTCATCAATTGCCCGTGGCGCTTGCCGTGACCGACTCCCGGTTTATCATGGGGTCCATGGGATCGGTGGTGGGTGAGAAGATTACGCGTCTCATCGAAACCGCAATTGAAAAAAGATTGCCGGTGGTGATCGTTTCAGGCTCGGGCGGCGGCGCTCGAATGTACGAAGGTATGTTTTCGCTGATGCAAATGGCCAAAACGTCACAAGCGCTGGCCAAGCTTCACGAATCGGGACTTTTATTTATTTCGGTGTTAACGAATCCGACGATGGCAGGTGTGATGGCAAGCTTTGCTTCGCTCGGGGATTTGATCATTGCAGAGCCACGAGCGCTGATTGGTTTTACGGGCCCGCGCGTGATTGAACAGACGATTCGCCAGAAGTTACCCGAAGGTTTTCAGACATCCGAGTTTCTGTTGGAACACGGAATGATTGACCGGATAGTTCACCGGCGTCAACTGAAGAGTTCGCTCCATCAATTTATCAGTTACTTTCAAAAAAACTAGAGTAGGAACAGCGAATGGCACAAGTTAGCTTGGTGAATGTAGGCAAGTCTTATGCAGGGAATGTGCAGGCGGTAGTGGATGTCAGTCTGAACATCGAGCGCCGCGAGTTTGTGGTGCTGGTGGGTCCTTCTGGTTGCGGAAAGACGACGATTTTGAGAATGGTCGCCGGCCTCGAAGACATCACTCACGGAAAAATTTTTATCGGCAATAAGCTTGTTAACGACGTTCCTCCAAAAGACCGCGACATTGCGATGGTATTTCAGAACTACGCGCTTTATCCGCACATGACGGTGTTCGACAACATGGCGTTTGCGCTGAAGCTCCGCAAATATTCCAAGGACGAAATTTTAACGCGCGTCAACGAAGCCGCCGAAATTTTAGGCATTAAAAAATTCTTACACCGCAAACCCAAAGAGCTTTCTGGCGGTCAGCGCCAGCGCGTAGCTTTGGGACGCGCGATAGTGCGCAAGCCGCTTGTATTTTTGTTTGACGAACCGCTCTCTAATTTGGATGCAAAACTCCGCGTACAAATGCGCACTGAGATTAAAAAACTTCATCAGCGCTTACAAGCGACCATGATTTATGTGACCCATGACCAGACCGAGGCCCTCACCATGGGTGACCGAATTGTTGTTGTGAAGGACGGTCTCATTCAGCAAGTGGCCGATCCTATTGCGCTTTACGACCGCCCGGTGAATAAATTTGTAGCCAGTTTCATCGGGAGTCCGCCGATGAACTTTTTAAACGGCTGGGTCGTTCGCATGGATAATAAACTTTATTTCCAAAATGGACCCTTCCGTGTGCGCATCAGCGACGCGGCTGTGACAAAAATTTCGGCATACGAAAATAAAGAGATCGTATTTGGAATTCGGTGTGAGGATATTTACGACAAACTTTTTGCCTCCGAAGCTTCACCCGACAACACAGTCCGCGCGACTTGTGAAGTGATTGAGCCGATGGGCGCGGAAGCATTTTTGTACTTGCGCACAGGTCCCAATCAATTTGTGGCGCGCGTTTCGGGCCATATTCGTCCGGAAGTCAATCAAGACCTTGATCTTGTGTTTGACATGAGCAAGGCTCACTTTTTCGATAAGATCACCGAACAGACCCTGCTTTAGAAAGGGGAGGACTCTTGCCGCCTTTTTTTGTTCCGATAGCGGCTTTTATTCTTTGGGCGTTCGCGCTCCTTTCTTTTTTTCCGGTTTTAAAATTAGATTTAGGTCTCTCCTCTCAATTTTTAGCGCCCCAATTCCTGGGGTCGTTGCTAATTCTGTTCTTAGCCTGGGCGCTCTCCGGACCCGTGACGGCGGCAGTTTTAAGTTTGTTGTCATCCATTCTGGTTGTTTACCTGTGTCTCGGCGCTAAGGAACCCGCCTATTTTTTACAGGTTATTCTTTACGGCGCCTCATTCGTTTTCACCGTTTTTTATCTGTATAAAATCCAAAAAATTGGGCACGTTAAAAATGTCGCCATTGAAAAATTAAGCGAAGACGTGGTGTTGACGCAGGGACAAATTCAAAAAAAGGTCGTTCTCGAAAAGTCGCTTGAAAAAAAGTTGGAACGTTTTTCTCAACTACACCGACTCGCTGAAGAATTAAAAGGTGTTCGGAAGCTTGACGAAATTGCCTGGAAAATCGTTTCCCAAATTAAGACGCTGATTCCGCATGCAGAAACCTGCTCACTCTATCTGCTGAGCACCGAACATCAAAACCTTTCCTTGATTGCCTGCGCTTCACTGGAGAAGCCCCGCGAAGAAAAAGAAGGAACTATTTTTGACTGGTGGGTGATGAAGCGCTCTCAGGGGCTACTTGTTTCTGATACTCATAATGATTTTCGTTTTCCGTCGGACGCGCCAAAGAACGCCATTGATTATCGCTCAATTTGCGCGAGCCCTCTTTTGAGCGAACGCAAAGTACTGGGTTTGGTGCGGGTGTCCTGTCGCGAGCCGGGGGCTTTTTCGAACGACGATTTGCGACTTTTAGATATTTACGCTGGTCTTGGCGCAGTGCTACTCAATAATATTTTACTTTATGACCGAATGCAGGAGCTTGCAATCCGCGATAGCTTGACGGGTCTATACATCAACCGCTATTTTTCCGAACGATTGACCGCAGAAGTCCAGCGCTCTCATTTTAATAAATCCGTTTTTTCGCTGCTCATGATCGACATCGATTTTTTTAAACGCTTCAACGACGATTACGGCCACGCGGCGGGCGACGTAATTTTGAGACATATTTCCCAGAGGATTCAGACCAATATCGAATCAGTGGACCTTGCCGCGCGTTACGGCGGGGAAGAATTTGCCGTGTTGCTCCCTGGAAAAACCAAGGCCCAGGCCATGAAAATTGCCGAAAAAATCCGGTCGAACATCGAAAAAAGTCGCTTTGCATTGAGGCGTTTAGAGGGCAAGGTCACGGTGTCGATCGGGGTTGCCGCTTTTCCAGCGCAGGGACGGACCCGTGAAGAAATGGTGTGGTCTGCTGATAAAAATTTGTACACCGCTAAAAATAAAGGGCGAAATCGCGTATGTGGCAGTTCCTGATCTTTAACGGAGCCTGGTTTTTTTTAGTGATCCTGGTTCACCTTTATGGGCGACAATGGATGAAAACTTTCTGCGTGGGGCTTCTTTTCATCTGCCTTATCGTCGCCACCTTCATTTTTCCGCTAGACCCATTTTCAATCGTTTTTTACTTTCTATACTCATGGGCTCTGCTGAAATTGGCAGCTTCCTTTAAACAATGGTCGATGTCAAAAACGGCGCTCCTTGACGAGGAGCTTGGATTTTTAAAAGAAAAATCTGATCTCGAAAACCAGGAACTCGAGTCGAAGTCCGCCCAGGTTGGGTTGGTCGAAAAGCGGTTTAGCGAAATGTCGCATCTGTATGACAAAATTAAAGAGATGTCGCAGGCGCTCGATTTTCCGGAGCTCTTTTTAGTTTTCTGCGAAGCGCTTTCTGACGACGCCGAATTCCATGAGATTAAACTTTTTTTCTTTAATCCGGATGGATCCAGTTTTCAAAAGCCGCACGACACGCTGGGACTTGTGGCGGATGACTTTAAGGGGTTGTGGGACCGCAGCATTTATCTGAACGAGCGCGCTAAATTAAAAAAAACTGTGCTGCCGTTTGAAGAAAAAATTTGTCAGCTCGTGCTGGACCGTCGGATGGCGGTTGAAATTTTTTCAACGAGCGATGACTCTGTGGACCCGCGGCTCAGGCTGTGGCCAGATTTTAAGCCATTCGCGGCGTACCCTATAGAGCTGAACGGAAAGGTTTTTGCGGTGCTTTCTGTTTTTGGGGTTTCGCGGGCATCGACAGCGCTGCTTCGAGTGCTCACGCAGCGATTCGCTTCAGAGTTTGAAAGAATTCAGTTGTATCAGAGTATTCAAACGCTTGCGATGACCGATGGACTTACCGGGGCTTTTGTTCGCCGTTATTTGTGGGACCGTTTAGAAGGAGAGGTGGACCGCAGTCAAAAATTTGACCTCAAGCTATCCTTTCTTATGATCGACGTCGATTATTTTAAAAAATTTAACGATGAATATGGCCACCCCATCGGAGACGCGGTGTTGAGGCAAGTGTCGGACACCATTAAAAAAAATATTCGCGAACTCGATTTGCTAGGGCGTTATGGAGGGGAAGAGTTTGCGGTGATTCTCATTGAAACGGATGAATCGGACGCTTTTTTAGTCGCAGAGCGCATTCGGCAGGCTGTGGCGAGTAATGCTTTTAAGGCGTATGATGAAAATTTAAAAGCCACAGTGAGCATTGGCTGCGCCACGATGTCGAAAAAAATTTCCCAACCGCAGGCGCTGATCGAAGCGGCTGACGAGGCACTGTACCAGGCTAAAAATCAGGGACGCAACAGAGTTTGCTTGCATAATCTTTACTAGGAGAAAAATCTTATGAAAAAAGCGGCGATCGGAGTCGATATTGGTGGAGGGAGCATTAAGCTGGGCGTGGTGGATGAACGGGGGAGGCTTCATCTAAAACAGTCCTTTCGAACCGATAGCGTAAACGGCAAAGACGCGCAAATCGAACTTCTCATTAAAAATATAAAAGTGCTTTCTGTCGATGCAAGGAAGGCGGGATTTGTCGTGGGGGGCGTGGGTGTGGGGGCGCCGGGACCCATCGATGTTGAAAAAGGATTCGTTTATTTTTTCCCAAATATCCCTGGCTGGAAGAACACACCCCTTAAGACTATCTTAGAGAAAAAATTAAAATGTCTGGTGCGCGTGGATAACGACGCCAATGCCATGGCGCTTGCGGAGTTTACCTTTGGCGCCGGAAAAAATTGCCGTGCGGCGATCGCTTTGACGCTTGGAACGGGAATTGGCGGAGGAATTCTTTTGGATGGGAAATTGTTTCACGGACCAGAATTTTCGGCAGCAGAAATCGGGCATTTGATTATCAACGAAAAAGGACCTCTGTGTGCCTGCGGCAATCACGGTTGCATTGAAACGTATGTGGGCACGCGTTATTTTGTGGCGGAAGTTCGGCGTCGGATGGAGGCGGGTGCGCAAACTATTTTGAAGAACTGGTTAAAGGAAAAAAACGAAGCTCTTAGCCCGTATCTCGTGAAGATGGCGGCTAAAAAGGGGGATCACTTTTCAAAATCAATGTGGCGCGACACCGGAAACCACCTCGGAACCGCTCTGGCGGGTCTTGTGAATATTTTAAACCCGGAGCGGATTATTCTGGGGGGTGGCATTGCGGAGAAGGCGGATATTTTATTCAACTCGGTCAGAGACACGATCCGTAAAAAATCGTTCCCCGTCGCCAGCCGTTCTGTTAAAGTAGTGCCTGCTTTTTTTGGAGAGGAAGCGGGTATTATTGGGGCTGCTTCACTCGTCTTAAACCGTAAATAAAATGGTGAAATGAAACTCAATCGTTTTTTACTAAACCTATCTTTTTTTGCCGCATTTCTTGCGCTTTGTCCGTTTGCTTTTTCGGCTGCTACGGATGAGGGGGCTCCCATTCAAGTTCATGGTGATTCCGTCGAATATTTTCATGAACTCCAAAAAGTAGAAGCGGTCGGAAATGTTTCCATTGATTACGAAGATGTAAAACTCACCGCCGATAAAATGACCGTGTTCACCAACACTAAAATGGCCACGGCCGAAGGCCATGTCGTTCTGACTCAGCGAGGCAGCATTTTTAAGGGAGAGCACGCGGAGTATAATTTTGGAAAGAAAACCGGCAACGTCTCTCAGATGTCGATGGAGATGCCGCCCAGTTATTACGGCAAAGCCCAAGGCGTGGAGCGTGTGTCAGTGGATCATTACCGCGCGATCAATAGTTATGTCACGACCTGTTGCGGCGACAATCCGTTTTACAAGGTTCAGGCGCATCAAGTGGACATCTTCCCCGGAAAAATGGTCTCGGCTCGCAACGCGGTGTTATGGGTTCGGGGAATTCCTGTTTTGTGGGTTCCGTA
Organism: uncultured Planctomycetia bacterium; assembly: GCA_964606485.1. Lineage (GTDB taxonomy): Bacteria > Omnitrophota > Gorgyraeia > 2-02-FULL-51-18 > 2-02-FULL-51-18 > CAZSGP01. The sequence goes on along the minus strand of CAZSGP010000002.1, from coordinate 233,865 downwards.
TTTTGAAACGCGGTATGCCGACTTTGAGCGCTTTCCCATTCAGCTTGTTCCCGGAAAAACATCCGAGTGGGGTCCATTTTTGCTGAGCCGCTGGCGCTATCACTTAATTGACACTCCCGAAGTCCAATCCAAAGGTAATGTGCTTTTAGACTATCGCCATAAAAAAGGTTTTGGGGGTGGCGTTGAAAATTATTATAACGGTGAGAAGGTGGGTCACGGCGCTATCCGCACTTATTATGCCAACGACAATAACCCACCACAAAATTTTGATGAAGACCGAAGCCGGATTCAGTGGCGCCATCAGTCCAAATTAACCGAAGACACGACGTTGACAGCGGAAATTAACGACCTAAGCGACCCGCTTGTCGTAAAGGATTTCTTTTACCGTGAGGAATTTGAAGAGCAGAGTGTTCCCGAAAACTACGTCTCAATTATTACATCCAAGCCGGAATATACGTTCAGTGTTTTGGCGCGGGAGAGAATAGACGATTTCTACACCGTGGTTCAGAGAGAGCCCCAACTTCGCTTCGACACACACAACCAGCAGTTATTTGACACGTTGTTTTATTTTAGACAAGAGGTGCAGTACGATAGCTTATCTAAGGTTTTTGCAGACGGCGACGGCGATCTTGAGGCTCAGCGCTTGGATTTGAACCACACGCTTTCTTACGCAGGCCATGTGGGAAATTTTTCTGTGACACCGAGAGCGGGTGTGCACAACACAGCTTATTCGCGTCGATCCGGTGACACAGAAGGGCTTTTCCGTGGGGCGTTTGAGCCGGGCTTGGATCTGAGCACGCGTTTTTTTAAGACCTACGAAACGTCCGTTCACGCACTGGGTTTGGATTATAACGGCATCCGCCATATTTTTACGCCGACCGCGAGTTACAATTTTAGACCCAATCCCACCGCGCTTCGTACCACACTTCAGCAGTTTGACGCGATCGATGCGCTCGATAAACAAAATTATTTCCGGTTTAATTTTGAAAATAAGCTTCAAACCAAGGAACATGACCCCTCTGGAAATTTGGTGTCCCGCGAAATCGTGCGCATCATTCCTTTTTTTGACCAGAACTTTGACACCGGCCGCATCGAAAATGTTGGGTATGATTTGGAATTAAGACCGTATTCCTGGATGGGCATAGAGTCTGACGCGACATTCGACACGGTTTCGCGCGATTTTGAAACGGTGAATGCGGATTTTTACCTGACGCGCGGGGATTTTCGTTATTCGCTCGGCCAGCGTTATGCGAAGGATGAGTCCAGCCAAACGACAACGGAGCTTCGCTGGAAAATAAATCCACAATGGGAAACTAAAATTTACGAACGCTATGAATTTGAAACGAACGAGTCTAAAGAATTTGAACTCGGCCTTTCGCGCACTTTTAACTGCGTGATTGTGGATTTGACGTACAATCACCGCCAGGAGCACGGAGACACCTTTTTTGTGGCGCTAAGGCTTAAGGCTTTTCCGAAGGCTTCATTTGGAATGAGCCAAAGTTACAGCAGCCCAAAAGCGGCAAGCAGACTCTAGTATGAAAATTGCGGTTGTGGGTTGCGGTTATGTCGGTCTTGTTACGGGCGCTTGCTTTGCTGAGCTCGGCAACGAGGTTGTCTGTGTGGACATTGATGTTGAAAAAATCGCCCGCCTTAAAAAAGGCAAGATGCCCATTTATGAACCAGGACTCAGCGAGCTTGTGCTTTCGGGTCTGAAAGGTAAAAGACTTTCATTTACGACCGATCTAAAAGTAGCCTCTAAAAAAGCAGACACCATTTTCATTGCCGTTGGAACGCCTCCCAGAGCTAACGGCGAAGCGGACTTGAGTTTCATTGAAAATGTCGCCAGAGACATCGCCAAAACCATTTCTTCTTATAAGCTTGTCGTCGAAAAAAGCACGGTGCCTGTTCAGACGGGTGAGAAAATTCGCCAAACGATTGAACGATACGCTAAGAAAGGTGCACATTTTGACGTGGCTTCGAATCCGGAATTTTTAAGAGAGGGAAGCGCCATTTCAGATTTTATGAAACCGGATCGAGTTATTTTAGGTGTGGAGTCACCCAAGGCCAAAGAGGTTTTAAGCTCTCTTTATAAACCGCTCAAAGCAGAGCTTGTTTTTACGGACATTAAAAGCGCCGAGATTATCAAGCATGCCTCCAACTCGTTTCTGGCCACAAAGATTTCATTTATCAATGCGATTAGCAATATCTGCGACGCGGCTGGCGCCGATGTGGAGCAAGTGGCTCTTGGTATGGGACTAGACCGTCGTATTGGAAAATCATTTTTAAATCCTGGAATTGGATTTGGCGGCTTCTGTTTTCCAAAAGATCTTGCTGCATTCATTCGAATTTCAGAAAAATTGGGCTACAACTTTGAACTTCTCAAATCGGTTGAAAAGATAAACAACCACCAGAAGCATGTCTTCTTAAAAAAAATTGAGCAGGTGATGTGGAATATTCATGCCAAGAAAATCGGTGTGCTGGGTCTATCCTTTAAGCCGAATACGGACGATATTCGTTACGCGCCTAGTCTTGAGATTATTTCTGCGCTTCAACAGCATGGTGCTGCGATTCGCGCATTTGACCCCCACGCCATGCCCAATGCCCGCAAGGTTCTTAAAAACGTGACTTTTTGTAAGGATAGTTATGAAGCCGCCAAAGGAAGCGACTGTCTGCTGATTGTGACAGAATGGAACGAATTTAAGGAGCTTGATTTAAAGCGCCTTAAAAAAATCATGCATCAGCCCGTGATTGTGGACGGGCGCAATATTTACGATCCAAAGGTTATGAAATCACTTGGCTTTCGTTATGTTTCCATGGGGAGAGCGAACTAAATGAGCGATTTAAAAGGAGTGATTCTGGCGGGCGGTCTCGGCACGCGTCTTCACCCGCTGACCAAGATCACGAATAAGCATTTATTACCTATTTATAACAAGCCGATGATTTATTACCCTATCGAACTTTTGGTGGAGGCGGGTATAAAGGACATCGTCATTGTGACTGGCGGAAACCACGCCGGCGAATTTTTAAGACTTCTTGGCAACGGGAAAGCGTTTGGACTCGATCATATCAATTACACTTATCAAGAAGGGGAGGGAGGAATTGCGCAGGCCTTGGGCCTTGCCAAATACTTCTCAAAAAATAAGCGGATGGTTGTTATTTTGGGCGACAATATTTTGGAAAATAGTATTAAGCCGCATGTGGAACGCTTCCGGAAACAAAGAAGCGGAGCGCGTGTCTTGCTGAAAGAAGTGACTGATCCAGAGCGTTTCGGTGTTGCGGCGATGGATGGAAAAAGGATTGTCTCGATCGAAGAAAAGCCCAAAAACCCAAAGTCAAATTTAGCGGTAACCGGTGTGTATATGTATGATGAGCAGGTTTTTGAAATCATCGAAGCGCTAAAACCTTCAAAGCGCGGAGAGCTTGAAATTACCGACGTGAACAATGCTTACATCCAAAAAAAAGAGCTCGAATTTGATGTCTTAAAGGGCTGGTGGACAGACAGTGGAACGTTTGATTCTCTGTTCCGGGCTAATTTGCTTGTTTCCCGCAAAGAGCGCTCCATGACCAGGGCGTCAGTGGACAAGAATAAAAAATGAAGATTGTTGTGACAGGAGGCGCCGGATTTATCGGCTCCCACCTCATTCGCTTGTGGCTTGCGGCCGACCCTAGAATTTCAATCGTTAATTTCGATAAGCTCACCTATTGTGGCGATCTTTCGCGCTTAAAAGACCTGGAATCTAATCCGCGCTACGCTTTTGTTAAGGGGGACGTTTGTGATAGGGTCGCCGTTGAAAAGGCGCTGGCTGGTTGTGACGGTGTTATCCACGCCGCCGCAGAAACCCATGTGGACCGATCGCTGATTGACGCAAAGGATTTTTTTGATTCCAATCTTTACGGAACTTATGTTTTGCTTGAGGCGGTACGAAAATTAAAAATCAAACGCTTCCTTTACGTGAGCACCGATGAAGTCTATGGCAGCCGCGACAAAGGGTATTTTAAAGAGACCGATGCGCTAAATCCCACAAGCCCTTACGCGATTTCTAAAACAGCGGCAGATTTTTTGGTGCGCTCTTATGCTGAGACGTACGGCGTGAATATGGTTGTGACACGCGGCTCAAATACCTTCGGCCCTTATCAGTACCCTGAAAAAGTACTGCCTCTTTTTGCGGCGAATGCACTATCCGATAAGCCTCTTCCGCTTTATGGAGACGGTCTTCAGGTTCGCAACTGGATGCATGTCGAAGATCATGCGCGCGGGATTATCACTGTATTTAAAAAAGGAAAGAAGGGCGAAGCGTACAATGTTGCGACGCCATTTTATTTAAAAAATATTGAGCTCACTAAGATTATTCTAAAGACGCTTAATAAACCTGCGACACTTATCCAAAAAGTCCAAGACCGTGCAGGACATGATCGTCGTTATGCCATTGCCCCAGCCAAGCTCAAAGCGCTTGGGTGGAAAGAAAAAGTGGGCATCGAAAAAGGTCTCAAAGATACGGTTCTCTGGTATGCCTCAAACCGCTCTTGGTGGCAGTCGATTATGGAAAAGCGCGAAGATTTTAAGGTGTATTATCAGAAAGCGTATCAGAGCCGCTAAGATGGCGTCACTCTTGATTGCCGGCGCATCAGGTCTCTTAGGCAAAACGTTGCTTCGCCAATTCTCTTCCAAGCACAAAGTGCTCGGTCTTTCCAAGACGGGCCGCGATTCGACCCAAATCTGCGAGTTGTCGGACGCGGGAGCCGTCCAATCTGTTTTAGACGCCCACCACCCTGATCTTGTCATTAACTCAGCGGCTTTTTCCGATGTGGACGGCTGTGAAAGAAACCCGGAGCTGGCGCATCAGGCTAACGGCATCGCGGTAAAAGTGTTGAGTCGGGCTTGCAAAGAAAGAAAAATCCCCTTTATTCACGTAAGCACCGACTATGTTTTTAACGGTGAGAAAAAAGGCCTCTACGAAGTTTCGGACCCAACATTTCCGGTGAATATTTACGGGCTTACAAAGCTCGAGGGTGAGTTTTATGCCAAAGAATACGCCTACCAAACCTGCGTGGTGCGTACGAGTTGGCTTTTTGGAGCGGGGTCAGAGCAAAATTTTGTGAATGCCATTTTAAAGCGCTTGAAAACGGAAAAAGTCGTGGGGGTTTTGGATGATCAGACAGATTCACCGACCTATGCGGTAGACTTGGCAGGCGCCATTGAAAAGATTGCAGATTTTCTGATGAAGCTTCCGAGCGATGAAGCGTTTTTTAAAACCGTTCAATTTTGCAATAAGGGGGAGACGACGAGACTCGAGATGACGCGCGCTATGAAAGATTTTCTCAATTTAAAAAGCGTCTCTGTCGAGCGCACCGATCCCTTAAGCGTAAAGGGGCGCATTGCCGAACGGCCGTGCCGCGTTCCTATGTCCACAAAAGCATATGAAGATTTGTTCCACTCACCGATTCGCCCCTGGCAAGACGCGCTCAAAGAGTACGTGGTCTCGGTATGAAGATTCTTATCACCGGAGTCAGCGGATTTGCGGGTAAGCACTTGGCGGAGCTTGCGCTAGAAAAAAAGAATGTTGAATTGTTTGGAATCTCTCGGAGCCTCAAAAAATTTGAGGCGGCGTTTGGAGATCAAAAAAACAAAGTTCATTTTTCGGAGTGTGACCTTCTAAGTGCCAAAGCGGTAAAGTCGACACTCTCTAAAATAAAGCCAGACCGGATTTTTCATTTAGCGGGCCAGTCCTATGTTCCCACATCCATTACATTTCCGCAGGAGACGCTTTCTGAAAACATTTTGGGTCAGCTCAATATTCTGGAGGCGGTACGAGCTTTGGAGCTTAAGCCGCTGATTCACATCGCAGGTTCAGCCGCTGTGTATGGAAATGTCCCAAAGAGTGAGCTCCCAATCCGGGAAATTTCTCCATTTAGACCCACCAGTCCTTATGCGGTTTCAAAGGCGGCACAGCAGCTTTTAAGTGTTCAATATTTTAAGAGTTTTGGATTAAAAATTATTCACACCAACGCGTTTAGTCACATTGGGCCCGGACAAGATGAGCGTTTTGCGGCAAGTTCTTTTGCGAAGCAGATTGCGTTAATTGAAGTGGGTCGACAGAAGCCGGTGATACAAGTTGGTAACCTGCATAGTCAAAAGGATTTTACCGATGTGCGGGATATGGTGAGCGGTTATTGGCTTGCTCTCGAAAAAGGAGCGCCTGGACAGGTGTACAATATTTGTTCGGGTAAAACGCTAGCGATTAAGGATATTTTAAACGGGCTTGTACGGCTTTCAAGCGTACGGATTAAACTTCATGTCGACCCTAAGCGCGTGCGCAGTTATGATATCTCGGTGCTAAAGGGGGATGCTTCAAAATTTCAAAAGGCGACCGGCTGGAAACCAAAAATTGCGATTCAGACCACGCTAAAGGATCTCTTGGAAGATTGGAGAAGGCAAGTTCATGCTCGAACAGTTTAAGAAAAAAATTCAGCAAAAAAAGGCGCGGATCGGAATTGTGGGTCTGGGTTATGTCGGTTTGCCGCTTGCGGTTTTATTTGCCAAAAAAGGATTTAAGGTTGAAGGAATTGATTTAGACGCTACGAAAGTAAGCCGCCTAAATCGCGGGCAGTCATATGTGCTCGATATTTCATCGAAAGATTTGAAAAAAGTGGTCCGCAGTGGAAATTTGCGCGCTTCGGCTGATTATCGGAATGCCGGCTCGCTCGATGCCGTCATTATTTGTGTGCCGACGCCTTTGAATAAAACAAAAGAGCCTGATATTTCCCATGTGATTAAAGTGACCGAGAGCCTTTCCAAGTATTTGCATAAAGGTCAACTGATTGTGCTCGAGAGCACAACGTATCCGGGCACTACCGAAGAAATCATGCTCCCATTGTTGGAAAAAACTGGGCTTAGCGCTAAAAAGGATTTTTTTCTTGCATTCTCGCCTGAACGAATTGACCCAGGAAATAAAAATTTTTCGACCGAAGATATTCCGAAAGTCGTAGGCGGGTTTGGTCTCGAGTCGACAGCCGCCGCTGGCGCGCTGTACGGCGCCGTGATGAAGAAAATAGTCCCTGTCTCATCAACCCGTACCGCAGAAATGGCGAAACTTTTAGAGAATACTTTTCGAAGTGTAAATATTGGTCTTATCAATGAAATGGCCTTGCTTTGTCATAAATTTGGTGTGGATATTTGGGAAGTGATCGAGGCGGCGAAAACAAAGCCGTTTGGATTTATGCCATTTTATCCGGGGCCTGGAATTGGCGGACACTGCCTGCCAATTGACCCGCTTTATCTTTCTTGGAAATCACGCAAACATCATTTTCGCGCGGAGATTATCGAGCTTGCTGCGCGCGTCAATCATTCGATGCCAGAGCGCGTGGTCGAAAGGATTCGGGAGATTTTAAAGTCGAGTGGCAAGCCGCTTAAAAAAGCGCGCGTGCTAGTCTTGGGAGCGGCGTATAAGCGGGACATTGACGACGCGCGCGAGTCACCCGCCATCGATGTGATGGCCCACTTGATTAAGCAGGGCGCAGTCGTTTCTTATAGCGACCCGTTTGTAAAAACAGTCATGGCGGGTTCATCACGCCTTGCTTCTACCAAGCTTTCACAGGCGATGATTCAGCGCCAGGACTGCGTCGTAATTTTGACAGACCATAGTGGATTTGATTATTTAAGCGTCGTCAAGCATTCGGAAGTAATTTTAGATACACGAAACGTGCTTAGAAAATTCGCTCCTAAAACCAACTTATTTTTCATATGAAAAAAATTCTAGTCACCGGCGGCGCCGGATTTGTGGGTCGTCACATGATTCGAGCGCTTTTAGCCAAAGGCTTTGAAGTTCGCGTCATTGATAATTTTTCCTGCAGCAGCCCAAGGGTATTGGACCCATTTAAGGGTAAGATTGATTTGATCAGGGGGGATATTCGCGACCCGAAGGCCGTTCAAAAAGCGGTGAAGGGCGTTGACGTCGTGTTTCATTTTGCGGCTATTCGATCGGTGGCCAAGTCCGTTGAAGATCCGCTTTTGGCGCATGAAGTTAATTCCACGGGCGCTTTGCTTCTTTTGGAGCACTCACTTCGTGCGAAGGTGAAGCATTTTATTTTTACGTCGACTAGTGCCGTGTATGGCGCTGAAATTTCTGATCTTCAAAAAGAAGAGGGGCCTTTTTGCCCGATCTCGCCGTACGGCGTCGCAAAACTTGCCGCTGAAGGCTACGCTTCCTATTACACTTCACAGCTTGGCCTTCCGACGACATCGGTGCGAATTTTTAATGTGTACGGCCCTGAGCAAAACCCAGAGTCCAAGTACTCGCTTGTGGTTCCCGGTGTTATGTCTAAAATTAGCCAAGGGGAAGCTCCGGTGATTGATGGGACGGGCAAGCAGGCGCGGGATTTTGTTTACATCGGGGATGTTCTCGAAGCATTTTTTAAAATCTTAGGCAATCCGAAATCATACGGACGTGTGTACAATTTAGGTTCAGGAAAAACGACATCCATCTTGTCGCTCGTGCAGACCCTACTGAAGCTTTCCAATTCCAAACTAAAAGCGGTGCACGGCCCCCAAAGACCCGGAGACCCGGATCGGACCTGTGCCAGTATTGCGCGAATTCAAAAAGAATTGGGTTGGAAGCCTAAAGTTGGTCTTGAAGAGGGGCTAAAAAAATCTGTGGAGTGGTATCTCAAATGAAAAGAATCTTAGTGACGGGCGGCGCCGGATTCATCGGCTCCCACTTATGCGAAAAATTTCTGGAAAATGAACATGAAGTGTTTTGCGTTGATAACTTGATCACTGGGTCAACGGACAATGTGAAGCTTCTCTCCAAGAATAAGAATTTTAAATTCATCAAGGCGGATATTTCAAAAGGTTTTAAGGTGTCGGGCAAGATCGACAAGATTCTTCAATTCGCGTCTCCTGCGAGCCCCCCGGATTACTTAAAGTTTCCGCTCGAAACCATGAAAGTCGGTTCTTTTGGAACATTTAACGCGTTAGAATTGGCGCGCGCCAAAAAATGCGTGTTTCTAATGGCGTCGACCAGTGAGGTGTACGGCGACCCTTCAGTTCACCCTCAAAACGAAAGCTACTGGGGGAATGTAAACCCGGCCGGCCCTCGAGCCGTGTACGACGAGGCGAAGCGTTTTTCGGAAGCAATGACGGCCTGTTATCGCCGGGAATTTAGAGTGGACGCTAAAATCGTCCGTATTTTTAACACCTACGGTCCGCGCATGCGAGTGGAAGATGGGCGGGTGATTCCAAATTTCATTGCGCAGGCGCTACTTGGAAAACCACTCACGGTGTATGGCAAGGGCGCGCAGACGCGAAGCTATTGCTATGTGGATGATTTGGTGGAGGGGATCATTGGTGTTTCCAACTCCAAACTCAATGAGCCGGTGAATCTCGGAAACCCGAATGAAAAATCAGTGCTAGAGCTTGGGAAGTTGATCGTAGAACTCACGGGTTCAAAATCACATTTTGTTTACAAAGATCTTCCGGTGGATGATCCGAAACAGCGTTGCCCGGATATTGCACTCGCCAAATCAAAACTCGACTGGCAGCCAAAGGTTCCTCTCCGAGAGGGTCTTTCACGCACCATCGATTATTTTAAAGCATGTCTTCTGTAGAGCCTGTCTATCTTTCGGTAGCGGTCCCGGCCTACAACGAAGAAAAAAATATTCTCAACTGCTTGAACCGGATCAAAGCTTTTTTAAGTCATCAACAATACAATTGGGAAATTGTGGTGTCGAGTGACGGATCGCAGGACAACACGGATCGCCTTGTGGCGGAATGGATTGCCAAAGAAAAAGAAAGTCGAGTCCGTATTTTAAGAAGCGAAAAAAATATTGGAAAGGGCGCGACCTCACGCCGGGCGATTTTGGACTGCCAAGGAAAATTCATTTTGCTCACGGATGTGAATTTATCAAGCCCCATCAAGGAAGTCGATAAACTGCTTGCGAAGCTTGAGAGTGGTTTTCAAGTGGCGATTGGATCCCTAGCGCTGCGAGGGAAGGGTACCGACGTTCAGCAGAGCCTAAAACGCACTCTTTCCGGAAGAATTTTTAATTTTTTTGTGAAGCGCCTTGTGATTTCTGATTTTATGGACACGCAGTGCGGATTTAAGGCGTTTAGCCGCGAAGCTGCGAGAACTCTTTTTTCAAAGATGACGCTCGAAGGTTTTTCATTTGATGTCGAAATTTTATACTTAGCCAAAATAAATTCTTACAAAACAGCGGAAGTGCCTGTGATGTGGAAGCAAGCCGAAGGATCCAAGGTGAGTCTTGTACGAGATTCGATCCGCATGTTTAAAGATTTGTTTTATTTAAAAAAGCATTACAACATTTGAACCGTCTCTCGAAAGAAAAAAGCCCCTACCTTCTTCAACACGCCCAAAACCCTGTTTACTGGTGGGCGTGGAATCCTGAAGCATTCGCAGCCGCGAAACAGGAAGATAAGCCCATTCTATTGTCGATTGGCTACTCGACCTGTCACTGGTGTCACGTCATGGAGCACGAGTCGTTTGAAGACACGAAGACTGCCGAGCTCATGAATGAAAATTTTATATGCATCAAAGTCGACCGCGAGGAGCGACCGGACATTGACCACATTTACATGCAGTACGTCACCGAGACCACGGGTTCAGGCGGATGGCCGATGACTGTATTTTTAACACCCGAAAAAAAACCATTTTACGGGGGAACGTATTTTCCGCCGGAGGACCGGTATGGCATGCCGGGTTTTAAATCGCTGCTCACTCAGCTCAAGGACGCCTGGAAAACACGCCGAGATGAAATTATTCGCTCGGCGGATTCGGCGACTGATTATTTGAAGAACAGGTCTCACGCGGATTTGTCGCTTCGCTCTTCGGAAGAAGCGGGTAAATCGCGACCCAAGGTGTCTCAGCATGCTTTTGAGCAGCTCGAAGCGCGTTTCGATGCACAACACGGCGGATTTGGAAGAGCTCCCAAGTTCCCCATGGGCCACAATCTCTCTTTTTTACTGCGCTTCGCCAAAATCTCCAAGAACCAGCGCTCCGCCGAGATGGCGCTTGAAACCTTAACTCAAATGGCGTGCGGTGGGATCTATGATTGGCTCGGCGGCGGGTTTCACCGGTACTCAACTGATAACCGTTGGAGAATTCCCCATTTTGAAAAAATGCTTTATGACCAAGCGATTCTCGCCGCGGTGTACTGTGAAGCGTTTCAATATTCAGGAAATCGTTTTTTTTCATCTGTCGCCGAAGGAATTTTTGATTATGTCTTAAAGGAGTTGACGAGTCCCGAGGGAGGATTTTATTCTGCCGAAGATGCTGATAGCTTGGAACCAGGATCAATCTCCAAAAAGCGGGAAGGCGCTTTCTACGTTTGGACTCAAAAGGAAATAAGCGAATACCTGCCTCAGAATTTCGCGCCTGATTTTTGCATGGCTTTCGGCATCGAAGAAAAGGGGAATGCTCTCACGGACCCGCACCGCGAGTTTGAGGGACAAAATGTTCTCTGCGCCAAAGGCGATGCGTTTGGTGAAAAAATGCCGCCGAAAATGCGCGACGCCAAAGCACTTCTTTTGAAAGCGCGCGCCAAACGACCGAGACCTCATTTAGATGACAAGGTGTTGGCGGATTGGAATGGATTGATGATCACGGCCCTCGCGCAGGGATCGGCGATTCTAAAAAATAAAAAATATTACGACGCTGCCGAAAAAGCGGGTGAATTTATTTGGCAGGTTTTGCGCAAGGAAACACTTTTACACCGTTACCGGGACCACGACGCGGCCGTCGAAGCGGGCCTCGAAGACTATGCCTTTTTGGCGGAAGGTTTTTTGGCGCTTTACGAAGCCGGTTTTGAAAAAAAGTGGCTTGATCGCAGCCGGACGCTTGTTCGTGAGATGGTCGATCTTTTTTGGGACGAAAAAGACGGTGGTTTTTTTATGACATCTAAAAATGCAGAGACTTTGATTTTTAGACCGAAAGACGCCTACGATGGGGCGGTTTATTCGGGTAATTCCGCTGCAGCGTGGGTGCTGGTAAAGCTCTCTCGCTTTGACGGTGGGGAGGAATTGGAGGGGTTTGCTAGGAAAACGATCGACGCATTTTCAGCTAGTCTCGAGTCAAATCCGGCTTCGCACACGAAAATGCTCGCTGCGCTCCAGCTGATTGAAGAGGGGTCTGTTGAAATGGCCCTTTTTGGAGAATCTAAAGATCCACAACTTTGCTTGATTAAAGACGCGATTTATTCTAAATTTATCCCCAACAAGGTCCTGGTGTTTAAGGAGGCCCCCTCGTTTAAGGTGCAGCTTTGCCGAAATAAGACCTGCGGGCTTCCCATCACAAGTGTTGCGGAATTTAAAAGGGAGTTGGAAACATTATGACTGGAGATTTAGTGAGCACAGATAACCGTTTAAAACAGATTCATTCATTTGGGCAAAGCATTTGGTATGACGGGCTCGTTTCCGTTGAGCAGTTTAAAAAATTAATTGAAACTGACGGTATTCGCGGAGCGACCACGAACCCTGCGATTTTTGAAAAGGCGATTGCCTCCGGTCAGTCGGACGCCGTAATCCGTTCTTCAGAGGCGTCTTTGTCGGAAGAAGAAATTTTTAAAGCGATTGCGATTAAGACCGTTCAAGAAATCTGTGATTTGTTTCTGCCGCTTTATGAGCAAACGGGTGGGGAAGACGGTTTCGTTTCGATCGAAGTGAGCCCGTTCTTAGCTAATAGTTTTCACCGCACCGTTGAAGAAGGTCGGGAGCTATGGCAAAAAGTCGCTCGTAAAAATGCGATGATCAAAGTCCCAGCCACTCGCGCCGGCGTCAAGGCGGTTGAAGAGCTTATTACGGATGGCATCAACGTCAACGTAACGCTGATTTTTTCGATCGAGCGTTACCGCCAGGTGATGAGCGCGTATCTAGCGGGTCTCGAAAATCGTGCCATCGAAAAAAAATCCATTTCTGGAATTAGCTCCGTTGCCAGTTTCTTTGTGAGCCGCTTGGACAGTGCGGTGGACCCCATATTAGAAAAATCAGGGCAAAAGAACTTGGCTGGAAAAGTTGCAGTCGCTAATAGCAAAGCCGCTTACGCTGAGTTTAAAGCGGTTTTTGAAACGGCGCGCTACCGGAAGCTTGAGATGTTTGGCGCCAAGATTCAGCGCCCGCTATGGGCAAGTACGGGCACCAAGAACCCTTCTTATAGTGATGTGTTGTACGTCGAATCCCTGATCGGGCCGCAGTCGGTTAACACAATGCCGCCAGCGACGCTCGACGCGTTTCGCGATCATGGCAATCCGGCGAGTCGGATTGAAGAGGGCGTGGAAGAGTCGCTTGAAATTTTGGTGGAGTTGCCCAAGCACGGGATTGATTTATTAAAAGTCACGGAAGAATTGGAAAAAGCGGGCGTCGAAGCGTTTGCCGATGCGCACCGTAAAATCATCGAAGCTGTTCAAAGGAAAAGACAATGATCACAAACACACAAGTACTGGAAAGTTCATGGGGCATTTATTCTGATTTGATTCAAACCTGGACCGAAAAAGCTAAAAAAACTGAGCTTTTAAAGCGCATTTATGCCAAAGAGGCCGCGGTTTGGACAAATGACTCTGCTGGACAAAAAGAAATTGCGAACCGTTTGGGATGGATTGATGCCCCGAGCCGCATGAAGAGTCAGGTAAAAGATATTATTTCCTTTGCCGGGTCTATCAAAGACGAGGGCTTTACCCATGTAGTGCTCCTCGGGATGGGCGGTTCGAGCCTTGCACCGGAACTTTTTGCGGATATTTTTGGAAGCCGCCGAAATTTCCCGGAGCTCTTGGTGCTCGACAGCACGGACCCTGAGCGGATTAAGGATATCGAGCAGAAGGTGGATTTACAGAAAACGCTTTTTATCGTTTCTAGTAAATCGGGCGGCACCATCGAACTCGTCTCTCTTTATAAATATTTCTTCGATAAAGTGAGCCAAGTTTTTTCGGCGGACGCCGGAAAACGCTTCGTGGCGATTACGGATCCAGGCTCACCCTTAGAGAAAATGGCCAAGGACTCCGGCTTCAGAAAGGTGTTTCAAGGTTTTTCCGATGTGGGAGGTCGTTTTTCTGCGCTCACCGCGTTTGGTCTCGTGCCAGCCGCTTTGATTGGCGTCGATATTCAAAAAGTTTTGGACAGTGCCGCTAAGGTTAATCCTGAATCGGCGCTTGAACTTGGCCTTGCCATGGCGGTTCTCGCCGAAGAAGGCCGCGACAAATTAACGCTCGTTACCTCCAAGAGCCTTCATTCTTTCGGAGACTGGGCAGAGCAATTGGTTGCCGAGAGCACCGGAAAAGAAGAAATGGGCATTATTCCCATAGTTCGCGAATCTGTCGGTTCGCCGCTGACCTATGAAAATGACCGCTTCTTCGTGACGCTGCTTTTGGAAAAAGACAAAGATCCGAAGCATGAAGCAAAGTTGTCTGAAATTTACAACGCGAAGCATCCAATTTTGGTGAATCGTCTCGTGAATCTCGAAGACATTGGCGGCGAATTCTGGAAATGGGAAATGGCCACGGCTATCGCGTGCGCGCTACTCAAGGTAAACGCATTTGACCAGCCAGATGTGCAGTCTGCTAAAGAAAACACGAAGACGATTCTAAAGACGCTTGAAACGACGGGACAGATTGAAGTTCCTGAGCCTGCGCTTAGCGAAGACCGTTTTTGGGCAAGCTTCAAAAAAGGGGATTACTGCGCGGTTCTGGCATTTTTACCCGAACGCGAAGAATTGCGTAAGAAACTGATCGATTTCCAAACGTACCTGCGCGAAAAAACAAAACTCGCAACAACGCTCGGCATTGGGCCGCGGTACCTTCATTCCACCGGCCAGCTTCATAAAGGCGGACCCAACAACGGTGTGTTTGTGGTGATTACAGCTGCACATGCGAATGATCTAGCCGTTCCGGGTGAGAAATACACCTTTGGACAGCTCGAGACCGCTCAAGGATTGGGCGATTTTGAAACGTTGCAGCTTAAAGGTCGCCGCGTGCTTCACTATGCACTGGTTGATGCCTCAGCGGATGAGCTTGCGCGCCTGACGCTCAAAATTAAAAACGACGTTCGCAAATACTTTATCGGATGAATTTTACTCCGACCGAAATCCCGGACGTTGTTCTGATTGAGCCGAAGGTTTTCTCGGATGCGCGCGGAGGTTTTTTTGAGCAGTACCGTGAAGACGTCTTTAAGAAAAACGGCATTTCGGACCGGTTTGTTCAGGATAATCATAGTTTTTCGGTGAAGGGCGTGCTCCGCGGCCTACACTACCAACTCCCACCTAAGGCGCAGAGCAAGCTCGTGCTCGTGGTGCGTGGGGAAGTGTATGACGTGGCGCTAGATGTTCGTAAAAATTCCAAAACATTCGGCCGTGTCTCGGTAAACATTTTGAGCGCTGCAAACCGGAAAATGCTCTACATCCCCAAGGGCTTTGCGCATGGCTTTCTAACGCTTTCGGATGAGGCGGAATTTATTTACAAGGTTTCCGACACCTACTCCCCGGAACATGAGTGCGGAGTGTTGTGGAGTGACCCTGCACTTGGAATCCAATGGCCGGATGCGCAGAAAAATTATATCCTTTCGGATAAAGACCAAAAACACCCCACTCTTAAAAACGCCGAGCTTTTTTAAGAAAAGGAGCTATGCATGGACAACACCGTAAAAGATAAGGATCTTGGGGCCGTTTCGATTTTATTGCGTTTAGGCGCGTCGTGTTTATTTTTCGTGACCGCTCGTAATCAAATGGAGTACGGCTACTACGCAATTTCCTCAAAAATGAAATCGATGTTTCAGGGGCTTTTGCCTTATAGCACAATCGATTTTGCGGCCAAAACCATTTGTCTGACACAAATTATTCTGGCCCTGTGGATTTTGTCCGGTATTCGCTTAAGAGCGGCCTGGTTTTGTTCGGGGATTTTTATGGTTAGTCTTTGTTTTGGACTCTTGATTCTCAAGCAATACAATCATGTCTACGGAAATTATATTTACCTTCTTTTCATTTGTGCGGGACTCGCGGTGTCGAAGCACGACCGCTTGCAGTTTTAGACGTTGGAGTTCATTCAGGACGCCGCTCGTTTATCCGCTGTTTGCGCCGAACTAGAGCGCTCAAGCTGGGCTGCCGTCGATACGGAAGCGGACAGCCTTCATCATTACGTCGAAAAACTCTGCCTGCTTCAAATCAGCATTTCCGATAAAGATTTTGTCATTGATCCGCTCGCCGCTTTAAAGCTAGAACCCCTGCTTCAAATTTTAAATCAAAAAGCACTTATTTTTCACGGGGCGGATTTTGACGTTCGAATCCTTAGAAAAAATGGGCCCTTTTTGCCGCGCGAGATTTTTGACACGATGATCGCCGCGCAGCTTTTGGGTTATCCGAAACAGTCGCTCGCGGATCTTGTTCAGCGGCACTGCGAGATCGTGCTCCCCAAAGAATTCCAGAAAGCGGATTGGTCCGAGCGGCCTTTGAGCGATGAAATGCTGCTCTACGCGTCTAACGACACCCATTTTTTAAAAACTTTAAAAGACCGGATGACCGAAGAACTAAAAGAAGCGGGGCGGCTCGACTGGCACCGGCAATTTTGCACGCGCTTGCTAGAGCACTTGCTGCAAGATAAGCCCGAGGAGATTGATGAGACGCCGTGGCAGATTCGCGGTTCTAAAAATTTAAAAGGCCGCGCGCTCAATGTTTTAAAAGAACTGTGGCAGTGGCGCGAAGAAGAAGCCAAAAAAAGAGACCGCCCGCCATTTAAAGTTTTAAATGCGGAGCCGCTGCTTGCCATTTGTGAATGGGTGGGGAAGACAAATGCTTCAGATGTCGCCGAGTACGAACGCGCCCCGCGCCAGGTGCGTCAGGAATACCGCAATCTGATTAACGAATTGATTGCACGCGCTAAAAATGGGCCGATTCTTTTTTGGCAGCTACCGGCTAAGAAAAATTCTCATAAGAAAAAATGGACGGATGAGCACGAGAAGAACTTAGAGAAGCTAAAAGCGCACCGCGAGAATTTATCTAAAAAACTAGGCGTTCAGCCAGGACTTCTCGGAACCAACACTAATCTCGAGCGGGCCGCTATGGGAGATTGGGAGGGGCTGCTTCCCTGGCAAAAGGATTTGATTTTAGAAGGGCTCACCCTTTAAGATTTTGCTATAATACGCCGCTATGCCAGAGTTTCATTTAAAACACACCGCCAAATTAGCTAGACTTTACTTTAGCGACGAGGATTTGAAGATTTTCGAGCCGCAAGTGGCTGGGATTCTCAAATTTGTCGAAGAGCTGTCTAAGGTTTCCGTGGAGGGTGTTGAGCCCACGAGCCACCCGCTTCCCATTTCGAATGTTTTCCGGCCGGACGAAATTAAAGAATCTAAAGTTATCGATTCGGTCTTAAAGCATGCGCCGGCTTCAAAGCATCATTTTTTTGAAGTGCCGAAGGTGATTGAAGACAAATGACAATCCAGGAACTCTCAAGCGCTTACACGAATGGTTCTGCGTCCCAAAAAGATACGCTTGAGACGCTTAAAAAATCCATCAGCGTTAAAAACTCCAAATTAAATGCTTATATTGATTTTGAGAAGTCCACGGCTCGTCATCGCAAGGCCGATAAAAATTCTCCGCTTTGGGGTGTACCCATCGCCATTAAGGACAATATTTGTGTGGAAGGCGAAGAGGCGACTTGCGCTTCTAAAATTTTAAAGGGTTTTGTTTCACCTTACAACGCCACCGTAATTGAAAAATTGCTAGATGCGGGCGCTGTCATTTTGGGCCGCCTCAACATGGACGAGTTTGCGTTTGGTTCAAGCTGCGAAACATCGTGTTATGGCCCCACTAAAAATCCTTGGGATCTGGAAAGAGTTCCGGGTGGGTCAAGTGGCGGTTCGGCGGCGGCGGTTGCAGCGGGAATTGCCGTTGCGGCACTCGGCTCTGACACTGGAGGCTCCATTCGTCAACCCGCGTCACTGTGTGGCGTGGTGGGGCTTAAACCGACGTATGGGCGCGTTTCGCGCTACGGCCTCATCGCATTTGCTTCGAGTCTTGATCAAATCGGTCCTTTTACTAAAACAGTGTGGGATTGCGCGGCCATTATGGAAGTGATCGCCGGCCACGATCCCAAAGACTCCACCTCCGCAAACGTCCCTGTGCCAAAATACCGCGATTTTTTAGGCCAAGACATTAAAGGAATGCGAATCGGGATTCCAAAAGAATATTTCATGAAGGGCATTAGCCCCGAAGTAGAAGAAGCGGTCAAAAAATCCATCGCTCAATTTGAAAAGCTAGGCGCTAAGACCGAAGAAATTTCTCTGCCGCACACGCAATACGCGACGAGCGTTTATTACATTGTGGCGCCGTCTGAGGCTAGTTCCAATCTTGCGCGTTTTGATGGGGTTCGTTTTGGCGCACGTCACCCGGGTTCAAAAAATTTACTCGAGCTTTACGAGAAAAGTCGCGGCGAGGGTTTTGGGGCGGAGGCCAAGCGCCGCATTATTCTTGGAACATTTGCGCTCTCGAGCGGTTACTACGACGCGTATTATTTGCGCGCCATGAAAGTACGCACCAAGATTAAACACGATTTTGACGAGGCGTTTAAGAAAGTGGATGCGATTTTAACGCCGACCTCTCCTAGCACCGCATTTAAGATTGGAGAAAAATCAAGCAATCCGCTCGAAATGTATCTCTCTGATATTTACACGATCTCGGCAAACTTGGCGGGCATTCCGGGAATGTCGATTCCGTGCGGATTTTCTAAAAATAATTTACCGATTGGGCTGCAGCTTTTGGGAAAGCCGTTTGACGAGGGAAATTTGTTTAAATTGGCACACGCATTCGAACAAAGCACTGATTTTCACAAAAAGAGCCCCAATGTCTAAGTATCTTGTCACCATCGGTCTCGAAGTCCACGCACAACTCGCGACAAAGACGAAGATTTTTTGTTCGTGTGAGCTAAAATTCGCCGCGGAACCCAATAGCTCGACTTGTCCTGTTTGCTTAGGGCTTCCGGGCGCGCTTCCGGTGCTCAATCACAAAGCGTTTATGCTGGGACTACGCGCCGCGCTCGCCTTTAAATGCGTACCCTCTCAAAAAATTAAGTTCGACCGCAAAAATTATTTCTATCCGGATCTTCCGAAGGGTTACCAGATTTCGCAGTTTGATGCGCCACTTGGCCAGGGTGGGGAAGTGGAGATTCTGCGGAGCGGAGCACTCCAAAAGATTCGGCTCAATCGCATTCACATGGAAGAAGACGCGGGAAAATTGTTGCACGACCAAGCGCCTGAGCATAGTTTGGTGGACTTGAACCGTGCAGGAACACCGCTCGTTGAAATTGTTTCTGAGCCAGATATGGAGTCGCCGGAAGAAGCGTACGAATATCTCACCAATTTAAAAGCGATTCTTAAAACCATTGGTGTCTCTGAATGCGACATGGAAAAAGGGCACTTGCGTTGCGATGCCAACGTATCACTGCGTAAAAATGCGTCGGACGGCTTAGGTAAAAAAGTAGAGATTAAAAATTTAAATTCCTTTAAAGCGGTGAAATTAGCCCTAGAGCACGAAATTGAGCGTCAAGGCAAAGCTCTTGATGCGGGCGAAAACATTCCCCAAGAAACGCGTTTGTGGGACGACGCGCGTCAAAAAACATTTTCCATGCGCTCAAAAGAAGAAGCGCATGATTACCGTTATTTTCCGGAGCCGGATCTTGTGCCATTTTCGGTGACAGCCGCGGAAATTGAGGAGCAGCGGAAATTAATCCCCGAACTTCCCAAACAAAAAAAAGAGCGTTTTATGAAAGAGTATTCGCTCTCCGAATATGACGCGGGTTTATTGACGCAGGATGTTCAGATGGCTTTATTTTTTGAATCCCTCGGAAATCTCACCAAGGATTTTAAAGTATCCGCCAATTGGATGATTGGGCCGGTGTTTGCGTATCTAGGCGCAAACAATCTTGAATTATCCGAAACAAAGATCAGCGCGGAGAATTTAGCGTCTCTGTACCGCTTGGTGCAATCGGGGCAGATCAGCTTTCAGGCTGCCAAAGAAAAGGTTTTCCCGGAAGTTGCCCAGACAGGCCGCAATCCTGAAGACGTGATGAAAGAAAAGGGGCTCGTGCAAGTCTCTGACGACGCGGCGCTAGACGGTTGGATCCTTGAAGCGATAAAAGATAATCCCAAAGTGGTCGCCGATTTTAAATCAGGCAAAGAAACGGCCGCAATGTTTTTAGTCGGCCAAGCCATGAAAAAAAGTCAGGGCAAGGCCAATCCTGCAAAAGTTCGCGAACTTCTACTGAAGAAACTCAAAGAAATTTGAAGCCTAAGAAATTACTCATCGTTCTGATTATCGGAACCACCTTTTTGGCGGGTATTCTTTTTCCCACCGTGAGCCCCGCTGGCCTTCAAACCAAGAATCAGTTAACCAGAGAATTTGGTATTTTCTTTGACGTCATCGGTCTTGTGAAGTCTGAATACGTGGATGAAGTGTCGAGCTCCAAGCTGCTATCGGGAGCGCTTGCCGGAATGCTGAGAAATCTAGATCCCTATAGCCAGTATTTGGACGCGGACGCCTATGCAGAATTGAAAGCGGATACCGAGGGTAAGTTCGGAGGGATAGGTATCGAAGTAGGTATTCGAAATGGATTCTTGCGTGTCATTTCGCCGCTCGATGGTTCACCCGCCGAAAAAGCGGGGATTTTACCGGGAGACATCATTATGAAAATAAACGACGCTCCTGCGCGTGACACGACGCTTGCGGAATCGGCTCGCAGGATGAGAGGCGAGCCCGGAACCATCGTCAAATTAGCGCTCATGCGCGAAAGCGATCAAAAAATTATCGAGGTTTCAGTGACGCGCGAGATGATCAAAGTCCAAAGCGTGAAAGAGGCTAAGATGATCGATGCCGAGACGGGTTATTTGCGCCTTTCCGCATTTCAAGAAAATACGGCGGTCGAATTCCAAAAGGCGTTAGATGGTTTGCTGGCCCAAGGAATGAAGGGGTTGATTTTAGACTTAAGAAATAATTCAGGCGGGGTGTTTCACTCTGCGGTAGAGTCCGCTGAGCTTTTTGTTCCTAATGGGAAAGTGGTGGTTACCACGCGCGCTAAAAATCGCGAGAAGAATAGAGAATTTATTTCAAACTCCGGCAAATACCGGCTCATTCAACCAATGGTCGTTTTGGTGAACAAGGGAAGTGCTAGTGGTTCTGAGATTTTAACGGGAGCTCTACAGGATCATAAGCTCGCGCGCGTGATCGGTTCGAAGACTTACGGCAAAGGATGCGTGCAAACTCTGACACCGCTGTCGGATCATTCGGCCGTTCGTATGACCACGAGTCGTTATTACACGCCAAACGGGAGGCTTATTCATGAAATTGGAATTGAGCCCGACGACGCTGTTGAAGCTATCCCCGGAAAAGATGCACCTTTGGAAAGAGCAATAGAATGGCTAAAGACAAGTTGAGGCGGCGCGTCATCCTGAGGCGTTCTTTGCTGAAGGATCTTTTCTGCGCGAATCGTTTAGACAGGATCCTTCGTTTCACTCAGGATGACGGACGAAATTTATGAAGCATCTCAAAATTATTTTTTCAATTATTTTTGTGTTAGTCGTCAGTTTTTTTGTTGTGCGGTCCTGCGTGTTTAAAAAGGAGCGCGCTCGCTATAGCACCGAAGAAAAAATCCCGGAAACACCGGTTTTAAAACCCCTTAAAAAATCAGTGATCAAGGGTTCTTCTGCCGTCGAAACACCACGCACGTCTGCGCGCATGGCAATCGTACTGGATGATTGGGGCCAGAATGCGCCGATTTTAGACGATGCGCTGGCGATTGGAAGGCCTCTTACGATAGCGATCTTACCGCATTTAAAGCACACTCATGATATTGCCGAAAGAGCATATCAGAATCATTTGGGAATAATTTTACACATGCCCATGCAGCCCAAAAAAACAAAAGACACGCTTGAGCCACATACGCTGATGGTGGGTATGCCGGAGTCCCAAGCCAGAGAATATTTAAATTCGGCAATCGCGGATATCCCACATTTGGAGGGCGTCAACAATCATATGGGCTCGGCAGCGACTGCGGACACACGGCTTATGAAAATTGTTTTAAGCGAATTAAAAAAGAAAAATTTATTTTTCTTGGACAGCAACACCTCTGGAGATACCGTGGGCTGGAAAGTCGCAAAAGAACTTGGGATTCTGCATGCCAAGCGCGACGTGTTTATCGATAATATTACAAAATCAGATGAAATTAAAAAACAAATCAGCAAAGCCATTCAAATCAGTCTTTCTCAGGGCCAAGCGGTGGTGATTGGTCACGACAAAAAAGTAACACTTCAAGCGATTCGAGAAATGATTCCCGAAATCGAGCGGCAGGGCGTGCGGCTCGTGCTTGTTAAAGAGCTTGTTGAAAGATAAGCTGTCTTGCTGACACTCGGCATTGAAACTTCCTGCGACGAAACGTCGGTTGCGATTTTAAAAGATGGTCAAAAAATTTTATCGAATATCGTTGCCTCAAGCCTCAAAGAGCACGCCGAATTCGGGGGAGTGGTGCCTGAAATTGCGTCGCGCTCTCATCTGGAGGTGGTGGTGCAATGCACGGATCGCGCTTTTAAAACCGCAAAGGTTTCGCCGAAGCAAATCGATTTAATTGCCGTGACCAAGGGTCCGGGACTTATGGGGTCTTTGCTGGTCGGGCTTTCGGCGGCGAAGAGCCTTGCTTTCTCGCTTCAAAAACCGCTGATCGGCGTCGATCATGTCATTGCCCATATTTATGCGGGCTTTGCAAAATTTCCGTTTATAGGTCTTGTTGTTTCGGGAGGGCACACGCTGATTCTTAAAATGGAAAGTCCCTCGCGAGTGACGCTGATCGGTCGAACCATCGATGATGCTGCCGGAGAAGCCTTTGACAAGGTTGCAAAAATGCTCAATCTACGGTACCCTGGTGGTCCAGAGGTGGATCGGCTAGCAAAAGGGGCTGATCCCGCCAAAGTATTCTTCAAACGTCCCATTCTTTCAAAAGATTCTTACGATTTTAGCTTCAGCGGCATTAAAACCGCGGTTTTTTATAAAGTGGAAGCGCTAAAAAAACAAAAAAAACTAACGCTTTCGGCGAAAAAAGCAATTTGTGCTGGGTTTCAGGAATCTGTTTGCGATGTGCTAGTCGAGAAAGCGTTGAGAGCGGCGCAGCAGAATGGTTTGAAAACGCTGGTCGTGGGCGGCGGAGTTAGCGCCAACAGCCGTTTACGGCAAAAGTTTTTGAAGCAGTCTAAGAATACCGGAGTTCGAGTCGTATTTCCGGATAACCGCTTGTGCCAGGATAATGCCGCGATGATTGCGGCTCTGGGAGCGGCGCTGTACAAAGAGGGTAAACGCGATGGGCTTGAGCTTTCCAGTTACTCTAACTTTACAGAAGCCTGCCCGCCGGCAGGCAGGGAGGGTTAATGTCGATTCTCGGTAGAAAGAATGCTTCGAAGGAACCTAAGGTTTTGGATGTAGACGCTAGTTTGCAAGGAAATCTTGTTTTTAAAGATGCGGTTCAGCTCAGAATTAACGGTAGTTTCGACGGAAATCTGGAAACGAAGGGCGATTTGTTTATTGGAGATCACGCGACCGTAAAAGCCAATATTATTGGCGAGCGAATTACGATTGCTGGAACCCTTCAGGGCGATGTGACAGCTCTAACCGAACTGAAACTAACCTCTACAGCGCGGGTGAGTGGAAACATTAAGACCCCAACGCTAGAAATTGAAAAAGGCGGCATTTTTCACGGCTCCTCCCGCATGCTCGCCGATGCGGAAAATCACTCCACACAGGCCCGTAGGGTGTTGTTTGGGGTGGATGAGGTGGCGCATTATTTGTCAGTCGAAAAAAATTTGATCGCCGAATGGGCGGAGACCGGGAAATTACCGGCTTCGCGGGACGGCGAAGTGTGGCGATTTGAAAAGCAAAAGGTTGATGAATGGATAGCCAACGGCCGAGTGGCCTAGAAGAAGAACATCTTTTAAACGTTCACGAAGCCGCCCAGCTTTTGGACGTGACTGAAGCTGAGCTTTGGGATTTGGTTCACCAACACCAGGTCCCAACGCACAATATTGCCGGCGCTTTCTTGCGTTTTCGCAAAGAAGACATTGAAGAGCTGAAGAACAAATGGCGCATTCACCGAGAGCTTTTTCCGGAGAAAGCCGAAACATTTTCACATCACGAAACGGTGGCTGCCCCGACAACCGCGGACAAGTTCAGAGATTTTTGGTACTTTAATGACTTTTACATCATTTGTTCCGTCCTGATCGCATTTTTAGCGTATTTGATCGTTGCCTGCCAATAGGGAAATCTAAAAAAACATAAACCGGGTTTAGTTCAATGAAATTTGCTCTCTTAGACGGAAATTCATTTTGTTACCGCGCATTTTATGCGATTCGCGAACTTCGTAATTCCAAAGGCGAGCCTACCAATGCGGTGTACGGATTCATTACGATGCTGGAAAAAACAGTAAAGGACTTGAATCCGGACGGTCTGGCGGTGACGTTTGACTTAAAAGGCCCGACGTTTCGTCACAAGGCCTACGACGACTATAAGATTCAGCGAAAACCCATGCCCGACGATCTTGTTCTTCAAATGCCGGTGATTAAAACGGTGCTTCGAGCCATGAATATCCCTATTTTCGAGAAGGAGGGATTTGAAGCCGATGACGTGATGGCGACGCTTGCCGAAAAATTAAAATCTAAAGGTCATCAGGTTTTTGTGGTTACCTCCGACAAAGACGCGCTACAGCTTGTGGATTCGAAAGTGAAAGTGGTGAACCCTCAAAAAGATAATTTCATTTACGATGAAGAGAAAGTCAAAGAACGCTTTGGGGTCGAGCCGGGACGCGTGGTGCAGGTCATGGCGCTAATGGGGGACACTTCCGACAATATTCCCGGTGTGCCTGGAGTGGGAGAAAAGACCGCTATTCCTTTAATTCAAGAGTACGGAGACTTAGAGGGCGTACTCAAAAATATTTCTAAAATTAAAGGCGAGAAATTAAAAGCAAATCTCGAGACGTACAAAGACCAGGCGCGCATGTCTTTGATGCTTGCTACCATTGAACGCAAAGTCCCGATCGATCTGGATATTGAGAGTCTAAAACTCAAAGAGCCGGACCTTCAGAAGCTCGGCCCGCTATATCAGTCGCTTGAGTTCCGCAGTCTTTTGAAGGGTTTGCCTGTCGAGGAAAAGAAAAATGTTGATGATGAAAAGCTGTCGTATCATCTCGTGGAAGACGAAAAATCATTCGAAGCACTCAAGGCGAAGCTCTCGAAGCACAAGGAATGGTCGTTTGATTTTGAAACCACCGGCACCGACCCACTTCTAGCGGAACCGGTTGGAATTTCCTTTTGTTTTGCTGAAAAAGAAGCTTACTTTGTAGCTTTCGCTGTAAAGCAGGGATTGTTTGAATCTAAAAATATTCTTCACGCCGATAAATGTCTAACGAGCCTCAAGGCTTTGTTTGAGGATCCAAAAATTAAAAAGATCGGTCAAAATATCAAATACGAAATGCTGATTTTAAGAAATTTTGGCATTCATTTGAAAGGGGTGCATTTTGACACGATGGTGGCGTCGTATTGTCTGAATCCCGCCAAACCCAATCATAATCTGGACGACATTGCGATGGAGCAGCTCGGAATCCGCATCACGTCGATTACGGAGCTGATCGGAAAAGGGGCTAAGCAAATTACGATGGCCGATGTGCCGCTCGACAAAGTTTACAATTACGGCTGTCAGGACGCGGATGTGACGTTCAGGCTCTACAAATTGCTTCATCAGAAACTGAATGAAAAGGATTTGAGCGATCTTTTCGAAAAAATAGAAATGCCGCTTGTTTCGGTGCTGGCCGACATGGAGGCCGAGGGAGTGGCGATTGACCGCGAGCTTCTGAGTGACCTGTCCCATGAGATGCAAAAGACGCTGGAATTGCTGACTAAGAAAATCCATAAGCAGGCGGGGCAGGAATTCAACATCAACTCCCCTAAACAGATGGCAGAAATTTTATTTGAAAAACTGAAGCTTCCTGTGGTAAAAAAGACAAAGACCGGAGCGTCTACGGACGTGGAGGTTTTGCAAGAGCTTTCCGAAATTCACTCACTTCCCAAAGAAATATTAAAGTTCAGGGAAATTTCAAAGCTAAAATCCACCTATGTGGACGCTTTACCGACTCTGGTGAACCCAAAGACCGGGCGCGTGCATACCTCGTTTAATCAGACCGTGACGGCGACCGGGCGCTTGTCGTCGAGCGATCCCAACGTGCAGAACATACCCGTTCGCAGTGAAGAGGGTCGGAAGATTCGCCGGGCGTTTGTGGCCAAGGCCAAGACATTTAAGTTAGTATCTGCCGATTATTCGCAGATCGAATTGCGGGTGCTCGCGCATTTATGCGAAGACGAGCAGTTGATCCAAGCTTTCAAGAACGGCGCGGATATTCACCGTCACACGGCGAGCCTCATTTTTAACGTGAAAATGGCGGACGTCACCGAGGAGATGCGTGACTCGGCAAAGACCGTAAATTTTGGTGTGTTGTACGGAATGGGCGCGTTTAGCTTAGCCAAAAGCTTGGGTACGAGTCACGAAGCCGCAAAAGATTTTATCAAAGCGTATTTCGATCGGTACCCTCGAGTGAAAGCATGCTTGGACGAGACTCTCGAGAAGGCCCGTAAAGACGGATTTGTTTCGACGGCGTTTAAGCGGCGACGGTACATTCCGGAGATAAAGTCGAACGACGGTCGGTTTCGCAGTTTTGCGGAGCGCACCGCTATTAACGCGCCGATTCAGGGGACCGCGAGTGACATTATTAAGATCGCGATGAACGATATCGCGCAGGTGCTCGAAAAAGAAAAGTTTGAATCCAAAATGATTTTGCAAGTGCATGACGAATTGTTGTTCGAAGTTCCCGACAAGGAATTATCCAAGCTCGTGAAGCTCGCGCGCCACAAAATGCAGTCAGCGGTTTCGTTTAATGTGCCGCTCAAGGTAGACGTGAAAGTCGGGCCCAATTGGTTGGACATGGAGGATTATGCAGCCGACTGATGGGTCCTGCCGGCGGTTGTCCGTTCGGTCTGCTGCTGACGCAGGTCCCGAAACGGACGCCTACCGCCGTCACCCATCAGTCGGCTACTGGGTCGTTTGATGAAGGTTTTATTCTGCGCAAGCGAAGTGGCCCCGTTTTCAAAAACCGGCGGTTTAGCGGACGTGACTGGTTCGTTGCCGCTGGCACTCGGGAGATTGGGGTTAGAGCTCCTTATTGTGACCCCGCGGCACCGGGGGGTGAGTCAGGCATCGGGACGGCTCGCGCCAAATGTCGAGATTCATTTTGTTGAACACGAAGCCTATTTTAACCGCTCCGGCGTGTACGGCAACGGCGGCGGCGATTACGAAGACAATTTACAACGATTTTCGTTTCTTTGTCAGGAAGCAATAAAGACGGCGCAAGCCAAAAATTTTAAACCGGACTTGATTCATGCGCATGACTGGCAGACGGCACTGCTTCCGGCGTATTTAAAGACAATTTTAAGAAACGATCCGTTCTTTCAAAATACTAAATCTGTTTTAACCATACACAATCTAGCTTACCAAGGGCAGTTTCCGCACCGGCTTTACCCGGAAACAGGAATGGGCGAGGAATGGTTCAGTGTGGATGGATTCGAGTTCCACGGACGCGCAAATTTATTAAAGGCCGGCATTTTATTTGCGGATGGCGTGAACACGGTGAGTCCGACATACGCGCGGGAAATTCAAACCGATGAATTTGGGTTTGGGCTGGATGGCGTGGTTCGACGTCGTCAAAACGTTCTGCGCGGGTTCCTTAACGGAATTGATGTTGAAATGTGGAATCCTAAAACAGACAGGCACATCCCAAAGAATTATTCGGCTGAGGATTTAACAGGCAAAACCGAGTGTAAGTCCGCTCTCCAAAAGGCTTGTGGATTAGAGCAAAATGCCGAAACGCCGGTGCTTGCCATTGTTTCGCGGCTTGCCGAGCAAAAGGGATTTGAAATTTTTTCTGAAATCGCCGACAAGATTCTGTCGGAGAATGTGCAGCTGGTTCTTTTGGGTGAAGGGGACTCGGTTTATCACACTTTGTTTCAAAATATACGTGCGCGTCATGTCAGAAAAGTGTTTATTCAGATCGGTTTTGACGCAGAGGCGGCGCACCGCATTTATTCGGGAGCAGATTTGTTTTTGATGCCGTCTTTTTTTGAGCCCTGTGGTCTTGGGCAGATGATTAGCTTGCGGTATGGAACGATCCCGGTCGTGCGTAAAACCGGAGGCTTGGCAGACACTGTGGTCGATGTAGACCAAAATCCGATAGCCGGAAACGGATTCGTATTTGAAAAACGTAGTCCTGAAAATTTTTATGAAGCGATTCGCCGGGCGCTAACGCAATTTGGCCAGAAAGAAAAATGGAAAGCTTTGCAGCAGCGCGGTATGTGCCAGGATTTTTCCTGGGATAAAAGTGCCGTCGAATATAAAAAATATTATGAGGAAATTCTAAGTTTATGATCGTTATTGGGTTAACGGGTTCATTTGCCTCGGGCAAATCACAAGCGACAGCATTCTTTAAGAAACTAGGCGCAAAAGTTTTTGACGCTGACGTTTGCGCTAAAAAGGCGTTGAAAAAAGGTAAGCCTGAGTATAAGGCGGTGGTTAAAATTTTTGGAAAAGATTATTTAAAAGCAGATGGAGAGCTGGACCGTAAGAAGCTGGCTGCTCGCGTCTTTGCGAGCCCCAAGGATTTAAAAATGCTCAACACACTTGTCCACCCGGGAGTCATCTTTGAGAGTTTGTCGTTTGTGAAGAGCTGGTTGGGCAAAGCGGAGGCAGTGGTTCTGGATGTGCCTCTATTATTTGAGTCGAAGATGGAAGGGCTTTGCGATGTGACGGTGGTGGTTTCAAGTCCAACGCCGCATATTTTAAAACGAGCTCTGTTAAGAGGGGTGGAACGAAAGCTTGCTCAAAAAATTTTGTCATCACAGTGGAGTGCAGCCAAAAAAGAAAAGATGGCGGATTACGTGATCCGTAATTCTGGCTCCATCAAAGATTTGGAAAAGAACGTCAAAGAAGTTTTTAAAAAAATTAGCAATTCTAAAAAGGAGAAATAGAAAGATGGATATGGACGCAACAAAACTCAAAAAAATGAAAATGTCCGAGCTTGCCGGCTTGGCACAGCAACTGAAAGTTGTTGGTGCAACCGGCCTTAAAAAGCAGGACCTGATTTTTAGAATTCTCCAGGCTCAGCCGGCTAGTGAAGGCGTTATGATCGGAGAGGGCGTGCTGGAAATTCTTCAGGATGGTTTCGGATTTTTGCGCTCTCCTAACTACAATTACTTGCCGTGCCCGGATGACATTTATGTTTCTCCGTCCCAGATCCGCAAGTTTAATTTGCGCACGGGAGACACCGTTCGCGGTCAAATCCGTCCCCCGAAAGAAGGGGAGCGGTATTTTGCGCTTCTCATGGTGGAAAAAGTAAACGGAGAAGCCTCTGAAGGAAAAGAAAAAATTCTTTTTGATGATCTCACACCGCTTTATCCGAAGGAAAAGTGGAAATTAGAAGTCCATCCGGATGAAGTATCCACGCGCATCGTCGATCTCTTGGCCCCGATGGGCAAGGGACAGCGCGGTTTGATCGTCGCCCCGCCTTATAGCGGTAAAACGGTGCTGTTGTCGAAAATCGCCAATGCGATCACGACGAACCACCCAGAAACGATGATGATTGTGCTTCTCATCGACGAACGCCCGGAAGAAGTGACAGACATGCAACGTTCCGTTAAGGGCGAAGTGATTAGCTCTACTTTTGATGAGCCAGCCGAACGTCACGTGCAAGTTGCCGAAATGGTGATCGAAAAAGCGAAGCGTTTAGTGGAGTGCAAAAAGGACGTCGTGATTTTGCTGGACAGCATTACGCGTTTGGCGCGTGCTTACAACACCACGGTGCCGCATTCGGGTAAAATTCTCACTGGTGGTGTGGATTCGAACGCGCTTCACCGGCCCAAGCGGTTTTTTGGAGCGGCTCGTTGCCTTGAAGAGGGTGGAAGTCTTACAATTATCGCCACAGCTCTTGTAGATACGGGTTCCAGAATGGACGAAGTCATTTTTGAAGAGTTTAAAGGAACTGGAAATATGGAGTTGCAGCTGGATCGCAACTTGTTCCAGCGCCGGATTTACCCTGCGATCGATATTAAGCGCTCTAACACGCGCAAAGAAGAGCTCTTGGTTCCTGGCGAAGATCTTGCTAAAATCTGGGTCCTTCGCAAGGTGCTGAATGAGCTCAACTCAACCGAAGCGATGGAGCTTCTAATTGAGAAGATCTCAAAGACCAAGACGAACAAAGATTTTTTAAAGAGCATGAACCGAGCTTAAGGAGAAAACCATGAAAGAGAAAATTCACCCCAAGTACCACGACACGACGATCACCTGCCAGTGCGGCAACGTGATTCACACGCGTTCGACCAAGCAGAATATCCGTGTGGAAATCTGCTCCAGCTGCCACCCCTTCTTTACGGGTAAGCAGAAATTTATCGACAGCGCAGGTCGCGTCGAGAAGTTTCAAAAGAAATACGGAAAGAAGTAACTTTCAAAAAGCGAAGTCAGGAGCCGGGTTAACCCCGGTCTCCTGGCTTCTTTTTTATGCGCTTCTTAAAAAGAATCCCCGAAAAATTAAAACGCCTCGAAGAAGTCGAATTGCTTCTTCAGGACCCGGCTGTGTCTCAGGACCAGAACAAACTGCGAGATCTCGGCAAGGAATTCCGTCTATTGGCCCAAATCGGGAAATTTTACAAAGAGTACGACAAAATTTTATTGGAACTCGCCGAGGCTAAGAAAATGGCTTCTGACAAATCCCACGCTGAGATAGCTGAGATGGCGGCCATGGAAGTCACCGATCTTGAATCGCGACTTGAAAAACAAACCAAAGATCTTGAGGCGCTGTTTATTCAAGAAGATCCGATGTTTTCTAAAAATGCGATCCTTGAAATTCGTGCGGGTACCGGCGGTTTAGAAGCCGGTCTTTTTGCGGCCGAGCTTTTTCGCATGTACACACGCTTTGCTCAGCTTCAAGGTTTTAAGATAGAGGTCCTATCGAGTTCGCCCAATGACGCCGGCGGCTTAAAAGAAGTTGTCGCCAATATCACGGGTGATGGTGCTTTTGGAAAGTATAAATTTGAAAGCGGCACGCACCGCGTTCAGCGCGTGCCAGCGACCGAAGCTCAAGGTCGCATTCATACGTCGGCTGTGACGGTGGCAATTTTACCGGAAGCCGAAGAAGTGGACGTGGAAATTAAGCCTGAAGAACTTCGAATTGACGTGTTTCGTTCGGGTGGTCCTGGCGGACAGTCGGTGAACACCACGGACTCCGCGGTGCGCATTACACACATTCCTTCAGGGCTCGTGGTGAGCTGCCAGGATGAAAAATCTCAGCTCAAGAACAAACAAAAGGGCATGAAAATTTTACGCTCGCGGCTGTACGATAAAATTATGAGCGAGCGCAACGCCGAAATCGCCAAGAACCGAAAAGAGCAAGTCGGTTCCGGAGACCGCAGTGAAAAAATCCGTACCTATAATTTCCCCGACCGGCGCGTTACGGACCACCGCGTGGGTCTGACGCTTTATAATTTAGAAGCGGTGATGGAGGGTGGTATCGAACCTTTCGTAAACGCGCTCTACGAACACGAGCTTGAAAAACAAGCTAGCTGATTCTTGCTCACCACCTTTCATTTATTAAATAATATCCGAAATATATTTAAAAAAAATAAAATAGCATCCGCCCAAGCGGAAGCTGAAATTTTACTGGGCCATTTTACGAAGCTTGGCCGAGCGGATTTTTTTTTAAAGGATCAGCCGGTTTCCAGTGTCACCCAAAAAAAGATTGAGAAGGCGCTCAAGCGGCGCATCAAGCGCGAGCCGCTTCAGCATATCTTGGGAGAAGCTTGGTTTTATGGGCACCGGTTCATCACGACCAAAGACGCGCTGATTCCACGGCCCGAGACGGAGATTTTGGTAAGCGAAACCCTATCTGTTCTAGCTAAGAGTCAAGAGCGAGGGGTGACGGCGGTAGGCGTCCGTCTCGAAAACACCGAAGGTGGCTTTCGAGCGGACAACCGCCGGCAGGACCCCGAGCCCGAAATTCTAGATTTAGGTACTGGATCAGGGTGCGTTGCGGTCAGCTTGACTCTGGCTTTACCCGACTGTAGAATGACGGCTCTCGATAAGAGCCAAAAAGCGCTGAATTTAGCTCGTAAAAACGCTAGATTGCATGGGGTTGGGAAGCAGATTCATTTTCAAAAAAGCGACCTTTTTAGTTCGATAAAGCCGGGAGCGCAATGGGATGTGATTGTTTCAAATCCTCCGTATATTCCCAAAAAGGAATTAAACGGTTTGTCGCCTGAAGTGAAGTGCGACCCAAGGCTCGCGCTGGACGGTGGAAAAAACGGACTTCAGATCATCGAGAAAATTTTGGATGAAGCGCCGCGTTATTTAAAAAAGGGCGGTTTTCTTTTGATGGAAATCGGCGCGGGGCAATCGAAGGCGTTGCGCAAAATTTTAAAAGATAGTTCGAATTACAAAAATTTGGAATTTATCAAAGATTTTAACGGAATTGAGAGAGTGTTAAAAATTCAGCATGGATAAACTCGTTATTCAAGGTGGCCATAAGCTAGAGGGCACGGTGGAAGTGAGCGGCGCCAAAAACGCAGCACTTCCTATTTTAGCGGCCACTGTTCTGAGTAAGCAAAAATCTGTGATCAAAAATGTCCCGTCTGTTTCGGACATTTTGACCATGATTAAAATTTTGAAATTACTCGGCGCAAAAGTGACCCACGAAGGAAGCACGGTCACTGTGGATCCGAGCGGGATCAAGTCTCCAATTCTCGATTATAAGATTGTCAGCACAATGCGCGGCTCGATTTGTTTGCTTGGACCGCTACTCGCGCGTTTTGGTCATGCGCAAGTTTCGTTTCCGGGCGGTTGCGTCATTGGTCCACGTCCGATCGATTTGCATATCAAGGGAATCCGCTCGCTTGGCGCCGACATTACGCTGGACCATGGTTATGTGATGGCAAAGACTAAAAAATTAATGGGCGGTCGCATTTATTTGGGCGGAGCGTTTGGGTCGAGTGTTCTTGGCACTGCCAATGTCATGATGGCCGCGTGTCTCGCCCAAGGTAAAACAGTGATTGATAGCGCCGCTTGCGAGCCCGAGGTTGTCGACCTTGGTAATTATCTGAAGAAAATGGGCGCGAAGATCGAGGGTCTCGGTTCTCCGTCGATTGAAATTGAAGGTGTGAAGCATTTGAATGGCGCAACCTACTCGATTATTCCGGACCGCATTGAAGCGGGAACGTATATTATTGGCTCGGCCATGACCAAGGGCGACGTGACGCTTAAAAACATGCAGCTTCACATGCTCGGCGCGATGCTCGATAAGCTTAAAGACGCCGGTGTTATGATCACCGAGAAAAATGGACATGTACGGGTGCGTCGTGAGAAAATCCTCCGTCCGGTTTCCGTGACGACTTTGCCGTACCCGGGCTTTCCGACCGACTTGCAGGCGCAGATGATGGCTTTGATGTGCGTGGTGCCGGGAATCAGCGTGATCACGGAAAAGATTTACCCAGAGCGCTTCATGCACGTTTCGGAGCTTAACCGCATGGGCGCCAACATCATGCTTGAAGGACACAGCGCGATTGTGAGCGGCAAAAAAACTTTGAGTGGCGCGCCAGTGATGGCGTCCGATTTGCGCGCGAGTGCCGCCCTCGTGCTTGCGGGACTGGTAGCTGAAGGCGAGACTGAAGTGTCGCGCGTGTATCATTTAGACCGCGGCTATGAAAATTTGGTTCAAAAATTACAAAGTTTAGGCGCTAAGATCAGAAGAGAAAAAGATAATCGTTAAAAAAAGAGAGAGAGAGGGGTGAATGAAATGGCAGTCGTAATTCGCATGAAATCAACCGGAACCAAGAAGAAGATTAAGCACCGCATCGTGGTGACGGACAGCAAGTTTCCGCGCGATGGACGTTTTCTGGAAGAAGTTGGGTATTGGGATCCATCCAAGGAACCCGCCGAAATGAGCGTGAAAAATGAGCGCATTGAACACTGGATCAAGAAGGGTGCAAAGCCTTCCGAAACCGTTCGCTCGATTTTAAAAAAGGCCGGAATTAAATTTAAATAAACGTAGGATGAAAATCCACGTTTTAACGCTGTTTCCGACCAGCTTTCATTGTTTTACCTCGCATTCGATGATCAAGCGCGCGATCGAGAAGAAATTGATCTCGGTCGAAGTGCACGATCTAAGGGCTTTCGCCACCGACCGTCATAAGACTTGCGACGATAAACCCTTTGGTGGGGGGCCGGGGATGCTGATGAAGCCTGAGCCGATTTTTAAGGCCTGCGCCAAGCTCTTCCCTAAGCGCAAAGCTAGCCGCAAGTCGAAGAATTTTCGCTTTTTGTACATGTCTCCGCAGGGAGAAACGCTGACGCAAAAAAAAGCCCAGGAGTTGGCCAAGGTGAAGGAGATAGTCATCCTTTGCGGCCATTACGAGGGGGTCGATCAGCGCGTGATTGATCGTTTTGTGACGGACGAGATCTCGGTTGGAGACTATGTTTTGACTGGAGGCGAGCTTCCAGCCATGGTGGTGATCGAAACAGCCGCCCGTTTTGTCAAAGGGGTGCTCGGGAGAGAGGAATCGAAGGAATTTGAAACTTTCTCCCAAAATCTGCTAGAATACCCCCACTATACAAGGCCAGCCGAATACCAGGGTCTCAAGGTGCCCCAGGTTCTTCTTTCAGGCGATCATAAAAAGATTGCCGACTGGAGGCAGAAGATGGCTTATGAAAAGACGGTTAAACGGCGGCCGGATTTGTTAGAAGTTAAAAGATAGAAACGAGGAACGAAAATGCATCGGTTAATTAAAGAGTTGGAACAAGAGAATCTAAAAAAGGACCTTCCGCGTTACAAAGTGGGAGATAGCGTCCGCATCGCCGTCAAAGTTATTGAAGAGGGCGACAAGATTCGCACCCAAAATTTCGAAGGCACGGTTATCGCTAAGAATGGTTCGAGCATTCGCGAAACGATTGTGGTTCGCCGCGTCTCTTTTGGTGAAGGCGTTGAACGCAGTTTCCCGGTCCATTCACCGACGGTTCAAAAAATTGAAGTGATTCGTTCTGGAAAAGTTCGCCGTTCGAAACTTTATTATTTGAGAGGTTCGGTTGGTAAACAGCATCGCATCGAAGAAGACCGCAAGGTTGAATCTCCAAGCGCTGCTTCGGCATGACGAACAGTTTCTAAAGCAAGGCTTCTCGTCCCTGGCGGGAGTGGATGAAGCGGGTCGCGGTCCTCTAGCGGGACCGGTGGTCGCTTCAGCAGTCATCGTCAGGGACTTTTCGTTTTTAAGTGCAGTAGATGACTCCAAGAAATTAACCGCCAAGAAACGCGAGGCGGCCTTCGATGAGATTATGGGTAAGTGCATCGTGGGGATTGGAGTGGTGGAGACGAGGGAGATTGACCGAATCAATATTCTCCAAGCGTCGCTGAAGGCGATGGAAATCGCGGTCGGAAAGCTCGGTGTGTTGCCCGATTGTTTGTTGGTGGATGGGAATAAAACCCCGAAACTTCCGATAAGACAGTTTGCGATTGTGGACGGAGATGCGCTTTCGTTTTCGATTGCCTGCGCGTCGATTGTGGCAAAAGTTACGCGGGACCGGATGATGGATTATTACGATGACGTTTATCCGGAGTACGGATTTAAAAAACATAAGGGCTATGGAACGCGCCAGCATGTGGAGGCGCTTAAAACAAAAGGTCCGTGCGAGATTCATCGAAAAAGTTTTGAACCGGTAAGATCATGGAAACCCTATTAATTATTGATTTTGGTTCGCAGTACAATCAGCTTATCGCGCGGCGCGTGCGTGAAGCTAAGGTCTTCTGCGAAATCGTGCCACCCACCGTTTCCCTCGAATCCCTTCGCGAAAAAAATATCAAAGGCATCATTCTTTCCGGGGGTCCTGCGAGCATTTACCAAAAAAATTCACCGAAATTAAATCCGGCCCTTTTACAAATGGGCGTTCCGGTGCTGGGCATTTGCTACGGCATGCAGGCGATTTCACAGCTTTTAGGCGGACACGTTAAAAAAGCGCGTCATCGCGAATACGGCCGCGCAGAGCTTTACCTCGGCAATAGACCTGGAAAACTTTTTTTCAAGGTTCCCCGCAAGTCGATTAGCTGGATGAGTCACGGCGATTATGTGGCGCGGATGCCGAAAGGCTTCTCAAAAACGGCCGATACGAAGAACACGCACTTAGCCGCCTTTGAAAACACCGAAAAGAAAATTTACGGCGTGCAGTTTCACCCGGAAGTGATGCATAGCGAGTACGGCACGCAAATCATTCAAAACTTTTTGTTCCCGATTTGCCGCTTTCATCCTTCGTGGACGATGAAAAATTTTATCCGCGAACAAATTGGAATTATTCGCCAGAAGGTGGGCGGTTCTCGCGTGATCTTGGGTCTTTCGGGAGGTGTGGATTCCTCGGTTGCCGGAGCGCTTCTTGCGCGCGCGGTGGGAAAAAAACTTGTTTGTATCTTTGTAAATAACGGCCTCTGCCGTAAAAATGAAGAAGAGGAAGTGCGCCGTGCCTTTAAAGGCCGCTTTAACTGCGAAATTCATTTTGTGCAGGCACAGAAAAATTTCTTAAAGAAATTAAAAGGCGTCACTGAGCCTGAACGGAAGCGGAAAATCATTGGCCATGAGTTTATCAACGCATTCGACAGGGAAGCCAAACGCATCAAGAACGTCAAATTTTTAGCCCAAGGGACTCTTTACCCGGACGTGATCGAAAGCCGTTCGGCGTTTGGTGGTCCGTCGGCCGTGATCAAAACCCATCACAACGTGGGCGGTCTTCCTGAAAAAATGAATTTGAAACTCATCGAGCCGCTTCGCGAACTTTTTAAAGACGAGACGCGGCAATTGGGAAGGGAACTTGGTCTTCCTGAAACGCTGGTGGGTCGTCATCCATTTCCGGGTCCGGGTCTTGCGGTGCGAGTGCTCGGCGATGTTACGGAAGAACGGCTTCGTATTTTAAGAGAAGCGGATGCACGCTTCATCGAAGAAATCCGCAACGCCGGGCTATACAATAAAATTTGGCAAGCGTTCGCCGTGCTACTTCCTGTTAAAAGCGTGGGCGTGATGGGGGATGAGCGTACTTACGAAAATGTGGTCGCCCTTCGTGCCGTTACCAGTGTTGACGGCATGACGGCTGACTGGTTTGAGATCCCGAAACCCATACTCGGAAAAATTTCTAATCGCATCATCAATGAAGTCAAAGGTGTAAACCGCGTCGTTTATGACGTAAGCTCCAAACCTCCCGCCACGATCGAATGGGAATAAAACCAAAAGCTTTTTTGGTTTTGTGGGTTTTATTATTAGCGCCGTTTTCTTACGCAGACTCGCCTGATTTTTCAAAAATCGTAGGTCCTAAAGCACGGACAATCGAATCCTTTGAAGTGCTTCCTGGAAAACCAAACCCTATTGGCGCTTTTGTCGTGTTTGATCCCGATAAGAATATCTACAGCCTCGTTGTCACACAAGACGAGAAGACAGCAGTTTTAGACCAGAAATCATTGGGTAATCTATACCAAAAAATCCGGGATTACCGAATGTTCGGAGGATTTTTCAGCACTTCATTCGGAGGTTTGTATGGCGTTGTCGGATTGAACGTTGATGATGACCGCATTTTTTTGAGTGCCAATAGAGGACTTAAAATTTTTTCTAGCCGCTCGACTCTCAAAAATTTAAACTCGATAGAATTTAAAAATTTGGAGGATTTAAAAATCCTGATGTCTAAAGCCGTAGATCGGATTGAGGCGCTGGCGCAGACCAAAATTTTACCGCAGGATCCCGACGAAGCGCTAATCATCTATCCGCTAGATGAGGCCGAGGATCCAGTCATTACACTTGAGATTTTGTCCGTCAAAAAAACCGCGTCAATGCAGAATGTGCCCATGCATGTCGCGCGCTACCGCGTGTCGAATAAGGGTGGTGAACCCCTTACGCTTACGACCGAAGGACTCATGAATACACCCGGTTATGAACCCTGGGTTTCGACGGGCCATGTCGCTTCGATTCCGTGGGGGCAGCGGGGGGAAGACCAGATGGAGCTCGTTCCGGGAAAGCCTTTTGAAGGAGAGCTTCTTTTTTCATATTCGCATCCCATGGATTCCATGGCGGCAAATTTGCGTTTACAAACATTCAAGAGTTTTCGCCTTGGTTTTTACCGCAAAGGTTATGAAAAGCCGGTGTGGAGCAATCGCATCACCGTTGCCTCAACTTATCAGAGAGAAGGGTTGAATATCACGCTTGATTTCAAAGGTATTTCGTCGCCGGGCGTTTACTCTTTTCATGCGCGGCTAGCGAATAGCGGATCCGAATCGATCCATC
The DNA here is from genome assembly GCA_964606485.1 of uncultured Planctomycetia bacterium. GTDB lineage: Bacteria > Omnitrophota > Gorgyraeia > 2-02-FULL-51-18 > 2-02-FULL-51-18 > CAZSGP01. Next base: position 195,458 of record CAZSGP010000002.1, on the reverse strand, counting down.
TATTTAAGCCCAATGGAAAACTTAACTGGTCCGGCGAGGGACAGGATGGCCCTTTTTATTTTTCGATGGGAAGTATCATGGGTGTATATACGTCCGTTGATTCGATCACGATCGAACCCGGGCAATCCGCTGAAGATGATTTTTTAATCAACGGGAGTGTGGTTCGCCGGCCCGTTATGGACATGGGCTTGGGCCAGCCCGAATACGAGACCTCAAAAGCCTGTATTCAATTAACCGTTTTATCGGCTGACACCCGGAGTCAATACGGTTCTGAACCCATTTTAATCCCTATCGAATAATCCCCATTTATTTTTTTAAAAATTCTAATTAGAAGTTGTTATTATTTAATAAATTTTAATAAATTATTATAGTTCTAAAAGTTTGAATTTCCCTCCTGACTCGTGTAAATTTTGAGTGTCTAAAACCCAAGGGGTAAATTATCTCGAGTTTCATAACCGATTTAAAATCAAAGACTAAAAGGCGGTATGGTTTTTTTATGAAAGCCATTTCCTTGGGGCTCGTTTTTACTTTTTTTCTGCAGGATTTAAGTTTTGCGAACCCTGATTCCAAAAGTTTTGACTTCCTGAAATTCCAGCAATTTCAAAGCGCGAAATGGGCTGAAAGCGTTTTACCTTCAATTCCTTCTTCGATGGCAACTGTGGAAGATGCGTGGCATGGTGGTCCGCAGATCGTCATCCTCTTACAGGATGCGCACACCAATCCTTCAGGACAGCTCAATCTTGCGAAGTCGCTTGATCTAATTTTGGCGAAAAATATCCAGTCATCCCCGCGTAGGCGGGGATCAGAGCGATTAGATTCCCGCTTGCGCAGGAATGACGATAAGATCCAGGTTTTCGTCGAAGGCGGCTTCGGAAACGACTCGCTTTCCTTCTTGCGTCAATACGGAAGCACCGAGCAAAGAAAAAATATTGCCAGAAGTTATCTTCAAAAGGGGCTGATTCACGGCGAAGAATATTTAGACCTTATATCTGACCACGACTTTCAGTTATGGGGCGTAGAGGACAAAGATTTATACCGGCAAGCGCTAGAACTGTATCGCGGTGTGGCTAGTGAGCGCGGACGCTTTGAAAGTTATCTCGATAAAATTCAGAATACGATTGAAGTGCTGAAACCCCGGATTCTAAACCCTGTCCTTTTATCCTTTGAAAACTCTTACGAGAAATACCGTAAAGGCGAAACCTCCTTCGTGGTTTACGCGGATATTCTGATGAGTCAGCCCATCAAGGGTCGTTATCCGAATTTCAAACGCCTCCAAAAACTAAAAGCACTCGAGAAGAAGCTGGATCGTCTCAAGGTTTCCCCGAAGCATCAGAAGACAATCCTCGAAAGAATCATTCGTTCGTCGAAGGCGTTGAATTATTCAGACTTAATGACCGAGCAGAAGGCTATGGAAAATGAAGTCTTTCAAAGTTTGGCTCAAACGCCGGATGAGCAAAACTTGCTTCGTTCTGTCCGAACGCTTTATTTTTACCGAAAGCTGTTTAACTTTCAGCTAACGCCTGAAGAATACGCTGAATTCAAAAAAGCAGGCGACAGCATCAAGCCGCTGACCGGATTTCTGAACTTAAAAATCATGGAACAGAAGCAATTTTATGAACACGCCGCCTTCCTTGAGCCGGGTTTCGACGAAATCGTTACAAGCGCGGAAGCGTTTTACACACTAACACTTAAGCGCGATGAAAAATTTATTGAGAATATGCTGAATCAAGCTGAGCAGCAGCGGGTGACGGCGGTAGGCGTCCGTCTCGAAAACACCGAAGGTGGCTTTCGAACGGACAACCGCCGGCAGGACCCGCTGTTATCAGTTTTGATCACAGGCGGCTATCACACCGCCAATCTCAAGTCGATTCTGCGTTCTAAAAATATTTCCTACATTTCACTTCGCCCTCAGGTCCTGCACGAAACCAATCAAAAGCGGTACGAGCAGATTCTTTTGGGGTCGAATTCCACTCCAAAGTTTTTAAGCGTTCCGGCGAGCATGCTTCAGACCGTGTCCGTGATGGACGCAGGGTTGATGGGGCGCGATACAGTTGGGCTTCTTCGAAATGATTTCGAGAAACTACCCATTTCCACTCCGGAGGTGGTGAGTGGTCAACAAAAAGGTGGAGATGGCGCCCGCCTCGCCTTAAATGCTTATCAACGGTTTCGGGAGAAAGCACCGTTTATGAGAGCGGAGACTAATGTTTACCGTGACCAGGGTTTCAAAATATTGAACGCGGAATTTGGCTCTCCTGAAAAGTCTGCGATGATTTCCGGGGAGTTGAATGACCGGACGATGCTTGCGACAGGCGGATTGTTCAATTGTCAGGGAGCTGTAGCTGTTTCGCTGGAGAAGGGCCGCGCGACTCAGGGAACGGTTTTACACCAGCATTTACTTCCCAGTAAAGCTCCAGCATCGGACGACTATTTGGCGATCAAAGCGCAAGAAATCATAGAGGCCGCTGACAGCTTGCCTAGTCCCGCCCCAAAAATTCTAATCAGCAGTTTTCGCGCAGATACACGAGCGCTTATTGTTGGCATGATGCCGAAGCTCGAAGCGGCCCTCAAGTCTAAAAACGCGCGCATGTTGATGATTGAGCGACCGATGAAAAGTTCTGCGCAGAAAGCGATGATCGTTGCGACGTCGGAGAGTGTGGGTATCCGCACTCAAAAACCTGATCGAACGGATTACCCTGATATTCTTCTCAGTTGGGACAGCATTCGCTCGCTGCTCGATACTCGTTTTAATAACCAGACGGTGGTTGAAATTTCCGCAGAAGAGCTAAAAATTCAAGCTACGAGGCTAGCGGAGACCGTAGAGTTTGATGATATCAAAGCGCGGATTGACGAATTTATTTCGAAACTCAACGCTTCCGGAGTGGATTTAGAAAAAGTTAAAAAAATCCTGAACATAAATAAAATTTACATCAGCGACGACACCCTGCGGGACGGCATTCAAAGCCTGAAGCCGATTCTAACCACCGAATCTAAGAAAAAACTCGCGAAGCTTTTGTTTAAGCTTGGTCTTCCGCTCGAAGCGACTTCGTTCGGGGTCTATGCATCGATGGCAGATTCTCCTGAATTTGCCAGATGGCTAGCCGAATATCGCAAAGATCACGAAGTGCCGACGGTGCGCCATTTGCTGTTCAATCAAGAATCCTGGAGCAAATTGCGTGAGAGCGACGCTCGACCTCAAGCGATCGCGGTGTGGACGTCGGCCTCGAAGGAGTATCTAAAAGACAATCAACAAGTTTCCGAGCGCTATATTAAAGAATTAGAAAAAAGCATTGCTATCGAGACTGGCGCTGACGAGAAAGCTAAGCTGAAGGAAAAAATGGCAAAAAAAATGGAGCGGGCAGCCAGAATCGACAAGAGCCCGCTGGAGGATTTTACGGCGAAAGTGGTCCCCATGCTGAACGAGATTGCCGGCTATGAACGGGAAACTGGGCATTCGATCGAAAAGCACGGTTATATTTCGGCGATTCCCTCTTACAGCAAAGAGAAGGTTACTTTTAAAATGCTGGCCGCCAATATCAGGGCGCTCCGGGACAATGGGGTCACAAAAATTTGGCTGAGCGATACTTCCGGAAGGGCAAAGCCTGAGGATATTCGGAAATTTTCACGGTTTGTCTTGAAAAGAAATAAAAAGGGCGGGCCGTTTGAAGGTTTGGAATTCGGGTGGCATTTGCACGATCACGGTTTGGGCCTCGTGAATGTTCTCGTCGCTCTCGAAGAGGGAATGACGCATTTTGACGGCTCAATTGGCGGAATCGGCGGCTCAGCCGACGCCAAAGAAAAAACGGGGAATGTGGCGCTTGAAGATTTAGCGGTTATTTTTTCTCTGCTCAAGGACGACAACTCGATTCGCACCGATGACTATTTCGATGTGGCGATTTTGATTCAGGAGCTTTTCCCACAAAGAAATTTATTTGCCGTATCCCACATCTTGGGACTGCATGCGCTTAAAAAGGACGATCAAAAGCGCGCCATCGCTTATCTGAATCAAGCGCTAAAGGCGGCGTCGAGATTGGCCGCTGACGGCAAGATCGCTTATTCGTCAGAGCTTAATATGCGGCTGGCCGCAGAGCGAGGCAGGTCCGCTCAAATTTCGCCGGAAGAAGTTGAAGCTTATAAAAGATTGGCGGAGCAACTTGCAGGGCAAATCAAAAAACATTTGCCGTCCGGCGGTATTGTATTTTTTGATGGTCTTTCGGGCGGCGGAAAAACGACGCTAACACGCGCTCTCGCGCCCGCTCTCAGACTGATCGGCGTTTCGACTCCAAACGAGCCTCTCGATATAGACCTATTCCTGATTGATCCCGAAAAAAAAGCAGCTATTTTTAAAAAAATAGTGAGTGCCGGAAAGCCGTTTACTACGGAGTACGAAGACACTTACCAGGTTGAAGAGGTGAGTCGATTTTTTGACAAGCTGCGCAGTCATTTCCTGAATCAAGACGTATCCCAAGAAACCCGCATTATGGTCCCCAACGCCTATCATCGCAACGAGCGCAAAATGGGCCCAAAAGAATTTACCTTTAAAAAAGGCGATGTCCTTCTAGTGGATTGGACGTGCGCGCATTTATTGAATTTTGAACGGGATGCGATACCTCATCTTCACGTTCGCTTGAAAAGCGATTCGCGCGCAACCACGGAGAGATTTGTCGAGCGTTCTCGGCAGCTCTATAAAGGAGATGACGCGTTTATCGAGTTTCGCCGAAGGTTGATCGAGTTAAAGAACCAAGCTTGGGAGCTGTATGCGCAAAAATCGGCAGCCGATGTCGATTTTGTTGCTGATCTCACCGTTGCTCCGAGTAAGTGGGTGGTACGTGAAGACGGCGCGCGCCTCTCATCCGGCGCTTCTCTGGACTTTCTAATTTTTGGGGTTGGGGGGTGTCTGCTTATTTATCTTGCCGGACCCACCTGCGGTTTTGCGTACGCCATGTTTGATGACTTTAGACGGTTGTGGCACCGAATGATATTTAGGTTTGAAGGGCACGTCGATCGCATTCGGAAGATTCGTCCCAGAAGCGCTAGACAAATTCGCCGTATAGTCGTTGATATTATTTTAGATCTTTCCTCGGTTTTAATGACGTTTGGCGTTGTAGAAAAATTTATAAAAGACAGTAAATTTATGGATCGTGAAAAAGGCATCGAGAGAGGTGATACTTCAAAAGACGGGTCGGGCGCGCGGTTGGCCGTCAAAAGCTCGCTTTTGTCCGATCCGTGGATGGGCAATCTGATCTTAAGGCATCTTGGCGGGAACGCGGATATTCAAACGTTTCTTACGGTCGATCATCCTTTAAAAGAAAAGGTTTTTCGTGAGGTTGACGCGCTTAGACCAGAAGATGTTCTTTCTCAGGCCCAAAAAGGGTTGTCGCTGACACATGATTCGGCTGATCGCTGGTTCCATCTATATCAGCGGGGTGAGCTGGGAGATGCTTCCTCGTCCACCGGAATTAATACCGTGAAGAGGATTTTTTTAAATTTAAACCAGTCCGATCTTGCCCCGAGTCTGGATCAAATGAGCGCAAGATTCGGTTACGATGCCGCGTCAGTTGATCTCGATATTTCGCGATTTGGAGAAGATGAAGAGGCGACGATTCTCAGGCGTCATTACTTGCTTCTACGGGCTATGAGGATCTATTTCGAATCCGCGCCTCTTTTCGATGAGGATGACCTGGAAGATGCCGAAGGGTATTTAGCTTATCTATCGTCACCCGCGGTGATCGACCCTGATCTTGGGGTGAGTTCAGAAAGTGTGGCAAGATTTTTATCTTTTGCGGATTTGTTGATTCGTTTGGCGAAAGATGGCCGAACAGATAAAGTTCGTGTTCGCCAAGCTGCTGAACGTTATCTGGAGATGTTAAATAGAATTAGAGCATCCTCTGAATCTTGGAGCGCGAAGCTTGAAAGAATCGACTCGCCGCTGCTACTGACGGCGGCAGATGCGCCCGGCGCTTTACCCGAAACCATCGCTGAAATCAATGCCCGAACTACCAAAAAACACCAGCTCATCAAGCGCCTTTATGATGATGGAAAAACGAAGGTAGCTCTATTGGAAGGCCTAATGGGAGGCGCGCGGCTCTCCGAAGGTTCTAGATTGTCCTCAGACCGTGACGCACAACACGAAAGCATGTTGGACGCAGACCGACTGATGCATGATTTATTCAAAGAGTCGATCGTTCTTGCGTTCGCTTCATTAAGAAGTGAGGAAATTAGCTTGGAATCGGTCCGAAAGGCGATGAATCTTCACGGCCCGGCACTCAAAAAATTTATTGGGGCGCTCTACAACAGCGAACTTCGATTAACTTTGAAAGAAGGGGATAGAGATCGTTACGCGACCCTTCTTTTTTATGGAGCACCCGATGGCGGCTTCTGCCAGGTGGTGACGGCACTGTTACTGGATGCGCTGTATGAATTAAATATCCCCTCAAGAATTGAAAGAATTTATATTCAGGATCGTCCGGTTCATGATTATGCAGTTCTTCAAACTCCCAGCGGCGACATCGCGGTGGACATGACGGCGGGGCAATTTATTCGGAAATTAGCCTATCGCGTTTACGTGGGTCCGGCGAACCGCTACTCGGCCCGTTTATTTTCGGTGATCCGTTTTTGGATTTCAAAAAGAGGAAGTATTTTAACGCGCGAGCGGCGAAAAGAGGCGCGTCGATTGGCCGATGAGAAATTTGGCGCGCGGCTTTCCTCGAGCGTTGCTATTTGGCAAAAACAAGCTACTAAAAAAGGCAGTTATCCCATTTTAACGATGGCGAAATTGCGGGAAGCGTTGCGACTAGTGCGGCCGGGCCGCCAGCGGGTATTCCAAATTCGTTACATGCCAAACTTGTCGGACATGCGTTGGATGCTACATCTTGATTTCGAAGTGGAAATCATCTATCTCGACAGCGGCGAATGGTTACTCGTCACGGGAGATAAAACGAACGTTGAGCTGACCGGTGAATTGAATGAGCTCGCTAAACAAGGCCGGATTATAATTGATTTTCACACACACAATATGGGCCCGGGATACAACGTGAATTGGCTCAAAATGCCCTCCGAGCACGATATCGCTAATTTCGTGAATATGGGCACTCAAAATTTTCATATTTCGCCGCTTGGAGTCACTTTCATCCGGTCGGTGGATGGGCGATTGATCGCCGGAAAAGTTGGCCCCATTGATTCCGACATGGTCTGGAATTCATGGCGGGCTTGGAGGGCGGCGCGCCGTCCAATTGGTAGTAGGAACGAGAGAATTCAATTTCGAAGATTCGCGCGCGCCATGGGGGTGGAAATAACATTCATCTCTTGGAAGCACAGTGCCCGAATTTTATCCAAGATGGCCGACATGCGCCGCGATTACAATCCTTTGTCTGAGCGGCGGTCGGCTATTGGGCACGCCCGAAAACGTGCTGAACGATTCCGCTATTATCGTCGCAAAGCAGCATCAAAAATTGGCGCGCGGCTCGCCTTAAACGCCTATCAACGGTTTCGGGAGGAGGCACCGTTCATGAGAGTGGCGACTGATGTTTACCGTGGGCAGGGTTTCAAGATTTTGAATGCGGAATTCGGTTCTCCTGAAAAGTCCGCGATGATTTCGGGCGAATTGAATAGCCACACGATGCTCGCGACAGGTGGATTGTTCAATTGTCAGGGCATTGTTGCTGTTTCCCTAGAGAAGGGCCGCGCGCCTCAAGGCGCGGTTTTGCACCAGCATTTACTTCCCAACAAAGCACCGGTGTTGGACGACTATTCTGCGGCTAAAGCGCGGGAAATTATTGAAGCGATCGACAGTTTGCCAGCAACAACCCCAAAAATTTTAGTCAGTAGTTTCCGTGCAGACACAAGAGCGATCATTGTTGGAATTATGCCGAAGCTCGAAGCGGCTCTCAAGTCTAAAAATGCGCGCAAGCTGATGATTGAGCGGCCGATGAAAAGTTCGGCGCAGAAAGCGATGATCGTTGCGACGTCAGAGAGCGTAGGCATTCGCTATCAAAGACCCGATCGGACGGATTACCCTGATATTCTTCTAAGTTGGGACAGCATTTGCTCGTTGCTCGATACTCGTTTTAATAACCAGACGGTGGTGGAAGTTTCCGCGGAAGAGTTGTTCGCGCTTCGGTCCGGACAACGCGCTCAGGGCGCGAGGCTCGCTTACGAATATCTAGCGAATGCCGCTGCGATGTTGCCTCTACACGCCTTAATTGTGAAAAAAGCATTGAATGCCGAAAATGATTGGCAGTGGCGGAAGCTGATTTTTTTTGTCGTCGGATTTAGTTTTGTTTTTGACCCGTACTTTGGTTACTACCTTCCGCTCAATGCGATTTCATTTTTTTGCCACGAGCTTTTTCACCACATCCCCGTTTTTTTAATGGGCGGGATCTCCGCCGTCGGATTTAACCCCGAAGCGACCGCCTTTGCAGGAATTTTGAATCAAGCGGTTCTTTGGGTACCGGGCGTTGTAGCCCATGTCGATCCGCCCGGAGCTGCGTCGGGATACACTCTGCCGGTTTTTGGCCACCACTTGCCACGATTTTCTGTTTTTTTGTGCGGGATCTTGCCCTTTTCTATGGGGGTTGCGATTCCGATCGGTCTACTACGGACCGGTATTTGGAATCAAAGGCCCTGGATTGCACTGTTTGCCCAAGGACTTGCGATTTATTGGCTTTTTTTGGGAAATATCACTTGGGCCCTCTCTGACCTCCATCAACTAAGTTTCGTATTTAAATTACAAGCCTACCAAAGCCTCCTGACAGCCTATGGGCTGGGTTTTGTGATTTATTTTATGGCCGATACTGCAATTCACAGGATTCCGGCTGCTTTTAAAAAAATTTCTGATATTTGGAGCGAGTCGGACAAGGAGTCTCAGAGCGGCGCGCGGCTTGCTGATTCTGACGGCAGTTCCGTTACTCAAATTCCCCAACGCCTTAAACAGTTCTGGATCGATTACGCGGTCATTTTACGTTTACCGGGTCTCGCCGCGGCTTTTATTCCAAAGCGGAATTTGGCGGGCATCTCATTTAAGGGAGTTGTACAGGGAGAGCAGGTCCGGCGTGCTTGGCGGTTAAAAATTGCCGAGGAGTGGACCCGGCTTCAGCCGGAGGCGCGGGATTATTTTAGCCGCGAGGTGATCGGGAAATTCTTAAACGACAAGATCGAGAAAGCGGCACTTTTGCGAGCGCTGGATGCCGAGCTTTCAAAAGCGCAAGATGCAGAGATCGACCAGATGCTTGAGCGGGATTTTTCAAGAGTCATTGAAAAATTTTCAGGCGTATTTATAGAGTCTGATTTTACGCTCGCGAGTATGAGCGAGCACATAAAATACTTGGCCGCCGTGGTGCGCACGCTACCGGAACCGGTGCGTCAAAGTCTCGAGCCGGATTTAAAAATCATTCGCGAAGGATTTGCTAATGGCGGTGTTAAATTAGCAATTCTTCGAAGCTTTAAAAACAAGCTCAACAATAAACAGGTCTTGATTCGTAAGCGTTCCGAGTTCCGGGGTCAGTCGTATATTTTTCATAGGGCCAAACTTTTGCTCCATCATTATTTAAAGGAACACAGGCAAAGCGCAGCCGCGCGGCTGGCCAAAGAACAAGTAGGGCGAAAGATTTTGCCGGAAGAGACCGTTATTTTCGTGGCATGTGTCCGCCAGGCCACCGAAGAAAAATCAGCCAAGCTGGTGTTGGGCGCTCTGGAGTTGGATTACGTCGACAACGGCGACGCAACCCTGACGCTCAATGGCAGTCAAAAGGTGAATTGGAAAAAAATAACCGGCTCTGCTCAGGCTGAACGGGTTCAAATTCAAATGCCCATGGCCGATTTCAAAATGCTTTACGAGCAAAATAATTTGGCGTTGGCAGATCTTAAGCAAGGACAAGGGGAGGCGGCTGGCATCGTGGATCTGGACCAATTTGGGCCGACGCTTAAAGGGTTTGATGAGATCATTCTGCCCATCTTGATCCGCGAAATGAGTTTAGCAAAGAAGGATGCAAAATTTATTTTAAGAAGTACGGATACGCAGCTTATCGAAAAAGTGAAAAAAAGAATCGAGGCTATGGAACCGTCTCTTCTGGATAATTTGGTAGAGGACGGAACAGATCTTGGCGATATTCCTGCCGCACTTTTGACCACGCCGGGCGGAGTGTTGGATCCAAAAACGATTCCTGCTTATCATAAAACTTTAGAAGAAGGGGACATCCCTAATTTTAGAGCGCAAATTCGAATCGGTCTAAAACGCGCGCGGATGCGTAAGATGGATGATCAAAACTTCGCAGATATTTTTTCATTGATGAGGCGGCTTACGGGCCACGAGATTCAAAATGCTAGCGATCTCGACAATCCGGAGCTCTCAGCGATTCCGGCACTCGCCAAACTCACGCTCAATCAGGCTTTTTCTGCCGCGAGACTCGCCGACCGCCTGATTCGCCAGGCCGCTTAAAGCTTGTTCGCTCGACTCGTCCATTTTTTGTTATAATCCGGTTTCAGTTATGAGTTCCAAATTCGTTCACCTTCATGTCCATTCTCAGTACAGCCTCTTAGACGCCGTGTGCTTTGTCGACGATTTAGCCGACACGGCCAAAGCGCTGAAGATGCCGGCGCTTGCCATTACCGACAACGGCAATATGTTTGGCGCCATTGAGTTTTACAACGCTTGCCAAAAAGCTGGGATTAAACCCATTATCGGCGCCGAAGTATACGTCGCTCCTGAAAGCCGCTTTGAGCGCGCCACACACGGACTTCCCGGAGCGTCCCATCCTCTGGTTCTTCTTTGCAAAGATATGGAAGGCTACCGGAATTTAATCGAGCTTGTCACGATCGGTTATCTTGAAGGTTTTTATTATAAGCCGCGCGTGGATAAGGAATGTTTGCGGAAGCATTCGAAGGGTCTCATCGCGCTCTCCGGAAATCTGAGAGGGGAAATTCCATACTGCTTTAACATCGGTCAGCCCGAGCGCGGCCGCGCGGCCGCGAAAGAATACACAGAAATTTTCGGGAAAGAAAATTATTATTTAGAAATTATCCGCAATGGAATTCGCGAACAAGAACGCGTCAACGACGATATGATTGCGCTGGGCAAAGAACTTGGAATTGGCGTGGTCGCGACCAACGACGTGAAATATTTAAAGCGCGAATTTGCCCGCGCTCACGAAGTGGTGCTTTGTCTGCAAACACAAACCACGCTCGATGACACGAACCGTGCCCGCTTTCAAAGCGACGATTTTTATTTCAAAACCGCCGAGGAAATGGAAAAAGCGTTTCGCGATGTGCCGGAAGCCATCGAAAACACGGTGAAAATTTCGGAGATGTGCAATTTAAAACTCGATTTTTCAAAAACCTACGTGCCCGAGTACACGCCGCCTCCTGGAAAAACTCAAGATGGGTATTTGGATGAGCTCGTTCAGGCTGGGCTTGAAAAGCGGTATATTCCGATCACGGACGCCATCAAAGAGCGTGTGAAGCATGAGCTTGCGGTGATCCGTAAAAGCGGATACGTGAGTTATTTCCTTGTCGTTTGGGATTTTGTGAATTTTGCGAAGAGCAACGGCATTCCGGTGGGTCCGGGCCGCGGTTCGGCGGCGGGCAGTGTGGTGAGTTATGCGCTCGGCATCACCGACATCGACCCGCTCAAATACGATTTGCTGTTCGAGCGCTTCTTAAACCCTGACCGCGTCACCATGCCGGATATCGATATCGATTTTTGCTACGAAAACCGCGACAACGTTATTCAATACGTGACCGACAAATATTCCAAGGACAACGTCGCTCAGATCATCACCTTCGGAACCATGATGGCCAAGGCCGTTATCCGTGATGTGGGTCGCGTGATGAGTATGCCTTATAACGAAGTGGATAAAATTGCGAAGCTGATTCCGACCGAACTTGAAATCACGATCGATATGGCGCTCGAGCGCGAGCCCGAGCTCAAAAATCTTTACAAAACGAATCCTCAAGTCAAAGAGCTGATCGATACCTCGCGTATTTTAGAGGGAACCACGCGCCATGCGTCGACGCACGCGGCCGGCGTGGTGATTAGCCAACGCCCCTTAAAAGAACACGTCCCGCTTTTCAAGACGGGGGACGGTCAGATTTCCACGATGTTTGCCATGGAGTCGCTTGAAAAAATCGGGCTTCTTAAGATGGATTTCTTGGGACTTCGCACGCTCACCGTAATCGAAGACACCATCAAAATTATTAAGCGCACGCAGAAAAAAGAAATCGACTGGTCCCAGATTCCGATGGATGACGTGAAAACGTTTGAATGGCTCGTGAAAGCTCAGTCCGTGGGCGTGTTTCAGCTTGAAAGTTCGGGCATGCGCGACATTTTAAAGAAACTGCGCCCGGATAAATTCGAAGATTTGATCGCTATCTTGGCGCTGTATCGCCCGGGTCCGATCGGTTCGGGCATGGTCGATGATTTTATTAAGCGCAAACACGGCCAGGTCCCCATTGTTTACGATCACCCACTTTTGGAACCCATCTTAAAAGATACGTACGGCATCATCGTGTTCCAAGAGCAGATTATGAAAATCGTGAGTAGCCTCGCCGGTTTCTCGCTTGCCAAAGCCGATAGTTTGCGCCGCGCCATTTCAAAGAAGAAAGAAGAAATTATTCAAGAAGCCAAAAATGATTTTGTTGAGGGCTGCGTCAAAAATAAAGTCGACAAAAAGGTCGCCGAGAAAATTTTTAATTTGATCATGCACTTTGCCGGATACGGTTTCAACAAGAGTCACTCGGCCGCGTACGCCGTCATTTCGTTCCGCACGGCGTATTTGAAAGCCAATTACTCGGTGGAATTTATGACAGCTTTGCTTACTTCGGAAAAAGACAACACTGACAAAGTGGTGCTCTACATTGATGAAGCTAAGCGCATGGGGCTGAAGGTGTTGCCCCCGGATGTAAATCAAAGTTTTCCGCAATTCACTGTGATTGACCAGGAGACTATTCGCTTTGGACTGGCCGCCGTTAAAAACGTGGGGCAGACGGCTATTGACGCCATTATTCAAGGGCGCATCCGGAAAAAAAGTTTTAAATCTTTTTTTGATCTGACTGAAAATGTGGACTTGCGTGTCGTGAACCGCAAAGTGCTTGAAAGTTTAATCAAGTGCGGCGCTTTTGACACCATGGGAATTTTTCGTTCGCGGCTTTTTGGCGCGATGGACCAAGCGCTTTCCATGGGCGGTGAAATCCAGAAAGACCGTGAGACCGGACAGAAATCTTTATTCGATTCTTTTGAAGATAAAAGCAAATTCCAAAGGATTCCGGATATCCCCGAATGGCAAGACGCTGAAAAATTACTCTTCGAAAAAGAGATGCTCGGGTTTTATGTCACAGGTCATCCGCTCAAGCGTTTCGGGGTCGAGCTTAAGAGCTATTCGTCGGTATCGACCGCGACTATCGGAAAACGCAATGATCAAGAAGAAGTGGTGATTGGGGGACTCGTCAGCAAACTTAAGTTTACTGTCACTAAAAAAGCCGGTGAGAAAATGGCTATCGTTGGTCTCGAAGATTTGGAAGGAACCATCGATCTTTTGGTTTTCCCTAAAACCTTTAAAGAGTTCGGTCATCATCTGGTTAAAGATGCTATTTTATTTTTTCGCGGCAATGTCGATAAAAAAGAGCAGGACCCAAAACTCTTGGTGAGTGAGATCACCCCAGTTGCTGATGTTCATAAAAAATTTACGCGCAGTGTGCATGTGCGGCTCGTTGCGTCAGGCCTTGAAGAAAATACACTCAAAAACGTGCAAGGCGTTTTGTCTCAGCACCCCGGCAATGTGCCGGTGTACTTAGAGTTTGTAGACAAAAATAACGCAAAGAGCCAGCTCTTGGTGGACCGCAGTCTTTTTGTCAAACCGAGCCCTACGCTTGTAACCTCTCTCCAGGAGCTCGTCGGATCCGAGGCGGTTAGTCTTAGAATTTGACCCCGTAAGTTCTTGTGTGGTAAGCTGATACATACATTGAGGGGAGCCCATGGCCATCACTAAAAAAGATATTGTTATCAAAGTTTCGAACGAAACCGGCATCAAGCAGATTGACGTGAAGCGTGTTGTTCAGTCGTCGCTTGATAAAATCACCGAGTATTTGGCTCAAGGTCAGACCGTCGAATTGCGCAATTTCGGGATTTTTAAAATTAAATCCCGTCGCGGCAGACTCGGGCGCAACCCTCGCACCGGCCAGGAAGTTCCGGTTCCCCCAAAAAAGGTCGTGGTTTTTAAACCCGGCCTCATTATGAAGAAAGACGTTAAGTAGGGGCGCGGTTTACCGCGCCCATTTCTCCCGTGAATTTTCAACGCCTTCGCGGCACGCACGATATTTTTTCCCAAGACGCACTGGATTTTTCTTTTATCGAATCCAAAGCGCGCGAAACATTTTCCAAATTTGGATTTCAAGAACTCCGCACGCCCATCATGGAAGAGAAAGATGTTTTTTGCCGCGCGATCGGAACCGAGACCGACATTGTCCAAAAAGAAATGTATGAATTTGAAGATCGCTCTGGTACGCGTGTAGCGCTTCGTCCTGAAGGAACAGCGGGTGTGGTCCGCGCGTATCTCGAAAATGAACTCGACAAAAAAAATGGTCTCGAAAAGTTTTATTACATGGGTCCGATGTTTCGAAGCGAACGTCCCCAAGCGGGTCGCTTAAGACAGTTTCATCAGATCGGAGTTGAGGAGCTTGGGACAAATAGCCCTTACGCCGACGCCGAAGCCATTCACGCACTCACCACTTTTTTAGACGCTGTTGGTGCGCATGGCTACAAAGTAAAACTGAATAATCTCGGAACTTTCGACGAGCGAAAAATTTTTAGGGGAGAGCTTCTTGAATTTTTTAAGCCTCACGCCAAAGAATTGTGCGAGGACTGCAAACGCCGCATGGAAAAAAATGTATTTCGTCTTTTAGATTGCAAAGTTGAAACGTGCCGGAAAATCGCACGCCAATCGCCGCCGCTAAAAAAATTCCTAACCGCGGAGAGCACAGCCCATTACGAAAAAGTTTGCCGAGCGCTCGACGCACTCAAAATTTCCTACATTCAAGATGATTTTATGGTGAGAGGTCTTGATTATTACACGCTGACGGTTTTTGAAGTTACTCACCCAAAGCTTGGCGCTCAAGACGCGCTGGGAGCAGGCGGTCGCTACGATAATTTAATCGAATCCTTCGGTGGGCCAAAATTGGGGGCGGTCGGTTTTGCAGTAGGCGTTGAACGTCTTCAAATGTGTCTCGAAAAACAAAACGACGCAGCACCCGTCCGAAAAAACAGCGTGTTCCTTGCAGCTTTGGGGGAGAAAGCATTTCAAGTCGCTTTTGGGTTGCTTGGAGAGCTCCGGTCGCATAAAATAGCGGCCTTTATGGATTTGGACGGCAAGTCGCTGAAAAGCCAAATGCGCTCAGCCGACAAGTCCGGAAGTCGGTACATGATTATTTTGGGCGACAACGAAATTGAAAAAGGCGTCGCTGTTTTAAAAGATTTGAACGACGGCAGTCAACAAGAGCTTAAGTTTACTGAGGTAACGGAGATTATTCGAAAATTGAACGGGTGACGGCGGTAGGCGTCCGTCTCGAAAACACCGAAGGTGGCTTTCGAACGGACAACCGCCGGCAGGACCCGTTCAATTTCGGTTAGAGAATATTATGCTAAGAACTCACACTTGCGGTGAACTCACCGAAAAAAATATCGGACAAAACGTCACACTCTCCGGCTGGGTCGACACCGTGCGCGATCATGGTGGTGTTACGTTTATTGACGTGCGTGACCGTTACGGAAAAACGCAAGTCGTCGCAGGGCAGGGCGCGCAGTTTAAATCCGAAGAAGTTGTCCGCGTAACTGGCACCGTTGAGCGCCGTCCTCAAGGCACCGAAAACTCAAAGCTTCCCACTGGCCAAATTGAAATTACAAAAGCAACCGTCGAACTTTTAAATTCCTGCCAAGCGCTTCCGTTTGAAGTGACCAAAAGCCAGGAGACCAACGAAGAACTGCGCATGACGTACCGTTACCTTGATTTGCGCAATCCGTCGGTGCAGAAAAATTTATTCGCGCGTCACAAAATTTATCAAGTCATGCGTCAGAGTCTTGATAAGCACAATTTTATTGAAGTCGAGACACCGATTCTCACAAAGTCAACTCCGGAAGGCGCGCGCGACTATTTGGTTCCGAGCCGCGTGAACCAAGGGGAGTTCTACGCGTTGCCGCAGTCCCCGCAGCTTTTTAAGCAAATTCTCATGGTGTCCGGATTTGACCGTTATTTCCAAATTGCCAAATGTTTCCGCGATGAGGATTTGCGTGCTGATCGCCAGCCCGAATTCACCCAGCTTGATCTCGAAATGTCCTTCATCGATGAAAAAGATTTGTTTGTCGTCGTCGAAGACGTGATGAAGAATGTTTTCAAAGAGGTGATGGGCCGCGACTTAAAAACGCCATTTGTTCAACTGACTTATCAAGACGCCATGGCCAAATACGGCTCGGACAAACCGGACCTGCGTTTCGGCATGGAAATTAAAGAGCTCTCTTCGGCGGTTAAGGGTTGCGAGTTTAAAATTTTCAATGAAGCGGTTTCAGCTCCAAAGAGCGGCGTGTTTGCAATTGTTTTGTCGGGTGGCGCTGCCATTCCCCGTAGCGAAATTGATGCGCTCACTGAATTTGTGAAAGCTGAAGGAGCTGGGGGATTGGCGTATTTCAAAGTCACCGAAGCGGGACTCGAAGCACCGATTGCCAAATTTTTTAAACCAGAGATGCTAGCCGAAATTAAAAAAGTCTCCGGAGCTAATGCCGGTGACATGATTTTCTTTGCTGCGGGCGACCGTCATAAGTCGTTAAAAATTTTAGGTGCCCTGCGCTTACATTTAGGGAAGACTAAAAAATTAATGAAGGCCGATGAATTTCATTTTAGCTGGGTGATTGATTTCCCATTATTTGCCTACGACGCTGAAGAAAAGCGATGGGCGAGCGAGCACCATCCCTTCACGTCGCCGAATGTGGAAGACTGGAAGAAGTTTAAGTCCGATGGCAATCACGAGCCGGTCCGTTCTCGCGCTTATGACTTGGTTTTGAATGGGAATGAAATTGCGTCCGGCTCAATCCGTATTCACTCGGAAGCTATGCAGAAAGAAATTTTTGAAGCAATTGGCTTGGCGCCTGAAGAAATTCAAAAAAGATTCGGGTTTCTTTTGAAAGCATTTCAGTTTGGTGCGCCTCCGCACGGAGGAGCCGCCCTCGGCATTGACCGCGTTCTCACGATTCTCCTGGGGCTTGACTCCATCCGCGAAGTGATTGCGTTTCCCAAAAATCAAAAAGCCGTTTGCCCGATGACCGAGGCGCCGTCTCAGGCCTCAGAGCGCCAACTAAAAGAAGTTGGAATTAAACTTCGTTGATAGAAGTCCGCTTTTCTAAAAAGTTGCCAAGCGTCACACAGTCCTGGGTTTCAAGCGTTGTTCACCACACATTAAAAACTGAAAAATCGAAGCGCTGCTCGGTGAGCGTCCTTTTGACGGACAACCGCAAGATTCGACAGATCAACAAAAAATTCCTGAAACACGATTATGCCACCGACGTCATTTCGTTCGGCGCTGGCCCTGGGCCAGAGTCGGATTATCTGGGTGACTTGGTTGTCTCGGTGGACATGGCCAAATCGTTTTCGAAAGAACTCAAGATTTCATTCAAAGAGGAGCTTGCGCGTTATTTGATTCATGGCACGCTTCACCTTTTAGGGTATGATGATCAGAAGCCGGCGGACAAAAAGAAAATGTTTAGTCGGCAAGAACTTATATTATCTAAAATTTACGGGTGACGGCGGTAGGCGTCCGTCTCGGAAGCCACCGTAGGTGGTTCTGAACGGACAACCGCCGGCAGGACCCGTAAATTTTATGTTAAAGGGTCGGAACAAATGCGCAAACGTAATTTTCTAGATAGTCTCAACAACGCCGCCGAAGGATTTTTGTACGCGGTTAAAAATGAACGCAATATGCGCATTCATTTTTTGCTTGGGTTTTTGGTGTTGCTTCTGGGCCTTTTGCTTCAGATCACGAAACTCGAGTGGATTATCTTGAGCATCGTGATTACGCTGGTGCTTGCCACCGAAATGATTAACACCGCCATTGAAGAGACGACTGATTTGCTGGAGGACTCTATTCACCCCGGGGTGCGCGTGATCAAAGATGTTTCAGCCGGAGCGTGTCTCGTGACGGCGGTGAATGCACTCATCGTGGGGTATTTGATTTTTTCCAAGTATTGGGCCTGGCCCTTAGATCTGCATGACCTTCACATCAAGTACGCCAAGTGGAATGTTGCTTTTTTTGCAGTCTTATTTACCGCAGCATTTGTGATTTTCGGTAAAGCTTTTTTTGCAAAAGGAACCCCATTTCGCGGGGGAGTCTTGAGTGGCCACTCGGCAACGGCTTTTGCGCTCTGGACCGCGGTGTTATTTTGCACAGATAATTTGTTTGTGATCGGAGTCACTTTTTTTCTAGCCATCATGGTCGCGCGCAGCCGCGTGAAGAGCGGTATCCATAGACTCGCAGAAATTTTAGCCGGTGCGCTCGTTGGGATCTTAGTGACGGCACTATTTTTTAAATTATTCAGCTAAATGGCTGCCACTAAAACCCACGCCTTCGTTTTAAAAACGCAAGACTATCGTGACACGAGCTTGCTGCTCACCGTGTACACTCAGGATCACGGAAAAATCCGCGGCATTGTGAAAGGGGTTCGCGACACGCGCGCCAAATATGGCAGTACTTTCGAGCCTTTCTCACTGAATGAAATCCTATTTTACAAACGCCGCAAAGGCGGAGATCTTCATCAAATCACACACGCAGACACCGTCGATATGTTTTATGAAGTTCGCGAGGACTTGGAAAAATTAGCGTATGCCTGCTATTTTGTTGAGCTCATTGACGAGCTCGTTGAGACCGAAGAGGCGCACCCGGAAATATTCACACTGCTTCATGAATCGATTTTATTTTTAAATAGCGGGGCTTCCGTTAAGCGCGCCGCGCGCATCTTTGAAGTGAAGCTGCTTGAACTTTTGGGACTTGTCCCAGAAATTCAGGCTTGCGCGATCTGCCAGACGCTGATGCCGGAACCCGCATTCTTTAATCCGTCCTCAGGTGGAATTCTCTGCCGCAACTGTGCCGGTAAAAGTCAGGGGATAAAGATCCCGGTTTCCAAGGGTACGCTCAACTTTTTAGCCCACGTGCGCCGCTCGGAAATTCGCTCGCTTTATTCGGTTAAAGTCGCTCAAGAAGTGGGCGAAGAACTCGAAAAAATATTGAGACGTTTCGTAGATTTTCATTTACACTATCCGCTTAAATCGCTTCAATTTATGGAGAAAATGAACGCTTGAAACAGTCGGTCTATTTTCAGGATTTGATCGCCAATTTATCGGCTTATTGGGCCGACAAGGGTTGCGCTATTCTGCAGCCCTTTGATATGGAAGTGGGTGCAGGCACCTTTCACCCCGCTACTTTTTTTGGATCACTTGGACCGAAGCCGACAAGTGTAGCTTATGTTCAGCCGACACGTCGCCCCACCGATGGACGTTATGGCGAAAACCCTCTTCGCACCCAGCATTATTACCAGTATCAGGTGATTCTAAAACCATCCCCAGATAACGCGCAGGATTTGTATTTGAATAGTTTGCGCTCGATTGGACTTAAACTTGAAGAGCATGATTTACGTTTTGTGCAGGACGACTGGGAGTCTCCGACGCTTGGTGCTTCGGGACTCGGCTGGGAAGTGTGGATTGATAGCTTAGAAGTCACGCAGTTTACCTACTTCCAGCAGATGGCCGGTTTTCCTTTAAGCCCTATCACCTGTGAAATCACTTACGGGCTCGAGCGCATTTGCATGTTTTTACAGGGCAAGACGGATATGTTTGATCTCGACTGGTCCAAAGGCGTGAAGTACGGGGACCTGCGCCGCAGCAATGAAGAAGAATATTGTTTTTATAATTTTGATAAAAGCGACACACAGATGCTGCACCATTTATTTGAAACTTATGAAAAGGAAGCAAAGCGCCTCTTAGCCGAAGATCCAAAGCTCAACAAATATTCTTTGATTCTCCCAGCTTACGAACTTGCGCTCAAAACATCGCACGCGTTTAACATGCTCGATGCGCGGGGCGCGGTGAGTGTCAACGAGCGCCCGACCTTTATTGCGCGGGTGCGGAATCTGGCAAAGAAGTGTGCGGAACTTTACATGAACAAGGAGAGTTTGCCGAGTTGACCCCTCCGTCCCCCGAAGAACGTGGGGGACACCTCCCCTTGGTAAGGGGAGGAAATTCGGGCAACTTTCCCCTCCTTACCAAGGAGGGGCGGACGCGAAGCGCCGGGGAGGTGGTTTGAATGGGGAAGGTTATGAACGATAAGAGGCAAGCCAACGACATTCTTTTTGAAATCGGCGCCGAAGAGCTTCCGGCGACCGCGCTCGCGGACGTTTATTCGCAAGCCGAAAATATTTTCGAGCTTAAATTTAAAAAGCTTCTAGAAGAATCCCGTATTTCTTTTTCATCCGTAAAAGTGTTGGCGACGCCGCGCCGTTTGGTGTTTTTAGCCAAAGAAGCCTCGTCTACTCAATCCGCCAAAGACACACTGACAAAATTATTTGCAAAGTCCGATGCTTACGATGCGGATGGGAAGCCCACCGAAAAGTTTTTAACGATTTTAAAACACCGCCAGGTCACGGTTGCCGACACCGTTGTTTCGGATTTCAACGGCAAAGAATTTATCTTCATTAAAAAAGCCGAGAGCGCTTTAAAAACCACGCAGGTTTTGCCAAAACTCTGCGAGGACCTTGTGCGCACGCTCGGTTTTGCGAAGCCCATGAAATGGGACGCTTCGGGAATTGTGTTCTCGCGCCCCATCCGTAACTATCTTTGCTTTTATGGAGCAACACCCGTAAAATTTAAAATTGGCTTCACGGATGTCAAACCCCACACTTCTTTTTTCTCGAAGTCCAAGAGAACGCTTGTTGCGGTAAAGGATCCGGAGCATTACTTCAAAACTCTGAAAGCCAAAGGCGTCATTCTCGACAGTGTTGAGCGTCGGAAGGTGATTGAGAGTGAGCTTCAAAAGTTAGCCAAATCATTTAACGCAAAACTTTATGACGATCCATTTTTAATGAACGAAGTTGTTTTTTTAGTGGAAAACCCTTGCGCGTTGTCTGCGCCGTTTGACAAAGAATTCTTAAAACTGCCACTCGAAGTTTTGACGGTGAGCATGGCGCGCAAACAGCGCATCTTTGGTCTCACCGACTCGAAGGGAAACGTGATCCCGCGCTTCTTGGCGGTCTTGGATGGCCAAGCGAATACTGCGCAGAAAAATAAAATTTCTAAGAATATAGAAAATATTCTCCACGCCAAACTAAAAGATAGTTTATTTTTCTTCCAAGAAGATACGAAAGCGCCGCTCGATAAAAAACGCGAAGAGCTGAAGAATCTCGTTTTCTTGAAAGGGGCGGGGTCGATGAATGAAAAATCGAGCCGCATGATGAATTTGTCTCGCGCGGTGTCCGTGCGTTTGGGTTTAAGCGGGGAAGAGAGTCAGGATCTTGAGCGCGCGTGTATGCTTGCGAAAGCAGATCTCCTGACGCTGATGGTGGGTGAATTTCCTGAGCTTCAAGGAGTGATGGGTAAGTATTACTCCAAGGCGAGCGGAGATAGGTCAAATGTATCGGACGCAATCGGCGAGCAGTACTTGCCTCGAACCGTCTCAGATAAACTTCCCGCGTCAAAGCTCGGAGCCATCGTTTCCATTTTAGATAAAATGGATTTAATCTCAGCGTGTTTTGGTCAAGGTCTCGAACCGTCTAGCAGTGCGGACCCTTACGGGCTTCGCCGAAGTGCGGCAGCCGTGATTCGCATCGTCCTCGAAAAAAACCTGAACCTCTCTTTTTCAGAGCTGATTGATGGAGCGACTGCTGAATTGTCTGCGTCGAATTTTAAACAAAAAATAGAAGATCTTTTTAAGGACCGCTTCCGCGCGCTGATGGGAGATAAGGGTTTTCGGCCGGATGTGGTGGAGGCCGTTTTGTCCGGAAGGCCATTTGACAATATAAAGGAACTCGAACAGAAGATCACCGCGATTTCAAAATTAGCCACCCAACCCTTTTTCCCGAATGCCTGCAAGGTGGTCGAGCGTATCTCAAATATTCTGAAAGGCGTTAAAGAATCCTTCTCGGGTCAGGCCGAAGCCGGGCTTTTAATCGAGCCCGCCGAAAAAAAAGTGTTTGAGAGTTTTGAAAAGACGAAAAGTCAAATCGGGCAGCTCATAGGCTCTAGTGAGCTTGAGCGAGCAACAAGCTTGTACGCCGAGACGTTTTTTGATATCTTAAGCGAATTCTTTGAAACAGTTTTTGTGAATGCAGAAGATCCAAATGTACGCAAAAACAGAGTGTTGTTGTTGAAAAATGTGAAAGACCTCTATACCCACGGGGTCGCCGATTTGTCCAAGATTAAACTTTAAGAGGAGTTCATTATGTCAGTTGCAACTGAAAGCCGGGAGAAATCACAGAAAATGTCAGGATCCAATAAAAAGTATGTTTATTTTTTCGGGAACGGTAAAGCCGAAGGCACCAAAGACCAGCGTATTCTTTTAGGGGGCAAGGGAGCCAATCTTGCCGAAATGACGAATCTTGGCGTACCAGTTCCTCCGGGTTTTACGATTTCCACGGTTGCTTGCAAAGAGTTTTATGCGCTCGGCGAACATTGGCCAAGCGGTTTGGACGCGGAGATCAAAAATAATTTAAAACTACTAGAAGAAGCCACCGGTAAAACATTTGGCGGCGACGAAAATCCACTGCTTGTGTCAGTTCGTAGTGGTGCCTCGGTTTCGCTTCCGGGTATGATGGATACGATTTTGAATTTGGGTCTCACTGAAAAAACAGTGCAGGCGCTGATCCGCAAAACCAAGAACGAGCGCTTTGCGTACGACGCGTACCGCCGTTTTATTCAAATGTTCGGCAACGTGGTTCTCGAAATGGATCATCATGGTTTCGAACACATCCTGGCGGCCAAAAAGAAAAAACTAAAGATCACGCAAGACACCGATCTTAAAGCTTCTGATTTGAAGGAGCTCGTTAAAGAATATAAGGACTACGTGAAGTCGAAGACTAAAAAAGCATTTCCGGAAGATCCAATGGTTCAGTTGTCGCTTGCGTGCAACGCGGTGTTTGCGTCTTGGAACAACGACCGCGCAATTACGTATCGCAATTTGAGCAAGATTCCTCATGACTTGGGAACCGGCGTTAACGTTCAGTCCATGGTGTTTGGAAACATGGGTGAGACGAGCGGCACCGGTGTCGCATTTACCCGCGACCCCGGCACTGGTGAAAAGAAATTTTTCGGTGAATTTTTAATGAACGCGCAGGGCGAGGACGTGGTGGCGGGTATTCGTACTCCGAATCCGATTAGCCAGCTCGAAGATAAAATGCCTAAAGCGTATGCGGAGCTTGTGTCTATTTATCAGCGTCTAGAAAAACATTTCCGCGACATGCAGGATTTGGAATTCACTATTGAAGAAGGGCGTCTCTATCTTCTTCAAACTCGCAATGGAAAACGTGTCGCGCGCGCAGCTATTAAAATTGCCTGCGACATGGTGCGCGAAGGACTTATTTCTAAAAATGAAGCGCTTCTGCGCGTAACACCGGATCAGCTGGATCAGCTCCTGCACCCGTCTATTGACACCAAGACGAAGTACAAAGTTCTCGCTAAAGGTCTTCCGGCCTCGCCCGGAGCGGCAGTTGGTAAAGTGGTGTTCAATGCTGAAGACGCCATTAAAGCCAGCGAAGCGGGCAAGAAAGTAGTTTTGGTTCGTCGCGAAACTTCCCCTGAAGACGTGGGTGGTATGGCGGCGGCGGAAGGAATTTTAACTGCGACGGGCGGAATGACGAGTCACGCGGCAGTGGTTGCGCGCGGCATGGGCAAGTGCTGTATTGCCGGCTGTGGCGAGCTTTCTATTGACGGAAAAGCGTTCACAGTGGGTTCGGTGAAAGTAAAAGAAGGCGACATGATCACGATCAACGGTTCAACCGGTGAAGTGATCTTGGGTGAAGTCAAACTCACGAAGCCTGAGCTGAGCGCCGATTTCAAACAATTTATGCAGTGGGCGGATGATGTTCGCAAACTGAAAGTGCGCACCAATGCTGACACTCCGGAAGATGCTAAAGCGGCTCGCGAATTTGGGGCAGAGGGAATTGGTCTTTGCCGCACCGAGCACATGTTCTTCGGAGAATTTCGCTTGAAGGCTATGCGCGAAATGATTTTGGCGCAGGATGAAGCGTCCCGCATCAAAGCGCTCAACAAACTTGAGCCTTTGCAAAAAGGGGACTTTAAAGGAATCTTCAAGGCGATGGCCGGTCTACCAGTAACGATTCGTCTTCTGGATCCCCCATTACACGAATTCTTACCTAAAGATGGAAAAGAAATGCAAAAAGTGGCCAAGGATCTGAAAATCTCGGTCAAAGAACTTGAAAAGAAAGTTCTCTTTCTTCACGAAGTGAACCCCATGCTCGGTCACCGCGGCTGCCGTTTAGCCGTGACGTATCCTGAAATGTACAAGATGCAAGCGCGCGCGATTTTTAACGCCGCCTGCGAATTGGCCAAAGAAGGTTTGCGCGTGGTGCCTGAAGTGATGATTCCGATTGTCGGTATCTTGGGCGAGCTTCAGATGACCAAAGGCGATATTATTAAGATTGCCGAGGAAGTCACCGCTAAGCACAAAGTGAAAATCGAATACATGGTTGGAACCATGATCGAAATTCCCCGTGCGGCGCTGATTGCGGATGACATTGCGGCTGAAGCAGAATTTTTTAGCTTCGGAACCAACGATCTCACGCAGATGAGCTTTGGTTTTTCGCGCGATGATATTGGTAAGTTCTTGCCGTACTACATCGAAAAGGGAATTCTGAAAGTAGATCCGTTTGTCAGCCTCGACCAGCATGGCGTGGGTAAGCTAATCGAGATGGCTGTTCAAAAAGGCCGCTCGGTGAAAAAGGATCTGAAGATCGGAATCTGCGGTGAGCACGGCGGAGATGCTTCGTCGATTGAATTTTGTCACCGCTCCGGTTTAAATTATGTCAGCTGTTCGCCGTTCCGCGTTCCGATTGCAAGATTGGCAGCAGCACAAGCTGTGCTCAAGGAAAAGAAGTAATTTGAATTTGCTAGAAAAAATGACAACGAAGCAATCTCGCCAACCGGCGGGGTTGCTTCGTTTGCTTTATAACATTATTGGAAGACCGCATGGACGCGCTTAAACTTTACATCAAAGACATTAAGCATATTCCGCTTTTAACGGCGGAAGATGAATTAAAAACTGCCAAACGCATCAAGCGAGGGGACGCGCAAGCGCGTCGCAAAATGATTCGCTCCAATCTGCGCCTCGTCATCAACATCGCCAAGCAGTATGGCAATTATGGGATGCCGCTTCTGGATTTAATTGAAGAGGGAAATCTTGGCTTAATGAAGGCTGTAAGCAAGTTTGATCCCAAGCGCGGTTATCGGTTTTCAACTTATGCCTCGTGGTGGATTAAGCAGCATGTCACCCGCGCTCTTGCAGACCAGGGAAAAACAGTTCGCATTCCCGTGTACATGGTTGAGACGCTTTCGAAATTTCGAAAAGTTCAGGAAAAATTACTGCATAAACATCGCCGCAAAGCAAAAGTGGATGAGTTGGCGCGCGCGATGAAGCTTTCCGTTTCAAAAATCAAAGAGCTTCAGCAGATGGATCAAGGGACTACTTCTTTGGATCAATCAATTGACGAAGCAGGGGAAGTTTCGATTATTGATGTCATGGAAGATCCGAAGGCTGTTTCTTCACAAGACCAAATGGACAATTTATTTCGCGGAGAACGCGTTGCATCGCTTTTGGAAAATATGGATGAGCGCGAACGAAAAATTCTCGAGCTCCGTTTTGGCTTGAAGGATGATGAGCCAAAGACGCTTGAAGAAGTTGCCAAGAAATTTAAAATTACCCGCGAAAGAGTTCGTCAGATAGAAGAGTCGGCGCTCAAACGACTCCGCGCACTCGTGATCCGCCAGGAAAACGACGCAAGCTCCTAAACTTCACCAAGAGTTTAGCCCCTGTAGCTCAATTGGATAGAGCGCAGGTTTCCTAAACCTGTTATGGCCGTTCGATTCGGCCCGGGGGCAATTCTTTTGTTACAAATAGGTTAAATCCCCTTGACAGGAAACGCTTAAATTTGATAGCCTATCGTTGCGTTTAAATACGCCTAACAGATAATCTAATCTATGCCAAGGAGAGGGGGGAAGCAATAATCAAGGCTCAGGATTATCCGCCGGCCCGATAAGCCGGTGACCTTAAAGTTCTACCTAAATAAGAAAATAAAGAAATTAAACTCTAGGAGTAATAAATGAAATCAATCAAAGCGTTATTTGTTCTCGCGCTTGCAGTCGCCTTCTCGGCTCCTGCTTTCGCCGAAACGCAAAACGTCAAAGTAAGCGGTTCTTTGGATGCTTACTCATTCTATCGCAGCGACTATGATCTTCGCGGCGGCAACGATGCAGCTTCCTCACCGGCCGGAGCGGCCGCTGCGGGCGGACTCACCAACAAGTCAGACGGAGATAGCTTCTTCATGTCGATCACCCAGATCGAAGTGGCGGCTGACCTGACTGACAATGTTTCTACCGTCATCAATCTCGCTAACCAGCGCGATTGGAACGCCGATGCTTACAATGCGGGCGGCGGTGGAGTTGCTAGCAACACAGCGAACGAATTCGACGTTATTCTTGACCTCGCTTACGTCAAAATGAAGGAGATTTTTTATTCTCCTCTCACGCTGACCGTTGGTCGTCAAGACCTGTGGTTTGGTCGTGGATTCATCATTGGTAACAACAACCGCGCTTGGGATTCCCAGGGCACGATTGCGGCCAATGAGTATTCCACTGAAACAGCGTTTGACGCGATCCGCGCAACGCTCGATTTCAACCCATGGACCATCGATATCGCTTATTCGAAGATCACGGAAAATGCCCATGATCCAGAAGACGATACCGACCTGTGGATCACTAACGTGAACTACAAGTTCGCCGAATACAATGCGGTTGCCGAAGGTTACTTGGTCAATGAATTTGACAGAGCAACTCTTTCGACGCTTCCGGCCAATAGCAATGATCTCGACAATAGCACGAACACCATTGGTGGCCGTGTTCAGTTTGATCCTATTTCACAAATGACGTTAGGCGCTGAACTTGCTTACCAATTTGGTAAGTACGCTGCTAACGTTTCTCGTGGAAGCCGTGATCGCGATGCGTTGGCTCTGGATGTGTTCGGTACCTACCGTTTCGATAACGTTTGGAAGCCGGAATTGACTCTCGAGTATGTTCATTTCTCGGGAACAGACAATGCTGGATCCAACACCACTGAAAACTACAGCGCGTGGAATGGTCTCTATCGTGGCAAATTCTGGACGGCCTATGCCGATTTCCGTGAATTTGTTTACAATACTGCCGATAACACTGGAGTTGACCAGCCAGCTACTACGAACTCGAATCTGATTCAGGTTAAGGGTTCCTTGAAGCCGATGGAAGACTTGTTGCTTGAAGGATCGTTCACATACCTCTGGAACGATGAGGATATTCACACTGTTGCAGGCAATCAAGCTTCTGCGACGCTGAGCGATGAAATTGGTTACGAGTGGGATTTCCAAGCCACTTATGACTACACCGAAGACGTTTCATTCGGCCTTCTAGCCGGATGGTTTATCCCGGGCGATTTCTACAATTCACCTGCGGATGACGTTGCGACCGATATCGTTACCTCGGTTAAGGTGAGCTTCTAAGACTTAAAAGTAACAAAGTAAGAGCCCCGCTAGAGAGAAATCTCTAGCGGGGTTTTTATTTTTGGGGAGGGTCATCCTGAGCGACAGCGAAGGATCTTGCCTAAGTGAATAGATTCTGGAGTGCAGAAAAGATCCTTCGGCAAAAAACGCCTCAGGATGACGAGCTAAATCTAGTCTTTTCTTTTTCCTTCGATGAATTCCCGGACCATTTTTTTAGCCGCATTGTCCGTGTATTGACGGGGGGGATGTTTCATTAAGTAAGAGGACACCGAGTAAATAGGGCCTTTTAATTTGCGTTCACGGGCTAGTTTGAGGCAGCGAATCGCGTCTACCGCCACTCCCGCACTGTTCGGGGAGTCTTCAACAGAAAGGCGCACTTCCATGTTCATGGGAATGTTTCCAAACCCACGTCCTTCGATGCGGATAAACGCAACTTTATTGTCATTTTGCCATGGCACATAATCGCTGGGGCCAATGTGAATGTTGTCAGGGTCTAGGCGTTCTGCAAATTGTGATTGAACGGATTCTGTTTTCGAGATCTTTTTATATTTTAAACGCCCGCGATTGAGCATATTTAAAAAGTCCGTGTTGCCACCGGTATTGAGTTGATAGGTCCGGTCAATTTTGACGCCGCGATCTTCGAAAAGCCGTGCGAGGGTGCGGTGCACAATTGTGGCTCCCACCTGAGACTTGATGTCGTCACCAATAATGGGGATGCCAGCTTTTGTGAAGCGTTTGGCCCAAGTGGGGTTTGAAGCAATAAAAATGGGCATGCAATTGATGAAGCTCACACCAGCTTTTAGACAGCACTCGGCGTAAAACTCTGTCGCTTTGAGCGAGCCTACTGGTAAGTAGCTGATTAAAATTTCTGCACCAGACTTTTTAAGCGCATGAACCACGTCGACACTTGGTTTGTTGCTTGGCAAAAAGGTGCGCGCGTCGGCATATTCTTTCATGTGCTCGGCAACGCCGTCTAAAATTTCTCCCATTTGAACCGTGACGCTCGGGGAGGAGAGCTTGTTTGTGATGAGCTTTGTGCAATTCGGTGCTTGAAAAATAGCTTTATTGACCGGTAATCCCACTTTGCGTTTGTCGATGTCAAACGCACAAACCACCTCGATGTCCTGAGGGCGATAGCCGCCAATTTCATAATTCATGAGGCCTAGGTGGTCTTTGGTGTCTTGAGAGGAGGACTCTTGACGGTAATACTCAATCCCCTGGATAAGGGAGCTAGCGCAGTTACCGATTCCAACGATGGCGAGTTTGATTTTCTTCATAATTTTTAAGAGCTCTCAGTATAATGAAGCCCAATCCGTATTGTCAAGCGTACGCGACTAGGGTATAATCACTCACTCTACAGAAAAAGGCGGTCAAAATGTCGGCAAATCCAACACCCAACGGAACACCTAAGCAAGACCCCAAGAAGGGCTTAAAAGATGGGTTTCCCGGGTCTATTTTCTTGTGGATTGCTCTCTTTTTAAGCATTTTCTACTTTACCCGCATGGGCGCCCTACCCATGGAAAAGCCCAGTAAACAATTTAGCTACGGCGAATTTTACGGACTTCTGGACACCAATCTTAAGACTCCCGCGATTAAGTCTGCCATCCGTGTGACGAATGAGATTAGTGGCGAACTCACAACCGGAGAGAAATACCGGGTTACGATTCCAGATAACGATCCAGATCTTGAGCGCGCTTTGCGCCACAATGTTCAAAGCTATGAAATTCGTCCAGAGAAAACGTTTTGGGCGCAGCTTTTATACGCGGTGATCGGACCTCTCTTATTTGTAGGATTGTTCTGGCTTCTCATGTCGCGCGGGAGCGGAATGGCCGGAGGCGGCGGTGGAAAGATTATGGCATTTGGCCGCTCAAGAGCGCGCCTAGGCATCAATAATAAAATTACATTTGCAGATGTCGCGGGCGTGGAAGAGGCCAAGGAAGAGCTTCAGGAAATTATTGATTACTTAAAAGACCCGAAAAAATTTCAGCGGCTCGGCGGAAAAATCCCTCGCGGAGTGCTTTTGATGGGACCTCCTGGCACGGGGAAAACCTTGCTTGCGAAGGCTGTGAGCGGCGAAGCGGACGTGCCTTTTATGAGCATCTCTGGATCTGATTTTGTGGAAATGTTTGTGGGCGTGGGCGCCTCCCGCGTGAGAGATTTGTTTGAACAGGCAAAGAAAAGTGTGAAGACCACCGGCAAGGGCTGCATTATTTTCATTGATGAAATCGACGCGGTGGGCCGGCAGCGTTTTGCGGGAATTGGCGGCGGTCATGACGAGCGCGAACAAACTTTAAACGCACTCCTTGTTGAAATGGACGGATTTAACACCAACGAAGCAATTATTTTGATGGCGGCGACGAATCGCCCCGATGTTTTAGACCCAGCCTTGCTTCGTCCGGGCCGCTTTGACCGGCACGTGGTGATTGATCGCCCCGACTTAAACGGGCGCGAGCAAATTTTAAAAGTGCACACTAAAAATATTAAACTGTCACCGAATGTGGATTTAAATTCCATTGCGCGGCAAACGCCCGGATTTTCGGGTGCCGATTTGGCGAATCTTTGCAATGAGGGCGCGCTGCTTGCGGCGCGGCACGGAAAAGACTCTGTGGAGACTCAAGAATTACAAGACTCGATTGAGCGCGTGATGGCGGGCCCCGAAAGAAAGAGCCGCTTGATTTCCGAAAAAGAAAAAAAGATTGTGGCATATCATGAGTCCGGACACACGCTGATTGCGCTTTTAGTGCCGGGTGCTGACCCACTTCACAAAGTTTCAATTATTCCCCGTGGGACCGCGGCACTCGGATACACAATGCAGGTGCCGACCGAAGACAAATATCTCACCTCGAAGCCAGAGCTTTTAGGGCGGCTCATTGTGCTCATGGGTGGACGCGCGGCAGAAGAGATGGTGTTTAATGAGATCACGACCGGCGCGCACAATGACATTGAAGTCGCGACTCAAACGGCACGACGAATGGTTTGTGAGTTCGGAATGAGCGAAAAAATGGGCAATCTGACGCTCGGGCGCCGCGATCATCAAGTATTTTTAGGGCGCGATCTGGGCGAAGAAAGAAATTACAGCGAAGAAACCGCGCGCTTCATTGATCAGGAAATTAAAAGCATTATTGACAATGCCTACCGCCAAGCCAAAGAGCTTTTAGCGGCGCATTCCACACAGCTTGAGGCGCTCGCCAAAAAGCTACTCGAAAAAGAAGTGTTAGACGCCGAGGAAGTGAAAGCGATTGTGGGAATTCAACCCAAGATCGTTTAAACCCATCTTGATGGGGGTCTTGAATGTGACCCCCGATTCTTTCAGTGACGGCGGAAAATTCCTAAAAGCCGAAAAAGCTGTTCGCCACGCGCTAAATCTTGTTAGGGAAGGCGCTCAAATCATTGATATTGGCGGTGAGTCGTCTAGACCCGGCGCAAAACGCGTGTCGACGCGAGAAGAGATAAAGCGCATTCTCCCAGTTCTACGCACACTTCGAAAAAAAACGACAGCCCTGCTTTCCATTGACACTTTCAAATACGATGTGGCCAGTCTCGCATTGGACGAGGGAGTGGATATCGTGAATGATATTTGTGCACTTCAAAATAATGCGAAACTCGCCAAAAAAATTGCCGCGTATAAAAAAAGTGTGATTTTGATGCATATGCAGGGAACGCCGCGCTCCATGCAAAAGAATCCTTATTATAAAAATGTGACTCGCGAGGTGGCGACGTTTTTAGAGCATCGCGCAGAATTTGCGATGGCCTACGGAATTCGCCGTGAGTGTATTTCTGTGGACCCTGGTTTTGGATTTGGAAAAAGCTTTGATCATAATTTGGAACTTTTAGCTAGCTTAAAGCAAATTTCAAGGTTAAAATTTGTTGTAACGGTGGGCTTGTCCCGCAAGTCGTTTATCGGGCGCCTAACCGGTGAAGATGAAAGCTCGAGACTTGAAGGCTCGATTACCGCGGCAGTTTTAGCGCAGGCTCATGGAGCGCAAATTTTTCGCGTGCACGACGTGGCGCAACACAAAAAAGCACTTCTTGTTTCAGCAAAAATTTTGGAAACCAAATGATTGATTTAACATTAGCCCAATTGCCTCTATACATTCATGCGTACTGGAAACCCGCTTTTGAAATCGGTGTTTTCTGGTTTGCGTACTATCTGCTTTTTGTTTACATCAAAGACAGCGGAATGATTCAGGCTCTAAAGGGGCTTACGATTTTGGTGGTGATGTTTGCGGTAGCACACGTCATGGAATTTAAAACCATTCGCTGGGTGTTGTCGCATGTGTTCCAGCTTTCCATTTTAGGTTTTATCATTGTATTTCACCCCGAGCTTCGGCGGGGACTCACGCGCATTGGGCAAAGTCCGCTGTTTCGAATTTTTGTGAAGGAGCAGAAGTTGCTGGATGAACTTGTGAAGGCCATGCTTTCAATGTCGAGTCAGCGAATTGGAAGCTTAGTGGCGATTGAGCGCGAGATGAGTTTAAAGCCATACACCGAAACCGGCACTCCGCTCGACGCTGTTTTGACTGCTGAGCTTTTGATGACGATTTTTATGCCCAATACCCCGTTTCACGACGGAGGAGTGATTGTACAGGGCGGACGCGTGTCAGCCGTGGGCTGTCTTTTTCCGCTGTCTCAAAGCCAGACTATTTCCAAAGCGCTTGGCACTCGACATAGGGCAGCGGTTGGTTTGAGCGAAGAAACCGACGCGCTTGTGATCGTGGTTTCCGAAGAGACTGGAATAATTTCCATCATGAATAAGGGAAAAATGGTTAGAGACTTGGATGAGAAGGGGTTGCGCGACGCGCTCAATGAGCTTTACGCGCCGATCACCGAAAAAGACAAGCGCAGACGCATTCGTTTTAGAAGGGCAACAGACAAATCATGAGTCTTCTAAAAGGCAACTGGATTTTAAAAATTCTCTCGCTGATTTTAGCGGTGGGAACTTACTTGTACATTTCCACTGAAATAGAAAATGCTGAAAAAAAAGAACGAGGAGTAGTCGATCCGTCCTACAAACTCATTAAGCTGACTGCAAAAACACTGCCCGTAAAAGTGCGGCTCACGGGAGCACCCGCAGAGGGTTATAAAGTGCTCGCGGAAAAAGTTTCGTCTAATCCGCCCACCATCACGGCTATTGGTCCAGAGGCCTTACTCGAAGACGCGCAAAGTGCAGAAACGGCTCTGGTTGATTTGAGCGACGAATCTAAAACCGTCGTAAAAAATATTCCTCTCGAAAGTGTGGCGGGTATTCATTTGGCTGGTGAATCCTACACCGTTCAAGTGACAGCGCCGATCGAAAAATCCGAAAATTAAAAAATAATCATGGCAAAACTGGGTGTGAACATTGACCACGTTGCGACGCTAAGACAGGCCAGAGGCGGCAAAAATCCAGACCCAGTTTGGGCGGCACGGGTTTGCCAAAAAGCTGGCGCGTCGTCCATTGTGATGCATCTGCGTGAAGATCGGCGGCACATTCAAGACGCGGATTTATTTGCGGTTCAGAAAGCAATAAACATTAAGCTTAATATGGAAATGGCTATCGCCCCAAGCGTGGTGAGTGTCGCGTTAAAACTCAAGCCCCATCAAGTGACTTTGGTTCCCGAAAAGCGCAAAGAGCGCACCACCGAAAGTGGTCTTGATTTATTTCATAAAACGCCTGAACTTCGCCGCGTCATCGGCGAATTTAAAAAAAGAAAAATTTCAGTGAGTCTATTTTTAGACCCAGACTCGAAGCAAGTGGAGCTTGCGAAAGCGCTGGGAGTGGACGCCATTGAATTCCACACTGGGGATTACGCTAATTTTCAAGGCGTGCGCCGCGGTAAAGAACTGGAGCGCATTAAGCGTGCGGCCAAGCAGGCGCAAGACCTGGGAATGATCACGCACGCGGGACATGGACTGGATTATACAAATGCCAAGCCGATTGCTGAGATTAAGGGGATGGACGAGTTGAACATTGGATATTCCATTATTTCAGAGTCTTTGAAAATCGGATTAGAAGAATCCGTGCGAAAAATGAAAGCGCTTATCCGGTGAAGGGCGCGATTGGAATTGATATTGTTGAAATTAAGCGTCTCGAGAAGACGAGTAAAAAATGGGGCAAGGCGTTTCTCGAAAAAATTTACACTCAAAAAGAATTAGATTATGCGCAGTCTAAAAAATTTCCAAGTCAGCACCTTGCGGCGCGCTTTGCCGCCAAAGAAGCCATCTTTAAAGCGCTCGGCGAAGTGGAGACTGAATTTGTAGGCTGGAAAAATGTTGAAATTCTAAACAACGCCTATGGAAAACCAGTGGTGCATTGGCATGGCAAAGCTAAAGAAGTGCTCAAGAAAAGAAAATTAAAGGGCGCTGTTGTGAGTTTGTCTCACACTGAAAATTATGCGGTGGCGAGTGCCATGCTGCTGCGTTGAAGTTTCCGCTCATTCCCCGAAAGAAAAATTCCGATAAAACAAAGTTTGGCCACGTGCTCGTTGTTGCCGGCTCAAGTGGCATGATGGGAGCGGGGGCGCTTGTTTCCAAAGCGTCGCTCATGGCGGGCGCTGGACTTGTGACCTGGGCGCTGCCGGATGCCTTTAAAAACTATGCGGCTGCTTCGACGCTAGAGGTGATGCGCCTTCCTTTGAGCGCCACGAACTCGTATAAACGAATCGTGGACACTATTTCCAAACGGAAAATAAATGTGTGTGCCATTGGACCCGGGCTTTCGACGGCGCCCAAAACTGCCAAGCTTGTCCGTCGGCTTGTTTTGGAATTGAAAGTCCCGGCCGTGCTCGACGCCGATGGTTTGAATAGTTTTAAAGGCAATTTACCCGATTTAAAAAAGCATTCCTCGCCACTCGTCCTTACGCCGCACAAAGGGGAGTTTGAGCGTCTTTTTGAGGTGAAATGGCCCGAGGATGGCTCTAAGAGAGCGGCGCTTGCAAAAAAATTATCAAAGATTTATGATGTGACCCTTGTTTTAAAAGGCTCGCAGAGCCTGGTGGTGCAGGGTTTAAAAGTTGTACGGAATCAGACCGGAAATGCATCCATGGCTAAGGGCGGGAGTGGGGACGTGCTGACGGGCATTATCGCAGCTTTCCTCGCTCAAGGGCTCAAACCTTTTGAAGCGGCACGCTGGGGAGTGCATTTTCACGGACTCGCCGGAGATTTGGCCCGCCAAGAAAAAGGGGAATTATCGGTAACGGCGAGCGATCTGATAGAATTTTTGCCAAAAGCTTTTTTGAGGTAAATTTGCTGGAATAGCTCAGCTGGTAGAGCAACGGTTTTGTAAACCGTAGGTCGTCGGTTCGATCCCGACTTCCAGCTCGGATTAAAGAATAAAGTTTATTATCCGCGACAAAGCGTCGGCGGATTCGTCCGTTGCAAAAAGCGCAACGGCGAAAGTTTACGGGCAGGTAGCGAAGTGGTCAAACGCAACAGACTGTAAATCTGTCGGCCATGCCTTCGAAGGTTCGAATCCTTCCCTGCCCAAGGTTTGGAGAAATCCCGCGATTTTTAATCGTGGGATTTTTTCTTTTGAGGCATGCTAAAATGCGGTCTATGCTCAGCAAAGCATTGCCGCCCGAACTCAAAGCCCAATACAACCAATCGGTTAATTCATTGGTGATGTATCGTCTGGGGTTGATCGCACGCTACGGGAGCCCGCTTTACTTTCTATTTACATTCCTGGATCGAATCGTTTATCCGGAGCGCTGGGCCGAGTTTTATTACGTCCGGTTGGGGTTCTGTGGTTTATTTTTCTTGAGTTATTACCTCTACCAAACGAAATGGGTTCAAAGATTTGCCCTGTGGGTGGACTCCTTTTTTGTTCAGGCTGGATGCCTCGTTGTTTGTTGGATGATTTATAGATCGGATGGAGGCGTCAGTCATTATTACGAAGGAATTAATATCGTTTTCCTTTGCTCACTGATCGTGAACACTTTGGATTACCGCTTCAATCTTTTTAATGTGATTGTGGCTCTTGTCGGGTATGTTGCGGCGGTGTCCTTTTCTCCCGTTGCCTGGAATAATGTGACGGTTTTTTCAGCGCTTTTTTTTATGGGGACTACCGGCGTGTTTGTAGTGATGATGACGCATGTGTATCAAACCCAATTTTTTAGAGAGTTCATGCAAAAACAGCAACTGGCAAAGCTCTATCAGCAGGCAGACGTTCAATCTAAAACCGATGAGCTGACGCAAATTTCAAACAGGCGCTATTTTTTCGAAGTGCTCCGCAGTAAGGTCGTCGATTCTGGAAGCAGGGGTCAAAATTTTTATTTGATCATTTTTGACGTAGATCATTTTAAGCATATCAATGACACTTA
This sequence comes from uncultured Planctomycetia bacterium, assembly GCA_964606485.1. GTDB lineage: Bacteria > Omnitrophota > Gorgyraeia > 2-02-FULL-51-18 > 2-02-FULL-51-18 > CAZSGP01. The sequence continues at coordinate 159,386 of CAZSGP010000002.1, read as the reverse complement.
TGGGCATGCATTTGGGGATCAAGTGATAGCGGCGATTGCAAAGACTCTCACGAAGTGCGTTCGCAATAGCACCCATATCGGACGTTATGGCGGCGATGAGTTTATGGTTATTTTAGACCATGCGACTCGTGAGGATTTTTTAAGGCGCGCGGGTGAAATTAATGAAAATATTCGCCGAATCGAACTTTATTTCGACGGTAAGCCGGTGAAGGTTTCTGCTAGTTTTGGGGCAGCCTGTTACCAACCGCAAGGCAGCGTGAATGAGCAGGGCCTTTTAGAGCTGGCTGACAAAGCTCTCTTTGAAGTCAAGCGCACAAGCCGTGGCGGTATTCTTCTAGCCAATTAGCTGGAGCGGTGATACTTTTTCTAAGAGCGCCGCGAAAGGGCGGATCTTCGAATTAGCACCATCGCATAAAAAATCAAGCTCACTAATCCCACCACAGCCGGAAAAAGGACGGTGGTCCAGGAGTAATGTTCGAGCGCCGCAATGCCAATTGCGTTTCGCACGGCGGTGAGTACGTAGAGTGAAAGCTCTTCTCCGTAGGGAGCGTGATAGGCTTTCCGGAACGTTGGTCCAAAGCCCAGGGTATCAATCGTCGATAGAATCACCACGGCCCAAAAAGGATTGCGAGTCCAAATCCATAGCGGCAATGAAAGCAGTGCCATCACCAAAAAACTCCAATCCAATTTCGTGATCGAGTAATCTGCACGCTTCCGATACGCCAAGCAAGCGATGTAAAGCGTGACCACACCCGAAAATCCAATCGACCACGCACCCACACCGGCGCCATCCGAAAGCTGGGCAAAGAAAACAATCAATGTCGAAAGTCCCCAAATCAACCAGGAAAACACATGGGGTTTGGTTTGCCCACGCTGCGTGGAGCGGATGTAGGGAACGAAAGAAATAAAAGTAACGACCATGGCGATCGCGTTTAAAATTTGTTTATCCATGATAAAATACCTTATCATAGAGTTACTATTTTACGAGAGGAAATGAAATGAAGAAAAAATCGAAACCGGATCTACTTGGTGTGATGGCGCAAATTCAAGAGAGTTTGGCAATGCTTGAAAAGAAAATGGATTTAGTGATCGAGAAAACAGTGTTGAAAGCAACACCCGTAAATTCTAATAAACCAAACTCATCTTCAAGTGGCCCTTCTCAGCCTCAACAGAATCATCAAAACCCTCCCCGACGGGAACGGCAGTTGTACGAAGCTATTTGCGCCGATTGCAGCAAGGTTTGCGAAGTTCCCTTTCAGCCGCGCGAAGACCGGCCTGTGTATTGCAAAGAGTGCTTTGCTAAGAGAAAAGGCGGGGCTTTTCAGAAGCCAAATCTTCAAAATGCAGCGCCTTCACAGACGCTCGTTGCTGTTCATGTAGAGCCGGCTCTCCTGAAGAAAAAATCTCCAAAAGCTGTTAAAAAGACGAAGAAAAAGCGCTAGATCGCTTCTTTTCCGCGTTCGCCTGTGCGCACGCGCACCACATCTTCCATGGGGAAGATCGCAATTTTTCCGTCGCCCAGCTTTCCGCTCTGGCAGGTTTTACTGATTACCCGTACGATTTCCTCAACCTGCTTGTCATCGGAATAAATCTCAATCTTCGTTTTGGGTAAAAAAAGATATTCATCCGGGCGCGTTTGCTCTTTACCAAAACCTTTTACTTCGTAAATCGTCATCCCGCCGATGCCGATATCACGCAGTGCTTTTTCAAGATCATGCAGTTTAGAGGGTCTAATAATCGCTTCAATTTTTTTCACGTGAACTCCCTTTCGTTTAATGCTGAAAGTATACAGCCCCCATGTAACGAAAATATTTCCGCGCGGTAAAGAATTTGGAGAGGTATAATGCCCAAAAACAACAAGGATGCAAATGAAGCCTAAACTTTACCAGTACGCCGCTTGCCCGTTTTGCAACAAAGTGCGCGCCATTTTGCGTTACAAGGGCGTGGACTTTGAAACGATTGAAGTTCATCCGCTCAATAAAAAAGAAATAGAATTTTCTAAAGAGTATCGCGCGGTTCCTATTTATATAGATTCAAACGGCGTTCAGGTGAATGACTCGACGCCGATTATGAGGCACATTGATCGAGAGCTTCCAAGTCCCAGAGTTTTTGAGCGGGAGGGGACACTTGAATCCAAAGAAGAGCTTCACTGGCTCAAATGGTCAGAGCGCTTCGTGAAGGGGCTACCAACTGCTATTTACGATACATTTCCAAATGCGCTCGAATCCTTCAATTACATCACCCGCGTTGGAAAATTTAGCTGGGTTCAGAAAATGACGATTAAGTTTTCAGGCGCATTCATCATGACATTGGTCGCCAAGAAAATTAAAAAGCGCGAGCATATCGGCGACCCGGTTATTTTTCTAAAAACAAACGCCGAGGATCTTGTCTCTGGGCTCCAAGATAAACCATTTTTAGGTGGGCATCGCCCCAATGGCGCCGACCTTGCGATTTACGGAATCACATGTGCGGTTGCCGATCTGAGTGCTGGAAGAATTTTAGATGAAAACCCGTCTTTCAAGAGTTGGCGCTTAAGAATGGAAGCGCTGCTCGCGAAGCCCGCTTTACTTTCTTAGAAGTTTTGATAAACTAACGCCTTAAGTTTTCGCGGGTGTAGTTCAATGGTAGAATTCGAGTTTTCCAAACTCGCTACGCGGGTTCGATTCCCGCCACCCGCTGAATTTTTTTAAGTGCAGGAACGCTGGAATCGAACTGAGCCGCATGCTTATATACTGCGACCTATGGAAGCAGTTTATGCGGCGACTGGCCGACCCGCAGCGGACACGCAGTGCCGCGCAGGGCGCCGATTCCCGCCACCCGCTCCATTTTTATGCAAACCTTTAAACACTCCATCGCAAGCTTGTTTCATCGCCTAGGGCTGTCAGCGAACTTTCTGACAGCGCTTGGGCTTTTTTTTGCGGGGCTTTCCGGATGTCTAATTTATGTAGGCCTGTTTTTTTGGGCCGCCGTCGCTCTTTTAGTTTCAGGGGTGCTGGATTTGATGGATGGAGAAGTCGCTAGGATTTCAGGATCCGCTAAAAATAGTTTCGGTGGGATATTCGACTCCCTGCTTGATCGGTATGGCGACGCCGCCATTGTCTTTGGAATTTTGTTCTTTTTTGCGGCACGGGGAAATTATTTGTTCGCGCTTCTCAGCGCTTGGACGCTGGTTGGTTTTTTTGCGGTGAGCTATGTCCGGGCGCGTGCCGAGTGCGAGATCAAAAAATGCCGGGTTGGTTTTTGGGAGCGGGGAGAGCGCATTGTTTATATCGTGCTTGCACTTTTTTTGAATAATTTGCCAATCGCTCTTTTGGTCTTAGCCGTGGGGACGCATTGGACGGCCGCACTTCGATTAGTGGATGCCGCGCAGGGAGGCAAGTGGTCCTTGTCAGGCAGCCGAAGGGGTAGAACCCATTGGTCCTATTGGGCGATTTGTAGCACTCTTATTTTGCTATTAATTCTGGTTAAGATTGATGCTTGACAGAAATGGAAAAAACATTATAATTGGGGGCCTATTAAAATTTGACGTATTGTGTCAGGTATTTTTAGGTTCGTTTCTGCTGTAGCGACTGCCCGCAGAAAATCGTGCTGCAGTAGCTCAGTTGGTAGAGCACGAACTTGGTAAGTTCGAGGTCATCGGTTCAATCCCGATCTGCAGCTCCAGATTTAGGATGTTTAGCATTATTTTTTTGCACTAATTTTATTATTTAAGAAACAATAGAACGAAAAAGGGGAGATATAAATGTCCAAAGAAAAATTCGAACGCTCTAAGCCGCACGTTAACATCGGCACCATCGGTCACGTCGATCACGGCAAAACGACTCTCACTGCCGCCATCACCACCGTTCTTGCTAAAAAAGGCTTATGCGAAGCTCGCGCTTTCGACACCATTGATAACGCCCCCGAAGAAAGAGAGCGTGGTATCACGATCGCCGTCTCTCACGTGGAATACTCTACCGCTAACCGTCACTACGCTCACGTCGATTGCCCGGGCCATGCTGACTACATCAAAAACATGATCACCGGTGCCGCTCAAATGGACGGAGCGATCCTTGTCGTGTCAGCAGCTGATGGTCCAATGCCTCAAACTCGTGAACACATTCTTTTAGCTCGTCAGGTCGGTGTCCCTGCCATTGTCGTATTCCTCAACAAGTGCGACGCGGTGGACGACAAAGAACTTTTAGATCTTGTGGAAATGGAAGTCCGTGAGCTTCTCACGAAGTACCAATTCCCCGGTGAAAAGACCCCCGTGGTCCGTGGTTCAGCCTTAGAAGCTCTCAACAACCCCACCGACGACAACAAAACTCAATGCATCATGGATTTAATGAAAGCCGTTGACGAATACGTCCCAACCCCCAAGCGTGAAGTGGATAAACCCTTCCTCATGCCGATCGAAGACGTGTTCTCGATCACGGGTCGTGGCACTGTCGGAACCGGCCGTATCGAACGCGGTCTTTGCAAAGTCGGCGACGAAGTCGAAGTGGTTGGTATTCACCCCACTAAGAAAACCGTCATCACCGGTATTGAAATGTTCCGTAAGCTTCTTGACGACGGACAAGCCGGAGACAATGTCGGCCTACTTCTTAGAGGCATCGATAAAACCGGTCTTGAAAGAGGCCAGGTTCTTGCGAAGCCCGGATCGATCACTCCCCACACGAAGTTCAAGGGCGAAGTGTACATCCTGACCAAAGAAGAGGGTGGACGTCACACAGCCTTCTTTAATGGTTACAAACCCCAATTCTATTTTAGAACCACCGACGTGACCGGAGTCATCACCCTTCCCAAGGATGTGGAAATGGTTATGCCCGGCGACACGATCTCGGTCAGCGCCGAACTCATCACTCCCATCGCCATGGAGAAGGAACTTCGCTTCGCCATTCGTGAAGGCGGTCATACCGTCGGAGCAGGTGTGATCTCGGAGATTTTGGCTTAAGCCAGAGGGTATTTAAAGCATCATGAGAGAATTTATTGATTTTGAGTGCACGTCGTGTCAGAATCGCAATTACACGTCGAATAAAAATAAAAAGCTACATCCCGAGAGGATAGAGCTTAAAAAGTATTGCCCTTTTTGCCGTAAACACACGGTACATAAAGAGAAGAAATAGTTTATAGCATTCAATCGGATTTAAAACCGATTGAAGAGCTTTTTTTGCTTTTTTTAATTGCACATAAAAGGTTTAGGCCAGTAGCTCCAATTGGTAGAGCGGCGGTCTCCAAAACCGCTTGTTGGGGGTTCGAGTCCCTCCTGGCCTGCGGATGCGAAGGGGAAGTTTAAAGAGATGATTAAGAAAATTCAAGGGTTCACGTCAGAAGTACGTGCCGAGATGCAAAAGGTAACTTGGGCGACGCGTGAAGAGCTCATTGGATCAACGACAGTGGTTCTCGTGACCATGGCAATCCTGTCGAGTTTTATTGGAGTAACGGATTTAATTCTTTCATACGTTTTATCACTGATCTTGAGGTAAATGATTTTTTCATGAGCAAACATTGGTACGTGATTCACACGCAGACAGGGCACGAAGAGCGCGTAAAAACGACGCTTGAAGGTAGAACTCAGCAGTATAACCTTCAAGATAAAATCACTCAGGTATTGATCCCGACTGAAAAAGTTTCAGAAGTCAAAGCTGGTAAAAAAAAGATCTCAACGCGCAAATTTTTCCCAGGATATGTTCTTGTTGAAATGGAACTTTCAGACGAGACATGGTACCTGGTTCGCAATACGCCAGGCGTCAGCGGGTTTATTGGTGCAGGCAAAAAGCCGCTTCCTTTAAAAGAGACGGAAGTCAACAGCATCATTAAGCAGGCAGAAGAAAAGAAAGAGAAGCCGACACCGAAGATTATTTATGAAAAGGGTGAAAGCATTCGTGTTAAAGAAGGTCCGTTTGTAAATTTTAATGGGACGATTGATGAAGTCAATCCGAACAAAGGTAAGTTAAAGGTAATGGTTGCGATTTTTGGAAGAACGACCCCCGTTGAGCTCGAGTATTGGCAAGTAGAAAAAATGTAGGGATATGAATCATGGCAAAAAAAATTAAAACAACGATCAAACTTTACTGTCCCGCGGGCGCCGCAAATCCGGCTCCTCCTGTCGGTCCAGCGCTCGGTCAGCACGGCGTTAACATTATGGATTTTTGTAAGCAGTTTAATGAGCGGACCAAGGGTCGTGAAGGTTTGACGCTTCCGGCTGTGATCACCGTTTATGAAGATCGCAGCTTTGATTTTGTGGTTAAAAGCGCTCCGACAGCGGTTCTATTAAAGAGAGCTTGCGGTGTCGCCAAAGCGTCCGGTGAGCCCAACAAAACAAAAGTTGGAAAAATTACAATGGCTCAGCTTGAAGAGATAGCGGAAATGAAAGCAGTTGATTTGAATGCTAAGGATAAAGCTGGAACTTATAGAATTTTAAAGGGTACCGCCAGAAGCATGGGTATTGAGGTTGAGGGATAATATGTCAAAGCTAGTCACAAAAAGACAAAAAGAACTTGTGAAGTTGGTTGAGAAGGGCAAAGTTTACAACCTTCGCGACGCAGTGAGTTTTCTAAGAAAAGGCCCCAAGACGAAGTTTGATCAGTCCGTTGATATTCAATTCAAGCTCGGCGTAGATCCAGCTGCGAATGATCAGAATGTTCGCGGAACTGCCGTACTTCCGCATGGACAGGGTAAAACGTTGCGCGTTATTGTTTTCTCTAAAGATGACAGCGCAAAAACGGCTAAAGAAGCGGGTGCCGACGTTGTTGGTGGGGATGATTTGATTGAAAAGGTTATGGGTGGCTGGATGGATTTCGACGTTGTTATTTCAACGCCAACCATGATGAAAGACGTGGGTAAGCTAGGTAAAGTCCTTGGCCCTCGCGGTCTCATGCCATCACCAAAAGCGGGAACTGTTACGGACAACCCCGCCAAGGCTGTGAAAGAAATTAAAGGCGGTCGAATTGAATTTAAGATGGATAAGTTTGCAAACGTAAATACTTCTATCGGCAAACTTTCGTTTACCGATGAGAAAATTGCAGAAAATGGAACGGCGCTGATCGAGTCGCTAGTGAAGGCTCGCCCCCGGTCTCTGAAAGGTGTTTTTATTAAGAGCGCGCACCTTTCAAGCACGATGGGACCCGCCGCGAAATTGGACTTGTCGAAATTTATGAATGATGCGGAGAGCACGGAGTAATCCATGAAGACTACAGGTTTTAGCCGAGTTTCTAAAGATTTAATTATTAAAGAGATTGAAGGTCAGATTAAGAATCACCCCACTTTTTTTGTGGTGGAGCAGGGAACTGTCTCAGCCACTTCAATGGACAAGCTTCGCGCTAAACTTCGCACATCGAAGACGCGCTACATGTCCGTAAAGAAAAGCCTAGGCCGCAAGGCGCTAGAAAACACAGGGATGAGTGCGGCAGCTGAAAGTCTTACGGGCGCGCCCGGAATTGCTTTCTCTAGCGGCGACGTAGTGTCCTCGTCTAAAACATTGGTGGGTTTTGCTAAGGAAAACGAAGCATTCAAAATCCATTTAGGCATGATGAACGGAAAGATGATTACTGCTGATCAAGTAAAAGAATTAGCGAATCTTCCTTCCAGAGAAGTGCTTGTTGCAAAAGTACTTGGTGGAATGCAAGCACCGATATCGAGATTTGTGGGTGTTCTAGCTGGAACGATGCGTAAAGTTGTGACGGCTCTGGATGCTATTGCAAAGAAAAAACAAACTTAAACAAAAACAATAAAGCGAGGAAAACAAAATGACACAAACCGTTGAAGCACAGAAAAACGGCGCAGGTTCCAAAATGCAAGACATGATCAGCTCGATTGAGTCTATGAGCGTGTTGGAATTGGCCGAGCTCGTAAAGGCTCTTGAAGAGAAGTTTGGAGTATCCGCGAGCGCTCCCATGATGGCCATGGCGGCCCCGGGTGCAGGAGCTGGTGCAGGTGCAGCAGCTGCAGAAGAGAAGACTTCTGTTACGATCATTCTCAAAAGTGCCGGTGCCAACAAAATTGGCGTGATCAAAGAAATCCGTGGCGTGACGAATCTTGGCCTCAAAGAAGCCAAGGATCTCGTTGATGCGGCCCCCAAGCCCGTCAAAGACAACGTCCCAGTCAAAGAAGCCGAAGCAATCAAGAAAACTCTCGAAGCGGCTGGCGCCACTGTCGAACTTAAATAAATTTTCAAAAGATAACTTATGCCTTTTTCCAAGGCATAGGTTATCCTTTGTTTTTTAATTGTTTCTAAAGCAAGGCTCACTTTTTTCAAAAAAGGAAGGCTTATGATCAAGCGATTTAACTTTGGGAAGATTGCCGACGTTTGCGAGATGCCACATTTAGTGGAGTTGCAAACTAAATCGTTCGATGATTTTTTACAGACGGGTGTGCCTAAAAGCCGCCGTAAAAACACCGGTCTCCAAGAGGTGTTCAATGAAGTATTTCCTATTGAAAGCTACGATGGAAAGTACAGATTAGAGTACGTTTCCTATAATCTCGGCAAACCCAAATACACGCTAGAAGAATGCTATAAAAAGAGCATGACCTATGCGACACCTTTGAAGATTAAAGTGCGCTTAAAGGGCCCCAAAGAAACTAAGGAACAAGAAATTTACATGGGTGATCTGCCGCTAATGAGCGAGCATGGTACTTTCGTCATTAATGGGGATGAGCGCGTTATTGTTAGCCAGCTTCATCGCTCCCCCGGAGCTTCATTTGAAAAAGCTCAGCACCCCAATGGTAAAACTTTATTTTCCTCGCGCCTCATTCCTCACCGCGGTGTATGGCTTGAGTTTGAGTTTGACATCAACGATACCTTGTACGCCTATGTGGACCGCAAAAAGAAGTTGCTTGCGACCACTCTTTTGCGCGTATTCGGTTTTGCTACAGACGAAGCCATTATCAAGGCCTTCTGCGGTATCGAAAAAATTGAATCCATCAATCGCTACAACCCCAAGAATTTAGTGGGACACGCGCTTGCACAGGATGTGGTTCATCCCGAGACCAAAGAAGTATTGGGAGAGCAGGGGACACCACTCACTCGTGAAATGGTGACCAAATTTTCAGGCGAAGGCGTCAAAACGATTTACATTACAAGAACTCAGGTTCCTGAAATTGTGGCGACCCTCAAAAAAGATCACACGAAGAATGCCGATGAAGCGTATGTCGACATTTACCGCAAAATGCGCCCGGGAGATCCTCCTACGGTGGATAGCGCAAAGAACATGGTCGAAAAAATGTTTTTTGATGCCAAGCGTTATGATTTAGGCGCAGTGGGTCGTTTTGTTATGAATCGCAAACTAGGCATGAAGACAAGCTTAGAAGAGCGGACATTGACCGCTGACACGCTGATCGCGGTCATCAAGAAATTACTCGCCATTAAAAACGGTGACGGAGACACGGACGATATTGATCATTTGGGAAATCGTCGTGTTCGCACGGTTAACGAATTGCTTCAGGGTCAGTTCCGTATTGGTTTAGCGCGCTTAGAGCGCTCTGCTAAAGAACGTATGGGAATTTATGATCTTGAAACGATGATGCCGCACAATTTAGTCAATTCAAAACTCGTTTCCAGTGTGATCCGCGACTTCTTTGGTCGCAGTCAGCTGTCTCAGTTTATGGATCAGACCAATCCGCTTGCGGAAATGACGCACAAACGTCGTTTGAGCGCTCTCGGTCCCGGAGGTTTGTCTCGTGAACGCGCAGGTTTTGAAGTTCGCGACGTGCATCACTCGCACTACGGACGCGTTTGTCCCATTGAAACGCCGGAAGGTCCAAACATTGGTCTTATTGCGTCGCTTTCAACGCACGCTCGTGTGAACGAATTTGGTTTCGTAGAGACGCCGTATCGCAAAGTGGATAACGGTAAAGTAACTATGAAAATTGAATATATGGCCGCCGATTTGGAAGATCAATATACGATTTGCCAGGCGAATGCCAAGCTCGACAAAAACGGTCACTTCGTGGATGCAAAAGTTCCTTGCCGCCAAAAAGGTGATTTCCCATTTGTCAGCCCCAAAGATATTGATTATATGGACGTGAGCCCCAAGCAGCTGGTTAGTGTGGCGGCAAGTCTCATCCCATTTTTAGAACATGACGACGCTAACCGCGCGCTCATGGGTTCCAACATGCAACGTCAGGCTGTGCCTCTTTTAATTACGGAGGCTCCGCTTGTCGGAACTGGTATGGAACACCGCACCGCGAAGGATTCGGGTGCCGTGATCATCGCCAAAGAAGCTGGAAAAGTAACAGCAGTCCAAGGTGATGAAATTGTGGTGAGCGGACATCGCTACCCGATCATGAAATTTAAACGTTCTAATGCGAGCACCGCAATTAACCAGCGCCCAATTGTAAAACTTGGCGAAACGGTTAAAGCCGGACAAGTGCTTGCGGACGGAGCAGCCACTCAAAATGGAGAGTTGGCGCTTGGTAAAAACGTGCTTGTGGCATTCATGCCGTGGCGCGGTTACAACTTCGAGGACGCCATTCTCATTAGTGAGAAGCTCGTCGCCGAAGACGTTTATACTTCTGTTCACATCGAAGAGTTTGAAATTGAATCCCGCGATACTCGCCTTGGAAAAGAAGAGATTACGCGTGATATCCCGAATGTTGGCGAAGAAGCGCTGAAAGATTTGGGTGAAGATGGTATCGTTCGTATCGGCGCAGAAGTTGGACCTGGCGACATTCTCGTCGGAAAAGTTACGCCGAAGTCCGAGACTGAACTTTCTCCTGAAGAGAAACTGCTTCGTGCAATTTTCGGAGAAAAAGCAGGCGACGTTCGTGATGCATCTTTAACAGTTCCTCCGGGTGTCGAAGGCATCATTATCGAGACGAAAATTTTCTCTCGTAAGAGCCAAGATACAAAAACCAAAGAGATGAGAGCCAAGGATGCCAAGGAAATTGAAGGTATCCGTGAGTTCTATGAATCTCAAATCGCAACGATTGAAAAAGATAAAATTCACAAGCTGTCCAATTTACTCGTCGGTAAAACATTAGCTGCGAGTCTTTTGGATGTCGAAACTGAAGCCATCATCATTGGTCGTGGAAAAACGATCAAGAAGACAGATCTTTCCAGAATCGGCAAAGCGGATATCGAAAATATTAAATTAGAAGATGACGATGAAGCTGAAGAATCTATTAAGCGGATTTGCCGTCTGATTGATGACCAGATCGACGAGCTTCGCTATGAAGAAGATCGCGAAATCGACAAGGTCAAGCGCGGTGATGAACTTCCTCCGGGAGTGCTCAAGCGCGTCAAGGTTCTTGTTGCCAACAAACGTAAGATTTCTGTCGGTGACAAGATGGCCGGACGTCACGGAAATAAAGGTATTATTGCCAAAGTGCTTCGCCAAGAAGATATGCCGTTCCTGGAAGATGGAACGCCGGTTCAGATCGTTCTGAATCCACTTGGCGTACCTTCGCGTATGAACGTCGGTCAGATTCTCGAAACCCATTTAGGTTGGGCCGCGAAAATGCTCGGCATTACCATTGCGACGCCGGTATTTGACGGAGCAACCGAATTAGAAATTAAAGAGTATATGAAAAAGGCCGGTATTCCCACACACGGAAAAGTTCGTCTTCGTGATGGGCGGACGGGTGAGCCTTTCGACCAGGAAGTGACCGTGGGCTACATTTATATGCTTAAGCTCGCGCACTTAGTCGATGATAAGATTCACGCTCGTTCGATCGGACCTTACTCGCTCGTTACACAGCAGCCGCTCGGAGGTAAAGCTCAGTTCGGTGGTCAGCGCTTTGGAGAAATGGAAGTGTGGGCGCTCGAAGCCTACGGCGCAGCTTACACGCTTCAAGAGCTCTTGACCGTAAAGAGTGACGACGTGCTGGGACGTACACGCATGTATGAGTCCATCGTTAAAGGTGAGAACTCACTTCAAGCGGATACGCCAGAATCGTTTAACGTTTTGTTAAAAGAATTACAGTCTTTGGCATTGGATGTCCGGACTGAAAAGAAGTCTGAAAATGCGCAAGCAGAGGTGCCTAATGAGTAAAACTCTAGAGACTCCCGCGAACAATATGGAGCATGTTTCACCCAGTTTTGATTTTATTTCGATCAAGATTGCATCGAGCGATGTAATTCGTTCTTGGTCTAGAGGTGAAGTCAGGAAACCGGAAACGATTAATTACCGTACGTTCAAGCCTGAAAAAGATGGCTTGTTCTGCGAAAAGATTTTCGGACCTTCCAGGGATTGGGAATGTAACTGCGGAAAATACAAGCGTATTAAGCATAAAGGCATCATCTGCGATCGTTGCGGCGTGGAAGTTACCCTTTCTAAGGTGCGTCGTGAACGGATGGGGCATATTGAACTCGCAGCTCCGGTGACGCATATTTGGTTTTACAAATCCGTACCTTCACGTTTGGGTGCTCTTCTAGATTTAAACTTGAGAGAGCTCGAGAGAATTATTTATTATGAAGAATATATTGTGATCGATCCAGGTGACACACCGCTCAAAGCGGGTGATCTGTTGAACGAAGAAAAATACCAACAGATGATCGATAATTACGGCCACAAATTTACGGCCAAGATGGGCGCCGAAGCCATTCGCGACCTCTTAAGAGAAGTAAATCTTGAAAAATTAGGTCGCCGGCTACACGAAGAACTTCGCAGCGCAAAGAGCGAAGCGACGCAGAAGAAAATTATTAAAAATCTTCGAATCGTGGAGCAGTTTCAAAATTCCGGAAATAACTTAGATTGGATGGTTTTAGAAGCCGTCCCTGTTATTCCGCCAGATCTGCGTCCTCTCGTTCCCTTAGATGGTGGACGTTTTGCGACTAGCGATTTGAATGATTTGTATCGTCGAGTGATTAACCGCAATAACCGTTTGAAAAAGCTACTCGAACTTCGTGCTCCGGAAGTCATTGTGCGTAACGAAAAGCGCATGCTTCAGGAAGCTGTTGACGCCTTGTTTGACAATGGCCGTCACGGTCGTCCGGTGCTGGGCTCGGGAAATCGCCCCTTAAAATCATTAAGCGATATGCTTAAGGGAAAACAAGGTCGCTTCCGTCAGAATCTGCTTGGAAAACGCGTCGATTATTCCGGTCGTTCGGTTATCGTCGTTGGACCAGAATTAAAATTGCATCAATGCGGACTACCAAAAAAGATGGCTCTCGAACTTTTCGAGCCGTTTATCATCAAAAAACTTCGTGAACGCGGCTTTGTTCACACCATTAAGAGCGCCAAGCGCATGGTGGAAAAAGAACGCTTAGAAGTTTGGGACATTTTAGAAGAAGTTATTAAGAACCACCCCGTCATGCTCAACCGCGCCCCCACACTTCACCGTTTGGGTATTCAGGCGTTTGAGCCGGTCTTGGTTGAAGGAAAAGCTATTCGTGTTCATCCGCTCGTTTGCGCGGCTTTCAACGCCGACTTCGACGGTGACCAAATGGCCGTTCACGTTCCGCTTTCACTGGAAGCGCAGATTGAGTGCCGTATTCTCATTATGTCGGTGAATAATATTTTCTCACCGGCCGATGGTCGCCCAGTCGCGACTCCCACGCAGGACGTGGTGCTTGGTTGCTATTATCTCTCAAAAGAGAGAAAGGGAGCGATGGGGGAAGGTCTCATATTCTCTAGTGCTGAGGAAGTTATCACGGCTTATTCAGACAAAGAATTGCACCTTCACGCAAAAATTAAGGTTCGCATCAAGGGTTCGATGGTGGAAACCACCACCGGCAGAGTGATTTTTAATCAGCTGCTTCCCGAGAACGTTCCATTCTTTAATGGAATTTTAAGCAAGTCCAAGCTGAACGCTGTGATCGCCGACTCTTATAAAAAGTCCGGCCACCACCGCACCATTCAGCTACTAGATGATCTGAAGGATTTAGGTTTCGAACACGCGACGCTCGCGGGAATCTCTATTTCCGTAGACGATCTGCGTATTCCGACCAAAAAACAACAGGTTATCGACAGAGCCACTGAAAAAGTTTCCAAAGTTGATGAGCAGTATCGCCGCGGTGTGATCACCGAAGGTGAACGCTACAACAACATTATTGATATTTGGACTCAGGCTACGGACGAAGTCGCAGACAGTGTTTTTGCGGAGCTTGATGTCTTTAATCCAATTTTCATGATGGCCGACTCCGGTGCGCGCGGATCCAAACAGCAGATTCGTCAGCTGGCGGGTATGCGTGGTTTGATGGCGAAGCCGTCAGGTGAAATTATTGAAAATCCGATCAAATCAAATTTCCGCGAAGGTTTGACCATGCTCGAATATTTTATTTCGACGCACGGTGCGCGCAAAGGTTTGGCGGATACCGCTTTGAAAACAGCCGACTCCGGTTACCTGACGCGTCGTTTAGTAGACGTGGCACAGGACGTGATCATTAATCAGGAAGATTGCGGAACGGTGAAGGGTATCTTTATTGAGGCTATCGTTGAAGGCGATGAAATCGTTGTTCCACTTCGCGAACGCATCATCGGTCGCGTGGCTCTCGATAATATCGTAGATGTTGTTACGGATACCACAATCGTAGAAGCCGGACAAGAAATCGTTGACGAAATGGCGCGCCAGATTGAAGAAGCTGGAATCGACAAAATTAAAATTCGTTCCGTGCTCACTTGCGAATCCAAGCGCGGTGTTTGCGCTAAGTGCTACGGCCGCAATTTAGCAACAGGTCGCTTAGTGGAACTCGGCGAAGCAGTAGGTATTATTGCTGCGCAGTCCATCGGTGAACCGGGAACACAGCTCACCATGAGAACCTTCCACATTGGTGGAACGGCGAGCAGAACCGTTGCCGATTCGTCTATCAAGGTCAAAAATTCAGGTCTTATCAAATACCACGGATTAAAAACCGTCGAATTGAAGAATGGCAGTTTCGTTATTTTGAATCGAAACGGTCAGATTTCTATCCACGACGAATCCGGACGTGAAATGGAGCGCCATGCGGTTCCTCACGGTGGATATTTGAAAGTCAAAGATGGTGGCAAGGTTCAAAAGGGCCAGGTCTTTATTGACTGGGATCCGTATAGCTCCTCAATTTTTACCGAAGTTGAAGGTTCGGTGAAATATGAAGACGTGATCGAAGAAGTAACCATGCATAAGCAGATGGATCCAGCAACTGGAAACATTGAGCGGGTTATCATCGAACACCGCGGTGAGCACCATCCTCAAATTATTATTTTAGATTCCAAAAAAGACGTGGTTGCGATTTATCCAATTCCAACCGGCGCTCACATCGTCGTTGATGATGGAGAAAAAGTTCACGCGGGTGACTTGATCGGCAAAACTCCGCGTAAAGTTATGAAGACGAAGGATATCACCGGCGGTCTTCCTCGCGTCGCGGAATTATTTGAAGCGCGTCGCCCGAAAGATCCAGCCATTATTTCTGAAATCGACGGAACCGTCGAATTTGGAGAAGGCAAAAAAGGTCATCGCCGCGTGGTGGTCAAGAGTTCCACCGGAATGAAAAAAGAATATCTCATTCCGCACGGAAAACACTTGAACGTTTACAAAGGTGATTATGTTTATTCCGGTCAACAGTTGGTTGACGGTCCCGTCGTTCCTCAGGACATTTTGAGAATCAGCGGTGAGCGCAAACTACAAGAATATCTCGTCAATGAAATTCAGGAAGTTTATCGTTTGCAGGGTGTGAGCATTAATGATAAACACATTGAAGTCATTGTCCGTCAGATGCTTAAAAAAGTTCGTGTATCGGAATCAGGAGATACGGACTATTTGGCAGGAATGCAATTGGACAAGGGCAGACTTCAAGACGAGAATGAGCGCATTTCTAAAAAAGGAAAGAAACCAGCTTCGGCAGAACCCATTCTTTTGGGTATTACCAAAGCGTCTCTCAGCACCGATAGTTTTATTTCGGCGGCCAGTTTTCAAGAAACAACGAGAGTCTTAACGGATGCCGCTGCTGCGGGCCGAAAAGATTACTTGCTTGGACTGAAAGAAAACGTTATCATGGGCCACCTTATTCCAGCCGGAACAGGTTTTGCAGGTCAGCGCCGGGTGGAAATCGTTCGCCAAATTGGTGAAGAAACAAAAAAAGAAAATAAGAACGGAAAGTCTGATTTGGGAGAGTTGATCTCCGAGGAGAAAAGTCTGTAGTTTATGCCAACAATTAATCAGTTGATTCGGCTAGGCCGTCAAAAAGTAAATACGAAGACGAAGTCACCGGCGTTAAAAGGAAGTCCACAACGCCGCGGTGTGTGTTTGCAGGTTAAAACCCAAACACCCAAAAAGCCAAATTCGGCACTTCGAAAAGTTGCTCGCGTTCGCTTGACGAATGGAATGGAAGTAACGGCGTATATACCGGGCGTTGGACATAACTTGCAGGAACACTCGATCGTGACGATTCGTGGCGGCCGTGTTAAGGATTTGCCGGGCGTTCGATATCACATCGTTCGTGGAACCTTGGATACGAGCGGAGTGGCAGACCGTCGGAGAAGCCGTTCAAAATATGGAGCGAAGGCTCCCAAACAGGGTGGCGCAGCCGCCCCCGCAGCCGGTGCAAAAGCACCCGCTAAAAAGTAAGGATTTTATAAATGAGAAGAAGAAGAGCAGAACGTAGAGAAGTGCTCCCTGATCCGAAATTCAGTAATAAAACAATTTCTCGTTTTATTAATATGATGATTGAGGACGGAAAAAAGTGGAATGCCGAATCCATTGTTTACGGCGCTTTAAATATCGTTGCGCAAAAAACGCAAAAAAGTGATCCTGTGGAAGTATTGACCAAGGCAGTTGATAATGTTAGACCCCTATTAGAGCTTAAGTCTCGCCGAGTGGGTGGCGCAACTTATCAGATTCCAATTGAAGTTCGAGGTGATCGCGGCGCATCGCTAGCATTGCGCTGGATTCGCAATGCCGCTCGTAACCGCAAAGGTAAGCCGATGCAGCAAAAGCTCGCCGATGAAATTTTGGAAGCATTTAACGGGCAGGGAACAGCCGTTAAGAAGCGCGAAGAAGTTCACAAAATGGCCGAAGCTAACCGAGCTTTCAGTCACTATAAGTGGTAGAAAATGGCAAACACGTACCCTTTAATTAAAACTAGAAATTTCGGAATTGCAGCGCATATCGACGCGGGTAAAACCACGACGAGTGAACGCATTCTTTATTACACAGGTAAAGTGCATCGCATGGGTGAAGTTCACGAAGG
Source organism: uncultured Planctomycetia bacterium (assembly GCA_964606485.1). Taxonomy (GTDB): domain Bacteria; phylum Omnitrophota; class Gorgyraeia; order 2-02-FULL-51-18; family 2-02-FULL-51-18; genus CAZSGP01. The sequence continues at coordinate 142,303 of CAZSGP010000002.1, read as the reverse complement.
AACTGCCACCATGGACTGGATGGCTCAAGAGCAAGAGCGTGGTATCACCATCACATCTGCCGCGACAACATGTTTTTGGAAAGAGCACCGGATGAATTTGATTGATACCCCCGGTCACGTTGATTTTACCGTTGAAGTCGAGCGCTCTCTCAAAGTTTTAGACGGAGCCGTCATCGTTTTTGACGCAGTTTCTGGCGTGGAGCCTCAGTCGGAAACTGTTTGGCGCCAAGCCGATCGTTATCATGTCCCTCGCGTTTGCTTTGTCAATAAAATGGATCGCACTGGAGCGGATTTTAAAATGGTGGTCGATCAAATCCGTGAGCGTCTAGGCGCGGTTGCAGCTCCTATCCAGCTTCCCATCGGAGCAGAAGATAAATTTTTAGGCCAAATTGATGTGGTTGAAATGGATTGCAAGATGTATCACACCGAAGATCTGGGTGCGAATTATGAAGTTGTGGCGCTCGATGCTAAGCAGAAGGTAGAAGCCGAAGCTGCCCGCAACGAACTCATTGAAAAACTTTCTGAAGTAGATGACGCGATGATGGAAAAATATATTCATGGCCAAGAAATTTCAAAAGATGAATTAAAAGCGGCTATTCGCCGTACAACCGTTGCTGTTAAATTTGTTCCTATTCTTTGCGGTTCTTCGCTAAAAAATAAGGGCGTTCAGTTGGTTTTAGACGCGGTGGTTGATTATTTACCGTCTCCCATCGATCTTCCTCCGACACCTGGGATTGATCCTGTAACCGAAGCTCCTTTAACGCGCAATCCCGATGCCAACGAACCTTTAGCAGCGCTTGCTTTTAAAATTGCCACGGATCCTTTTGTTGGAAAGCTCACTTTTATTCGAGTCTATTCAGGAAAAATCGTTTCCGGAACTTATGTTTACAATGCTTCTAAAAATGAAAAAGAACGCGTTGGAAAATTAGTTCGCATGCACGCCAACAAACAAGAGATTGTAGATGAAATTGCAGCGGGTGATATCGGAGCCGTTGTTGGATTGAAGAAAACGGAAACCGGCGATTCGGTTTGTGATGAAAAATTCCCAATTATTCTCGAGAGAATGCAATTTCCTGAGCCAGTTATTGATATGGCCATCGAGCCTGCAACTAAAGTAGACCAAGAAAAATTAGGCATGGCTCTTGGACGTCTTAAGGAAGAAGATCCTACGTTAAGAGTTCACTATGATGCAGAAACCGGTGAGACCATCATCAGTGGTATGGGTGAACTTCACTTAGAAATTATTGTTGACCGCATGAAGCGTGAATTTAAAGTTGAAGCCAATGTCGGTAAACCTCAAGTTGCTTTCAAAGAAACTATTACGAAGCCCATCGAAATCGTCGGAAAGCATATTCAGCAATCAGGTGGCCGCGGTCAATATGGTCACGTCGTATTTCAAATGACTCCCATGGAAAAGGGGAGTGGAGTTACATTTGAATCAAAGATTGTTGGTGGTGCCATCCCACGCGAATTTATTGCGCCTATTAAAGCGGGTGTTATGGAAGCGTCACTTTCTGGAGCTTTGGCTGGTTATCCTGTTACGGATATTCATGTTGATCTTTTAGATGGTTCGTTCCACGTGGTGGACTCTTCGGAACTCGCATTTAAAATGGCCGCTATCTACGCATTTAAAGATGGTATGCGCGGTGCTAACGCAATTTTACTTGAGCCGATTATGGATATTGAGGTTGTGACGCCCGATGAATTCATGGGTTCTATCGTGGGTGACTTAAGCTCGCGGCGCTGCAAAATTCAAGCGACCGGTTCGAAGGGAAATTTAAAAACTATTCGCGGGTTTGTTCCGCTTTCAGAAATGTTTGGTTATGCAACATCTAGCCGCTCTTTAAGTCAGGGCCGCGCAACATTTATGATGGAACCTTCACATTATGAAGAAGTGCCGAAAAATGTTTCGGAAAAAATCGTTAAAGGCCGTCAGGATAGCGGAAGCGCAATCGTTAGACGCAGCAGATAATTTTAGGAGAATAATAAATGTCCAAAGAAAAATTCGAACGCTCTAAGCCGCACGTTAACATCGGCACCATCGGTCACGTCGATCACGGCAAAACGACTCTCACTGCCGCCATCACCACCGTTCTTGCTAAAAAAGGCTTATGCGAAGCTCGCGCTTTCGACACCATTGATAACGCCCCCGAAGAAAGAGAGCGTGGTATCACGATCGCCGTCTCTCACGTGGAATACTCTACCGCTAACCGTCACTACGCTCACGTCGATTGCCCGGGCCATGCTGACTACATCAAAAACATGATCACCGGTGCCGCTCAAATGGACGGAGCGATCCTTGTCGTGTCAGCAGCTGATGGTCCAATGCCTCAAACTCGTGAACACATTCTTTTAGCTCGTCAGGTCGGTGTCCCTGCCATTGTCGTATTCCTCAACAAGTGCGACGCGGTGGACGACAAAGAACTTTTAGATCTTGTGGAAATGGAAGTCCGTGAGCTTCTCACGAAGTACCAATTCCCCGGTGAAAAGACCCCCGTGGTCCGTGGTTCAGCCTTAGAAGCTCTCAACAACCCCACCGACGACAACAAAACTCAATGCATCATGGATTTAATGAAAGCCGTTGACGAATACGTCCCAACCCCCAAGCGTGAAGTGGATAAACCCTTCCTCATGCCGATCGAAGACGTGTTCTCGATCACGGGTCGTGGCACTGTCGGAACCGGCCGTATCGAACGCGGTCTTTGCAAAGTCGGCGACGAAGTCGAAGTGGTTGGTATTCACCCCACTAAGAAAACCGTCATCACCGGTATTGAAATGTTCCGTAAGCTTCTTGACGACGGACAAGCCGGAGACAATGTCGGCCTACTTCTTAGAGGCATCGATAAAACCGGTCTTGAAAGAGGCCAGGTTCTTGCGAAGCCCGGATCGATCACTCCCCACACGAAGTTCAAGGGCGAAGTGTACATCCTGACCAAAGAAGAGGGTGGACGTCACACAGCCTTCTTTAATGGTTACAAACCCCAATTCTATTTTAGAACCACCGACGTGACCGGAGTCATCACCCTTCCCAAGGATGTGGAAATGGTTATGCCCGGCGACACGATCTCGGTCAGCGCCGAACTCATCACTCCCATCGCCATGGAGAAGGAACTTCGCTTCGCCATTCGTGAAGGCGGTCATACCGTCGGAGCAGGTGTGATCTCGGAGATTTTGGCTTAACATGGCTACCGCACAAGTTCAGAAAATTAGAATACGCTTAAAAGCTTATGATCACCGGGTATTAGATCAGTCGGTGATTGAAATCGTAGACACGGCTAAAAGGACTGGAGCAAAAGTTTCGGGCCCCATCCCATTACCGACCGATTGCGAGCTTATTTGCGTGAACCGTTCACCTGTGATCGATAAAAAGTCCCGCGAGCAGTTTTTCATGAAGACGCATAAGCGCCTTCTCGATATTCTGAATCCCACCGGAAAGACTATCGATTCTCTTAGAAAACTCGATTTGCCTGCCGGCGTCGACGTTGAAATCAAATAAGGAATTCCCATGTTAGCGATTTTAGGAAAAAAGGTAGGAATGACTCAACATATTGCCGGAGATGGCAAGTGGATCGCGGCAACCGCCATCGAGGTAAAGCCGTGTGTGGTGACTGCAATCAAAGCCAAAGAAAAACATGGCTACCAGGCTGTTCAAATTGGAACGGGTGACGTGAAAGCTAAAAATGTTAGCAAAGCTTATCGCGCGCCTTTTGAAAAATCTAAAATCACGCTTAAGAAGTTTTTAAGAGAAGTTCCTGTTGTTGGTGAAGAAAAGTTTGAATTGGGCCAAGAAATCAAAGTAGATATTTTTAAAGCGGGTGATCTGGTTGACGTGCAGGGCACCTCGATCGGAAAAGGATTTGCCGGCGGTATGAAAAAATGGAATTGGAGAGGTGGTCCTGGTTCACATGGATCGATGTTCCATCGCCGGATTGGTTCTGCGGGAGCGAGTTCGTTTCCTTCAAGAACATGGCCAGGACATCATATGCCTGGACGTATGGGCGATGAGACAAAAACCATTCAAAACTTAGAAGTTTTGAGAGTGGACGCATCTAAAGATTTATTGTTACTAAAAGGCTCAGTTCCCGGCGGAAGCGATGCTCTTCTTTACATACGCCGCTCACTCAAAAAACCTCAGGGCGTTAAAGTCAAGCAAGCACCCAAGAAATCAGAGAAAAAAGATCCGCTCAAGGCTAGCAAAGCCGCTGCGGCCGGAAAGAAGAAATAATGGCGAAAGAGATCAAGAAGAAAACGACAGCTAAAGCAAGCAAGGCTAAGAAAGTTATTGTAAAAAAACAGCCAAAAAAAATTAGTGCAAAGAAGGCCTCTGTTGAGGTAAAATCTGCAACCCTTTCAGTTTATGATCTGAAGGGGAAGGCAGTCGAGAGCTTGGCTCTTGATCCGATGTTCCAAAAGGAAGAAGTGCACGCGGATCTTATTTATCAGGCCGTAGTTATGTACCGCGCCGGAGAACGTGAAGGCACTGCAGCTACTAAGGATCGCGGACATGTTCGCGGTGGTGGTAAAAAGCCTTGGAAGCAAAAGGGAACTGGTCAGGCGCGTCATGGATCAAGGCGTTCTCCAATCTGGCGTGGTGGTGGTGTTACGTTTGGTCCTCAGCAAAGAGATTATTCGTACGCCATTCCTCAGCAGATGAGACAGCAGGCTGTTGTCGAGACTTTTAAGGAAAAAGTGAATACCGGAAAGATTTTTGTGGTCAATGAGTTGAATTTGCAAACTCCTAAGACACAGGGTCTTTCAAGTGTTTTGGAAGCGCTAAAATTAAGGAAGCCGTTAATCGTGGTAGAAAATAGAACTGAAAATTTGAGATTAGCCTCAAGAAATATTTCAACGGTTTCGGTAAAAACCTCGCAGGAAGTAAATGCGCTGGATATTGCTTCTCACCACGAATGCTTAATCACCAAATCTGCGTACACCGGTTTAGTGAAGAGGTTGAAGTCGTAATGAGCATTCAATACGGAATTATTAATTCATTGCTTCGTACGGAAAAAGGAACTCGTCAAGCAGTGTCTAGCCAGTATCTTTTTTCGGTCAGAAAAAATGCGAATAAGATTGAAATTAAAAAGGCAGTGGAAGATATTTACAAGGTGAAAGTTGAAACCGTTAACACATCGGTAATGCCCGGCAAGCTCAAAAGAGTTCGCTATAAGCAAGGCATGACCCCTGATTGGAAAAAGGCGATCGTAACCCTTAAAACGGGCCATAAGATCGATTTAGCATAAAATGGGCATAAAAACATTTAGATCATTTACACCATCGCTTCGCTGGACAGCAGTTTCAGATTTTGCTGAAATTCAGCCAAAGCACAAGAAACCGGAAAAATCGCTTCTAGAACCCATGAAGCGTTCGGGTGGCCGCAACTCACATGGCCGCATGACTTCACGTCGTCGCGGCGGTGGACATAAGAAGAATTATCGTATTATTGATTTTAAGCGCGACAAGCGCGGTATTGAAGGACAGGTCATTTCGGTGGAATATGATCCAAATCGCTCAGCTCGTATCGCTTTAATTGAATACACCGATAAAGAGAAGCGGTATATTCTAGCCCCCTTAGGAATTGCAATTGGTGCAAAAATTTTCAGCGGACCCGGATCTGAAATTCAAATCGGAAATGCTCTACCGATACGCGAGATCGCTTTGGGTACTCAGATTCATAACATTGAACTAGCCGTGGGTCGTGGGGGTCAGATGGTGCGCGGAGCCGGTGGCTATGCAATTTTAATGGCCAAAGAAGGCGACTTTGCAAACATCAAGCTACCCTCAGGTGAAATTAGAATGATTCATTTGGATTGCTATGCGACTATTGGTCAAATTGGAAATATTGATCACGAAAATCTTTCAAAGGGCAAGGCCGGCCGCAATCGCTGGTTGGGACGTCGTCCTGCCTCACGTGCAGTTGCTAAGAATCCCGTTGATCATCCAATGGGCGGTGGTGAAGGAAAATCTTCCGGTGGTCGCCAGCCTGTTTCACGCAATGGACAGCAAGCGAAGGGTCTTAAAACCCGCACGAAGAAAAAACATAGTTCTAAATACATTGTAACCGAGAGACCAAGATAAAATGGGCAGATCAACACGCAAGGGTCCCTTTGTGGACGAGAAGTTAGTCAAAAAAGTGGTTGCGATGCAGAAACAGCGCGAGCGCAAACCAATCAAGACGTGGTCGCGCCGCTCGACGGTGACGCCCGATTTCGTTGGATTAACAATGATGATTCATAACGGGAAGGTTTTCAACCCAATTTTTATTACGGAAAACATGGTAGGGCATAAGCTTGGTGAATTTTCTCCAACCAGAACATTCCGTAAGCATGGTGGCATTACCAAGATGACAGCGGAGTTAACGTAATGATTTCATTCGCTAAAGCAAGTTTTGTTAGAATTTCACCGCGTAAAGTACGTTACGTCATCGACCTTATTCGTAAGAAAAGCGTTGCTGAGGCTCAGCAGATTTTGAATGGATCCCCTCGGAGAGCGGGCCTCATTATCAATAACCTCTTAAATCAGGCATTGGATTCCGCTCAAAAGAACTCGCAAATTTCAGCTAAGAGTCTAATGGTTTCTTGTGTGATGGCTGACGGCGGACCCACGATGAAGCGTTTTCGCGCTGCAACGATGGGTCGTGGAATGACAATTAGAAAGCGGACAAGCCATATTTATTTAGAGTTAGATTTAGCTAAAAAATCAGAACAGGCCCTTATGCCCAAGAAAGAAAATAAAGCAAAGGCCACTCAAACGCCCGCAAGGCCAATCGTTGTAAAAAAGGAAAAGCCTGCGGCTAAGAAAAAATTGGCGGGAGCAAAATAATGGGTCAAAAAGTACATCCGATCGGGTTTAGACTCGGCTACATCAAAACTTGGAGCTCTCTCTGGTATGCTTCTAAGAAAGAATTTGCCAGATTCCTCCACGAGGATCTAAAAATCCGTAAGCATGTTTTTAAAATTTTCAATCAAGCGGCGATTGCCAAAGTTGAGGTTGAACGTGCTAGCGATAAGATTCGTGTTAACGTACATACGGCGCGCCCCGGTGTGATTATTGGTCGTAAAGGCGCGGACATCGATCGCCTAAGAGAAGATCTTCAGAAGATGACCGGAAACAAAGAAGTGCACATTAACATCAAAGAAATTAAGAACCCTTCCGTGGAAGCTCAGTTGATTGCCGAAAACATTGCACTGCAGCTTGAAAAACGTATTGCGTTTCGTCGTGCTATGAAAAAAGCTATGCAGCAATGCATGGATAGCGGCGCCAAGGGTATTAAGATTCAAACTAAAGGTCGTTTAGCCGGCGCAGAAATTGCACGAGTAGAAGGGTACCACGAAGGCACGGTTCCCTTACACACGCTCCGCGCAGATATTGATTTTGGTTTTGCAGAATCAATGACCACATATGGAAAAATTGGAGTCAAGGTGTTGGTGTATCGCGGAGACATTTTGAAAAAGGCTTCCCTTCGAAATGATAGTTTAAAAAAGGATGAAGCTGGAGTTATCGCGGTAACGGAAGTAGAAGGTTTGGAGAATAACAATGTCACTGCTACTTCCTAAACGCGTCAAGTACAGAAAGCTTCAGCGTGGCCGTAGAAAAGGCGCCGCTAATCGCGGAAATACGCTTAGCTACGGTGACTGCGGCTTACAGGTTCTTGAAAATGGTTGGTTGACCAACGTCGAAATTGAAGCGGCGCGTGTAGCTATCTCGCGCAATGTGAAGCTTGGCAAAGTTTTTATCCGCTGTTTCCCAGATCGTCCTTATACCAAGAAGCCGGCTGAAACTCGTATGGGTAAGGGGAAGGGAATGGTTGAGGGTTGGGTTTGTGTAGTTAAGAGAGGCAAGATTCTTTTTGAGGTTGAAGGATTGCCTGAAGATCTTGCGAAAGAATCTATGCGTTTAGCGGCCTCTAAAATATCATTTCGCACACGTTTTGTAACAAGGAAGACACTGGCATGAGCCGCAAGGAAAATGTAAATAATTTACGCGGGTTAAGCGCCGCAGAACTTGACCAGAAGAAAAGCGCATTCGAGAAGGATCTTTTCGATCTACGCCAAAAAAAAGGATTGGGGCAGCTGGATAAACCGCATCAGTTCAGACTGATTCGTAAGCAGGTAGCCCAAATTGAAACGATTAAAAGAGAAAAGAAAAATGTCAAATAACGTTAGAGATAATTTTAGAAAAGAGCGCACCGGAACGGTTGTAAGCGATAAGATGGAAAAAACAATCGTCGTGCAAGTGCGTCATAAAACGCGCCACCCTAAATTTGGTAAAGTCATGGAAAAAGCAAATAAATACAAGGCCCATGACGAGAAAAACGAAGCGAAAACTGGCGACGTTGTCCGCATCCAGGAAACGCGACCGCTCTCCAAAGATAAACACTGGAGACTTGTTGAGATTTTGCAGCAAGACTCGAAAAAAAATGCTGCTCAGTTGAAAGAGGGAGTTTAAACCCATGATTCGCATGAGAACGCTTTTAGAAGTAGCCGACAACACCGGAGCTCGCAAAGCTTCGTGTATTGGTGTGATTGGGCGCTCGGGGCGTCTGATCGCGGAAGTTGGAGACGTGATTAGCGCTAACATTAAGGAAGCGACACCAGACGCGTCTGTTAAGCAGGGTGAGGTTGTGAAGGCGGTTGTTGTCCGGACGAAAAACCGCATCCGTCGTATGGATGGAACTTCGCTTCGATTTGACTCAAATGCGCTTGTCATTATTGATGCGCAGAGAAACCCCAGGGGCACACGTATTTTTGGACCTGTGCCGAGAGAATTAAGAGATAAGGGATTTATGAAAATCATTTCACTCGCTCCGGAGGTTATTTAAATGAGTCTTCGGATTAAAAAAGGTGATAAAGTTTTAGTGCTCGCTGGAAAAGATAAGGGTAAGGCGGGAAAAGTCCTTCACGTGTACCCCACTAACAACCGCGCCTTGGTTGAAGGTGTGAATATGATGAAAAAGCATATGCGTAAAAGTCAGCAGCATCCACAAGGCGCAATTATTAGCCAAGAAGTTCCAATCCATTTATCGAATTTAAGCTTGGTTTGTCCCAGCACTAATAAACAAACGCGCTTCAAGACGTCTGTTTCTGCTGATGGCTCTAAGCAAAGAATCTCATTAAAAAGTAAGGTTGCAATCAACTAATTATGGAAAAGACACCGAATTTACAAGAATTTTACGTCAAGCAAATAGTTCCCCAAATGACTAAAAAATTTGGGTATACCAATGTCCTTGAGGTCCCACGCATTGAAAAAGTCGTGGTGAATATGGGTGTTGGAAAAGGTGCGGAAGATATCAAGATCGTGGAAGCCGCGCAGGTGGAACTCAGTACGATTACCGGTCAACACGCGGTCATCACTCGCGCTAAAAAAGCCGTATCCAATTTTAAGATTCGTGAAAATTCTCCCGTTGGATGCCGAGTAACGCTTCGCAAACGCGTGATGTATGAATTTTTAGAGCGCTTGTTAAAAGTTGCTCTGCCGCGTGTTCGTGATTTTAGAGGGATAAGCCCTCGCGGATTTGATGAAGCGGGTAATTTTAGTTTTGGTCTTAATGAGCAAAATATTTTCCCTGAAATCGAGTCGGATCGCGTGGTGCGTCCGCAAGGGATGGACATTACGATCGTTGTGCGTGGGGCAAAGAAAAGAGAAGAATCATATGAACTTCTATCTCTTCTTGGCGTTCCTTTCCGCACAAAGACTGAAAAAGCGCAGACTCCGGCAAAGCCTTCAGTGGCAGCCGTGACCGCGTAAAGGAATATAAGAGTTATGGCAAAACTGTCGTTAATGCTTAAACAGCAAAGACCTCCCAAGTTCAGCACACGCGCTTATAATCGTTGTATGCAATGCGGGAAGACACGCGGATTTTATCGTAAATTTAAACTATGCCGCATCTGCTTGAGAGAGCTTGCCTCTAAAGGTGAGATCCCAGGTATGATTAAGGCGAGCTGGTAACTAGACGAGAGAGGAATTGAATGGCACTGAGTGATCCGATCGGCGATGCGTTGACCGTTATCCGTAATGCGGTTCGCGCTAAAAAAGACAGAGCAGATATCAAAGCGTCCAAGTTATTAACGGACATGCTTAAAATATTGCGTCGTGAAAAATTTATTCATGATTATCGGTTAATTGAAGACAAAAAGCAGGGAATCTTGAGGATATATTTGTCAAAAGCGAACGAGCCGATTCGTAAAATTTCAAAGATTGTAAGAATTTCTAAGCCTGGGTTAAGAATTTACTCGAAAAGAGATTCGATTCCGATGGTTTTGAATGGATTGGGTATTTGCATTCTCTCAACCCCAGAGGGAATTTTAAGTGGCGATGAGGCTAAACGCAGGGGCGTTGGCGGTGAAGTGCTAGCGAAAATCTGGTAAAAATTTATGTCAAGAGTCGGAAAAAAACCTATTGAAGTTCCAAAAGCTGTAAAGTTATCTATCGACAAAAATGCTGTTTTGGTAGAGGGTCCCAAAGGAAAGCTCGTATTTCAAATGAGCTCTCGGGTGAAGGGCGCCATCAAAGAGGGCGTACTGACATTGGAGCGTGCGACGGACCAGAAGTCTGATAAGGCGTTACACGGAACTTCGAGAAGTGTAATCTCAAACATGATTAAGGGTGTAACCGAAGGATTCTCCAAAGAAATGGCTATTGAGGGCGTCGGTTTTAAGGCCGCTTTGCAGGGCAAGGTTCTTTCGTTGGCGCTAGGATTTACTCATCCTGTTAATTTTGAAATTCCGGAAGGCTTATCAGTGGAAGTACCAAAGCCCACTCAAATTACTGTGAAGGGCATCGACAAAGCTAAAGTTGGCTTTTTTGCCGCTAAAATCCGCAAGGTGTATGAAGCTGAACCTTACAAGGGTAAGGGTGTTCGGTATGTGGGTGAAGTGGTTCGTAGAAAAGCCGGAAAGACGGTCACTAAGTAATCATGCTAAAAAAGAATAAAGTTAAAACAAATCGAATTATTCGTCATCTGCGCTTACGCAAAAAAGTAATTGGAACATCGGAGCGCCCTCGTTTGTCGCTTTACCCAAGCTTGCAGCATATGGAAGCTCAGTTTGTAAACGATTACGATCAAAAAACAATGTTGGGCGTTTCAACGAAGTCCAAAGATTTTTTGAAATCCGCTAAATTAAAAAATGGTGGAAATGTTAAGGCGGCTGTTTCGTTTGGGAAATTTGCTGCTGAAAAAGCGAAAGAAAAAGGCATTCAGAAAGTCGTATTTGACAGAGGTGGTTTTTTGTATCATGGGCGCATCAAAGCATTTGCGGATTCTGCGCGCGAACAGGGTTTGTCGTTCTAAAAGAAGGGTTTAAGCCGAGTGGAAAATAAAGAATTCAAGCCAAAAGTGAAAGTAAAAGCAGCCGATAAATCGGACGTATTGGGCGTAGCACTCAATCCAGCCGCAGTGATTCAAGCGGTGGAGGAAGTTAAAGAGGAGACGGTAAAGGCCCCTATCGCGGAGCAGCAGACTCATTCAAGACAGGGCGGTAAACGCGGGCCTCGTAAGCCGCAAAGAGCAGAGACTCCTCAAGAGTTTACTGAGCGCGTAATCGCGGTGAATCGTGTTGCCAAGGTGGTAAAAGGTGGAAAGCGCTTTTCTTTTAGCGCACTTGTGGTTGTTGGTGATTTCAAAGGCCGAGTTGGATTTGCGCTTGGAAAAGCTAATGAAGTTCAGGATGCTATTAAAAAGGGCATCTATCAAGCTAAAAAGAATTTGTTTAATGTTACGCTTAAGGGAACTACGATTCCTCACGAAGTTATTGGTGATTTTGGTGCGGCGCGCGTACTCATGAAGCCTGCTATGCCGGGAACAGGTGTTATTTCTGGTGGTGCGGTTCGCGCGATTTGTGAGTCTGCTGGCATTAAAGATATTCTCACGAAATCTCTAGGTTCTGACAATGCGATCAATGTAGTTCGTGCAACTGTCAATGGCCTTCAAAAGTTAGTGGCGGGAGTTTAAGATGTTACATAATTTAAAAGCGCCCAAAGGAAGCAATAAGCGTCGCAAGATTGTGGGTCGTGGACGTGGTTCAGGACACGGAAAAACATCTACGCGCGGACATAAGGGCGCCAAAGCCAGAGCGTCGGGGGGCACGAGACCCGGTTTTGAAGGGGGTCAGATGCCATTGATTCGCCGTATCCCCAAGCGTGGATTTACATTTACGCCGAAGGCGAAATTTGAAGTTGTCGCTTTGGAAAAGCTGAATCAGTTTAGTGCCACACAAAACATTACACCCGAATTATTAAAACAGTCTCGTTTGGTTCGTAAGGATATGCCGGTTAAAATTTTGGGAGATGGGGAGTTGAAAGTTGCTCTGAAGATTGAAGCGCACGCTTTTTCCAAGTCAGCGCTTGAAAAGATTGCCAAGGCCGGGGGTTCGGCCAAGAAGATCTGATGATTCAAGCGTTCGTCAATACCTTCAAAATTCCTGATCTTCGCAAAAAGCTTATTTTCACATTTGCCATTATCGCGGTATATCGTTTAGGAACTTATATCCCAACGCCTGGAATTGATGGGGCGAAGCTAGCGGTGTTCTTTGAAAATTTATCAAGGTCTCAGGGCGGATCGTTGTTCGGCGTGATGAATCTCTTCTCGGGAGGAGCTATTCACCGTTTAACCATATTTGCGCTCGGAATCATGCCGTATATTTCAAGTTCCATTATTATGCAGTTGTTAACGGTGGTTATTCCTTCGCTTGAAAAGTTGGCGAAGGAAGGTGAGATGGGCCGCAAGCAAATCAATCAATACACGCGCTATGGCACCATCGTTCTCTCCATCATTCAGTCTTACTTTATTGCAATGTGGCTTGAGAATCCGAAGCATTTTGGGGGTCTTGAAATTGTTCAGTTTCCAGGTCTGACGTTTAGGTTTATGACCGTGATTACACTCACCACTGGTTCAGCTTTTATTATGTGGTTGGGTGAACAAATCCAGGAAAAGGGAATTGGAAACGGGATGTCGTTACTTGTCGCCTGCGGTATTTTATCGAGGGTGCCTTCAGCAATTTCTCAAATTATTTCATTAGCGACCGCTGGTCAAGCGGGTCAGCGCCAGATGGATCCTTTGACGGCAATCTTTATGCTTGGCATCATGGTTGCGGCAATTATGGCTGTTGTCACGCTAACGCTTGGCGAAAGAAAAATTCCCGTTCAATACCCGAAGCGAGTTGTTGGGCGCAAAGTGTTGGGTGGTCAGTCCGTGTTTATCCCATTTAAGGTTAACAATGGTGGTGTGATGCCAATTATTTTTGCGCAGTCCATCATTCTCTTCCCGGCGACAATTGGAATTTTCATGCCGCATCCGTGGATTCAGCAAGCGGCACAAGCTCTTTCGTCGGGACATGTGCTTTACACAGTATTGACAATGCTGCTTATCATATTTTTTAGTTATTTTTATACGGCCATTGCTTTTAATCCCGTAGATCTAGCGGATAACATGAAGAAATATGGTGGATTCATCCCGGGAGTTCGTCCGGGAACGCCAACTGTTGAATTCATCAATTTTATTATTAACCGCGTAACGTTGCCAGCGGGTATTTTTCTAGCGGTGATTGCCGTTGCGCCAGACGTGCTAGGTAAGCTTTTAAATATCCCCAATCAGGTAGCAGATTTTTTTGGTGGTACAGCGCTGCTTATCGTGGTGGGCGTAAGCTTGGATACAATCAAACAGATTGAGTCACAGCTTTTGATGCGTCATTACGAAGGGTTTATGAAACGCGGTCGTATTAAAGGCCGTCAGAGATCGGCATAAAAAATATGCGCTTGGTTTTACTTGGGCCTCCGGGTGCAGGTAAAGGAACACACGCGCAAGTTCTTTCAAAAGATTTAAAACTGGTTCATGTTTCAACCGGGGATATGCTTCGTGAGGCGATACGAGTCTCTTCGCCAATAGGGTTGGAAGCGAAGGCGTTTATGGATAACGGGGCCTTAGTTCCGGATGAAGTGGTGATCAAGCTGGTAGAAGAACGGTTAATGAAGCCAGATGCGAAGATCGGCTTTATTTTAGACGGTTTCCCGAGAACTCCTGATCAAGCTAAAAGTCTTGATGAGAGTTTAAGTAAATTAAAAATGCCACTTTCACTCGTGTTATATTTTAGGACCACACTTGGCATGATAATTCGCCGGCTTTCGGGACGTAGAGTTTGCTCACAATGTAGCAAAACGTTCCACATGATAAATTTTAGACCAAAGGTTGAAGGTGTTTGTGATGCTTGCGGTGCAAAGCTCGTTCAGCGGCCGGATGATAAGGAAGAAACAATCCGCGAGCGCTTAAAAGTTTATGAGAGCCAAACGGCTCCGCTTATTGAGTACTACAGGAAGACAGGGGTTTTGTACGAAGTGGATGGCGATTTAGATGTTGAGCCCCTGAATGATGAATTAATTGCTCTTTTTAAAAAGAAGAATCTCCTCGTTGGGGTTCGCTAAATCTCGTCAAGAACGGGAGTGGATGCGCGAAGCCGGCAATATTGTTGCCGGTCTTTTGAAGTTGATGGCGCGAGAGGCCAAGCCAGGAATCACAACGCAGAGACTCGATGAGATTGCCGAGGATTTTATACTCTCGCAAAACGGAGAGCCGCTTTTTAAGGGCTACTACGGATATCCGGCAAGCATTTGCACCTCAGTTAATGAAGAGGTGATTCACGGTATACCCGGAAAGCGAGTCTTACGGGATGGAGATATTATCGGCGTAGATGTAGGTGTGCGGTATAAAAATTACTGCGCAGATGCAGCCCGAACGTTCGCGGTTGGAAATATTGATTCTGCGAGTAAAAAACTTTTGGAAGTAACGCAGGAAGCGCTCAGGCGGGGAATTGAACAAGCAAAAGCCGGAAACCGAATCGGCGATATTTCTTGGGCGGTTCAAAGTTACGCGGAAAAAGAAGGTTTTTCGGTGGTTCGTGAGTATGTCGGGCACGGGATCGGAAAAAATCTTCATGAAGAGCCGCAGGTTCCTAACTACGGAAGGCCGCATGAAGGCGTGAAAATCGTTGAAGGAATGGCGCTGGCGATTGAGCCGATGATTAATCAGGGCGCATTAGAAGTGACTGTGCTAGCAGACGGTTGGACAGTGGTTACAAAGGACCGGAAGCGGTCAGCTCATTTTGAGCAAACAGTTTTTGCGGGAAAGATGGAAGCGGAGATTATAACCGAGTAAATATGCCAAAAGAAGATGCAGTCCAAGTAGAAGGAGTTGTACTCGAAGCGTTGCCCAACGCAATGTTTCGCGTGGATCTTGGAAACGAGCACAAAGTTTTGGCGCATGTCTCTGGAAAGATGCGAATGAATTTCATTCGAATTTTGCCGGGAGATAAAGTGATGATGGAATTGTCCCCTTACGATTTATCTCGTGGACGCATCATTTACCGAGTGAAATAGTCTGCTTAAACAGCGGACAGGGAGAAAAAAGTGAAAGTACGTGCTAGCGTAAAAAAAATTTGTGAACATTGTAAAATTGTAAGACGTAAACGTGTGGTCCGGGTGATTTGTAAAACTCCGAAACACAAACAAAGACAAGGTTAAAGGAAGAATATGCCTAGAATCGCCGGTGTGGATTTACCGAAAGAGAAAAAAATTTATGTGGCGCTTGGATACCTTTACGGGATCGGCCAGAATAATTCGCTTGTTATCCTGAAGCAAGCCAACATCAACCCTGATGTGCGGGCGAAAAACTTAACCGAAGAAGAGGTTTCGAGAATCTCGAACATTATTCAGAAGGATTACCGTGTGGAAGGCGCCCTGCGTCGTGAAGTGGCGGTAAACATCAAGCGATTGATGGATATTCAGTCCTATCGCGGCTCACGCCACAAGAAGGGCTTACCGGTTCGTGGACAGCGCACTCGCACCAATTCGCGCACGCGCAAAGGCCCGAAGAAAACAATTGGAGCTCAAAGAGCTAAAGATAAAGCTCCTGCGGCAAAACCGGCTGCACCCGCTGGCGGAAAAAAGTAATTTAAAAAGGAGTTAAAAGGCAAGTGGCAAAAACTAAAAAGTTCAAATCTAGAAAAAAGATTATACGCAATGTTGCTGAAGGCGTGGCGCACATTTTAGCGACATTCAACAACACCCAGGTGACGATTACCGATAAGAACGGAAACGTGATCGTATGGGGCAGCTGTGGAGCGTCCGGTTTTTCGGGCTCCAAAAAATCAACACCATTTGCCGCTCAGATTGCTGCTGAAGCAGCCGCCAAAAAAGCATTGGAACATGGAATGAAGACTGTGGAAGTGATTGTAAAAGGCCCTGGATCGGGTCGTGAATCTGCGATTCGCGCCATTCAAGCCGCCGGTCTTTCGATCAGCGCGATTAAGGACGCCACGCCGATTCCTCACAACGGCTGTCGTCCTCCTAAGAGAAGGAGAGTTTAAGACATGGGCCGTTACACGGGTTCTGTTTGCCGGCTTTGCCGCCGCGAAAAAGTTAAATTATTTTTAAAGGGATCGCGTTGCTATACGCCGAAATGCGCAGTCGAGCGTCGCGAGTATGTTCCAGGTATGCACGGCCAAGGCCGCCAGAAGTTGTCGGATTATGGCGTTCAGCTCCGTGAAAAGCAAAAAGTAAAACGCATTTATGGAGTGCTAGAAAGACAATTTAAATTCTATTTTAAGAACGCCTCGCGCTCCAAGGGCGTAACCGGTGCGACGCTGCTCTCTCTTTTAGAAAAGAGATTGGACAACGTTGTGTTTCGCATGGGAATGTCGGCCTCGCGCAATGAAGCGCGTCAAGTGGTCCGTCACGGTCATGTGCATGTGAACAATCACCAGGTAAACATCCCTTCTTATTCAGTGAAGGTAGGAGACGTCATTGAAGTGAAAGGTTCTGATAAGATGAGCCAGCGCTTCAAGGAAATTTTGGAACAAACCAAGGATCAGCGCAAAGCCGAGTGGCTTGCAGTCGACGCGGCCGGTTTTAAGGCGACGGTGAAGAAACAGCCTGAACGCTCGGATATCCAAATGCCGATCCAAGAACAGCTCATCGTTGAGCTTTATTCAAAATAAAGATTAAAAAGGAGATCGAAGACCATGGGAATAGCGTTAAGATCCTTTGAAATACCCAAAAGGCTTCAGTGTGATGAAGATTCTTTGACGGAAACGTATGGCAAGTTTATTGCCGAACCGTTTGAGCGCGGTTATGGTGTGACGATTGGTAACTCTCTTCGCAGGGTTCTGTTGTCTTCGCTGGAAGGCGCCTCTGCGACCACGATTAAGGTGGAAGGTATTTCGCACGAATTTGGAACCGTTTCCGGCGTAGTCGAAGACATGACGGAAATTATTCTGAACGTGAAGAATGTGATTTTCCGTTCCCACACTCGCACACCCAAAGTGGTGCGCATCGAAGTCAATTCGAAGAAAGATATCACCGCTCGGGATATCATCTGCGATGAGACTATTGAAGTAGTGAATCCGGATCAGCACATCGCTACGCTGACGAAGAACATTCCTTTCCGCATGGAGCTAGAAGTCCAGAAGGGAAGAGGCTTTGTTCCTGCTGAGCGCAATAAAAAAGAAGGTCAGCCGATTGGCGTGATTCCTATTGATTCCATCTTCACGCCCGTACGCAAGGTGAATTTTCATGTGGAAGACACTCGCGTCGGACAGATGACGGATTACGACAAGCTCATCATTGAGGTGTGGACCAACGGGAGCATAACCCCGAAAGATGCCATGCTTTATGCGTCAAACATTTTCCAGAGACATCTGGACGTGTTCGTTAACTTTGGAAAGCTTCCGGAGGAGGACGTGCAAACTCCCGGTGGTGATACTGCGGGAGACAAAGATCGTGATTTTTATAAGCGTTTAGCTCAGCCGGTTTCCGAAATGGAACTCTCGGTTCGCAGCGCAAACTGCTTGAGAGAAGCCCACATCAAAACCATTGGCGATCTGGTTAAAAAATCGGAAGCCGAAATGCTTAAGTATCGTAATTTTGGAAAGAAGTCGCTGCTTGAAATCGGCGCGATTCTTAAAGAAATGGGCTTAGGCTTCGGAATGCCTGTTGACGTGGAAAAACTTAAAGAATTTTCCGGAGAAAGCCAGTCATGAGGCATAACCGCCGGACCAAAAAATTTGGACGCACGGGCAGCGAACGCAAAGCGCTTCTTGAAGGATTGGTTGGAAGCCTGATGACGTATCAGCAGATTAAAACCACCGTTCAGAAAGCTAAGGAAGCCAAGCGCTTAGCGGACCATGTGATCACTCTTGGGAAGACGAATACGCTGGCGGCAAAACGCCAGGTGTATTCTTATCTCCAAGACCACCAGCTCACGTCAAAGCTATTCAATGAAATTGCCCCTCGTTTTAAAAATCGTAAGGGCGGGTACACCCGGATTTTGCAACTGGATCGGCGCAAAGGCGATGGCGCAAGCCTCGCACTGCTCGAGCTCACCGAAAAAGAGATCAAAATTAAAGAAGTCAAAAAAACCAAGAAAAAAGCCGCTGAAGATAAAGCGCATGAGGGCCATGATCATTCTCACGAAGGTCATGCGCATGACGCCGAACACAAGAAGCCGGAGACCAAGAAAGACAGCAAGCAACAGCCCGGTTTCTTCAAGAATATCGGCAAGTTCTTCCGCAATAAGGGCGGTTCTTGATCGGTCTTTAGTCATTTAATTTAAGAAAACCCCTCTTTTGATAGTCAGGAGAGGGGTTTTTTGTTATAATTTCTAACCTTTATGAAAATTGCTGAACGCTTATCTCAAGTTTCTCCCTCTGCGACGCTAAAGCTTACGTCGAAGGCTAAGGAGATGAAGTCAAAAGGGCTGCCGGTGATTAGCTTTGGTGCCGGAGAACCTGATTTTGATACCCCGTCTGCCGTAAAGGACGAAGGTGTTCGAGCTCTTCAATCGGGTTTTACTAAATACACGCCTACTTCTGGAACGCCGGAGCTGCGTCAGGCAGTCGCTAAAAAATTCAAAGAAGATCAGGGTTTGGACTATTTGCCTGAGGAAGTTGTTATTTCTTGCGGCGCCAAACACTCGCTTTACAATCTCATTCAGGTACTTTGCCAGGCGGGAGATGAAGTTTTAATTCCAACGCCTTACTGGGTGAGCTACCCGGAGATGGTGTATTTAGCCGCTGGAAAACCGGTGTTCATTCCAACCTCTCAAAAAGACGGATTTCGTGTTTCAGCAGAGGCAATTCTCTCAAAGCTAACACCAAAGTCTAAAATTTTAATTATCAATAGCCCATCGAATCCTACGGGTGCGGTTCTTGATGAAAAAGCGCTTCGTGAAATTGCGAAAGTCGTAGTGGATAAAAATTTAATCTGCATCAGCGACGAAATTTATGAGTACTATGTTTACGGTGGGGCACAGCACGTTTCGATCGCGAGTTTTAATCCTGAAATCAAAAAACGGACGTTTGTGGTGAATGGCACTTCGAAAAGCTACTCGATGACCGGCCTTCGAATCGGATACATGGCCGGCGACAAGGAAGTAATTAAAAAAATCGGTATTCTTCAGGATCATTCGACATCCAACCCAACATCGATTAGCCAGAAAATGGCTGTTACAGCGCTTGGTCTACCTAAGAGCTATCGGACTGACATTCGTGCGATATTCGAAAGGCGCCGCAATCTCATGACCAAGCTTTTGTCTGCGGTTAAAGGTTTCGAGCCGTTTGAAGCGCCCGGCGCTTTTTATGCATTTTGCGATATTTCAAAGACAGGATTTACTTCTGAAGTTTTATGTGACCGTCTTTTAGAGGAAGCACATGTGGCGGTGATTCCGGGGAAAAGTTTTGGTTCGGATGCGCATGTCCGGCTTAGTTTCGCCTGCAGTGAAAAAGATATTGAAGAGGGAATATCCAAAATTAACGAATGGACGAGGAAAAATATAAAATGAGCAAAATAAAAGTAACGTTGATTCCGGGAGATGGAATTGGACCTGAAGTGTCCCTAGCGGCCCAAAGATGCATTGAAGCTTCCGGAGTGGCGATTGATTGGGAAATAGCAGAAGCTGGCGCTGAAATAATGGAAAAGAAGGGGACTCCGCTTCCCGACGAAGTCATTGAATCCGTGCGGCGCAATAAAATTGCTATCAAAGGACCGGTGACGACGCCGGTGGGCTCTGGCTTTCGTTCGGTGAACGTAGCGCTTCGAAAAGAGCTAGATTTGTACGCCTGTCTCAGGCCCTGCAAGCTTTATGCTGGTGTACGTAGCCCATTCAGCAAAATTGATTTGATCGTCGTGCGTGAAAACACCGAGGATCTTTATGCGGGTATTGAATTTGAAGAAAAAACAGATGCTGCCCGCGTGTTGGTTGATAAAATTATAGAGCTGAACCCAAAAGCAAAATTTCACCCGGACCCGGCGATCAGCATCAAGCCGATTTCTAGATATGGAACTGAACGCATTGTCCGTTTTGCGTTTGAAACCGCGATTAAAAATAACCGTAAAAAAGTCACGGCCGTTCACAAAGCCAATATCATGAAAGCAACCGACGGTTTATTCTTACGCGTAGCCAAGGAAGTGGCTAAAAATTACGAAGGAAAAATTGCGTTCGAAGACCGCATTGTCGATAACATGTGCATGCAGCTTGTGCAAAAGCCCAATGATTACGACGTGTTGGTGCTGCCGAATCTTTATGGAGATATTTTGTCGGATCTCTGCGCTGGATTGATCGGGGGTCTCGGGATTGCTCCGGGTGCGAACATCGGCGGTGATATCGCACTTTTTGAGGCGACACACGGCAGCGCGCCAAAATATAAGGGTTTAAACAAAGCCAATCCGACTGCGATGATTTTATCGGGAGTGTTGATGTTGCGCCATATCGGTCAAGCGAAGGCTGCTGACAAATTGGAAAATGCCGTCGCTAAAATTTTAGGCGAAGGAAAATTTGTCACTTATGATCTCAAAGCGGATCGCAACGATCCGACTGCCGTTGGCACAAGCCAGATGGCCGATGCGATCATTAAGGCTATGAATTAGTGTCGAGGCCGCTACCGGACTATAAACTTAATCCGGTTTCCGAAAGACAGTTTCCAGATTGGCTTAAGCGCTCTCTTTCGCCTGGCCAGGAAGCTTCTAAGACAGATTCTCTCTTGCAAGAACTAGAATTGCATACGATTTGCGAGAGTGGTCGTTGTCCCAATCGAAACGAATGTTATTCCCAAAAAACAGCAACCTTCATGATTATGGGCGATGTGTGCACGCGCTCGTGTGGTTTCTGTTCGGTGAGCACTGGGAGGCCAAGTGCGCTTGATGCTGATGAGCCACGCCGCGTGGCGGAAGCCGTCAAAAAATTGGGCCTTGAGCATGTGGTGGTCACCTCGGTGAACCGCGACGACCTAATTGATGAGGGTGCGCCTCATTTTGTTCGGGTCATTAAGGCTATAAAAGACATTTCAGATTCGATCATCGTTGAGATACTAACGCCTGATTTTCGCAGAACTCAAATCGATTCCATTCGACTTATTTTAGGTGCTATGCCGGATGTTTTTAATCACAACGTCGAGACGGTGCCTCGGCTTTATAAAGCAGTGCGCGCTCAAAGTTTTTACGACAAGTCGCTCCAGATTTTCCGGGAAATTAAACGTCAGAGCAATGCGGTGTTGACCAAAAGCGGTCTGATGCTGGGTCTGGGTGAGACACATGAAGAAGTCTTAAGTGTTTTAAAAGATTTACGCGAAGCCGGATGTGATATGTTGACGCTAGGGCAATATTTAAAGTCGAGTCGGACCGGAGTGCCGGTAGCTGAGTATATTCGACCGGAGGAATTTAGCCGATACAGACAAGAGGCTAAGGATTTAGGTTTTTTATGGGTCGAAAGCGCCCCCACCGTCAGAAGTTCGTTTCACGCTAAGGATTCATTCGAGGCCCTAAAAAAAGAAATCGAGCATAGAAAGGCTCATTTTAAAAACTTACCGTGATTGAAAAATCGCAAATCTGCGTTGTGATCCCGGCTCACAACGAAGAAAAAAATATCAAGGTCGTTTGTGAAAAAATCATTTCGCTCGGGTATCTTGTTTGCGTCGTTGATGATGGGTCTCGCGACTCAACCCCACAAATTCTAAGCAGTCTACCAGTTCACTGTATTCATCTAAATCCCAATAGAGGAAAAGGTTTTGCTCTGAGAACGGGTTTGGAGTGGGCCGATAACGAAAATTTTCAGGCTGTTGTTTTGATGGATGCGGATGGACAGCATGAACCTCAAGAGATTGATCTCTTTCTGAAAACTCTCAATGAATCTAGTGCCGATTTTGTAATCGGAAATCGAATGGCTCAACACACTTCCATGCCTTGGGTGCGTGTTTGGACAAATTTTGCGATGTCTTTTATCATCTCTTCGTCAGCTGGGCAAAAAATTTCAGATTGCACTTGCGGTTTTAGGGCTCTTCGCACGCCCGCCTTCAAAAAAATGAATCTGCGGACGAACCGTTACGAAATAGAATCGGAGATGATTTTGGAGGCGGCACGTCTTAAAATTAAAATAGAATCTGTTCCAATTTCTTGTACGTACGGAAATGAAGTTAGTCAAATTCGACCCGTCAGAGATACGTTGCGGTTTTTTCGTTTTCTTTTTGGCTATTCGATCAAAAGGCGAGTAGGCAAATGAAGGAGAGTTTCAATGACCGTTTTCCTCCGTACGTACCGGCAGCCTACCGGTTTTTTACTTGGATTCGAAAAGCGCGCCGACAGGCTCAGGTGCGGCAATTCGAAAAAATGGCGAGAGTGCAGGGTGGCTTTGGCGTAGTGGCTGATGGACCCTTTAAGCCACTTTCCTCGGCTCAGAGCGATCAAAACCATTTTATTAATAAAAATGCACTGTCCTCTCTTGAGCGGGATCTTGCTTTAAAAGAAATAGTCGCTATCAATCAAGCCGTTGAAGCATTAAAGAATGATCTGAAAAAGAGGGGGTTGTTTTTTACCAATACAGCCGCCACTTTTTTGGAGCGCATGTTTTATCCGCGATCCGAGCAAACAAAATCCTGGGAAAATGCGTGGACCATTTATCACTCCGGAGTCCGAAAAGGGGAGCGCGTGTTGGATATTGGAGGTGCGTCGACTCCTTTTTCGTTTTATTTGGCATCCATGGGTTGCGACGTCTCCATTTTGGACAACGATTGGAATAATTGTGGCACGCTTTACAACGCTGATTACGTGGCCCGAAAGATGGGTTGGAGGTTAAAAGCGGATGATCGGGATATTGACCAGCCGTTTCCCTACAAAGACAACGCCTTTGACCGCGTGTTTTCTATTTGCACCATCGAACATTTGATTTCGCCGGTTCGCCAGAAAATGATGCAAGAAGTGGGTCGTGTTTTGAAGCCGGGAGGGATTGCCGGGATCACTTTTTGCTATGATTTGAATCACGTGCCACTCACAGTCGACAAAGGGCTTCGCTTTGGATTTCGCGAAAAATTTCATGCGGATGTGATCCGACCATCGGGACTTGAAGTTTTTGGTAACACCGATTTACCTGATGATTCACCCGACACCCCATTCTTAGGATCCATTTTTTTACGTAAAAAAAGTTGACGCAAAAGCTTCGTCGATCTACACTCCTTTTTGAAATAAAAAACTGTTCGAAGGCTGTCCTTAATCGGACATTAATAGGGAAAGCCGTTTAAATCGGCTACGGTCCCGCCGCTGTAACTCAGTTTTCTCGGAACGAGAAAAACCTTTTAGCAATTGTCGCCACTGATTCGTAAACCGGATTGGGAAGGCTAGCTAAGCTAGGGCTGGGAAGTCAGAAGACCTACCTTCGAATAAGAATGCTGCCTTTTCCCGTGGCCGGAAAAAGCGCTAAACATTTTAGGGCCCCTGCAATCAGGGACATGGACCCTTGGAGAATTCTCTCCAAGGGTTTTGTCTTTTTTAGGAAGGAAATTTATGCGCAAGCAAATAACCGTTTGGACCCTTCTCTTAGCAATGCTTATTCACCCCGTTCTTGCTGGAGCTTCAGAAAAAAAAGAAACTCAGCCAAATAATCCCGCGCAAGATCTTGTGGAGCTTCCGTTTAAAGCGGCTGGCACTTTGGCGGACTCCATTTTTGATTTAGGGGGAATTGTGGTGGGCGGTAAGCGTCTATCGAGTCCCATGAATGAATTTGCAGAAAATTCGGTGACGTCGACAACGGTGATTGGCCGTCGCGAACTCATCCAAAGAGACGTGCAGAATATTCCTCAGGCATTCGAAGATGTTCCGGGTGTGCTGTTGAGCGATTTATCCGGCAACGGGGAAGAGGCGACGATTGATTTTAGAGGATTTAACGAGGGAGACGATTTTGTATTTTTGTTGGACGGCGTGCGACTTAATGAAGCCAAGTCTAATAACATCAACTATGCGCTGATTCCGATTAGCATGATTGACCGTATTGAAGTTAATCGAGGGGGAGCCTCGTTTCTTTATGGGGAGGGTGCGATGGCGGGCGCGGTGAATTTGGTGGCGCTGACCCCCACTCAGGAAGGTGTGCACGCAAAAATAAAAACCGGCGTTGAAAGTTTTGATGGATGGCAGGAAAGTTTTGAGACCACGGTGAAGCAAGATGGTTTTGGTTTAGCGATGACCGGGGATCTTTATCACTCCAGAGGATTTCGTAAAAATACCTCCGTTGAAAAAGAGGATTTTTACACCAAGGCCTCTTGGAATCCAACTGACGTATTGAAAATGGGTGCGTCATATTTGTACGCCGACGCGCATCTTGACCGCTCCGGCAGTA
The DNA here is from genome assembly GCA_964606485.1 of uncultured Planctomycetia bacterium. Classification (GTDB taxonomy): domain Bacteria; phylum Omnitrophota; class Gorgyraeia; order 2-02-FULL-51-18; family 2-02-FULL-51-18; genus CAZSGP01. The sequence goes on along the minus strand of CAZSGP010000002.1, from coordinate 117,663 downwards.
TCCGCGAGTCTTATCTGCGCGACATGGGCCGTAAAGCGACCGAACGTCCGCGTAATTTTGCGGACATGGATACGCATTTGGGTATTTTGGATTTTCAGCTGCAGCCGATTGAAAGTGCTGCTTTGAGTGGAAACGTGTACGCGCGGCAGAGTCATGAAATATCGGTCGCGAACTTCGCCACGTTTGTGCGGGATGACAACGAACTCGATCTCACCAACAACACTTGGGGAACGACGATTCAGCTCGATCACTCCAAAGACGTGATGTGGGATCTCGTGGAGGGATTTTTAATCGGCGTAGACTATGCTGAGAACTCCATCGATGAGGAAGATTTTAACCGTTCCAAAGTCACCTTATCCCGTTTGGGGAACGCGGTCGACTCCACTTCCGAAAAAGACGTGCTCGGTGTTTTTGGAAAAGGATCCTTGTCGTGGAATGACCGCGTGGGCGCTTACTTTGGAATGCGGTATGACGATGTCGACATCACAAACAACGATCTTGTAAACATTGGAAACAACATCCCGGCTTCGATGCATAAATTTAGCCATTCGTTTGGAGTCTCCGCGAAAGTGGTAGATTCGCTCACTCTAACCGGTACGCTGAGCAAATCATTTCGGACGCCGACGCTTGCGGATTTGTACGCTAACCCGGCGTTCGGTGGCAATCCCCGGCTAAAGCCCGAGGAGGCTTCAAATTATGAGTTGGGAGTCAAGTGGGCGGCTAAGGCGTGGAGTGCGGCGAGCACCTTATTTTTAAACCGTACTACCAATGAAATAGGATTCGACCCCAACTTAACAGACGCTACACATCTTTTTGGACAGAACTCTAATTTTGGAAAAACCCAACGAGCCGGCATTGAAAATTCTTTTCAGGTGAAGTGCCTGTCGTGGTTGATACTCAAAACGTCCCACACATATACCGAAGCCACGTTTAAATCCAACGACAACGGCGGTGTTCAAAAGAGTGGGGACCATATCCCGATGGTTCCCAGAAATCGCCTGACTACCGCATTCTTGATTGAGCCCATGGAAAATTTGAATATGAATCTCAATATGGTTGCCGTTTCAAAGCAAGTGCTTGTGAACGATCTCGACAACGATCGCAATGGCCGTAGACTGCCGGCCTACACGGTTTTTAATTTGAAAACGACGTACCGCTTGAAGAGTTGGGAATTTAATTTTGGGGTTGAGAATCTTCTTGATGAGCAGTATGAGTCTGCGGGAAGCTTGGGCCTTGCGCCGTCTGCCTTTGTCACCGATCCGACGCTAACCGATAATTTTTATGTTCCAGCGCCCGGCAGAAGCTATAGCGCTAGCGTTTCGTATTCTTGGTGAAGAAGTTCACTAAAATTTAGTATAATACGAGCCCATGACGGACTTAAGTAAATTCAGTTTGTTTTTTGCGGCGTCTCTCGCGCTTCACGCAGGCGCTAGCGTGCTTCCCGGAGTGGTTTCGACTAGCAATGCGAATGATGTGGTTTGGGTTTCGTATTCGGAAGCGGCACCGGCTGAGCGATCAGCGTCTTTTTCGCGCGCCTCTAGAGCGACCGCGCCAAAGCGTGAAGCGTCTCCTAAAAAAGTTTCTCCGAAAGCCGAATTCCAAAAATCTTTAAATACTTTACCGGCTACCACAGCACAAAAGACTTCGGTAGCTATGAGTTCGGCGGCCAGATCAAGAGGGATTGACCCAAGCCTTATCCGGCAAAGTTCTTCGATACTCGCTGACCCGCGCAAGAAACAGGTGTTCACTGAATATTTTGGTCAAATCAAGGATCGCATTCAAAATACCGTTTTTAAAAATTATTCGGCTGAAGCAACCGGAAAAGGAAATATCTCCATGATTTTCGTGCTGAGTTCCGATGGAAGGCTTGAGCAAATCATGGTCAAGGAGGGCGAATCAAACGCCAATTTTCTAGCAAAGGAGTTCGCCGTCAATTGTGTTCGCGAGGCCGGACCGTTCGGATCGTTTCCAAAAGAGCTTAATTTCCAAAAACTCTCCTTTAATCTTAGCCTTCTTTTAGGCTAAGAATCGAAATGCCTCGTCTCGTTAAGGTTCCGCTGGCTTCTACTTCCAAGACTTCTCGCTGGATTTGGGCGGTGCTTGTGTTCGCGTTTCTTGTGAGGCTTGGCTCACTTTTCCTGAGCCAGAAAAGTCCTTTTTTTGCACCCGTCATTTTGGATCCCGAGTACTATCACCGCTGGGCGCTTCGAATTGTGGGGGGCGACTGGATAGGGGACTCTGTTTTTTATGGTTTGCCGCTTTACCCGTACTTCCTAGCGTTTTGCTATAAATTTTTTTCAAGCTCGATCGTTGCCGTAAAAATTATCCAAGCGTTGCTAGGCGTCGCTTCCGTGTATGCGATTTATCTGATCGGAAAAAAAATTAGTGGGGAGAGAGTTGGGATTCTCGCGGGAATTTTTGCCGCAGCCTACGGGCCTTTGTTTTTTCACGAAACACTTCAGATTCCCGAAGCGCTCGCTATTCCGTTGTATGCGTTTGGTTTTTACAACGTTCTTCTTTTTTGGGATAACCCAACACGTGCACGTGCTTTTTTTCTAGGCATCCTGCTAGGCCTTGCCGCTCTCACGAAGGCCGGCGTGATGTTGTTTGTGTTGGCCTTTTTTTTCTGCGTGATGATGCTGACACTACTCAAAAAGAAAAAGTTAGCGCTGTGCGGAATTATTTTCATAGTGGCGTTTTTTATCCCTATTCTTCCGGTGACGGCGCACAACTGGATTTATGGGAAAGATTTTGTACCAACCACGTCACACGGAGGATTTAATTTTTATATCGGAAATAATTTAGATGCTGAGGGTGTGTTTCTTGCGCCTAAAGGAACGGGCAATAATGTTGAAACTCAAATTAGAGACTCGCGAACGGTGGCCGAGCAAGATCTGGGGCGTTCGCTCAAACCGTCAGAGGTGTCGTCGTACTGGTCTGGGAAGGCGTGGAATTACATTTTAAATAACCCTGAAGATTTTGTAAGACTTTGGTTTCATAAACTGCTTTTATTTTTCGATGCTAGGGAAATTTCAGACGTGGATGATTATGAATTTGCCAAGAAATTTAACCCGCTGCTCCGGTTTCCATGGCTTGGGTTTGGAATTATTGGACCGTTATTTTTGGTGGGACTCGCCGCACATTTTTCAAAATTAAAGTACAAAGCGCTCACGCTTGGGTGGCTTGCCAGTTACATTTTGGGCGTGACACTTTTTTTTATCAATGCGCGGTATCGTTTGCCAATTTTGAGTGTGATACTAGTTGTCGCGGCTATTGGTTTTTTTGTGCTGTGGGATTTGGTGCGCGAGCGACGATGGGGGAGTGCGTTTTTATATGCAGCGATTTTAGCGCTTGGGGTATTTGTAACCCAGCTCAAACTCGTTAACACTGATTGGGAAAAAAATTACACCAATGCCGGTGACGTTTATCTTAAGGCCCATAACTATGAACAAGCGATTTCGTTCTTTAGAAGCGCGCTAGAGATTCATCCGGATTCCTCCAAGGCAAGCGAGGGCCTGGCGGTTGCGATGGGGGCAACCGGCCACGCCGACGAATCCAAGGAATATCTTTTAAAAGCCATCGAGGCGAACCCCACTAATGCCTACGCTTACAATAACCTTGCCTTATGGTATGACCAGACGGGTGATTCAGAGAAGGCGATTGAGCTATTTGAGAAGGCGATTGAGCTAAAGCCCAATCTTGCAGAAGCCCACAATAACTTAGCCATGGTTTATGGGAGGCTCAAAGAAAACGAGAAGGCTCGCCAAGAGCTTGAAATCGCTTTGAAGCTCAATCCGTCAAGCGCTCGCGCCCACACCAATCTCGGAATCATTCTTTACCGACTGGGAGAGAGCGCTCTTGCTAAAAAGGAGTGGGAAGCAGCCCTTCTAATTGACCCGGGTTTCGAGCAGGCCAAGAAAGCCTTGAGCTTGTCCCAAGAATAGAAATTTTGACACCCACCCCCGAAGAGGCTATAATTACACAAATTTTTAACAGGAGAACCCATCATGGCAATTCGAGTAGGTATTAATGGTTTTGGTAGAATCGGTCGTAACGTATTTCGCGCAGGGGCCAACAACAAGAACATTGAATTCGTAGCGGTCAACGATTTGCCCGTTCCAATGGAAGCGCATGCTTACCTTTTGAAATACGATTCGATTTTAGGTCAGTTCCAAGGCACGGTTAAAGCTGAAGGTGACGCGCTCGTTGTCAACGGCAAGCCGCTCAAAGTTTTGAATTATAAGGATCCCGCTCAGATTCCATGGGGCGATCTCGGTGTGGACATCGTTGTGGAGTCCACCGGTGTGTTTACCGATAAAGAAAAAGCCGAAGTTCATATCACGAAGGGCGGAGCCAAGAAAGTCATTATTTCCGCACCCGCAAAAAACGAAGACATTACCGTTGTTCTCGGTGTGAATCATGAAAAATATGATCCCGCGAAGCACCATGTCGTTTCAAACGCGTCTTGTACCACGAACTGCTTGGCTCCCGTAGCGAAGGTTCTAGTTGACCGTTTTGGAATTAAGCGCGGTTTAATGACGACGATCCATTCTTATACCAATGACCAGCGCGTGCTGGATTTGGCGCACAAGGATCTTCGTCGTTCTCGCGCAGCCGCTCTTTCCATGATTCCGACCTCGACCGGTGCCGCAAAGGCCATTGGTCTAGTGGTTCCTGAATTAAAAGGAAAGATGGATGGCGTTGCGATCCGTGTCCCTACCCCGAACGTTTCGGTGGTGGATTTGACTTGCGAACTAAACAAATCAACGACCAAAGAAGAAATTAATGCCGCGATTAAAGAATACGCCGACGGCAAGATGAAGGGAATCTTGGAGTATTGCACCGATCCTTTGGTTTCGAAGGATTTTGCGAACAACCCTGCGTCTTCGATTGTGGATGCCGAGCTCACGAACGTGATTGACGGCAATTTCATCAAGGTGTTCAGCTGGTACGACAACGAATGGGGTTATTCGAACCGCGTTGTAGACTTGAGCATTTTCATGGGCAAGACCTTACCGGTTCTCGCACACCGCTAAAAATGTCTAAGAAGACGATTCGCGATTTTGATCTAAAAGGCAAACGGGTTCTTATCCGCGTGGACTTTAACGTCCCGCTGGATAAGAGCCAGAATGTTACTGATGATAATCGCATCAAGGCGTCGCTTCCGACGATTGAGTACGCGCTTAAAGCGGGCGCCAAAAAAGTGGTTCTCATGAGTCACTTGGGTCGTCCAGATGGAAAGCCGAATCCCGCTTACAGCTTGTCTCCCGCTACCACGCGTTTGTCACAACTTTTAAAGCAAAATGTTCTGCAGTGTTCCGATTGCATTGGCCCCAAGGTCCAACAGGAACTTGCGGCTGGGAATGGATCTGCGGCACCGGTTGCGGTGTTAGAGAATCTGCGTTTTTACCCCGACGAAGAAAAAAATAACGCCGAGTTTGCCAAACAACTTGCGCAAAGCGGCGATATTTACATCAATGACGCGTTTGGCTCCAGTCACCGCGCTCACGCGTCGATTGACGCGATCACAAAGTATCTTCCCTCGGGTGCCGGGCTCCTACTTGAAAAGGAAATCCAGTATTTGGGTGACGCCATGCAAAAGCCACGCAAACCGTTTGTGGCTATCTTAGGTGGTTCCAAAGTGTCGGATAAAATCGGAATTGTTGAAAATCTCATCGATAAAGTCGATGCGATTTTGATTGGCGGCGCTATGGCCTACACCTTTATGAAAGTAAAGGGGTTGCCCACCGGCTCTTCGCGGATTGAAAAAGATAAGCTGGATCTCGCCAAAACCATTCTTGAAAAAGCTCAAAATAAAAAAGTTCAAATCTATTTGCCACTCGACAATCAATGCGTTCAGAAATTTGAAGAGACAGCGCCCATTGAAATTCAATCCGGCGGCATGAAAGACGGCTGGGAGGGCGTGGACATCGGCCCGAAGACGGTCGAGCTTTTTTGCGGGGTGTTGGACAAAGCCAAGACCGTGGTTTGGAATGGTCCCATGGGTGTATTTGAAATGAAACCTTTTGCCAAGGGGTCACTTGCGATCGCTACAAAATTATCCGAGCTTAAAGATGTCACCACCGTGATTGGTGGGGGAGACACGGCAGCCTGCGTCATTGGATTTGGATTAGATTCTAAGATGACGCATATCTCCACTGGTGGCGGCGCATCTCTTGAATATTTGGAAGGCAAAGTTCTGCCAGGGATCGCCGCACTTCAAGATAAATAAAAATGGACGAATCTATGAGAAAACCACTGATTGCTGGAAATTGGAAACTGAATAAATCGATCAAAGAGTCCATTGAGCTTGTAACGCTTCTCAAGCGCTCACTGTCGAGTGTGACGGGTGCGGATATTGTGATTTGCCCGGTCTACACAGCTCTTGCAACAGCGGCTGATTCGCTCGAAGGATCGAATATTCATTTGGGTGCGCAAGATCTTTACTGGGAAGAAAAAGGCGCGTTTACCGGTGAAGTCTCAGCGTCTTTTATTAAAGATGCCGGCGCACAATTTGTGATTATCGGCCATTCTGAACGCCGCCAGTTTTTTGGTGAAACCGATGAAACAGTGAACAAAAAAACCAAAGCCGCTCTCCGAGCGGGACTGACTCCCATTGTTTGCATCGGCGAAATGCTTGCCGAGCGTGAATCTGGTAGCACCTTTAAGATTATTGAAAAGCAACTCAAAGGATCGCTCAGCGGTTTATCCCAAGAGGAGATGCTTAAAACCGTTATTGCGTATGAACCTGTTTGGGCCATCGGGACCGGAAAAGTAGCCACTCCGGAGCAAGCTCAGGAAGTGCACGCTTTTGTTCGAAGTGAACTCACAAAACTTTTTCAAGATGAGACAGCTAAACAAATCCGCATTCTGTACGGCGGAAGCGTTAAAGCCGATAACATTGCTAGTTTAATGGCCCGGGAAGATATTGATGGGGCACTCGTTGGCGGCGCCAGTCTCGAAGCTCAAAGTTTTTCAGACATCGTCAAAAATTCGATCGCAGTTGCGGTCAAGTAAAGGATAAAATGACAATTTTTTTAACCATTGTTCACGTTTTTGTTTGCTTCGTTCTCATCGCGGTTATTTTATTGCAAGCCGGCCGTGGTGGCGGGTTGTCTGATATGGCCTCGGGTCAGCCTCAGGCTATTTTGGGAACGCAGACCAATACGTTTATGACGCGCGCAACCGAAGTCTGCGCCGTTTTATTTATCGTGACCTCCATTTCGTTAGGAATTCTTTCGACGCAGCGCAGTAAGTCGTTGGTTGATAAGACTAAACTTTCCCGTGCGGTGCAGGGCGCGGTTAGCCAAGCCGTGGCACCCAAGAAAGAAGTCGCTCTGCCGGTGAAAGAAGCCGCTAAAGCAGCAGAAGCGGAAAAAGTTGCTCCTGTCGAAGCTCCGGTTGTCGCTACTACAACGAGCACCGCTGCTGAAACTAAGCCAGCGAGTTGAGCGCCCGCTCGAATTTAAAACTTGTTTTTTTTCTTGGCCTTTTTTTCTCTAGCCTTCTTTTTTTAAGTTCATTTTCCATCGCGGAAGAACCGCCAGTTGTAGATGGTGACGCTTTTGTGGCGGCCTTATCCGCAGAACCTGTCAACGTTATCCCATTCTTAGCGTCCGACAGCGCCTCCGCTTCAATCTCCGGACTTATTTTCAACGGTCTCGTTAAATATGACAAAAATTTAAACCTCATCGGCGACTTAGCGGAGAGTTGGGATGTTTTGCTCGGGGGAGAGCGTATTATTTTTCATCTGCGGCACGGTGTGCTGTGGCATGACGGCGAACCGTTTTTAGCAGACGACGTGGTGTTTACCTATCAAAAAATTGTGGATCCCGCAACGGCGACGCCCTATGCGGGCGCTTTTGAAAAAGTGGAATCCGTAACGGCGATTGATCCGTATACCGTTCAAGTTAATTACAAAGAGCCTTTTTCGCCCGGCCTTGCCAGCTGGGGAATGGGAATTGTGCCCAAGCACATGCTTGAAAATGAAAATATCCGTAAGTCTAATTTTTCACGAGCGCCGGTTGGAACAGGTCCTTACCTTTTAAAAAAATGGAAATCCGGAACGCAGATTGAGCTTACTGCGAATCCCGCCTACTACGAGGGCAAGCCGCATATTTCCCGATATGTGTGCCGGATTATTCCAGAAAACGCCACCCAGTTTTTAGAGCTTCAGGGGGGTAATTTAGATGCGATGGACCTGAGTCCTTTGCAGTTTGAAAAGCAGACGGATTCTAAAAAATTTAAACAAAAATTCGAAAAATATGTTTTCCCGAGTTTCGGCTACACGTACCTTGCCTACAATTTAAAAGACCCTCTTTTTTCAGACGTGCGCGTGCGAAACGCGATCGGACTTCTGATTCGCAAAGATGAAATCGTGCGGGTCGTTTTAAAGGGGATGGGTCAAGTGGCAACAGGCCCATTTTTGCCGGGCTCCTGGGCCTATAACTCGGATGTAAAGCCTTCCGCGTTCGATCCTGTAAAAGCCAAGCAATTGCTCGAGGACGCCGGTTGGTCGGATCACGATGGCGACGGATTTTTGGACAAAGATGGGAAGCGATTTTCGTTCACGCTTTTAACGAATCAGGGCAATGACGAGCGGAAAATGGCCGCCGAAATGATTCAAGCGCGTTTGGGTGAGGCGGGAATCGATATGAAAATTCAAATTGTGGAGTGGGGGACATTTTTAAAGGAGTTCATTGGGCCGCGGCGTTTTCAGGCGGTGATTTTGGGTTGGAGCGTTTCCAGGGATCCGGATGTTTTTGATTTATTTCACTCCTCCAAAACAAACCCCGGCGAATTTAATTTTACGGGATTTAGCAATTTGCAGGCGGATATTCTGCTTATGCAAGGCCGCCGTATTTTTGACACGCTTGGCCGTGCGAATGTTTATCGTGAGCTTCACGCAGTCTTAGCTAAAGAGGAGCCCTACACTTTTTTATATGTCCCCGATTCGTTAATGACGGTGGATAAACGCTTTCAGGGAGTCGAGCTTTCACCCGCGGGGATAGGGCATAACTTTATCCATTGGCATGTTCCGGAATCTCAACAGAAGTACAGGTTTGAGTCATGATGAGCGCTCTTTTTAAGAGGTTAGCCATGGCAGTGCCGCAGCTGATCGGAATTACCTTGGTCAGTTTTATGGTGATTCATTTGGCTCCGGGAAGCGTTTCGGAGGCGGTTTACGGGTTAAATCCGCAAGTTTCGAGTCAGGCCCGTGAAAAATTGGACAAGCTGTACGGTCTGGATCGCCCCGTTTTAGAACAATACAAAGACTGGGCGCTGCGGCTTGTGCGTCTCGACTTTGGAGAGTCCTTTGTCGACGGAAGGCGGGTTTCCGAAAAAGTTGGTGAAGCGATTCCGGTGACGCTGTGCATTGGCCTATTGTCGCTCATGATTGCTTTGGGTTTTGGAATTTCCCTGGGGGTATGGTCAGCGGAGCATCGGGGAACTAAAACAGAAAAGATTTTGTCAGCCCTTTTACTAGCGCTGTACGCGATGCCAGGTTTTTGGCTCGCGCTGTTAGCGATGAGTTTTTTTGGGGTGAGTCTCGACTGGTTTCCGGTGTCGGGCCTAAACAGTATTTTTTATGAGGATTGGAGCATTGGTCAAAAAATTCTCGATACCGCATGGCATTTGGTGCTGCCGGTAATTATTTCGTCGGTGAGCGGCGTAGCCGCAATGACTGCTTTTATCAAGTCCGGCGTTTTGGAGGTGCTCGGAAAAAATTATATTCGCACTGCTCGCGCAAAAGGATTGTCTGAAAAAGACGTGCACGCGAAGCATGCGCTTGCCAATGCGCTACTGCCAGTCATTACCATTGTGGGGCTTTCAATTCCAGGATTGCTAGGTGGAAGCGTGGTGCTTGAGTCACTTTTTTCAATCCCAGGAATGGGCCGCTTGTTTTTTAGCTCAGTATTTTCAAGAGATTACCCGGTGATCATGGCGATTCTTGTGATTGGCGCATCTTTGACGCTACTCGGAAATATTTTGGCGGACTTCGCCTACAAAATTGCAGATCCGCGCACTCGGAAGGGGGGCGCATGAACTCCGATTTTATTTTAATCGCACCTTCCTGGTCGCATTGGATGGGGACGGACGCGCTAGGGCGGGATTTGCTGTGGCGTGTGTTGCAAGGAGCCCAGGTTTCGCTTGGGGTGGCTGTCCTAGCTGTGGGTTTAGCGGTGGCGCTTGGACTGGTGGTGGGTCTCGTGGCCGGCTCTTACGGAGGATGGGTTGAAAAATTGCTCATGGGCTTCACGGATGCCATGCTTTGTTTTCCAACAATTTTTTTAATTTTGTCAGTGATCGCCGTCCTTGGGCCGAGCCTTTTTAATGTGATGATGATTATTGGGCTGACGAGTTGGATGGGCACCGCGCGGCTCGTGCGTGCAGAGGTTCTATCGTTAAAAAATAGGCCATTTGTGCTCGCGGTGAGAGCCATGGGGGCACCCGAGCGACATCTTATTTTGAAGCATTTACTGCCCAATGCGCTGGGTCCTGTCGTGGTGAGCGCTGTGCTCAGCTTTCCTTCCGCCATTTTAACCGAGAGCGGTTTAAGTTTCTTGGGTTTAGGGGTTCAGCCTCCGACCCCAAGCTGGGGAAATCTGTTAATGGACGCACGATCCACGCTGGGTTCCGCCTGGTGGATGATGTTTTTCCCAGGGCTCATGATTTTTTTGACCGTTTTATGTGCCAATTTACTCGGAAGCAAATTAAGAAAAAAAATAAACCCATGAATGAGATTTTAAAAATTATTAATCTGAATATTTCTTACATGCCGAACGTTTTTGCGGTTAACAATGTGAATCTTGAAATCACGGAGCCCGCGTTCATTTCGCTGGTGGGTCAATCCGGTTCTGGAAAAAGTACGCTGGCCCTGTCTATTGGCGGGTTAATTGAGCCGGAGTCCATTAGCGGCGATATTTTAATTCAGCACAAAGAAAAACAGTCTAATGTGCTACGGTTTTCAAAAGAAGAGTTTCGCCAAATCCGCGGAAAGAAGATTGGGTTTGTATTTCAAGACCCCGGCTCATCTTTAAATCCGGTGATGAAAGTGGGGGATCAGATTGCCGAGGCTTATGCGGTGCACCATCCTAAAGCGATAAAGGAATCTCGGCGCGTGGCGCTCGAATGGCTTCGAAAAGTGCGGATCTCGGAGCCTGAACGGGTTTACGGCTCTTACCCACATCAAATCTCCGGTGGAATGAAGCAGCGCGCCATGATTGCGATGGCGCTTGTGGCGGGCCCCGATATTTTAGTGTCGGATGAGCCCACCACAGCACTCGACCCGGTCAACGAACTAGAGGTGATGCAGCTACTTTCCGAGCTTCAGAAAAGCGGGAAACTTTCGGTGATTTTTGTAACACACGACATTAATCTTGCGCTCAAATACTCTGATAAAATATTTGTCATGGAACACGGCCGAATTCTCGAGCGGCTCGAAAAGTCGCACAATTTCGAATCAAAAAATGCTTACACCCAACGCTTACTCAAAGCGAGTCTGCTTGGACTTAAAAACAAAGAAATGATTCCCGTTTAATGAAAAATATTATTCTAGAAGCCAAAAATCTAAAGAAAATTTATAAAAGTCCCCGCGTCACGGCAGTGGAAAATGTATCGCTTTCAATTGAAAAGGGAAAGACGCTTGGACTTGTCGGAGAGTCGGGTTGCGGCAAGTCGACACTCGCAAAACTGCTGCTACGTCTTGAAGATTTGGACGCCGGAGAAATTTATTTCGAAGGAAAGCGGATTGATCAATTAAAGTCAAAGGATTTGAAAATTTTTAGAAAAAAAACACAGATTATCTTTCAGGAGCCGCTCGAAGCGCTCGATCCGCGCATGACGGTGTACGAGGCACTGGAAGAACCCTTTTTAATTCACGGCAATTCAGGACCCTTGTCGGTGGAGCATAAAATCGACAGTCTTTTAGGCTTGGTGGGGCTTGGAGCACCTTTTAAGAAGCGCCTTCCGAAGACACTGAGCGGCGGGGAGTGTCAGCGGGTGGGGATTGCCCGCGCGTTGGCGCTCGATCCAAGCTTAATTATTTGTGATGAGCCGGTGACGTCGCTCGACGTGATTGTGCAGGCACAAATCCTCAATCTGCTTCTCAAGCTCCAAAGTCAGATGGGGGTTTCCTATCTTTTTATCTCACACGATCACCGCGTGGTTCGCCACATGAGTGACGCGATTCTGGTGATGAAAGACGGCCGGATAAGTGGTATTCTATAGGCCTTCTTTTTGAAGGCTTATCGATGAAAAAACTACTAACTTTTGTAATGGCCGGGGGGAAGGGCGAGCGTTTATCGCCTCTCACCAAAGATCGCGCGAAACCCGCGGTTCCATTTGGCGGAATCTACCGGATCATTGATTTTACGCTATCCAACTGCGTGAATTCTGGCATTCGCCGGATTCATATCTTGGTTCAATACAAATCCATGTCGCTCGCGCGTCACATCCGCATGGGTTGGAATGTGCTGAACGCCGAAGTAGGCGAGTATATCGACGTGGTGCCGGCACAGCAAAGAATTGACGACCATTGGTATCAAGGCACCGCCGATTCCATTTATCAAAATCTTTACTCCATTCAAGCTGAAAACCCGGACCAAGTTTTAATTTTAGCGGGCGATCACGTTTATAAAATGAACTACGCCAAGATGCTCGAAGTTCACCGCAGCGCAGGGGCTGATTTAACAATCGGCGTCGTTCCAATGCCTAAGGAAGAAGCGCCAAATGTTGGAGTCATTGAGGTTGATAGCTCCAACCGCGTCATAGGTTTTGAAGAAAAGCCCGAAAATCCAAAGACGAGTCCAAGCGATCCTAAAAGTGTTTTTGGATCGATGGGTATTTATATTTTTGACCGAAAAGTTTTAGAGGAAGAGCTTGAAGAAGACGCCAAAAAAGATACCGCGCATGATTTTGGAAAAAACGTGATTCCTCAGATGATCGAAAAAGGAAAACGCAAGATTATGGCGTACCGGTTTGTGGATGAAAATAAACACGAAGCGCTTTACTGGAGAGACGTGGGTACGCTCGACTCTTACTATGAAGCGAACATGGACTTGATTCAAGTCCAGCCGCAGTTTAATTTGTACGACCGCGACTGGCCGATTCGCACCTACCAGCTTCAGTATCCGCCGGCAAAATTTGTATTTGCTCAGAGTCTTGGCGGGCGGCGTGGAACCGCACTCGATTCAGTGGTGGCCGATGGCTGTATTATTTCCGGTGGTCTGGTTCAGCGTTCGGTGCTGTCCTCCTGTGTGCGCGTGAATAGTTACGCTGAAGTGGAAGGTTCTATTTTGCTGGAAGGCGTCGACGTCGGCCGCTACGCCAAAATTAAAAATGCGATTATTGATAAGCACGTTAAAATCATGCCCAATGCTGAAATTGGCTACAACTTGGAAAAGGATAGGAAGCGATTTACGGTAACTCCCAAGGGCCTCGTCGTTGTCGAAAAGGGAGCGGTCGTCGAAAACTAATGTTAAAAATTGCCAATTTTGAACTCAAATCAAGACTCATTGTCGGAACGGGGAAATACGCCACGTTCCAAGAAATGGAAAAGGCGCTCGAAATCTCCGGAGCAGACATGGTCACCGTGGCGGTGAGACGCGTGGAGCTTGATCGCACCAAACAATCTCTGCTTGATTTTATCGATCTAAAAAAGTACATTTTATTGCCTAACACGGCGGGCTGTTACTCGAAAGAGGAAGCGGTTCGAGTCGCTCGTTTAGGGCGCGCGGCGGGGCTTTCGAATCTTGTGAAGCTTGAGGTGATTGGGGATGAAAGAACGCTGCTTCCCGACACCATGGCTCTTTTAGAAGCCACGAAAGAACTCGTGAAAGATGGATTTGTAGTAATGCCATACTCGAACGATGATCCGATTATGGCCAAGAAATTAGAAGACGCCGGTGCGGCGTGCGTGATGCCGCTTGCGTCGCCCATTGGTTCAGGGCAGGGTATTTTAAACAAGCTCAATATCGAACTGATTATTGAGAAAGTAAAAATTCCCGTCATTGTGGACGCGGGAGTTGGAACGGCGTCGGACGCATCGGTAGCGATGGAGCTTGGAGCCGACGGAGTTCTCATGAACACCGCGATTGCGAGCGCCAAGGACCCAATCAAGATGGCCGAAGCCATGAAATTAGCAGTCAAAGCTGGACGGCTGGCATTTGAAGCCGGAAGAATGGAACGCAAAAAATACGCGAACGCCTCTAGTCCCACGAAGGGTACAGTCGGCGCGCTCGCGATTGAGTAGAAAAGAGAATTTTATGGGAATGACTTTAACTGAAAAAATTTTAGCGAAAAAATCCAAACGCAATAACGTTCACCCTGGAGAAAATGTCTGGATTGATGTGGACGTGTTGATGACGCATGACATCTGTGGGCCTGGTACGATCGGCGTATTCAAAGAACATTTCGGAAAAAATGCGAAAGTTTGGGACCCTGATAAGGTCGTCATTATCCCAGACCACTATATTTTTACAGCAGACGAAAAAGCACACCGGAACATCGACATCCTGCGCGATTTTGTTAAAGAGCAGGGGATTAAACATTTTTACGATGTGAATTCGCCCAAGTACAAAGGTGTTTGTCATATTGCGCTTGCCGAAGAAGGCCATGACCGTCCGGGTGAAGTATTATTTGGAACGGATTCTCACACCTGCAATGCGGGTGCGTTTGGCGAGTTTGCAACTGGAATCGGAAACACGGATGCAGGGTTTGTGCTCGGCACCGGAAAATTGTGGGTAAAGGTTCCCGAGACGATGTATTTTGGATTTGAGGGAACTCTCCCGCCTTACTTGATGGCCAAGGATTTAATTTTGCACGTGATCGGTGAGATTGGGGTGGATGGAGCGATTTACCGCGCTATGGAATTTGGCGGCGACGGAGTTTACTCGCTCAACATGGAAGAGCGGATGACGCTTTGCAACATGGTGATTGAAGCGGGTGGAAAAAACGGCGTCATTGTTCCGGACCAGGTGACACTCGACTACGTCAACAAGCGCACGACGAAGCCCTACGAAGTGGTGAAAAACGACGCCGATGCCAAATATTTCTATAAGAAAATTTTCAAGTCCAAGGATATTGAGCCAACGATTGCGAAGCCCCATTCACCCGATAATCGCGGCACGGCGCGCGAATTAAAAGGCACCAAGCTCGACCGTGCGTATATCGGTTCGTGCACCGGTGGAAAAATCACCGATTTCAGAGCAGCAGCTCGCATTTTAAAAGGCAAACAAGTGAAGGTGGATACGTTTGTTGTGCCAGCGACCACGCAAATTGCCCAAGAATTAAAAGACGAAAAAATGGACGGCGTGAGTTTAGAACAAATTTTCTTAAATGCCGGAGCAAAATTAGGCGATGCTTCTTGCGCCGCGTGCCTCGGCGGACCGGCGGACACCTTCGGACGCCTGAACACCGCTCTCAAGTGCATTTCAACGACGAACCGGAATTTTCCGGGTCGCATGGGTTCTAAGGAAGCGGAAGTTTTCCTCGCTTCACCTTTAACAGTAGCGGCCTCGGCCTTAAACGGAACAATTACGGATCCGAGGGAGTATATTCGATGAAAAAAATTATTCACGGCAAAGCGTTTGTAGTGGGCAATGATATCGACACTGACCAAATTATTCCGGCAAAGTTTCTAAGTTATAACCCGGCGATTCCGGCCGAGCGCAAAATGTTCGGCAAGTTTGCGATGTCTGGTCTTCCGGCGGGCAAGCAGGGACTTCCGAGTGGGACCATTCCGTTTGTGAAAGAGGGCGCTGATCTGTCCGAATACAAAGTCGTGATCGGCGGAAAAAATTTTGGCTGCGGCTCCTCTCGGGAACACGCGTCAATTTGTCTCAGAGAATCCGGCATTGAAGCCACAGTCGCGCTTTTTTATTCACGAATTTTCTTCCGCAACTCGGTGAACGGCGGGTATTTGATCCCGTTCGAATCCAAAGAAGATCTCTCAACGAAGTTCAACACCGGCGACGAAGTGGAGATTGATCTTGAGAAAGCAGACTTTAAAAATTTAACGCAAAAAACACATTTTTCTTTAAAGCCGCTTGGCGACGTGCTCCCGATTATCGAAGCGGGAAATGTTTTTGAATACGCCAAAAAGCAGGGAATGATTAAAACCACACTTGACGAAAAAAAACACACGGTACCTAGTGAACCGGATAAGGATTAACACATGAAAA
The DNA here is from genome assembly GCA_964606485.1 of uncultured Planctomycetia bacterium. Taxonomy (GTDB): domain Bacteria; phylum Omnitrophota; class Gorgyraeia; order 2-02-FULL-51-18; family 2-02-FULL-51-18; genus CAZSGP01. The sequence goes on along the minus strand of CAZSGP010000002.1, from coordinate 101,479 downwards.
AAAATGGAAATCGGAATTACAAAATTGCAGTTATCGGTGGCGACGGAACGGGGCCGGAAGTCACGGCAGAGGCGCTCAAAGTTTTAGCAGCAGCCTCCAAACGTTTTGGATTTAAACTCAATCTCACACCGCTTGATTTTGGTGGAGAACGTTTTTTGAAGACCGGAAAAGTTTTAAGCGACAAAGAATGTCAGGGTTTAAAGAAATACGACTCGATTCTGTTGGGCGCAGTAGGGCACCCCGATGTAAAGCCTGGGATCTTGGAAAAGGGTCTCCTTTTAAAAATTCGATTTGATTTAAAGCAGTATATCAATTTGCGTCCGGTGAAATTGTACCCAGGTGTGTGGACGCCGCTCAGAGACAAAGAGCCGAAGGACATTGATTTTGTCGTGGTGCGTGAAAACAACGAAGGTCTTTATGTGGGTGAAGGAAAATTCATCAACAAGGGCAAGAAAAATGAAACAGCTATTCAGATTTCGCGCAACACACGCGCGGGTGTGGAGAGGTGCTTGCGCTACGCGTTTGAATTCACACGCGCTCGCAACAAGCGTAAAAAGCTGACGCTTTGCGGTAAGACCAATGTGCTGACCTACTCGATGGATCTGTGGTGGAGAGTGTTTAGCGAGCTTGCTAAGGAATACCCAGATGTCACAACGGACTACGCGCATGTGGACGCGACTTGCATGTGGATGGTGAAAAACCCCGAATGGTTTGACGTGATCGTCACGGACAACATGTTCGGCGACATTATCACGGACTTGGGCGCCATGATTCAGGGCGGCATGGGAATCGCAGCAGGTGGAAATTTAAATCCTGAAGGCGTTTCGATGTTTGAGCCCATCGGCGGCTCCGCTCCGAAGTACACCGGAAAAAATGTGATCAATCCGCTGGCTGCGATTTGCGCGGGTGCGATGATGATCGAACAGCTCGGTGAAAAAGAAGCTGCTGACGCGATCGAAAATGCAGTGATGGATGTGACGAAGAATAAACTCAAGTCTCTGGCTGCCGGAAAAATGGGTTACGGGACGAAGGAAGTGGGAGATCTTGTCGTAGAACGTGTTGGAGGCGCTCTCGTTCGTGCTTAAGAAAAAATCCAAATACAACGTTGCGATTATGGGTGCCACCGGTGCGGTGGGGGAAGAACTCATTAGTATTCTTCAGGAACGGAAGTTCCCCGTTGCTGAACTGAGACTTTTAGCATCTGCGCGCTCAGTCGGAAAAAAGTACAAATTTAATGGCCGTGAAATCGCGGTCCAAGAGTTGAAGGAAAATTCGTTTGAAGGCGTGGACATTGTTCTCGCTAGCGCCGGGGGGTCGATTTCCAAAAAGTTTGCGCCGTTAGCTGTTCAAGCGGGCGCGGTTGTGGTGGACAATACCAGCGCTTACCGCATGGATCCGAACGTCCCACTCGTTGTTCCTGAGGTCAATCCGGGCGACATTAAAAAACACAAAGGGATTATCGCGAACCCTAATTGCTCGACGATTATCATGAATGTGCCCGTATATCCCATCTATAAAAAGTACGGCGTGAAGCGCATTCTTGTTTCAACCTATCAAGCCGCTTCCGGCGCCGGGGCTAAGGCCATGGAAGAGCTTAAAGTTCAGGCGAAAGATTATTTGGAAGGCCGCACGGTTAAGAAAGAAATTTTTCCTCATCAAATTGCGTTTAACCTTTTTTCTCACAATAGCGCGATCAAAGAAGAAGGGTACAACGAAGAAGAAATCAAGATGACGAAAGAAACGCATAAAATTTTTCACGACAAAAAATTGCGCGTCGCAGCAACGTGCGTGCGCGTTCCAATCTTGAGAGCGCATTCGGAGACGATATACTTGGAACTCGCTTCAAAGCCCGATCTCGCCGGAATTCGCAAGCTGCTCGCCAAGTCACCCGGTGTGCGCATTGTGGACGACGCGACCAAAAACTATTTCCCCATGCCGCTCGAGGCCTCCGGACAGGATGATGTGCTAGTGGGGCGCATTCGAAATGATATTTCTCATCCTAAAGGCCTCTGCCTTTTTGTGTCCGGCGATCAGATCCGTAAGGGCGCTGCCACAAACGCCGTTCAAATTGCTGAAATTCTTATCAAATAATCGTATACCTTGTCGGATAACCGCTTACGCGGCCACGCACGTTTTGTCCCTCCGTGGAAAAACGCGCTCAGCTGCTCGGCCTCGCTCGTCCGCCAAAATGAATGGCGGACACCATGGCCGCTCGGCCTGCGCATGGGCCGCTTCAAGCGATTATCCGACAGATTAAAATTATGCGTAACGTGAGGCTTGCTCTCGGATTCATCGGAACCCGTTACGAAGGCTGGCAGAGCCAGAAGAAGAATAAGACGATTCAAGAAGCCTTCGAATCAAATCTCTCTAAAATCCTCAAAGAAAAAATAGCGGTGGTTGGTTGCTCCCGCACCGATAGCGGAGTTCACGCACGGGAGTTTGTTGCCCATTTTAAAACGAGCTCCGCCTTGCCGGATGATAAAATCACCGACGCGCTTAATTTTTATCTCCCAAAAGACATTGTTGTTTTCCAGTCGAAAACGGTTTCGCCCAAGTTTCACGCACGATTTGATGCCAAATCTAAAATCTACTCCTACAAAATTTGGAATAGCCGCGTTCGGCCACTTTTCGAGGAGTCCTTCGTGCTTTGGCAGCCAGGAAAGCTGGAGGTTTCAAAAATGCGCATTGCCGCAAAAATTCTTGTGGGCCGGCACGACTTCTCATCTTTTATGGATAGCCAAGCCAAGGAAGAGATCAAAGATGCTATCCGAAAAATTATTAAGATTCAAATTCTTAAAAAAAATGAGCTGATTGAAATTCAAGTGGAGGGAAATGGTTTTCTGCGGTACATGGTGAGAGTGGTTGCGGGCACACTGATCGAAATTGGGCGGGGAAGACGGCAACCCTATGAGATGACCAGTATCCTGAAGGCTAGGGATCGCCGGAAAGCAGGTCCGACGGTTCCAGCTCACGGTTTGACGTTAATTCAGGTAAAATACTAGGCATCATATTTCAAGGAGAAACCAAATGAAGAAAATCATGTTGTTGTTAATGGTGTTTGGAATCAGCCTGTCGTCACAGGCTTTTGCAAAAACGGCGGTTGCTCAAATTAAAGGGACTGCGCCCGAATCAACACTTACGGGTACTGTGAAGCTGGAAGAAGTGGAAGGCGGAGTGAACATGGAAGTGAATCTTCAAAATGTCCCTCCGGGCAAGCACGGGTTCCACGTTCATGAGATTGGTGCGTGCGGAGACTCTGGTAAAGCGGCGGGATCGCATTTTAATCCCGATGGCCACGAGCACGGCTCTCTTTTTAAAGAGGGAATGGAAATGGCTCACGCGGGCGACATGGGCAACCTGGAAATCGGTAGCTCCGGATCAGGAACTTTTAAAACACTGGTCAAAGGATTGACACTGAGCGATGGAAAATACAACGTCGCCGGTCGCGCGATTATTCTTCACGAAAAAGAAGACGATTTTTCACAACCCGCCGGAAATGCGGGTGGAAGAATTGGTTGTGGAGTAATCGAGCTTATTTCTTAAGTTTAGTGAATTTGGCGCCTTCGAGCGTCAAATTATACATGAGCCCCTTCTGGTCGAGAATGAATCCCAGGATGGGCTCTTTGTATTTGGAGGTGTCCATTTCGCCGCCGGCACCGACGGTGACTACGGCGATCGAGGCATCGACCCCAGCTTTCCAGCCGGAACTAGCCATGAATTTCTTGAGAGAGTCATCTTCCATAAACAAAATCACAATTGATTTTTTCTGAGCGCCGAGCTGAAAACCGACTGACGCAGCGGCTGTGCTGTAGTAGTCGATGGTGCGGCCGTGCATGCGGAGCGCGCCTTCGCCGTATTCGCCACCAATTCCGATACCCGCCTTAATAACGCTTGGAAAAATCAAAACCCCTTTTGCATCACCTACAAGCTTTTTACCTGCTTTCACATCGTCATAAAATTTTTCAAGAGTGGCGTCAGCACTCGCATCAATTTCCTTAGCGGTCCCGGCAAAGGCATTGACCGACAGCGCTAGGCAAGAAAGTAGAATAATAAAGGTTTTTTTCATGGCGATGATCTCCTGTAGACATTTATGTTAACACAAATTCTCTAGCCTGAATGCTCAAAATTGCTTAAAATTGCTTTTAATCCTTTAGGCGATCACCTTCGTCTAATAGGTAGATTAAAAAGGAGCTTCCGATGAAAGCCTTGATGAAAGCCGTGAGTCTAGCCGTACTAATTTTAGCCCCCTTTTGCAATGACAGTGTTTTCGCGCAAGATCAGGACTATCAGTGCGAGGTGATGACGGTGGAAGGGAACGCCTTTAAAATTGGCGATGGCGGTAAAACTCTTATCAAGGAAGGCGACATTCTAAAGGCCGATGACCGGGTCGAGGTTGCGGAAGGCGGTTCGGTGGACTTGGCGTTTGACAGTGACTGGAAAAACGTCGCTCGCATCGAAGAGAAATCAAGCGTCAGCATTCAATCTATTTTTCCGGTGAATCTTAAAATGGACAAGGGTGGGATCTACGCAAAACTAAAAGCCCTCCCGTCAGAGTCGAGCTTTACGGTTGAAACGCCAACGGCCATTGCCGCCGCGCGTGGAACCGAATATCGCACCGCAGTTGAGAACGGTGAAACGAACATTTATAACTTTTCGGAATCAGATGTTTATGTTTTTGGAATGAATGAAAAAGGCAGTGTGGATGAAACCCCACAAATCATTAAAAACAACGAAAAATCCGCCGTGAAATTTAGAGGGGATCGTCCGATTGCGCCGGTCAAAATGGAGTCGAAAGAATTTGAGCGCGGCAAGCTTATGCAAGGCGGCATCGACAAGAAAATTCAGCAAGTTGAGGGAATGGGTCGTCGTGGGAAAATTCAGGGCATTGATCAGGTGAAGCGTGCTTATGAAAACGGCCAGCGCAAAGATCCTGAGAAAGCATTTTTAAAAAATACCGCCCCTCCCGGTCGCCAAAAGGAGCTTGAGCAAAAATTAAAAGAAAGAGCACAGCAGAATCCTGCTAATCGTGAGCCGGGTCAAAAATTAGATCGAATGAAAAATAATTCAGCTGATCGCGGTCCTCGCTTCAAACAAGAAGGTGGCCCCCAGATGAATAGACCTGGCGAAGGCCCTAGAGATCGGGGTCAAGGCGGGCCGATGGATCGCCCCAATGGTCCACGAGACGCACAGATGCAGGAGCGGAGAGACAATCGTCAAGAGCAAGTCCACCAGATGAACAATAATCGCCAAGAGGGCGGACCGGGCAATCCGAACAATGGGCAAGCCCAAAATAACCCGAATAAGGGTGCTGGCAAAGGCGCTAAACAGGGTGGTCAAGGACAGAATAAGCGCCAGTAAGTTGAGTTGGTAGCTAGACTTGTAATCGCTTAAATCTCGGGTATACTTGATCCAAAGGGACGGTATACTCGAAATTTATGCCCAATAAGAAAAAACTTAATATAAGGCTAATATCCGCAAGTCTCATAGCGGCCTTCCTCTTTCAGGAATTGGCCTATGCCGCCCCTGGAATTTCTGTGTCCCCGGCTCCCACGAAGACGGCGGAACTTGCCGGGCTCATTCAAAATCCAGCTCAATTTGTCACGCCGATGGATTTTTGCGCGCTTAAGGAGATTCATGTGGGCGTGGGCGCAGGCACTGCGCCCCTACTGATCCACATCCAAGATCCGCACTCCAATTTTTCAGGACAACAAAATCTTGCGGGTGCGCTCGACCAAATTATTACGCGATACGGCGTATCCACCATTCTCGTTGAAGGCGGCGAGGGAGATGTTTCGCTCACTGAAGTCCGAAATGCTATTTCCAAAAACACGCTGGAACAAAAAGCGAAAACCCTTTTGATGGACGCGCAGATTTCAGGTGAGGAGTATTTAAATCTCACCACGAATCACCCGATTCAGATTATCGGAATCGAAAATCTAGCGTTGTACGCGCAAAGCATCAAGGCGTATTCGAAGCTCGCGGCCACACGGCAAGAGGTGCTGGAATATTTAAAGACCATCCAATCCGCACTCCAAAAAGCGAAAAATAAAATTTACCCGAAGGAACTACTGAATTACGAAAAAGATAAAGATGGAAATTTTGAAACGAGTTTTAAGAGGCTTTTAGATTTAGCTGAAAAGGCGGGCTTGTCATTGCGAGCGCAGCGAAGCAATCCCGCTCTTTCCACCTACCCCAATCTTTCAAAGCTAAAAAACCTTCAAGCCAAAGAAGCGTCTCTCGATTTTAACCTAGCGAACTTAGAGCTCGCCTCGCTCGTGGTGGAGCTTCAGAAAAAGGGCGGGCAGAATCTGGCGGATTATCTCGCCAAGAAAAATGAGATTTACAACGACCGCATGTCTTTATTTGGCTACTTTCAAAATACTTTAAATAGCGCTAGAGAAAAGGGTTTAACTCTCAAGCCTTATTCCAATTTAATTCGCTATGAAGAATACTTGAAAGAGTTTACTTCTATTGAGCTGAGCAAGCTTGCAGACGAGAAGGCTCAGTTTGAAGAAGAAGTTTATCAGTCCGTCATTGCGAGCACAGCGAAGCAATCTCGCTCTGAGAACGGGATTGCTTTGTCGCCTTCGGCTTCTCGCAATGACACGCTGCTAATCCACGCCATAGACCGGTACATTCATCTGCTTCAAACGGCCTACAACATTCAAATGACGAATGAAGAGTTTCGTTCGTTTCAAGCCAACGAACCTGATTTTGCGACCGTCTCTTATTTGGCATTCTTGAACAAAAAGCTCATCGAGACCGGGTACTTTGAAGATTTGGTTTCGTACAAAGATTTATTGGAAACCGGAAGCCAAGCGCTCAAAGATTTTTACGATTCGGTGGATCAGAGAGATTTGGCATTTTTGAAAAATATTGAAAAAGAACTGTCATCCCCGCGAAGGCGGGGATCAGAACCACAAGATTCCCGCTTGCGCGGGAATGACAACGCAGTCGTTTTGATTACAGGTGGATATCATACCGAACATCTCAAAGAACTTTTTCAGCAGAGCGGATACTCTTACATCGTCTTAACCCCGAAGGTGACGCAGGAAACCAATCAGGCGAAGTACGAAAAGGTGCTGCTTGAGCCTCTTGAGGGATTGAAACCCTCCGAAATTCAAATGGCTAGCGGAAAACGTGAAAACTTTGAGACGGCACGCGCTCTAGCTGAAATGTATCGAAGTGCGGACGAGGATTGGCTTCCAGAAATTACAGATCGACTTGTTGCGTCGAGATTGGCGGAGCAAATCAAAGCCAATCACGCAAAAGTTTCGGAGGCGTTTCAAGATAGGGGGGTGGATAGTGGAGCGCGGCTTTCCGGCACAAACACAGAAAACCAAAAACTTTTGTTGATAAATTCCATCCCATACGAACAACTGCCCACCATTTTAGAAAAACAGGGAGTTGGAAAAGTTGTGGAGTGGAAAGTAATTTATTCTCGCTTACAAAAAGAAAAGGATTTTCAGGTGATTCTGGATGACGCGGCCGAAAAATTATCAATTTTAGAGCGCGCGGCTTTCAAGGGGCGAGGGGACTATAGCCCACAATCCGCTGAAGCATGGGGGTATGATTTGGAAGATAAGGATCATTATCTGTTAATTCAACCAGATGGTTCTCTTGGTGGATTTATTGCTTCTAGCGCAGTGCGCGGTAAGCCGCTCGAAATGGATGCGATAGCCGTTAAGGTTAAAAGAGCTAGTCATGGGTCATTTTTATTAGATGCATTTTTTAAAAATCTAAGAGATAAAAAAATTACAAATGTAACTTGGGTCGCCAGCAAAAAATCGGAGATTTCGTTTTATCGCGTTTATTTAAAGGAAAGGGGTTTTAAAATTGACAAGGATTATGAAGAGGCCGCAGAAAAGCAAGGAACGGGCATTCAATTTTTAGTGTCTCTTAATACCCTGCCGGGGGTTAAGGCTGCAGAAAAGGCCGGGGCGAGGATGGCGGACGAATCTGACGAGGTAAAAGAAATAAGGGAGGCGATAACCAAAAGAGGAACCTTACGGGATATATTTGATCGATGGAAATCTACCCCTCATCAAGATGTGTATAAAATTGAAGATGGACTGGCAAATCTACTCTACGTTGTTTCAGAGCTTAATTATTCCCTTCTTACAGGGAATTCACTATATCTAAAGTCAGCGGATCTCCTTGAGATTCGATTAGAGTTTCGTAAATATATTTTGAATTTGGAGTTAGTTGTTGAAGAGGGTTATTATCCAGCGCTTAGTGGAAAAAGTAGGCAATTGATCAGTGGATTAGAAGATCGGTTTCAAGAGTTATTAGATACCGTTCAATCTCAAGAAAGGGAGGCGATCAGTCGGTTCCAAGATAAGACCGTCGCGTCTATGATAGGTGAGAAAAAAGATAATGATAAAGACTTGAAGGTTAGATTGACTTCAAAAGCTCCACAAGAAAGGGAAGAAGCAAGGGATGAATTAGGCGAAATTTTATACAGGGCTACGTTACTCGATTTGCAGAGGTATGTGAGTCTTGAAATGCTAAATACACTCCACGAGTACCTTAAATCAAGTTATCGAGTTAATAAGGATGCAGAAATAATTGCAAATCTTGTCGCGGAATTAACCACAATCACCTCTTTGCTCCCAGATCCATTCTCCTTAGAGGAATCAAAAATTGATTTCTACCGGCAATTACTTCTTGATAAAAAATATTACAACGTTGGCTTAAGTTTTTTTATTTCCTCTCCGCTGACGCTTTTGCGAACGAATGATTGCCAAGCGTTACTTCAAATAGCCCAAAATGTCAAAATAGAGATCGATAAAAGAAAGCAAGCGGTGCGCATTTTACGAAGAAATTTGGCATATTTTAGACAAGTCTATCCGAATGGTGCTCCCGCAGAGCTGCTGGAAGATGCTCCCAGGGGTATTTTAGAAAAAGAAGTTGGTCGGGGTCTGATGCGGATAATGAATACACCGTTTTCGGAAACTAAGTTAAGACGAGATTTGATGGCAGATCCAGACTTCGAGTCGTTAGTTGGTTTTGTGTTGGACAATTGGGAAGAGTATCCAGTTCCATGGTCTCGCGCGGCCGAGCTGGCAAGTATACAGCGCCGGTTTCTGGGATCGGATGCTTGGGATCCACTGGATTTACTCCGGGACTTAATAGCTGAACTCAATTCAGAGCAAATCGTTCCCCTTCAAAATGAACCCGAATCATTTTTAGATCGCAACGACGAAAGTTTTTCAATGCTAGAAGAGCCTAAAGATGTTCTTCGCAAAGATGGTGTTGCTCAAAGGTTGTATTATGCCTATTGTTATGCTCGGTTAATGCTTGAGCATCCGAGATTTGAAAAAGCTACAGATTCCAATGGTCCGCCAATCACTGTGGAAGCTTACCCCCCTCTTGCGAGTGCTATAGCTAGTTTTGTGGCCACTCGAATCAAGGAAGGCGTAGAGACATTTACAGGCTTGCACGATGAATTAGTCAGATTAAGCGCATCAGCTTTTGATGGTCGTCCTAATTTGACCGACGGTGCGATAGAAGCTGGCTTAGCAAAAATTCAGGAGCAAATCAACCCTGCATTAGCTGCTAAGATTAAACGTGAGGCTAAGGAATATGCGCGGAATGCGAGCAGACAAGGCCTTAATGATCCTTCGAAACCACAATTTGGGTCAGGCGCGCGGTTAGCTGGCCCTATTGTCGAGTCCTCAAAGCAATAACCTGTTGCGGGGTCTATCGTAAAAGCTCTCAAAGCGCATATCAGCAATGATGCCCGGCGCTACGGGCAGGTTGCTAAGGTGACTTTGGAGAGACTGCCTAGTGATGGATTGATACGGTTTACTTTTGAGATGGCCGATCAAAATGTGATTAGTTTTGTCCCTTCTCAGAGCATTTATAAAGAGACGGAGCCTAAAGAATACTTAGGCACGATTGATCAATTATTCGACAGCCCTAATGGGGTTCAGCAATCCAAAAAAATAAGTTTTTGGAATAAGCAAAAATTCTTCGCAGTCATTTCAGTTTTTGTACTGGCGAGCTTGGGTTTCTTTGGGTTGCGCAGCGGCACGCGGCCGCAGAAATTTGTCGGGGTCTATTCCGCCCATGACGACGCGACTGATGCTCAAGACGCCGCTATGGTTTTAGAAAAGCAGCTTGAATCTCTTCCGGCCGGTCAAGTTGCATTTTTCTTTGAGTTTGGGGGAGTACAGATGAATGCGTTGTTAGGAGACTCGGAAACGGTTAGGACTGGTCTTACCAAAGAGGCTCTTTTTACAGGCCGCGCAACACGAGCGCAGCTAGATTCATTTAAAGCCGTGTTTCACAGGGCGGTTGATTATAACGTGCAGATTTATCGGCAAGCTTTTTTTGAAAGGGACATTCGTAATCTTTCCTCATTTGAAAGGGGGGTTATGGGGGTCTTGCTCCGAAATAGGGATAAAATAAAGCATTTACTGGTAGAAGGAGATGAAACCTATTCCAGGGAGGACAGAGAGCTTTATTTTAAAAGCGCCTTAGATTATGAAACAGCCTCTTTCCAGAGAGACTCTATCTTAAACTCAATGACTCGCGAAAGAATATCTCCTGAGGAATACCTTCGGGTGGCTAAGAGGGCTTTGGAGCTAAGCGCGTCGAGTGATATTCAGCGGGATAAAATATTTGCAAAGGCGCTAAAGAAAATAGCGAATGAATATCCGAACGACACTATTGTTTTCTTAAGAGGAACGCTTCATCAAATAAGCGGTGTGGTGCGAAACGAGTTGGGGGGAAACATTCGGGAGGCCGCAACTGCATTGTCATACGCGATTAAACCGCTCGATCAAGCAAAAACCCAAATCCAGAAAGGGGTTTCGGTAAATGATAAGCAGATCGAAGATCTGCTTTTGCGCGAAATTGTTTTTGATTATCTTTTATGGGGATTTCTAAGGCTTAAAAAAACTGACCCCAGATACCCGGCCATGCGAAATGCGGTTTATGAAATCTCCGAAAAAAGCACGGTCGAAGACGCAAAAGCCTTGCTGGATGTCTTGCCAGAATTTGGGAAAAGGGAGCGTGAGCAGGGAATTCCTACGTTTCGCTCCGTATTTGATTGGTTTAAAAAGCGCCGTCCTGAATTTGAAAAATACGGCAACCTGCTTTCAAAAGTCGATGAAAGCGATAAAGTTTATTGGGCGGCCGCCGATAAGATCGGGCCGATAGTTCGCCATGTTTCTCCCAGTGTGTCGGTTGTGACGGGGGCGAGGTTGGCCAGCGCATCAATGAGATTTTTTGAAAATAAATCAGAAGATAATTATTCCGTTTGGCGACTAGATCCTGAGATGCTTTCTAACACCTCACTTCTTTTTTGGGGTTCTTTGTTTCTAGTAGGAGTAGCGGGGTTGTTGCCGGCTATTATACTGTTTGCGAACAATTTTAATCCCATTTTATTTGGTGTACTCGCGGTGGCTTTAACCGGAGCTGTCGGGTTTTATCAAAGTGTAAAATTAAATCGAAGTGTTTCAAAAAATAGCTTATCTTTAGAATTTTTGCGTCACATGGAAGCTCATTCTCCACATGTAATTTCCGATCAAAAAAATTGGCCAAGGCCCGAATTGCTGGATGATGAGTATCGACCTCGTTTAAATGAAATCTCCGGGCAGCAGGTACCGCAAGTAGAGTTGGCGAAGCTTGATGATGGCACGGTTGTTATTTTGGGGAATGGTCTTAATCGGTATCTATTACGAATCGAAAAAGATTTTGTTCGCGTTTGGGATGCATGGCAGACCCAAGATAGTAGCTTCCGAGTAGATAAAAATGCATTTATGTCAGCCGAAATCCAAGTCAATCGGAAATATGGGCTAGTTAAGGAAGAGGTGAATGTTAAAGAGGGTGTGTTAGTTGGCGGATCTTACATGAGACTCCCGCTTTTAGAAAAAAATGGAGCACAACTGCTCCCAAGCCAATTTAAATGGCAGATCGACAGTAACGGTGAGCCCGTTTCGTGGAAGCTGTTTATTTGCGAGCCGGTTAATGGCGTACCTGCTGATTGGGAGGAGGCGCGTGAAGAGCAGGTCACGGAATCTACCCACTGGGAGAAGCAGCGGCATCACTCAGCATCTTTGGCGGCGCGATGGTTAGTTTCAGATTTTGCAGAAAGTGTCATTGGGCGTATAAATCGTGGAGTGTTGCCGGATGGACGCAAACTAGAGTTGAAGAATACAAGAAAGCAAAACGGACTTATATCATTGGACCTTATTCACGGCGAAGACAGGACAACTCTTCTTGAATATAATTTTCATACGCACAAAGCTAAAAATAGCTTGGGAATTACCGATGATCGTTTAGATGTGCCTTGGGTAGCGGATCGGCCGGCACTATCCTTGATGGGGCCAGGGTCTCCTTTGATTGCTTTGCGATTTCTAGACCCCCATTCAGCTGACGTTTATTTTATGCAGGGCGCCGGAGCGTTTGAGAAGGGTGATGTGTCGTACGCCTTGGGTTTTAATGAAAGCGATCCAAGTTCCGTGACCGTCTCTCACCCAATTACAATTTGGTCTCAGAAAACATTTACTCGAAAAAAAATTGAGAATGTTATTTCCGTTGCGCCAATTTATTATGATAACCAAGATCAGCTATCTTATCATTTAGGGCCTATTGGATTTACCGTGGTTACTCGGGCCTCTGACGAAACGCAGCCGAAAGAATGGCGCGTTTATCTGGAGAACGATTATTTTGAGGGACGAAAAATAAGGGTGCAACCTTCGGCTGGATTAGTAGTAGAGAGTGGTGCGCGGATGGCTAAAGCTGATGAAAACCGCCCGGCCGGAATGGGCCAAACTCTTTTTCGTTATCTTGCCGTAACTTTGTTGATTTTTTCTTCTTATTTTTTCGGCAGAAGCAGAGAGCGTGAAGGTGTTTGGCAAATCCTCGGCGATCATCTGACTCCCGTCAGCTTGCCTGATTTTCTGAAGGCTTACGACAGTAAAAAGTCATTTTACAATTGGGATTACAGCGGATCAGCACTGACTCTAAATTTTTATCCGCAAGTGAAACTTGTGCCGGGAGACATTTTGCGCGTGACGTTTCCGGCTGCCATTCGCGACAAAATGAAAGACGTAAAAATTATTGTGGAGGGCTACCAAAAGGACAAGATGCCTTACCGGGGAGAACTTGGTGCGTTCATTGACCCGGGCGGGATTGTCAATGTCACGGTTGGCTTTCCGATGTCGATCGTCAAATTAAGCGTTGATCCAGGAGTTTCTGAGACGTTGGATCAAGCTGAAAAAAATAAAACCGTGATTCTCTTTGACCCACGCACGAACCCGGAGCGTCCAAAGGACAGTGTCATGACCGAAGACGTTTATCAACAAATGGACATTAGGGGGCAGCTCTTTCATCTAGTCGCACCCCGATTATTTTCTAAAAAAGGAGATATTTTTGTTTTTAGATTTAATCCACCCGCTTCAACGGATCCCGCGACTATAATCCGCTACCGTTTTTTTGGATATTTCAAAAATGATCTCACTCAGCTTGTTGTCTCGGCCCCTAGCGAAGCTACAACGCTTCCGGCCGACGGAGTGATTATTACGGAAATCAAGGATGACTTTGAAGTGATCGGGTTTAGCTTTACAGATGAGCCGGGACAGGGACAGCAGGGGATGAGGGCGTTGCCTACTCTGAATACGTTTGAGCTTCATCCGGTAGGGGGAGCGCGGTTGGCTGATGAAAATCTCCGCGCTCTAGAAAAATTTATCCGTCTAATTGAAAGCGCTCCAAATTGGTCTTCGACCCACGAAAAAAATATGAGGGAAGCCGCGGTTAGTTACGCACAAGAAGCGATCCAGGCGATCAACCAAGCAAAAAAAGGCGCGGCGAATGGTTTTACTGCCAAGGATAATTTGGGGCCTATTTATGTTGATAACATTCATAACGGTCGCGATTCGGCTGAGAGCCTAAGATCACGTATTTCTTCGAGCTACCCGAGCTCCACTTGGCTCGCCATTATCTACGCCTTAGCCGTCACGGCGATTGAGGATTTGCAGAAGAAGATGCCCGACGCTTCGCCGGCAGCGGACAAAAATGCTGCGCCCGAGGTTTTTAAAACGCTTCGAGCGCTTGTCGAGGCTCGCGCTATCGCTTCACATCTTCGAGAGAAAATTGAAGAAACGCAGAATCTTTTAAGTGACTTTGAAAATAATAGCGACGAGAAAAAATTGGCTATTTTGTCTCAGGCGGATTCAGCAATGCAAGACCTTATAGATTTCCTTGATCAAAAAGCAAAATCCAAAAACCTTAGCGAACAAATTACTGCGCAGACGGTCAGCTTTGGAGCACGCTACGAACTTTTGGGAAATTACGACATCAAAAATAAGCTAGCTTCAGCCGTGGGCATGGCTCAGGCCGCTTTAAACCCTCACTTTGCGGGAGATAGAAATGAAGCGGGTCGGGATATCTTAAGCGCACTGGGAACAGCTCGCGTGCGCGCTGAAATACTTATCAACTTTCTTAAAGCGCCAAACACGGAGCTTCAGAAAAACGGAGTGGTCCAGGTCAGTAGCCCAAGTGGCGCAAAATTTTGGGTGTTGAATCTCTGGCACAAAAAAGACGAGGTTCAGGCATCGTCTACACCCAAGACTCGCGACGACGCGACAAGTGGCGCGCGGTTAGCAGTATCCGGCGCTTTTCATTTCAATCAAGCCAAAGAATCGTTTTTACCAAACGGCGCACGATTTGCCAGTAAAACTCTTTCAAGGGCAGAAAAAATTTCGGATTCAGATCAAAGTATTCTTTTGGATTTGGCTGCGAGCACTGCGAAAGGGGTGAGCGTGTTGACGCCTCTCGAGATGTCGATTGAGAGTGGGGAGCCGGATTCACAGAGGCTTTCCTTCTTTAAGGTAGAGCCCACTTCAAACGGCGCCCAAGTAATTTTCACCGCAAACCTAGGCAGCAAGCCCGAGGCTATACAAACCATTTCATTTACGCAGACAGAAATCAATGCCCGAATTTCGCAAGGAAACGTGAGAGCACCGCTTGTGCAAACGCTTCGTCAGACGGATACGGCTCAGGCTGGGGAAGTAGCGGTGGAGCTTGGACGCGTTTATAGGGCCGCACTCGGAGCGCAAAAAGCACTCAAACAATATTCGCTTGAGCAAAAAGGGGTGGTGGACACGGAGTCGTCTATCGCGCTTCTCATTGATCCGGCAGTTTTTGGGAATCCTGAAAGTGAAAATAAAATCGGATTTATTAAACCACAGCTCGAAGCTGCTCAAAAAAGAGGCTCTGTGCTGGGACCTGAGCAGATCGTGGTGATTGGGCAGGGGGATGTGTCGATTCAAACTTCCAAAGTCGTATTTATCACGACAGCCGGAAACAAAAATCACCGGGAAAAATTATTAAAATTATTGGCAGATAGTCACGTTCCTGAAAATCAACGCAAGGCGCTTGGTGCACGATTCGCGCTAACGTTAGTTCCTGTTGAGGATCAAAAAGACGGTTACAGTGCTTTAGTTTTGGAATCTTTGTTTGCTGTGGCGCGCATCATTGCTAGAGTTTCACCCGAAGCGTTGTCGACTTTGCCGGATAAGACCCAATCCTTTTTAAGTGACCGCATCGCAGCCGTCAAAGACTTGGGGCTCAAGAAAGTTGTTGAGGCGCTGCAGAATTTTTCAGATTCATTAGCCACGCTTTATTCTAAGCTTACCGTCAAAGTCGATCGCGTGCTCATAGACCAGATGATCAAGGCCCGCCAGACTGCGCTCCAGTTTGTTGGAGCGTCCGCTTAATAGTCCCCAAACTTTTAAACCGAATAAAAACCTAGTATGGATCCGGGATGCATACTAGGTTTGATGTTTGACATCGAATAGCCTCGCCGATACACTAATCGAACTATGTCCGAGCAAAATGAGATTCTAAAAGAACGTTTCAAGAAATACGAAACCGCCAAATCCCTAGGCGTGGACCCCTTTGGCGGAAAGTTTCTTAAAACCGAGATGATCGGCCCCATGGTCGAGCATTTCGAAGAGCATCGCAAAGTGCAGACGGCGGGACGACTTTCTGCGGTGCGCTCGATGGGCAAAACCACTTTCTGTGATTTAAAAGACGAAACCGGCCGCGTCCAGCTTTTTGTAAAGCCGGATTTGATCGGGCCTGATGCCACTAAACTTTTTGAAGCGCTCGATATTGGCGACATCATTGGCGTCGAGGGCGAACTGTTTAAAACGAAGACCGGAGAAATTTCCGTTCGAGTGGTTGGGCTTAAGCTTCTTTCGAAGAGTCTGCGTCCTATGCCCGAAAAATGGCATGGTCTAAAAGACGTGGAAACGCGTTACCGCCATCGGTACTTGGATTTAATTTCCAACGACGACGTCAAAAAAATATTTATTAACCGCTCACTGATTGTGCGCTCGGTGCGCCGCGTGCTCGACGACAAAGGGTACTTGGAAGTCGAAACGCCGATGATGCATCCGATTCCCGGGGGAGCGGCCGGCAAACCCTTTAAGACGCATCACGAAGCGCTGAATATGAGCCTTTACTTGCGTGTGGCCCCCGAACTTTATTTGAAGAAATTACTCGTCGGCGGTTTCGACAAAGTGTATGAAGTGAATAAAAGTTTTCGCAACGAAGGAATTTCCACGCGGCACAATCCCGAATTCACCATGCTCGAAGTGTACACGGCGTACGCCGATGTCAACGACGTCATGGATTTGACTCAAGAAATTGTCACGAACGCCGCGCAGACTGTTTTTGGGACTTTGAAAATTGAAACCGCCGACCGCGTGATTGATTTTTCCAAATGGGAGCGCGTGTCGTTTGCCCAGCTCATGAAAGATTCGTTTGGAATTACACCCGATATGGAAATTAGTGAGTGGGTGACCAAGCTTCAAGCGAAGGGCGTGAATGTTGCCTCCAAAGATCTTTCGCGTTCGCAGATTGTGAATATTGTGGCTGAACTTTTGGAGCCAGGTGCAAATTCAAAATCGAAAGACAATGTGGTTCATCCGGTTTTTGTGACGGATTATTTCACCGAGCTTTGTCCGCTCGCCAAAAAAAATAAATCCAATCCTTACTTGAGCGAGCGTTTTGAACTTTACGTTGGCGGCATGGAACTGGCGAACGGTTACTCCGAGCTCAACGACCCCATCGAGCAGCGTGAACGTTTCGCCGAAGAGCTCCAAGAAAAAGGCAAAGAGAGCACCTACGACACCATTGATGAAGATTTTATTATGGCCCTCGAGCACGGCATGCCTCCGGCCGGAGGGCTCGGCATCGGCATCGATCGTCTCGTGATGCTGCTTACCGGTCAACCCTCGATTCGCGAAGTAATTTTATTCCCACAGATGAAAAAAGAATCGTAGGGGCGCAATTCATTGCGCCCACTTTTAATACGATGAATCATTCAAAGAGAAGGGCGCGATAAATCGCGCCCCTACAGTAACCATGCAATACGAATGGTTCATCGCTAAACGTTATCTCTGGTCGAAGCGCCGTCACGCATTTGTCGGAGTGGTGAGCGGCGTATCCCTTGCCGGAATCGCACTCGGCACTGCGTCTCTCATTGTTACCATGGCTGTGATGAGCGGCTTCGACGAAGATTTAAAAGACCGCATCATCGGAACGCGCGCACACGCGATTGTCAGTAAGGACGGCGGATTTTCGGATTACCCCCAGGTCATTCAAAATTTAGAAAAAGAATCTTCCGTTTTGTCTGCGGCGCCGTTTGTGGAAGGTCAGGCGCTGGTCCAGCACGGCGAGTGGGGAACCGGAGTGCTGGTCCGGGGAATTGATCCGCTTGCTGAAAAGAAAACGTCCAAAATTTTTAAACATCTCCTGCGTGGAAATTTAAACACTTCACCTGGCAGTGCGATTCTCGGAACAGAGCTCGCCAAGCGCCTTCACATTCGTCCCGGCGAAACATTTCAAATTCTTTCCCAGAATAAAGACAAGCCAATGATGTTTACCGTCGACGGAATTTTTTCACTCGGCATGTACGAGTACGATGCCAATTTATTATTCATTCCGCTCGCGAGCGCGCAGGAACTTTTCACCCTACCTGCTCAGGTCAGCGGCGTATCGGTGGCGCTTAAAAATTCCGAAGGTGCGGATGCGTTTAAAAAAAGTTATCAGAAAAAATTGGGCTACCCGTATTTTGTCTCGACGTGGATGGAAATGAATCAAACCTTGTTCGGCGCGCTTCAGCTTGAAAAAATCGTGATGTTTTTAATTTTGGCGCTGATTATTTTAGTCGCTTCGCTCAATATTGCAGGGAGCCTCACAATTTTAGTGACGGGGAAGGCCAAGGACATTGGCATCTTAAAATCCTTCGGGGTGCCGTCGTCGGGGATCGTCAAAATATTTATGCTAGACGGTCTGTGTATTGGCGTGGCGGGTTCGGGGCTTGGGCTGGCAGCGGGCTCCGGAATTTGTTTTCTGCTTAAAAATTATCCAATCATCCAGCTTCCCAGAGAAATTTATTATCTCGACCGTCTTCCTGTTCGAATGAATCCGGTCGATGTGAGTCTGGTTTTAGGAACGGCGATCCTTTTAAGTCTCGCGTGTTCAGTGTATCCGGCTTGGACAGCCGGCAGACTGGACCCCGTTAAGGCCCTTAAGTCATGACGACTATTGAAGCCGAGGGCTTGAGCAAGGTATACTGGGACGGCCAACGGAAGCTCGAAATTCTGCATGGCGTTTCTTTGAAAATTGAAGAAGGGCAAGGGGTTACGATCTTGGGACCGTCCGGGACCGGGAAGACGACGCTGCTTAATTTGCTGTCGGGACTGGACCGACCCACGGAGGGCCGGGTTCGGTTTAACGGAGTCTGGCTAGAGAGTCTGGACGAAGCTCAAAAGGCGCGTCTGCGCAACCAAAGCATGGGGTTTGTGTTTCAGTTTTATCATCTTTTACCGGAGCTCACAGCACTTGAGAATGTGATGATTCCGGCGATGGTGGGGACGAGCCTTAAATCCAAAGCTGAAATTAGTAGCCGAGCCGAAGGCCTTCTTCAAAAAATGGGTTTGAGCAATCGCGCAACGCATTTTCCCGATCAGTTGTCGGGAGGGGAGCAACAACGCGTGGCGATTGCGCGCGCACTGATGAATGACCCAAAAATTTTATTTTGTGATGAACCCACGGGAAATTTGGACGCGGGGATGGGCAGTGAAATTATTTCGCTTCTCAAAAATCTCTTTACCCAAGAGAAAAAAACAGTGGTGATCGTGACGCATGATGAGCGCATCGCGAAAGTATCAGACAGAGTTTGGAACATTGTTGATAAAAAATGGGATTAATAAAATATGAGCCTTAAAATTTTTCTAAATGATCGTTTGGTGGACAAAGAGAATGCCGTGGTGAGTGTGTTTGATCACGGCTTGTTGTACGGCGACGGCGTGTTCGAGGGAATTCGCTCGTACAATGGCCTCGTTTTTAAACTCGACGAACATTTGGACCGGCTTTGGGAATCTGCGAAAACGCTGAAGCTCGAAATTCCTCTCTCGAAGAAGGAAATGGAAAAAGCGGTGGTGCAAACGCTTCAAGCCAACAAACTAAAAGATGCTTACATTCGTTTGGTGGTGACGCGCGGCGTGGGAGACCTGGGGCTTGATCCGCGCAAGTGCAAAGTGGCGACTGTTTTCATCATCGCCGATAAAATCGCGCTCTACCCGAAAGAGTTTTACGAAAAAGGCTTAGAGATTGTGACGGTCGCGACCACGCGCAATCATCCGGAGGCGCTCAACCCGCAACTCAAAACCTTGAACTATCTCAATAACATTCTCGCAAAAATCGAAGCGATCAACGCAGGGGTGAGCGAAGCTATTCTGCTCAACGCCCAGGGCTATGTCACCGAGTGCACCGGCGAAAATATTTTTTATATCAAAGGAAAAACGCTTGTGACGCCGCCGCCGTATGTGGGAATCCTTAAAGGAATTACGCGCGACGTGGCCATGCGACTCGCTGGGCAAATGGGATTTGAAGTGAAGGAAACACCTTTCACGCGTCATGATCTTTACACGGCCGATGAAGTGTTTTTGACGGGAACCGCGGCGGAAATTGTGCCAATTTCTAAAATTGACCATCGCTTGATTGGTGAAGGAAAACCAGGCAAAACAACGCTCAAACTGATAGAGGCTTTCCACAAAGTCACCACCAAGGAAGGCACCCGTTATGCTGTGTGATGAATGCGGGAAAAATAAAGCAACAGTCCATCTAACCGAAATTGTCAACGAACAGGTTTCAAAGCTGAATCTCTGCGAGTCTTGCGCCAAAGAAAAAGGCTCGGACGTGGAGCAGCATTTTGGAATCGCCGATTTACTAGCGGCTCTCTCGGACGTGGAGCCCAAAAATCCTACGACCGGAGCGCCAGCCGTTTCGAAATTAAAATGCGCATCCTGCGGCATGGTTTACGAAGACTTTAAAAAAATGGGCCGGCTCGGATGCAGCAAATGTTACAACAGTTTCCGGACCAATCTCACGCCACTCTTAAAACGCATTCATGGGTCCACAACGCATTTAGGGAAATCTCAGAACGAAGAGAGCATGAAAGAGCAGAAGGCGCACTCCAAGGTTCACGAAGAACTTCAGCAAGCCAAGGATCTCTTGACCAAGGCGATTAAAAAAGAAGAGTTTGAAGAGGCTGCGGCTCTTCGCGACAAAATTCAATTTTTAGAAAATAAATTAAAAGAGCAGAAAGCCAAATGAAAATCGATCACCTGATTAAGCAGACCTGCGAATGGTTAAAGGGAACCGGACCTAACTCTGACATCGTGCTCAGCTCGCGCGTGAGACTGGCCCGTAATTTAGACGGAACACCCTTTACGCATTGGTCCAATAAAAAACAGGAAAAAGAATCGCTCGATTATCTTGAAAAATCAATTTCCGGAATTGACCTGATGGTCGGCTCGCTTTATATCAAAATGGTGGAGCTGGATGATGTCGACAAGCAGTTCATGCTCGAGCGCCATTTGATTAGTCGCGAGCTGATTGTTCATCCGGAGTTCAAAGCGGCTGTTGTGGGTGACAAAGAAGTGGTGAGTGTCATGATCAACGAAGAAGATCATCTGCGCATTCAGGTGATGCAGTCCGGATTCAATCTCCAGGAAAGTTGGAGAATTGCTAACCGCATCGATGACTCGCTCACCAAAAAAATTAAATTTGCATACGACTCCGACTGGGGGTTTCTGACGGCATGCCCTACGAACGCAGGTACAGGGCTTCGCGCTTCGGTGATGCTGCATTTGCCAGCCCTCGTCATGACAAAGCAAATTCAAAAAGTGTTGCAGGCCATCACGAAACTTGGAATGACGGCTCGAGGTCTTTACGGCGAGGGGACTGAGGCGGAAGGAAACTTTTTTCAAATTTCCAATCAAGTTACACTCGGCTCCTCCGAAGAGGACATCATTGATAACCTGGAAAGAATTATTCGCCAGGTGATCGGCCACGAAGAGAATGCACGTAAAACGTTGATGAAGCAAAACCGAGAAGTGCTCCAAGACAAAATTTGGCGCGCGAACGGAACGCTGCGTTCGGCATATATCATTAATACCAAGGAAACGATGGGGCTTTTGTCCATGGTTCGTTTGGGGGTCGATATGGGTCTCATCGAAGACATCGACCGCCGCGCCGTCAATGAGCTTTTTATTTTGACGCAACCTGCGCATTTGCAACGCATTGAAGGCAGGCTCTTAAGCTCCGCTCAGCGGGACGTAAAACGAGCCAATTTGATCCGGAGAAGACTCGAAGGCCGCTAAAAATTAGCATTATTTGTTAAAATCGTTTATAATTGATAAATTAGATTGTTATGAAACGGAGAATGTATGTTTAACAAATTTACAGAACGCGCCCGCAAAGTCATTTTACTCGCCAAGCAAGAAGCCAAGCGCTTTAACCACGATTACATTGGAACCGAACACATTCTTTTAGGCCTTCTGCGTGAAGGAGAGGGTGTAGCTGCGGCGGTTTTGCAAAGCCTCGGCATGAATTTAAACAACATTCGCTTAGAAGTTGAAAAGCTCGTTCAGGCGGGCCCCACCACTGTTGTCACGGGAGATTTGCCGTTCACTCCCAAAGCCAAAAAAGTAATGGAGCTTGCGATGGAAGAAGCCCGCACGCTAGGGCACAATTATATTGGGACCGAGCACTTGCTTTTAGGTCTGATCCGCGAGGGCGAAGGAGTAGCGAGTCTCGTATTTATGAACATGGGACTCGATCTCGAAAAAGTTCGCGAAGAAGTCATTAAACTTTTAGGATCCACCACACCGGGCTCGCCGTATACGCCGCCACCTGCGCAAGGACCGGCAGCACCGCCACCCGGAGCTTCCAGCGGCGGAGGATCTTCTTCGTCGAGCAAAGTGAAGACGCCCGCGCTTGACGCTTTTGGACGCGATTTTACGAAGCTTGCCAAAGACGGAAAATTAGATCCTGTGATTGGTCGTGAAGATGAAATCGAGCGTGTCATGCAAACGCTTTCGCGCCGCCGTAAAAATAACCCGGTTCTTTTAGGAGAAGCGGGTGTTGGAAAATCCGCCATCGTAGAAGGGCTCGCCCAGAAAGTCATTAGCGGTGACGTTCCTGAAATTTTAAAAAATAAACGCGTGATCTCGCTCGACTTAGCGCTCATGGTTGCCGGCACAAAGTACCGCGGTCAATTTGAAGAGCGCATCAAGGCGGTGATGGATGAGATTAAACGCTCGGACAATATTATTATTTTCGTGGACGAACTTCACACGCTGGTGGGTGCGGGTGGAGCGGAGGGCGCCATTGACGCCTCCAACATTTTAAAGCCGGCCTTAGCGCGCGGCGAGTTGCAGTGCATTGGCGCGACCACTCTTGATGAATACCGCAAATACATCGAAAAAGACGCAGCTCTTGAGAGGCGCTTTCAAACCATCATGGTGGAACCGCCATCGGTGGAAGAAACTATTTTAATTTTACGCGGTCTTCGTGACAAATATGAAGCTCATCACAAAGTTCGTTTTCTGGACTCCGCCATTGAAGCGGCAGCAAAACTTTCAGACCGTTATATTTCCGGGCGCTTTCTGCCAGATAAGGCCATTGACGTGATTGATGAAGCCGGTGCTCATGCCCGTCTTTCAACGCACGCGTCACCCCCCGAGGTCAAAGATTTGGAGAAACGGCTCGAAGTGATTCGCCGCGAAAAAGAAGACACCATCAAAGAGCAGGATTTTGAAAAGGCGGCGGCACTTCGCGATCAAGAACGCGAAGCCAAGAAATTGCTCGATCGCACCAAAAAAGAGTGGATTGAATCCCGTTCTAAAATTGAAATTGAGATCGGTGAAGACGAGATTGCCAAAGTGATTGCAAAGATCACGAATATTCCGATTACCCGTCTTGAAGAAAAAGAAAGCAACCGTCTTTTGCGCATGGAAGATGACTTAAGAGGCCATGTGGTGGGTCAGGAAGAAGCGATCTCTGCTATTGCACACGCGGTTCGTCGTTCACGCGCAGGGCTTAAAGATCCCCGCCGCCCGATTGGGTCATTTATATTCCTAGGACCCACCGGCGTTGGAAAAACGTTACTCGCGCGGGCCTTGGCTGAATTTATGTTTGGCGATGAAAATGCGCTGATTACTTTTGATATGTCCGAGTACATGGAAAAATTTAACGTTTCGCGTCTTGTGGGAGCACCTCCCGGATACGTGGGTTACGAAGAGGGCGGCCAGCTCACGGAGCGCATTCGTCGTCGGCCGTATTGCATTGTGCTGCTGGATGAAATTGAAAAAGCACACCCGGATGTTTTTAATATGCTGCTTCAGGTTCTCGAAGAGGGCCGGCTTACGGATTCCTTGGGTCGCAAAGTCGATTTTCGGAACGTGCTTCTCATCATGACGTCCAACATCGGCGCGGATCTTTTGAGGAAGCAGGGGAGCATTGGTTTTAAGACATCCGAAAATCCTACGGATCACAAAGATATGAAGTATCGTTTGATGGACGAAGTTAAAAAGGCGTTTAAGCCCGAATTTCTGAACCGCGTCGATGACACGGTCGTGTTCCAGCGCTTGACTCGCCAGGATCTTGAAAAGATTATCGATATCGAAATCAATAATCTCCGCAAGCGTTTGAGCGAGCGTGAAATCGAAATTCAGCTCGATGAAAAGGCCAAAGAATTCTTAATAAACAAAGGCTTTGACCAAGCTTATGGTGCGCGGCCTCTCAAGCGCACGATTCAGCGCTACGTTGAGGATCCAATGGCCGAAGAGTTGATCGCCAAGCGCATAAAGCCTAATGAAATGATTCTCATTACGGTCAAAGACGAGGAGCACCTGTCGTTTGAGCAGGGTGCCGCCAAAGTTGCGCGTTGATCTCAGCTACTAAATCTCAGAAGCGCAGAAAATGGTTTCTGAAATTACTAATTCTAACCGTTCTCTTGGCGCTTCTTTTTTTTGCTGTGAAAGAGCGTAAAGAATTGTTGATCCGCGAGTCTACGCGAATCCTCGAATCCGCTGTGAGTCGTGGAGCGGATCTGGATATCCACATTGGCCACATTCGAGGGAATATTTTTGGAATGATCGCATTTGATGACCTAGAAATCCGTCAGGCCTCTATGTCCGTCGATCAATCCTTGCTTTTTAAAGCAAAATCCATTGTCTTCCAATATAGTTTCATGGATATTATTTCTAAAAACACTCATTCAAAATTAACAATCAGCTTTAAGAAACCGGAGATATTTTGGCATCCGCGAGTGGGCTTACGAAAAACCCGTTTTCGTTTTATGGAGTGGCTCAAGGATTGGCTTGTTTCCCAAAAAAACCGGATTCGTGTGGAAATTGAGGGTATGAACCTTTCTATTGGAAATCCGCCCATGAAATTTGAGGGTGTGGATATTAGTTTTGTGGATGACTCGTTTGAATTGCAATTACCGGTCTCTCACATGAATTTAAACGGTGCAGATTTTTCGACGGTGTTGCGCGCGAGCGGTCATTTTGAGTCGGGGGACCGTTTTGATAGCAATTCGTTCGTGGGGCAGTTTAAAACCGAAGGAACCGTGGTGGACTGGAAGCCGATGAGCCGCGAATCTTCTTTTGATTTTTCTTTCTCCTCGGAAAAGTTTGAAATTCATAGCACTGATTTATTGGGTGGGGTTCATTTGGATGGGAAGGTTGATTTTCTCGAAGACTTTGCGCTAGATCTTCAGCTCAAGGCAACGAATTTCCCACTTTCGAACGTGGCTGAATTTTTAAACGCCGATAAACATATGACGCAATCGGGCAGCGTGGATTTGGATTTGCGGTTTTCAGGAAGCCCCTGGGCGCCTGCGGTGGACGCGCATGTGAGTATTTATGACGGCTGGGTGAGTGAGCGGCGGTTTAAGTCCATGGTGATCAATGCGACAGGTGCTTATCCACTTGTTCGACTCACCGGCTCGCGTATGATTTTAGAGGACGGCTCCTCTATGAAAATTCCAGATGCGTCGCTCGAAGTGAAAGATTTATTTAAAGGCCACACCTACCGGGCATTGGTTGCCGGAGGCTCCGCGCAAGAAACGGTTGTGACGGAAAATTGGGAATTTAGCCGCCCGAAGGATTTTAACGACAAGACTGAGTTTGTGATGGAACACTCGCTCAGCGACGGCGCAAAAGTACGTTTCCGGAAGTTTAACCAAGATGAAAGCGATGTTTTAAATGAAGATCCTGAAAAGCAGAAGGTGGAAGTTGGTTTTGAATACCGTCTGCTGGGTCAGGAGTCGATTAAAGTGGACGTTCGTCAAGACGAAGAAATCGTCGGCGTTGAGCATAAGATGAAATTTTAAGGAGATTTTTTGAAAGAGTTTATTTTAAAAGCAGGGAAAAAGGGGTTGGTGTTTATCAATTATGCGGGGGGTGCCACCACGCTCTTTTTAAGGACTTTGATGTGGATTGCGTTGCCGCCCTTTCGACCGAAGCAGACCTACCAACAAATGGTGAAAATTGGTGTGGATTCTCTCCCCATTGCAACGCTGACGAGTCTTTTTATCGGTGTTGTCATTGCTTTTCAAAGTGCTTATCAAATGAGCAAGGTGGGAGCGAAGATGTATATCCCTAGCCTTGTTTCCATTTCCATGACGCGCGAGATCGGCCCCATGCTCACGGCGCTTGTGGTTGCGGGCCGTGTGGGAGCCTCGATTGCAGCGGAACTAGGCAGTATGAAAGTCACCGAGCAGATTGACGCGCTCGAAACGCTTGCCGCAAATCCAATTAAATACCTTGTAACCCCGCGATTCATTGCGCTCTTTACCATGCTCCCGCTTCTAACCATCTACGCCGACATGATCGGTATTTTTGGGGGGTATTTGGTTTGTGTTTATAAATTGGGATTAACGCATGCGTTGTACATTCGAATGAGTTTTGACCCCCTGGTTCTAAAGGATATTTTTACCGGTCTATTCAAGTCGCTCATTTTTGCGTCCATCATCTCAACCATTGCTTGCTTTGAGGGAATGCGGGTGGAGGGTGGTGCTGAAGGAGTTGGCAACGCAACGACCAAGGCGGTCGTGACGTCGTTTATTCTTATCATTGCGTCAGATGCTTTATTCACAATGATTTTTTATTTCATCGCATGAGCAATCTTATGATTGAAGCTAAAAATGTGGTGAAGGCATTTAACGGGCGAACGGTTTTAAACTCACTAAGCCTCGAAGTTCGAAAGGGTGAGACGCTCGTGATTATTGGTCGCTCCGGTTGTGGGAAAAGTGTTTTTTTAAAGCACACCATTGGTTTGATTCAGCCCGACAGCGGGGAAATTTTGGTGGACGGAGTCAACGTGTCGAATTTACCGTTCAAAGAACTCAATCAACTGCGCATGCGTTTTGGGATGCTATTTCAGGGCGCGGCATTGTTTGATTCGATGACGGTGGGTGAAAATGTGGGTTTTAATTTGATTGAACACACCAGCATGAAACCAAAAGAAATTTACGAACGCGTGGAGGAATCTTTGGAGCTTGTAGGGCTTAAGGGTATTCAGGAAATGAAGCCCTCCGAACTCTCCGGCGGCATGAAAAAGCGTGTCGCGCTAGCGCGTGCGATCTGTATGCGCCCCGAAATTTTGTTGTACGACGAACCAACCACCGGACTTGATCCGATTATGGCCGACGCGATCAATGATCTCATTGTCCGGCTTCATGACAACGAAACATTAAAAGTGACGTCGCTCGTTGTGACGCACGACATGGTCAGCGCTTATAAAATTGCGACCCGAATTGCCATGATGTACCAGGGGAAAATCATTCACATTGGGACGCCCGATGATATTCGAAATTCAAAAGATCCAGTGGTTCAGCAATTTATCAACGGGTCGGCTTCTGGGCCGATCACGGATGCTATAATAAAGGGAGAAAAGAGTTCGCATGAAGACAGAAAATTTTGAATTAAAAGTTGGTATCTTTGTGGTGGTGGCGCTGGTGGCGCTCACCGTTTTGGTGGCGAAGGCCGGAGATTTTTATTGGAAGCCGGGCTATGACGTCCGGTTTTTATTTGATTTTGTTTCCGGGATCGAAACCGGCGCGCCCGTGCGTTTGGCGGGTGTGAATGTCGGTAAAATTACTGCCACCAACATCGTTCGCAGTCAGGATGGTAGAACTCAGATTGAGCTCATGGCCCGCATCAACCGCGAGGTCGTGATCGATGAAGATTCTCAGGTGCGCATTAGCTCGCTGGGTCTCTTGGGTGAAAAGTACGTTGAAATTAATCCCGGTCAAAGCGGAAAGCCCGCAATTGATAAAAACGGGCTGCTTGTAGGGAGTCGGTCCTCCGTGGTTTCCGATTTGGCCGAATCCGGTAGTCGATTGATCGCCAAAATGGAAGACGCGATAGATCATGTGAATCAGGTTGTGTCAGATCCCGATTTTAAGAAGGCCGCAAAAGGCACTTTTGTGAATGCGGACAGCACCTTTGGAAACGCAAGCGTTGTCGCGAAGAATTTTGTGCAGGTGAGCGAAGATTTAAAAGACGCCGCGGCTTCCGCCAAAATTGTGTTGGCTCGATTGAAGAACGGTGAGGGGACTGTCGGAAAACTTCTCACGGAAGACAAAATTGCCAAGAATTTGGAAGCATTTTCAGAGGACATTAAGGCGCATCCGTGGAAGTTGTTGAAGAGGTATTAATTCGATGACATTTGGATTTATTCGATCACTTTTTATCCTGATCAGCACGATTGTTGGATTTCAGTTGGGTTGCGCCTTTTACGGTTTTGGAACCTACCAGGGTTTGATCGGCGGTTTGATTGGCGCCGGAGGGTCCAGCTCCATTGTTCTTTTGGAGCACGCGCTTGGTAAAGTCTCTCTCAGAGGCCTGTCTGCGGCGGTGTTTGGGCTTATTCTGTCGCTGATTGTTTGCAATTTTTTAGTGGGCGCTATTGATTTGATTCCTGAGCTTGATCATGCTTTGAAGGGCGCCATCAAACTAGTGTTAGTTTTAGTGCTGTCCTATCTTGGAATGGTTTTTTCGATGCGCGGTCGTGACGAATTTAATTTAATCATCCCGTACATC
The DNA here is from genome assembly GCA_964606485.1 of uncultured Planctomycetia bacterium. Classification (GTDB taxonomy): domain Bacteria; phylum Omnitrophota; class Gorgyraeia; order 2-02-FULL-51-18; family 2-02-FULL-51-18; genus CAZSGP01. Next base: position 73,058 of record CAZSGP010000002.1, on the reverse strand, counting down.
AAATTCGATCGTCAGGATCAGAAAGATGCTGTGCTGCTTGTTGATACCAGCGTTATTATCGATGGCCGCATCTATGATATTTGTCAGACGAAGTTTTTAGAAGGGCGGATTGTGATCCCTCGGTTCGTGCTCAAAGAGCTGCAGCAGGTGGCGGACTCGCAAGACTCACTCAAGCGCGTCAGGGGCCGGAGAGGCTTGGATGTTTTGAATAAGCTTAGAAAAGCGCAAAACTTAAGCGTGCGCATTCACGAAGAGGATTTTCCGGAAATTTCATCGGTTGACGAAAAATTGGTGAAGCTCGCGAAGCTGCTGGGCGGGCGCGTGCTGACCAACGATTATAACTTGAACAAAGTTGCCGAGTTTCAGGGCGTCACAATTTTAAATATTAATGAGCTGGCTAACTCCTTAAAACCTGTGATTCTTCCCAATGAAACCATGGACGTGAAGCTTGTGAAAGAAGGCAAAGAGCCCAATCAAGCCATTGGCTACCTGGACGACGGCACCATGGTGGTGGTGGACAATGCGCGCAAATCTCTGGGGATGCTGCAAAAAGTAACCGTGACCTCGGTATTGCAAACCGCCGCGGGTCGAATGATTTTTGCGAAGCTCGATGGCTAAGTATACCGTCGCGGCCATTATTCCTGCCGCCGGCCGCGGAACTCGTCTTAAACAGAAAACACCCAAGGCCTTTGTCGAGGTTGCGGGGAAGCCTCTTTTTATTCACACGCTCTTCGCCCTCAAAAAAGCGTATCCTTTTTTTCAAATGATTGTCGCGCTCGACCCATCCATGATGGAGAAGGCAAAAAAGCTTTTAAAAAAATTTAAAATTTCTGCTGATCTTGCGGTGGGAGGAGCGACTCGTGCGGAATCGGTCTGGAATGCGCTACAGGCAGTGTCGCCGTCCTGCGCTTGGGTAGCGGTTCACGATGCGGCGCGTCCGCTCATTTCGGGACCGGTTGTCCAGCGGACGATTGAAGAAGCGCTTCGGTCGGGAGGTGCTCTTTGCGCGCTACCCGCCACAGCAACGGTGAAGCGGGTGAATTTAAAGACGAGACGTGTGATTAAAACCGAAAACCGGGATTCGTTATATTTGGCGCAAACGCCACAGGTCTTCAAGAAAGAGATTCTAGTTAAACGCTACAAGACCCTTGGACAGAAGGCTTTCCAGGCGACGGATGAAGCCGCTCTTTTTGACGGCAGCTCTCAGGTAGTGAATGTCGTGACGGGAGACCCAAAAAACATTAAAATAACCACTCCGGAGGATTTAGAATTCTTTGAACGTTGGCATCGGTTACGACATTCACGCGCTTAAAAAAGGGCGAAAATTGATTTTGGGCGGGGTTCAAATTCCGCACTCAAAAGGGCTAGTAGGCCACTCTGACGCAGACGTGCTCTTGCATTCGCTGACGGATGCTATTTTGGGCGCTGCGGGTCTTGGGGACATTGGCGAATTCTTTCCTAATACCGACCCGCGCTATAAAAATGCAGACAGCCGGATTTTTGTGGAAGCCGCGATCAAAGAATTGAAACGGAAAAAAATGAAACTTCAAAATGTGGATGCAACCCTTGTCGCTGAAGAGCCAAAGCTCGGTCCATTTAAGGACTCTATCCGCGCGCATGTTGCTAAACTGCTAGGGATTGAAATAGAAAATGTGGGGCTTAAGGCCAAAACCAATGAAGGTTTCGGTGCTATCGGCAAAAAACAAGCGATCGCCTGCTTCGCAGTAGCGAGTGTCAAAAAGTGACAAACCTAATTTTAAATATCACAGCTCTTATTCTCGTGATTGTTGTCACGAAAGTTTTTCTCTACAGCATTTTCTTTAAAGACGAGATCCATGCTGCTCTTGAGCGTGATCCGGCGGCAACGGGGAAGCTTGCGGTTATTCTGACTTACCCCGGGCTTCACGCGATATTTTTTTACCGCGTCTCACGTTTTTTTTACAAAGTAAAATTTCTTTTTATTTCCCGAGTTATATCGCAGATGGCCCGGTTTTTGACGGGGATTGAAATTCATGCGGGCGCCAAAATCGGCAGAGGACTTTTTATTGATCACGGCATGGGGGTTGTGATCGGCGAAACGGCGGTGATTGGCAATAACGTGACGCTGTTTCAAGGGGTGACGCTTGGTGGAACGGGAAAGCAAAAAGGAAAGCGTCATCCGACACTCGGAAATAACGTTGTGGTGGGGGCAGGCGCAAAAGTTTTGGGGGATATTCATATTGGTGACAACGTGAGTGTAGGAGCCAACGCAGTCGTCGTGCGGGACGTTCCGGCTCACTCGACGGTTGTGGGGGTCCCTGGGAGGATTACGAGTCGCGAAGGTAAAAAAGTTTTTGGAATTAACTTGGATCACACAAACCTACCCGACCCGCTCACCCAGGCGCTTGAGAAGTTTCAGCATGAAATTGATAAAATTGAAGGAGAGCTGAAAGATTTTGGGATCTCCGAAAAAGTCAAAAAGCATAAGAGTTAGTCCGAATCTTGCCATTAAAAATCTATAACTCGCTAACGAAGCAAAAAGAAGAATTAAAGCCAATTAAGTCGGGCGAAGTGAAGATGTACGTTTGCGGGCCGACGGTTTACGACGAGCCACATATCGGGCACTTGCGTTCGGCGTATTGTTTTGAGGTGATGCGCCGCTACTTGGAATACAGTGGCTATAAAGTTACGTTTATCCGAAACGTCACCGATGTGGACGATAAGATCATCGAAAAGGCGAAAGAGTCAAAGCCCTCTGATTTGCTTGCCGAGGTGAGTGCTGTTTCCGAGAAATACCACGTTCTCTATAAAAAAGATTTAGAAGCCCTCGGAATCCAGGCGCCGACGGTTGAGCCAAGAGCGACGGGACACATTCCGGACATGCAGTGGTTGATCACGAAGCTCCTCGAAAAAGGTTCGGCCTACGCTGCCGGCGGTGATGTTTACTTTGACGTGAATGCCTTCCAAGGCTACGGCAAGCTTTCGCATCAACAAAAAGAAGCGATGATGCAAAATGTGCGCATCGAAAAAAATGAAAAAAAGAAAAGCCCGCTTGATTTTGCGCTGTGGAAAAGCGTGAAAGAGGGAGAGCCTTACTGGGATAGTCCTTGGGGTAAGGGTCGGCCGGGGTGGCATATCGAATGCTCGGCGATGAGCATGAAATATTTGGGCGAGACGTTTGATATTCACGGCGGCGGTCGCGACCTCATTTTCCCGCATCATGAGAATGAAATTGCGCAGAGCGAGTGTGTGACAGGGAGTCGGTTTGCAAATACGTGGATTCATCATGGGCTCATTACGATCAATGAGCAGAAAATGTCAAAGTCGCTTAAGAATTTTATCAGCTTAAATACGATCAAAGAAAAATACAGCGAATCTGGCATCGAAGAGCTTAAGTTTTTATTTTTAGGAACGCACTACAGCGCGCCGCTGGATTACAGTCCCAAAAAAATGGAAATGGAAAAATCGGTTCGCGAGCGATTTGTAAATTACTGGATGACGCAAGCCGAAGGATCGGCTAGTGGTGCCGGCGCTGACGAGACGGCCGAAGCTTTTGAATTGAAATTTAAAGCTGCGATGGACGATGATTTTAATACCCCTCAAGCCATCAGCGTTCTGCATGAGCTTGTGGATGCTGGATGGAAAGCGGATTCTAAAACTAAAAAAGAGGCGCTGCGAACAAAACTATCAGTCCTGTCCGGGATACTTGGATTGTCATTTCAAGACGCGAAGATTGATGGTGGCGCGGAAGTTAAAGCGCTCATGGCCGACTATGATCGAGCGAAGCAAACGAAAGATTTCCCTCTAAAGGACGCCGTGCGGAGTAAAATGCTGGGGCAGTATCAATTGAAGGCGCAGGACAACAAGGACGGGAGCACCAATTGGGTAAAGGCCTCTTAATTACTCTCGAAGGCAACGAAGGCGCCGGAAAAAGCACTCAGATAAAGCTTCTTCAAGATTATCTGAAGAAGAAGGGCGTTCCCGTTTTTTTGACGCGCGAACCGGGTGGCACGGCCATTGGGGATGGGATTCGCCAGATTTTGTTGGATAATAAAAATAAATCCATGACGCCGACCGTTGAGACGCTGCTCTACATGGCCTCGCGCGCGCAGCTGGTTGAAGAAGTGATTTTGCCACAGCTCAAAGCGGGGAAAATGGTGCTCTGCGACCGGTGGCTTGATGCGACAGTCGCATACCAAGGTTATGGAGCGGGCGTAGATGTAAAATGGATTGAGTCCTTGGGGCAAAAAGCGACGCAGGGCATTCAGCCAATTTTAAGTTTATTTCTTGATCTGCCGCTCGAAATTGGATTGAAACGAGCCAAGAGTCACAAGCCGGCGGACCGGATGGAGAAGAAAGCGTTTTTGTTTCACCAAAAGGTTCGCAAGGGGTATTTGGCCATTGCTAAAAAAGAACCGCGGCGCTTTAAGCGTCTTTCGATTTTAGAGAGCGATTCGATTCAAGTGGTGCACGAAAAAATTATAAAGGCCCTAAACAATGTCCTTTGAGCGTATTCAGAAAATGTTGGCGAGTCAAAAAGTGCCACATGCCTTTTTATTCATTGGTCCTGAAAATTCGGGACAAAAAGAAGCGGTAATGAAGCTGGCCATGGCACTTTTCTGCGACAAACCCAGTGCAAGCCGAACGCCTTGCGTTGAATGCATTCAATGTCGACAGCTCTCTCAAAATGCGCACCCCGATTTTAACCGCGTGGAGCCCGAAGCGGATGCAGTGGGAATCAGTGTCGAAGTGGTGCGCCAGGCTATCGGCAAGGCGAACCTAAGGCCCTTTCAAGCCAAGGCCAAGCTTTTTTTGATTGAAGGAGCCGAGCGTTTAAATGACACGGGGCAAAACGCACTCCTAAAAACGCTTGAAGAGCCCGCACCCAATACCTATTTTGTGCTGACGGTTAAAGACGGCTCACAACTCTTAGAAACCATCCGTTCGCGCGCGCAAAGCATTTATTTTTCAGCGGTCGGCGAGCGCGCAGAGCTGGAAGGGGACGCTCTGCAATTTGGCGAAGCCATGATTCGTACTATTTCGGAGAGTTCGTTCGACATTCTGCGCGCACCGGAGGCAACAGGTCTTGAGCGTAAAGAAATTGGCGCGGCATTTGACCACGTTATTTCTTTTTTTAGAGAGGTGCTGGTTCTAAAGGCAGACGCCGGAGAAATTTTGGGGCACACGGACCGCCGCAATCAGAAACAACGCTTCGCCGATGAGCATTCGGAAGAGGAGTTGATTTATATTTTAGAAAACTTAAGTCTAACCAAAGACCAGATTACCGACAGTATGGCCAATGCCAAAGCGGCACTCGTTTGTTTGTGGGATAACCTAAGGAACCTGCCTGCCGGCAGGCAGGAGCAGAATGCCTAAAAAATTTTATTTAACGACGCCCCTCTATTACGTGAATGCTAAGCCACATATTGGGCATTCGTATACCAATGTTGCCGCGGACGTGCTGGCGCGCTATCACCGTCTGAACGGACAAGAAGTGCTTCTCTTAACAGGAACCGACGAGCACGGGCAGAAAATTTTAAAAGCGGCGACGGCGGCCGGCAAAGAGCCTAAAATTTTTGTGGATGAAATTTCTGAAACGTTTCGCGAGCTCTGGAAAACACTGAATGTTTCCTATGATGATTTTATCCGCACCACCGAGCCGCGTCACAAAGAAGCAGTGAAAAAAGTGTGGATCGATCTTGAGAAAAAGGGCGAGCTTTACACGGCTGTGTATAGCGGTTACTACTGCACGCCCTGCGAGACCTTTCTCACTGAAGAATATGTGCGAGCCGAACAGGTGGCGGGGCGTGATATTCATTGCCCCGACTGTAAGCGTCCTGCCGAAAAACTAGAAGAGAGTAATTATTTCTTTAAAATTTCAAAGTACCAAAACTGGCTCATCGAATACATCGAGTCGCATGAGAATTTTATCTTGCCGCAAACGCGTCGCAACGAAGTGCTGGGTTTTCTTAAGAATAATACGCTGACTGATCTTTGCGTGTCGCGCCCTAAGAGCCGTCTGGCATGGGGGATTGAGTCGCCGCTGAGCGCCGAGCACGTCACCTACGTTTGGTTTGATGCGCTCGTGAATTACATCTCCGCGGTGCATTTTGCCGAACCGGCAAAGCAAGCTGAGTTTAAAAAGTGGTGGCCAGCGGACGTGCACTTGATCGGAAAAGATATTTTGAGGCATCACGCGGTGTACTGGCCGATTTTATTGCACGCGCTTGGACTTGAGCCGCCAAAAATGATTTTTGCGCACGGCTGGTGGGTGCAGGGTGGTGAGAAAATGTCCAAGTCGCTCGGCAATGTCACGGACCCTACCGCGATTGTTCAAAAGTTTGGGGTCGATGCGTACCGGTATTTTCTACTCGCCGAAACACCGTTTGGGTCAGATGGGACATTTAGTGAGGAAGCGCTCACCAAACGCTACAACACGGATTTAGCGAATGATCTTGGAAATTTGGTGAGCCGGTCGCTGACAATGTGTGAGAAATACTTTGAGTCCAATGTGCCGGAAGGAATTTCTCTCAAATGTGGCGGTGTTTTGAGAGAGCTTGCCAATGCTCTCCCGCAAAAGCTTTCTGAAAAAATGGCCGTCCTCGCGTACTCCGAGGCGATTGCAGCGATTTGGGATTTGATTAGTCAGGCCAATAAATACATTGAAGCCAAAGCTCCTTGGAAACTCGCCAAAGAACAAAAAACCGATGAGCTTCGTGAAGTGATTGTTCAGCTTCTCGAAGTCATTCAAATTTCCGCAAAAGCGGTGACACCGTTTATTCCCGAAACCGCCGATAAAATAAATCATTATTTAGGAATTCCTAAAACGAGCGGTAAAACTGAGATCCGATGGGGCTACTTTGAAAAGGGCGGAAAAATTACAAAACCCGAACCCTTGTTTCCCCGCATCGAGGTCCCAAAATAGAAGCTTACCTGGATTACAACGCGACTACCCCTGTAGACCCTCAAGTGTTTGAGGCGATGAAGCCGTATTTGTCACACGAGTTTGGCAATGCCTCAAGTTTCCATAAAAAGGGACAGGCGTCCCGCAATGCCGTAGAGTCAGCCCGCGAAATCATCGCCGATTTTTTAGAAACCGAGCCGGGAGACATTCTTTTTACTTCCGGCGGAACTGAAGGCAATAACCTCGCTGTTAAGGGCGCCTTGGAAGCGCTGTCCGGAAAAAAGAACCACCTCGTCGTTTCGTCCATCGAGCATCAATCCGTGCTCCATCCGGCGCAGGCCCTTCAAAAAAAAGGAATTCCGGTGAGCATTGTTCCGGTGGATTCAAACGGCGTGATTATTCTCTCTGAGCTCGAAAAAGCCATCACAGACCAAACAGCTTTGGTGAGCGTCATGCACGTCAACAACGAAACGGGGATGATTCAGCCGATTGAAGAAGCTTCCCGTCTAGCCCACCAAAAGGGCGCTTTATTTCACACGGATTGTGTGCAGTCGTTCGGAAAAATTAAAATTGATTTAGATTTGGTTCGTCCGGATATGATTACGATTTCGTCCCATAAAATTTGCGGACCCAAAGGGGTGGGCGCGCTGTACTTAAAAAAAGGAATCAAGATTAAGGCCGTAACGCACGGCGGTCATCAGGAAAAAAATATTCGACCCGGAACAGAAAATGTCGCTTCGATTGCCGGTTTTGGAAAGGCAGTCGAGCTTGTCCGAGAGAAATCAGTGGTGGAGGTTAAGCGTGTGAAACTTTTACGCGATAAACTCATCGAGGGGATCCGGAAAAATATTTCCAAGATTCAGCTGAATGGAAATTTGGAAGGCATGGTTTATAACACGGCCAATATTTCCTTTGATGGCCTAGACGGTGAAACGCTTTTAATGAATTTGGATCTTAAGAATATTTATGTGTCCACGGGCTCAGCTTGCACGGCGGGGTCGGTTGAGTCGTCTCATGTGCTTTTGGCCATGGGTCTATCTGAAAAAATGGTGCGCTCCACGATTCGTTTTTCGCTAGGCCGCTACACGACCGATGCGGAAATTGACGCGTGTTTAAACGAATTGCCGCCGATTGTCGAAAGATTGAGGAAAAATGCCACCCACGCTAGTTGATACGCACTGCCACATCCACTTTGATGCATTTGATGCCGATCGCGATGCCGTCATCAAGAACGCACAAGAGGCGGGCGTGCGATATCTGGTCAATGTTGGAACAGACGCCGGGACAAATCAGAAGGCTTGTGATTTAGCTAAAAGGCATCCATTCATGCGATTTTCGGCGGGGCTACATCCGCACTCGGCGCACGAAGCAACCGAAGAGGTTTTAAAGGAGCTCGAAACATTTATTCGTGAGAAAAGACCGGCGGCCATCGGGGAAGTCGGGTTGGATTATTTTAAAAGCGAAGCTCAGCCTGAAATTCAAAAAAAAGTTTTTGCGCGAATGCTTCAAATCGCCGTCGACACCAACACTCCGGTGATCGTACATTCCCGGAATGCATTTAAAGACACCGCTGACATTATTCGGCAGGAATCCGGCGGTAAATTAAAGGGCGTGATCCACTGCTTTTCGTATGGCAAAGAGGAGCTTAAAACTATTTTGGATTTGGGATTTTTTGCGTCCTTTACAGCAAATATTACTTACAAGACTGCTGGCACAATACTCGAGGCGGCTTGTTTTGCGCCGCTTGACCACATCATGCTTGAGACCGACTCGCCGTATCTTGCGCCTCAAAATTTAAGAGGGCAGCGCAATGAGCCCGCGTTTATGGTGCATCATGCTGAATTCCTGGCTAAAAAGCGCGGCGTCTCACTTGAATCGCTCTGCGAAACCACCACCAAAACTGCGCTTTCTTTTTTTAAATTTAAAACCCTGCCGTGAACTTCTTTAGAGAAGAGCTTCGCAGAAACCGGGCCACGATACTGCTGATTGCGGCCACCCTAATTTTATATGCTGGAATATTCCTCGTAAGCCGCAGTTCCGAAGACACTTCCGAAGCGCCCAGCGCATCCAAAAAAGTAGAACGGATGAGTAAAGAATCTCTCCATGAACGGGAAGAAAAGTTTAAAAAAAATATTCTAGAGAAGCCAGCGCTCGCCCAAAGTTTTTCGGCGACGATCGTTCTCGTTTTGTCGGCTGGATTTTTTATGAATGCGGTTGTCCTGCGTCGCAAACTCCGCAAACAGCCTATTTGGCCATCGGCCCAAAGCCGTACACCGGCTGTCTGGGGATTTCGGGAAGTATTGCTCGTGACCGCGTTTCTTTTTTTTATGGAAGCGGTGATGGTTGCTAGTCAATTCATGGGCCATTATTTTTTTGGATTGGAATGGGCGAACACCGAGGTGCTTGTGATGGCCAATAGCTTGATCCGCAATTTAACGGTGTCAGTTCTCATTTTGTGGCTTGTGTGTGCGAAATTAAAATACTCCGCAAGCGACTTTGGGCTCTCGTGGAATAAATTTTTAAACCATGTTCGACTGGGACTGGGTGGTTATCTTTTTATGTTGCCGCTTCTATGCATTTCATTGTTAGCGGTTGTGGTCGTGGCTCAGCATTTTTCCTATGAACCAGCGCCTCAAGCGGTGGTGGAGATCTATCTGAAAGAATCTTCGACGGATTATCTATTATTCTTTAGTATTTTTGTCGCAGGCCTTGGGCCCATTTTTGAGGAAATTTTCTTTAGAGGATTTTTGCTGGGAGGGCTGCGACAGAAGCTGGGTTCATGGGGAGCGATCGCGGCGTCATCACTCATTTTTGCCGCACTTCATTTTAACTTGGCGGCTTTTTTCCCAATTTTAATTTTAGGAGTTTTTTTGGCGGTGCTTGCCGAAAAAACAGGTTCGCTTGTGCCGTCGATGACAGTTCATGTGACGCACAATTTGATTATGGTTTGTCTGACGCTTTGGTTTCGGGCCTTGTCGGTTTAAAACGCGATGAATGAATTTGAGCTGATTGATTCAATAAAGCGCCGCACGCGGCTAAATGCCGGCGTCGTCGTGGGAATCGGGGACGACACTGCGGTGATCAACCGCGATCAAAAGTTTTACACGCTGATCACCGCAGACATGCTGATTGAGAATAAGCATTTCCGTTTAAAGGAAGCGTCAGCATACGAAATAGGCCACAAAGCGATGGCAGTGAACTTAAGTGACATTGCGGCAATGGGTGGAATTCCAGAGCACGCCGTGGTGGCTGTGGGGCTTCCCAAAAAATGCGCGGGCTCGTTCGCTTTAGAGCTCTACCGGGGTTTGGAGAGTGTGGCGCGGAGTTTTGGAGCTGCCGTGGTGGGCGGCGACACCAATGCTTCCAGTAAGCTTATCGTTTCAGTGACGCTGACCGGTCGAGTGGAGCGCTCAAAGCTTGCTTTGCGCTCTGGGGCAAGACCGGGTGACCAGCTTTTTGTGACGGGGCCTTTGGGTGGTTCTTACGCCTCTAAAAAACATTTAAACTTTACACCCCGACTCAAAGAAGCGCAAATTCTCGTTAACAAAATAAAAATTCATGCGATGATGGATGTGTCGGACGGTCTGGCGTCGGATCTATTCAGGCTTTGTGCGGCGAGTCACGTGGGCGCGGTGTTGTGGAGCGAGAGCGTTCCCAAAAATAAAGGCGTTTCGCTTAAAGAGGCCCTGTCTGATGGAGAGGATTTTGAGCTTTTGTTTGCCGCTCCACCCAGTCAGGCCGCACGATTAAAAAATTTACCGTTCAAGGTTTGTGCGGTTGGCGCAGTCGTAAGTTCAAAAAATGGGATTAAGCTTCAAGCTAAAAATGGCCAGCAAAAAAATCTCCAAGAATCCGGCTTCCGTCACTTTTAAAAGCGGCTCAGCCGAACAAACTAAAAAAGTGGGATTAGCTATTGCCAAGCAATTGACGCCAGGGGATGTGGTAGCGTTGTTTGGTGACTTGGGCGCAGGGAAAACCACGCTGGTCAAAGGAATTGCCAAGGGTCTCGGAGTTAAAAATGAGGCTGAGGTGGCAAGTCCCACGTTTGCGCTCATTCACGAATACTCAGGACGCGTAAAAATCTATCATTTGGACTGGTACCGTTTAGCTGAAGTGAAGAATGTAGATGCGGAGTTCGCCGAAGAATGTTTCAATGCGGGTGGCGTGACGCTAGTCGAGTGGGCGGGAAGAGAGAAAAAACTTTTGCCCTCTAAAAGAGCGGAAATTCACATTAAAATTTTAGGACCAAAGAACCGGCAGATTGATTTTAGAAGAAGATAAAAATGAAAATTCTCGCTTTTGACAGTTCGTCAGACATTCTAAGCATTGGTCTCTTCGAGGACCGCGCACTGATTCGTGAAATGTGCTCCGATGGTTTTACGCGCCACTCGTCGGAACTCGTCCCAATGCTCGAGCGGCTTTTTAAAGAATCAAAACTCATTCCGAGTGATCTGGGTTGCATTGTCGTGGGACTTGGGCCGGGCTCATTTACAGGGTTACGCGTTGGGGTGACCACCGCCAAGACCATGGCTTACATTTTGAAAACGAAGCTCGTTGGGGTGTCGAGTCTGGAAGCGATGGCACTTCGCAGTGACACGCATAATGCGTCTATTCCGGTTTGCCTGGATGCACGGCGGGCAAATGTTTACGGAGCGCTCTACCAAAAAAAATCAAACGGCAGTTTAAAAACATTAATCAAGCCCACTCTTTTTTTGAAGGAAACATTTTTTAAGAAAATAGGGCGCGAAGTGTGGACGACGGCGACGCCGCTGGCGCAAAACATTTTGGATGCCGCCTGGCCTAAGATTCAAAAAAAGAAATGGGATAATCCTTTTAAACTTGAACCGCTTTACTTGTACAAAAGAGACTGCAATGCCACGCGCCCCAAAAAATAATTTCCCAATGGCCTGGACGGAGATTGATCTTAAGGCCCTCAAAAATAATTTAGCCGTAATTCGCCAGAGAATCTCTGATCATAAACCTGAAATTCTTTCGGTGGTGAAAGCCGACGCTTACGGGCATGGGATGGAGGAAATATCAAAAGCCCTGTTTAAAGAAGGGCTGCGTTTCTTTGGCGTCGCAACGATCCAGGAGGCGGCGGCTCTGAGGCGAGTGCTGCCCTCTGTCAGAATTTTGGTGCTGGGTAGTTTTCATCCAAGCCACGCGGCACTTTTTGTGGCCGGTCGAATCACGCCGACGATTTCATCCATCGAAGACGCCCATTTTTTTAGCAAAGCTTGCCGCAATTTAAAACAAGCTTATCCCATCCATGTGAAGATCGACACCGGAATGGGCCGGCTAGGTGTTTGGCATGAGGACGCGGCTAAGCTTTTTAGTGAAATCAAAAAAATGAAGACCTTGAGCGTGGAGGGAATTTACACTCACTTTGCCAATGCGGATCATTCCGATAAAATTCACACCCAGCGGCAAATTGATTTGTTCAACCAAGCGGTGAAGGCCATTCAAAAAATAGGGATTTCGCCCAAATACCTGCACGCGTCTAACAGTATGGGCCTTGCGCGTTTCAAAAATGCACATTTTAATTTGGTGCGACCCGGGATTTTGCTATACGGCATTAATCCCGGAAACGACTCGTCGCTTGACCGAGAGCTTAAGCCTGTTCTGTCGCTAAAAGCGAGAGTTTCGTTTATCAAAGAAACGCCGAAGGGGCGAGCGGTGAGTTATGGGTCTACGTATCGAGCCTCGAAGCCCACAAAGATCGCCACACTTTCAATTGGGTACAGCCACGGCTACTGGGTGGGATTTTCAAACAAAGCAGACGTGATTATTCGAGGAAGACGTTACCCTGTGGCGGGTCGTGTCACCATGGATCAAACGTTGGTTGATTTGGGATCTTCCTCAAACGTTAAAAGGTGGGATATTGCGACACTCATCGGTCGAGAAAATAACGCCCAGATTACCGCCAAAGAGCTTTCACAGTACGTGGAAACCATCCCTTATGAAATTGTTTGCGCCATAAGCCAAAGATTACACCGAAGTTATAAATCTTAACACCCAGCTAGTCTTCGTGCTATAATTTCCCACTCAAACGAAGGAAACAAATATGTCTAAAATGACTGGCGCTCAAGCCGTAGTGGAAGCTTTTACTAAAGAAGGCGTGGAGTATGTGTTCGGCCTTCCGGGAGGCGCGTGCCTGCCGCTTTTTGATGCATTGTATGACGCGAAATTTAAAGTCATCTTGGTCCGCCATGAACAAGGCGCGGTCCATATGGCTGAAGGGTATGCCCGTTCAACTGGCAAGCCCGGCGTTGTCGTCGTGACCTCAGGTCCTGGCGCCACCAATACCGTAACCGGTATTGCCGATGCGTACATGGATTCGATCCCACTCGTTGTCATCACCGGCCAAGTCAAAACTCATTTTATTGGAAGCGATGCTTTCCAAGAGGCGGACGTGACGGGCATTACGCGTCCGATTACGAAACATAATTATTTGGTCAAAGACGTGAAGGATCTGCCTCGTATTCTCAAGGAGGCTTTTTTCTTGGCGATGAGCGGAAGACCGGGTCCCGTGCTGATTGATTTTCCATCCGACGTGAGTTTGGCGACGCTTGATTTTGAATATCCCAAGACCGTGGACATTCGTGGATTCAAGCCAGCTGGCTTAGGCCATGGCGGGCAAATTAAAAAAGCCGCGCAGATGATTATGGAGTCGAAGCGCCCTGTAATTTATACGGGGGGTGGAGTGATTATTTCGGGAGCCGCAAAGGAATTAGGCGAGCTCGTTGAAAAAACCACAGCTCCTTGCACAAACACATTAATGGGTTTGGGCGCCGTTTCCGGAACGCACCCTTTATTTTTAGGAATGCTTGGCATGCACGGAACGGTTTACGCCAACAAAGCCGTGAATGAGTGCGATCTTTTAATTGCAATCGGTGCGCGATTCGATGACCGCGTCACTGGGGATCTTGCGAAGTTTGCGCCTCATGCTAAGGTCATTCATATCGACGTGGATCCTTCCGCCATTGCTAAAAATGTGAAGGTGGATTGCCCAATTGTCGGCGACGTGAAACAAGTTTTAAAAGAATTGAATCAGCTAGTTGGAAAACTGGACACCAAGGATTGGTGGAAAACCATTGAATCTTGGAAAAAAGAAAGCCCACTTCGTTACCGCGATGACTCGGAGCTTGTGCGTCCGCAATACGCGATTCAAAAGCTTTGCGACATTTTGGGTAGCGACACCATTGTTTCGACCGACGTAGGTCAGCACCAGATGTGGGCCGCGCAGTATTTTAAATTAAACGGTCCGAACCAATTTTTAACCAGCGGTGGACTGGGGACGATGGGTTACGGATTCCCGGCGGCGATTGGCGCGCAGTTTGCGCATCCAAAACGCACCGTGCTTTGCATTTCCGGAGACGGGTCGATTCAAATGAATATTCAGGAAATGGCAACCGCGGTTTATAGCAAGCTGCCGGTGAAGCTCGCCATTATCAACAACGGGTATCTTGGAATGGTGCGTCAGTGGCAGGAGATGTTTTACAATCACCGCTACTCCAGCTCCACCATGAACGGAAACCCGGATTTTGTGAAGCTTGCCGAAGCGTTTGGCGCGGCGGGCCGCAGAGTTGTGAAAAAGAATGAAGTGGAAGACGCGATCCGCTGGTCTCAGACGATCACCGACCGGCCCTGTGTGCTGGATTTTATCGTGGTCGAAGAAGAAAACGTGTTTCCGATGATTCCGTCAGGGAAATCGTTGGAACAAATGATGGACATGGCTTAATTATGGCAATACACGAAGCAACACCTCAAAAACCTAGAATTTTGTCCGTGCTTGTTGAAAACCGCTCCGGCGTTTTGTCGCACGTGACCGGTCTTTTTTCTGCGCGTGGATTCAACATCGATTCGCTTGCAGTGGGCGAGACCGACGACGCCACTGTTTCACGGATTACATTGGTCGCCAAAACCGACGAGAAAACGCATGAGCAGTTAAAAAAACAGCTCAACAAACTCATCGACGTGATCAAAGTGCAGGACTTGAGCGAAGAAGGGTATGTCGACCGCGAGTTGACCCTCGTCAAATTTAAGACAACGCCTGAGATCAAGGCGAAGATCAAGACGCTGGCTACAAAATACCGCATCAACGTTTTAGAAGAAACACCCAAAACCATTGAGGTGGAGTGCACCGAGTCGCGCGAAAATTCGCTCGCTCTTTTTGAAATTTTTAAACAAATGGGCATCGTTGAAATCGCCAGAACCGGCACTGTGGCGTTGTCCAAAAAATCACCCAAAGATTAAGCTAACGAGGAGAACACCATGGCAAAAATTTATTATGACAATGATGCGGATTTGAAATATCTAAAAGGTAAGACCGTCGGCGTGATCGGTTACGGCATTCAAGGCCGCGGCCAAGCGCTAAATCTCCGCGACAGCGGAATCAACGTGGTGGTTTCGCAAAGACCCGGCGGACCCAATTATGAGATCGCCAAAAAAGATGGTTTTGCGCCCGTCAGCGCCGCCGAATGCGCCAAGCAGTCGGACGTTATTATTATTTTGGCACAAGACCCTTTGCAATCTGAAATTTATAGAAACGATGTGGCGCCTTACTTGACCAAAGGCAAAGCGCTCGCGTTTTCACATGGCTTTAACATTCATTTCAAGCAAATTGTTCCCCCGAAATTTGTGGACGTGTTCATGATTGCGCCCAAAGGTCCGGGTAGCCTCGTTCGTCGTCTGTACGAAGAGGGGAAGGGCGTTCCGTGTTTGATCGCCGTGTTTCAAAACGGTTCAGGCAATGCGAAAAAAATCGCGCTCGCTTACGCCAAAGGTTTGGGCGGAACGCGTGCGGGTGTGATCGAAACAACATTTAAAGAAGAAACTGAGACCGATCTTTTTGGTGAGCAGACTGTGCTGTGCGGCGGCGTGAGTGCACTGGTCAAAGCGGGATTTGAAACACTGGTCAAAGCTGGCTATCAGCCCGAGATCGCGTATTTCGAATGCTTGCATGAGCTCAAACTCATCACCGACATGATTTATGCGACCGGAATCCAGGGAATGAGAAAGCGCGTTTCTGATACGGCCGAATACGGCGATTTGACACGCGGACCCCGAATTGTCGGCAAGCGCGCCAAGGACGAGATGCAAAAAGTATTGAAAGAAATCCAAAAGGGCAAATTCGCCAAAGAATTTTTGGATGATTACAAGAAGGGCAAGAAAAACTTTGAAAAATTGCGCCATGCGGACGACAAGCACTCCATCGAGCAAGTCGGCACCAAATTGCGCGGCATGATGAAATGGATGTAAATGGACGATAAAAACCGGGTTTATATCTTTGATACCACACTCCGAGATGGGGAGCAGTCTCCGGGCGCAAGCCTTGACGAGCATGCCAAGCTCGAAATTGCCCGCCAGCTCGCGGAATTGCGTGTGGATATCATTGAAGCCGGTTTTCCGATCACCTCTCCGGGTGACGCCGCAGCTGTAAGGCGTATCGCCAAAGAAATCAAAGGTCCAAAAATCTGCGCGCTCGCGCGTGCGGTACAAAAAGACATTGATGTCGCCATCGACAGTCTGAAGCCCGCTGAAAATAGCCGCTTGCATATTTTTTTGGCGACTAGCGAAATTCACCGCAAATACAAACTCAACAAAGCCAAAGACGAAATTATTCGCATCGCTTGTGAGGCAATCAAGCACGCCAAAAATAAAATTGGCGAAGTCGAATTTTCTCCCGAGGACGCCTCGCGCACCGAGCCTGAGTTTTTGTACGAAGTGCTCGAAAACGTGATTGATGCGGGTGCCACCGTTTTAAACATTCCTGACACGGTCGGCTACGCCATGCCGTTTGAATTTGGAGAATTGATCAAAGGCATTTTTGAAAACGTACCGAATATTAACCGCGCGATTGTGAGCGTTCATTGCCATAATGATTTAGGATTAGCGGTTTCGAATTCGCTCAGCGCATTAAAATATGGCGCTCGCCAAATCGAATGCACCGTCAATGGCATTGGAGAGCGTGCGGGAAACGCCGCTGTTGAAGAGATTGTGATGGCGCTCGATACCCGCAAAGATAGTTTCCCAAATTTGTATACGAACGTGCGCAAGGATCAAATTTGTAAGGCGAGCCGTCTTGTGAGCTCTTTAACCGGAATGCTTGTTCAGCCCAATAAAGCTGTTGTGGGGCGCAACGCGTTTACTCACGAATCAGGCATTCACCAAGACGGTCTTCTCAAGATGAGAAAGACCTATGAGATTATGCGCCCGGAAGACGTGGGTTTTGGCGAAACGCAGCTCGTGCTGGGTAAGCATTCGGGTCGCCATGCGCTCGAAAGCCGCCTGCAAAAATTAGGATTCAAATTAAACACCAAAGAACTCGACAAAGTTTTTACGGATTTCAAAGTATTGGCTGACAAGAAAAAAGAAATTTTTGATGATGACTTGCTGGTGCTCGCTGAAAGCGACACAGCAGTAGTTGAGAAAACGTATGAACTGGCATTTTTAAGCATTCAGACGCAGAGCGGAAAAGCCCCTAAGGTTTCGATCAAGGTCAAGACAAAGGGGAAGACGGTTTCCATGAGTGGGACTGGCAGTGGTCCGGTAGACGCGGCTTACAAAATCATCGATAAAATTGTGAAGACGAAGACCCGCTTGCTGGATTACCAAATTCATTCGGTGACAGTGGGGAAAGATGCGCAAGGCCAAGTGAATGTGAAAGTGGAAGGCCCGGACGGCCAAATGGTGATCGGGCAGGGTGTGAGCATAGACGTGATTGAAGCCAGCGTCAAAGCGTATGTGGACGCGATGAACAAAATCCACGCTCACGCCGCAAAAAAGAAAAAAGGAAGCGTCCGCCACGGGGTTTAAAAGTTTTAGAGTAAAACTTTAAAGGGGCGCGGTGGGATTGCGGCCCCTTTTTTTATTTAAATATTAGGGATGAAGTCTTAAAAATGAATTCAGAAACCAAGCTGTACGGAATTTTTGGGCATCCGGTGACGCATTCGCTGTCGCCACAGATGCACAATGCCGCTTTTAAGCATTTTGGGTTGAATGCGCAGTATCTCGCGTTTGAAATTCAGAAAGAAGGCCTGGGCCTTGCTTTTGAAGCCATCCGTTCGCTCAAGATGGGCGGCGTCAACATCACCGTGCCTTTTAAGGAAGAGGCGATTGGCTACGTTGACGAGATTCCGGAAGACATTGACCGGGCGATGGACGCCATTAACACGGTCGTGAATCGCGATGGAAGACTGTATGGGTACAACACCGACATGCTCGGATTTTTGTGGGCCTTAAAAAACGACCTTAATTTTTTGCCAGCCGGTAAAAAAATATTTCTTTGTGGTGCCGGGGGTTCGGCGCGTGCAGTGACGTTCGCGCTGGGTTCCGGGGAGGCTGAGAAGGTTTGGATTTATAACCGAACTCTGGAGCGGGCTCTGGGACTAGCGGATGTTGCCGCTGCACGCTTTCCTGAAACTGAGTTTGAAGCCGTGAGCGATCTTGGGTTTTTGAAATCCGAAAAAATGGACTGCGTCGTGAATGCCACAGCGAGCGGGATGAAGTCGGAAGATGCGCTCCCCGTCGATCTAAAACAATTTAAAGGCAAGCCCGTGGTTTACGATTTAATTTATTCACCGGCCGAGACACCATTTTTGAAGAGTGCCGCGGCGTTGGGGTTTTCTTGCGCAAATGGTTTAGGTATGCTGGCCGCACAAGGCGCGCTATCCTTTGGGCTTTGGACCGGGGTGAAGGTGGGTGTGTTAGAACAAATGCTAGAAACACTTAAAAAATGCAGATAATTGCATTCGTTTTTGGAGCGCTGATCGGCAGTTTTTTAAATGTCTGTATCTTAAGAGTCCCCAAAGAAGAATCGATTGTTTTCCCCGCATCCCACTGCATGAAATGCAAAAAACCCTTAGCGTGGTTCGATAATATTCCGGTCTTTAGTTTTCTACTCCTAAACGGCAAATGCCGTCATTGCCGAAAGCCCATTTCCTGGCAGTATCCGGCCATCGAGCTTTTAACAGCAGCACTTTTTGTCATTTTTTATGTGAAGTTTGGATTAACGCTAAAAGGGATTGTTTTTTTAGCGCTCACGCTGGCATTTTTAGTTGAGAGTGTGATTGATTTTCGTTATCAAATCATTCCGGACGGGATTACGCTGACCGGAATTGGTGCGGGTTTTGGGCTTTCACTGGTATTCCCGCAAATGCATGGACAAGCGGTCTGGTGGGCCGGAGCGCGCGAGGCTATTTTTGGAATCCTTTTAGGTGGTGGGTTTTTGTATGTTTTGGGCACCGTTGCTGAATGGGTCTTAAAAAAGGAAGCCATGGGTGGCGGGGATGTGAAGCTTTTGGCGATGATTGGCGCATTTTTGGGCTGGCAGGGAGTTTTGTGGACTCTATTTGTTTCTTCTTTTATCGGTGCGTTAGCAGGAATTGTTTTTAAAGTCATAACCGGTGAAGAGAAAATCCCGTTTGGACCCTTTATTGCGATCGCCGCTGTGAGTTATATGTTTGTAGGCCCTCAAATTATTCATCTCTATTTTAATTATCTTCATCTTTCATAAGGAGAAAAAATGCTTCGATTTTTAACGAGTGGAGAGTCGCACGGAAAAAGTTTAGTCGCTATTTTGGAAGGCATGGTTGCCGGTCTTGAAGTTCAAGAAAAAGAAATTAATTTTGAACTCGCGCGCCGTCAGGAAGGGTATGGTCGTGGGGGTCGCATGACGATCGAGACGGACAAAGCCGAGATTTTATCGGGAGTGCGTTTCCAGAAAACAATCGGCGGGCCAATCGCGCTGCACATGCCAAACCGGGACTTTAAAATCAATGAACTGCCGGTTGTGAAGCGGCCACGGCCCGGACACGCGGATCTTGTTGGCGTTATGAAATACGATAGCGGAGATATTCGGGACATTTTAGAGCGTGCGAGTGCCCGTGAAACGACGGCTCGAGTGGCTATCGGCGCTGTCTGTAAGATTTTTCTTAAAACATTTGGCGTTGAAATACTCAGTCATGTGGTGAATATCGGCGGAGTAACCTGCGACACTTCTAAATTGAGCTTTGAGCAAATTAAAAAAAATGCAGCCGTTTCGCCGATGCATTGCGCAGACCCGGCCATTACCAAGAAAATGATGGCGCGCGTGGACCAAGCTAAAACTTCCAAAGATACGATTGGCGGTGTTTTTGAAGTGCTCGCTAAAAATGTTCCTGCGGGCTTGGGGAGCTTTGTTCATTATGACCGGCGGCTAACGGCAAAACTTTGCGCGGCGGTGATGTCCATTCAAGCAATTAAAGGCGTGGAAATTGGAAAGGGATTTAGATCCTCTGAAACGCTGGGAAGAGATTTGCACGATGAAATTTATTACGACAAGAAAAAAGGTTTTTACCGGAAAACAAACAATGCCGGAGGTTTTGAGGGCGGGATGACGAACGGCGAAATATTAGTGATTCGTGCCGCGACAAAACCCTATGCGACACTGATGAGCCCGCTAGGCTCTGTGAATATCCAAACAAAGAAAAAAGAAGTAGCGACGGTAGAGCGCTCTGATGTGACGGCTGTTCCGGCCTGTGGTGTGGTGGGTGAAGCGATGGTTGCTTTTGAGCTCGCGAATGCTTACTTGGAAAAGTTCGGCGGAGACAGCCTCAAAGAAACTCGCCGCAATTACGATGGCTATTTAAAACAGATCAAAAATTTTTAAATCTGCATGAATTCAAAAAACGTCGTGCTCATCGGTTTTATGGGCACCGGGAAATCGAGCGTCGGAAAAGCGCTAGCGAAGCTGCTTGGCCGGACGTGGGTAGACATTGATCAGATGGTTGAGAAAGAAAGCGGAAAAAAAATATCCGAAATTTTCGAAGCGCAAGGTGAAGCGGCCTTTCGAAAGCTAGAAAAAGAAGCGGTGAGAGAGCTTTCCGAAAAAGATGAGCTTGTGATCACGACCGGAGGTGGCGCGGTGGTGGATGTTGAGAATTTTGAAATGCTCCAAAAAAATGCGGTGATGATCGCTTTGTTTGCGAGTCCCGAAACGGTTTTCAGTCGGGTAAAAGATTCGCGTCACCGGCCGCTCTTGCAAACTCCAGATGTGCTCGGTGAAATCGAACGTCTCATGGCCCTTCGCTTGCCGACTTATGAAAAGGCAGAGTATCAATTTAAAACAGATGGTTTGCGCCCCGGGGAAGTAGCGGAACTCATTTTAAAAACGGTGAAACTTTGAAGCTTGTTTCTGACGATTTAAAAAAATGCGTGGCGCTGTCACTGGTGCAGGGCTTGGGGCCCGCGACATTTCGAAAGCTTTTAGATAAATTTGGGTCACTCGACCGGATTTGGTCCGCAGAGCTCTCAGAGTTCAAAGAGATACCTCGCTCTACCCATGTTTCGTTCGAACAAATTTTTTCACAAGATATTTTAAAAAAAGCAGAGCTTGAAATTCAGAAAGCGCATGATCGCGGCGCGGCTGTAATTGGTTTTTTTGATGAGGCGTACCCCGCTTTGCTGAAGGAAATTTACGACCCGCCGATGGCGTTGTATGTGATGGGCAATCTTCCGGGTGATTCACTCACGGCCATAGGACTGGTAGGGTCTAGAAGTGCGTCGGATTATGGGATCCGGATGGCGCATCTTTTTGGGCAGGACTTTGCAAAGCTTGGTGCCGTCGTGGTTAGCGGGTTGGCCATGGGAATTGACGCCTCTGCACACGAGGGAGCGCTCGCCGGAGGAGGTTTGACGGTGGGTGTGTTGGGCGGCGGTCTTACGCATGGCGTTTTGAAAACACACGAAAAACTAGCTAAAAAAATGATTCAAAGTGGCGCGATCATTTCGGAGTACCCTATGGACGTAATGCCAAGACCCGAGTACTTTCCAGTCCGAAACCGGATCATCAGCGGCTTGTCGCGTGCAGTGGTGGTGGTTGAGGCTATGCAAAGAAGCGGCGCGCTGATCACGGTGGACTCGGCACTGGACCAAAACCGGGAAGTGTTTGCGGTGCCGGGCCCGGTTGATTCATTGCGTTCAGAAGGCACGCACGCACTTTTAAAGCAAGGCGCAAAGCTAGCGCTTTCTGCGCAGGACGTGCTCAATGAAATTTCGGGTGTGTTAGCTGAGCCACAATTTTCCCGTCAGGCTAAAATTGTCGACCCAAATCTTTTGAATGAAAAAGAAAAAATCATTCTCGCTCGCTTAGAACGCCAGCCTGCGCTGACTGATGATTTAATTGAAGCGCTGGGAGTGCCTGCCTCTGAGGCGATTGTAGAGCTGACACAGCTTGAGATGAAAGGGTTTATCCGTAGAAAACCCGGGAACTTTTTTGAAAGGGCGATTTAAGTGATTGAAATTAAATTAAACGGAAAGAAGCAATCGCTAGATGAAGCGCTCACGCTTGAAGGGCTTTTAAAAAAGCTTGGCATCGAAAAGCAGAGAGTGGCCATTGAGAAAAATTTAGAAATTATTCCTCGAGAGGAATTTGCAACCTGCCGCGTTGAAAATGGCGATGAGCTCGAAATTGTGAATTTTGTGGGCGGCGGAGCGTCACCTAAAAAGAAGTCCACCGCTTCCAAGTCCAAGGGGGCGGGAACGCTTGTGATCGTAGAGTCTCCCGCAAAGTGCAAAACCATCGGAAAATATCTAGGACCCGGATTTGATGTGGCCGCGTCCATGGGCCATGTGATCGACTTGCCTAAAAGCAAAATGGGAATCGACATCGATAACGATTTTACGCCTAGATACATCGTCTCGAAAGATAAGAAAAAAGTTTTAACGGCACTCAAGGCTCTTGCCAAAGGAAAAGAGAATCTTGTTCTCGCCTGTGACCCTGACCGCGAAGGGGAGGCCATTAGCTGGCATTTAAAAAATGTATTGGGCGAAGGAAAAAAATGCACACGAGTTGTTTTTAACGAAATCACGAAAGAAGCCATTCAAGCCGCTTTTAAAAACCCCGGCGAAATTGACATGAACCGTGTGGACGCTCAGCAAGCCCGGCGCGTTCTCGACCGTTTGGTTGGTTACAATTTAAGCCCACTACTCTGGCAAAAAGTGGGCCGAGGGTTATCGGCGGGTAGAGTGCAGTCAGTGGCGCTTAGACTGATTGTTGATCGCGAGCGTGAAATCAGAGCTTTTAAGGCGGAAGAATACTGGTCGATTGAAGCGGAGCTTGAAAAAGAAAAAGGCAAAAGGAACGTCTTTAAGGCTAAGCTCGATAAAATCGGCCCTGATAAAGCGGAAATCAAATCGAAGTCGCAAGCCGATCAGGTTCTAATTGCTACCAAATCTCTCCCTTTTATTGTCAGCGAAATAAAGCATCAGAAGAAAAAAAAGAATCCGTACCCGCCGTTTACCACGAGTAAGCTTCAGCAGGCTGCTTACAACGTTTTAAGGTTTCCTGCCGCTAAAACCATGCGCACGGCTCAAGGGTTGTACGAAGGCGTGGAGCTAGGGTCTGAGGGAAGCGTGGGTTTGATTACCTACATGAGAACAGACTCGGTGAGAATGGCAGACACCGCCGTGAGCGAAATCCGTGAATTTATTTCCAAAGAATTCGGAAAGGACTATCTCCCGGAAAAACCCAATTTTTATAAATCCAAAAAAGATGCGCAAGGCGCGCACGAAGCGATCCGTCCGAGCTCCATTTTAAGACGACCAAAAGACATCGAGCAGTATTTGGCTCCGGATCAATTTAAGTTGTATTCGCTGATCTGGGAAACCGCACTCGCGAGCCAAATGACGCCCGCTCAAATCGGGCAAGATAGCGCGGATATTACGGCTGGAGAATACACGTTTCACGCGGCCGGAAGCCGGATTGAATTCCCAGGCTACCTTGCGGTTCGTGGTCAAGCTGAGGAAGAAGAGAATCCTCTGCCCACACTCGAGCCTAAAGAAATTTTAAAACTGCTCCAGCTCTTACCGGAACAACATTTCACAAAACCCCCAGCCCGGTTCACCGACGCTTCACTCGTGAAAGCGCTCGAAGAAAATGGAATTGGACGGCCATCGACGTACGCTCCGACAATTTCCACCATCACCGGACGCGATTATGTGCGTCGTGAGGGCGGAAGTCTGATCCCAAGTGATTTGGGAATGCTCGTTACCGATCTGCTTGTAAAGCATTTTTCAAAATTAATGGACTACGAATTTACCGCCAACATGGAAGAAGAGTTGGATAAGGTTGAAGAGGGACAATTGAAATGGATCACCGCCGTGAAGGATTTTTATGGCGTTTTTGGCACACAGATGGACTTGGCGAAGACTCAAATGGAAAGCGTGAAGCGCGAGGCGGAGCCTACAGACGAAATTTGCGAAAAGTGCGCCAAGCCCATGGTGATTAAATGGGGCCGCAAGGGCAAGTTTATGGCGTGCTCCGGCTGGCCGGACTGCAAAAATGCAAAGTCGATTTCGACTAACGTGCCGTGCCCACAATGTCTGCAAGGAAAGCTTGTTCAGCGCCGATCCAAAATGGGTAAGGGCAGATCTTTTTTTGGATGCACGCGCTACCCAGATTGCAATTTCATCGCCAATCGCCTTCCGAAGCCCGAAGGGGCTGCTCCCGCTGATAAAGAAGAAAAAAACGATTCCATCGAAGATTCGTAGTGGAACGACACACGCTTAAATTCATCAACTATTTAAAAGCCGAAAAAAATTATTCCCGCCATACGCTCGTCAGCTACACGCACGATTTAAGAGAGTTTTATTTATTTTTAGGGGAAGCGTCTTTAGAAAATGTGGATGTCTTGTCTCTGCGGCGATATTTAGCCCGCCTCAAAGAAGAGGATTTATCCAAAAGAACCGTGGCTCGACGGATGGCGGTTTTGAGAACTTATTTTAAATTTTTAAACCGGGAAGGGTATCTTTCCAAAAATCCAATGGGGCTTTTGAGAAGTCCGAAGCTCGATAAAAAATTGCCCATGGTGCTCGATGAAAATGAAGTGGTGGCGCTTTTGGAATCTCCGGAGGATGATTTGTCCGGTCGGCGGGATAAAGCTATTCTTGAAACGCTCTACTCCACAGGCCTGCGCGTTTCCGAGCTTGTGAGTTTAAATATCGACGGAATTGATTTTATCGGCGGCGCTTGCAAGGTGATGGGAAAAGGAAAAAAGGAGCGGATTTGCCCTATTGGCGACAAGGCGCTGCAGAGCGTTCGACGGTACTTGGAATTGCGCCAAAAAGAAGATTTTAAGAAAAACCGCAAATCGGATCTGAAAGCCTTATTTTTAAATCACTCGCCTAATAGCCGCGGCTCGCGTTTAACGCCGGTCAGTGTTTCGCGCCTCGTGAACAAATACGTAGAACAGACCTGTCGCAAGGAAGGCGTGTCGCCGCACACGCTTCGGCACTCGTTTGCGACCCATCTTTTAAATAAGGGGGCCGATTTGCGCTCGGTCCAGGAGTTGTTGGGACATGCCAACTTATCAACGACTCAGATCTATACGCACGTTTCGAGTGAACGGCTAAAGGAAGCTTACGACAAGGCGCATCCGCATGCTTAGATTTATTTATAACGTCGGCTTTTTTATTTTTTCTTTAATTTATCTCCCAACTTTTATTGCGAAGGGGAAATTTAAAGGCGGGCTACGCGAGCGGTTTGGATTTGTACCGATTCAAATCCAGCAGAAACTACGCGAAAAATCAGTGGTGTGGATTCACGCGGTTTCGGTGGGTGAGGCGGCCCAGGCCATGGTTTTTTTAAAAGCACTCAAAGAAAATTGGCCAGATAAACATTTTTTAATCACCACCACGACGGCAACCGGAAGGGAAACGGTTCTCAAAAATCGCTCGGACGATGATACGGTCTTATACTGTCCGATCGACGGATTTTTTGCGGTGAAGCGTTTTTTGAATGCTGTTCGGCCCGAGCGCGTGATTCTATTCGAAACCGAGATTTGGCCGAATCTCATTTTTGAGTTGTCCGACCGAAAAATTCCTGCATGGATTGTGAATGGACGCATTTCAGACCGCGCGTTTCCAAAATATCGCCGTGTCCAACTATTCTTAGCGCCGGTCTTGCGACGTCTCAAGGGAATTCTTGCCCAGGACGAACAGGCGAAAGAACGTTTTATCAGTTTGGGCGCTGCGCCAGACACTGTTCATGTCTCTGGAAATCTAAAATATGACTGGTTCCCGAAGGGAGTGTTCGCGGGGGAAGCAGATTTCTTTAGAAAAGCGCTCGGGAGCAACACATTTCTTTGGGTGGCCGGCAGTACGCATGCGGGGGAAGAGGAGATTCTCTTTGACGCTTACTGCCACCTCAAGGCAAAATACTCTTTCTTTGCGTTGCTTTTAGCCCCTCGTCACCTAGACAGGCTTTCGAAGATTGAGAAGCTGGCAGCGGACCGAAATTTAGAACTGGTTCGATTGTCGCAATGGAAGAGCGGGCAGAGCGCGGGAATTGTCGTGCTCGACAAAATGGGGGCTTTGGCAGATTTTTATAATGCGGCGGACTCTGTTTTTGTTGGAGGAAGCTTGGTTCCGACCGGAGGACACAATCTGGTGGAGCCTGCGTATTTTGAGAAGCCGATTTTATTTGGCCCATTTACGCAAAATTTTCGCCAAATGACCGAATTGTTTTTGAAAGAAGGAGCAGGGTTCGAAGTTAAAGATTTAGAGATGTTGAGCGCGGCGCTCGACAAGCAGATTGCGGACGTTAATTTTAGAGTGGGGTTAGGTCAGAAGGCCAAAAAGATTATCAAGCTGCATCAAGGCGCTACACAAAGATCTATTGATTTTTTGAACGCATAAGGAAAGATTAAAATGAAAAAATGGTTTTTGCAGTTTTTGTCTCGAATCTATGGAGCCGTTGTTCGCTTCACACAGGCGACTTATAAAATTCACCCCGACCGAATTCGTAAAGTGGGCGCTCGAGTAATCAGCGTTGGAAACATTACCTGGGGCGGAACCGGTAAGACACCGCTTGTGATCGCGCTTGCGCGTTACATGAGCATTCAAGGAAAGAAAACAGCCGTTCTTACTCGTGGTTATGGAAAAGACGAAGTAGCTGAGCTTAAAAGTCGCTTACCCGGCATCCCTGTGCTCGTCGGCCGGGACCGAATTAAAACGGCAACCGAGGCCGTCGAAAAGCATGGGGCCGAAATTGTTATTTTGGATGATGGATTCCAGCATATCCGTCTCCATAGAGATTTGGACGTGGTGAATATCAACGCGACCTGTCCGTTTGGGCCCGGGGGACTAATTCCGGAAGGAAACTTAAGAGAGCCACTTGAAAATTTAAACCGCGCTCAAGTTTTTGTTTTGACCAAAAGTAATATTGGTTCAAAAAATCTTCATTTGATCCGGCAGAAACTCTTAACCATTAAGCCGGGAGCCGCCATTTTTGAGGCGATTCATAAGCCGGTTGACCTGATTGATATTCGTAAGAAAAAATCTGTGGAGCTTGAGATTTTAAAGAATCGAAAAGTAGGGGCGTTGTCTGGAATCGGAGATCCTCATAGTTTTGAGAAGACGCTTGAACTCTTGGGTTCCGAAATTATTTTGGCGGGGCGCTTTGACGATCATCACCCTTACACGCGGCAGGACGTGATGGCATTTGCGCGGCGCTGCAAGGATCTTGGGGTGCGGGACGTCGTCACCACCGAAAAAGATTTTTACAGGCTTGAGCCGGTATTAAAAGGAGCTTCTGCGGAGGATTTCTTGGGAGTCAATTTTTTTGTACTTCAAATTGAGTTTGAATTGGGCGATGAAGAAGATTTTATTAGAAGATGCCTTAATTCTTAGGGCTTCCAAAGCCCTCCGGTTCCTTGTCCGTGTTTTACCGCTTCCGGTTTCTTGCAGGATTGGACGAAGCATCGGCCATCTATTCTATGTTTTAACCACCCGTCGACACATTGCCTATAAAAACTTAAGATTTTGTTTTAAAGGCGAAAAATCCCGCTCCGAAATTAACACTATCTCCCGACAATCCATGGTGAATCTCGCTGTCTCCATGGTCGAGCTTTTGCGTTTTCCGGATTTAACCCGTGATTACATCGAAAAACACGTGAGGATCGTGAACCTTGAAAAAGTTCAGCCCTCTTTAGACGCCCACAAGGGGGTTATTTTTTTAACGGGTCACTTTGGAAATTGGGAATTATTAAACGCCACCGCTTGTCTCGTAGGGCATCCGCTGGCGGCTCTGGCGCGCGCGCAAAAACACCCTCGGTCGGATGAATTCCTGAACTCTTTAAGAGCTTCGCAGGGTAGTGAGATTATTTACAAGGGAATGATGATTCGCCAGCTCATCCGTGTGCTCAGAGAAGGAAAGGCGGTTGGTATTTTAAGTGATCAAGACGGGGGCCGCAACGGTGTTTTTGTTCGTTTGTTCGGAAGAGCCTCGTCCACGCCGCGCGGCGTTGTCGCATTTGCACTCAAAGCAGGGGCGCCGATTTTTCCAGGATTTATTTTCAGAGAAAATCAAATGAATCACCGCATTGAAATGGAAGCCGCGCTCGATTTTCCAAAAGGTCTTAGTGAAGAGGAAACTGAAAAAGCGGTGCTTCAGCAGTTTGCAACTCTCTTGGAGGCGAAGATCCGCAAAGACCCGACCATGTGGATGTGGGGTCATCGGCGCTGGAAATCCACAACAACCCGGTTCGTTGTTGTTTTGAGCGATGGGAAGGCGGGACATCTCAATCAATCCTTAGCCGTGTCGGAAGCGCTCGCGCAGTACCGGCGCGGGCAGGGGTTGCCCGACGAGGAAACTCAAGTCAAAGTGGTCGAGGTGAAATTTAAGAATCCGATCTTGCGTAAACTTTTTCAGACTGTCTATTTTCTAGGCGCTGGAAATCCCTGGTTTGAACAGTCTTGGATGAATCTTTGTTTGGACGAAAAGACGCTCGCTGATTTGTGGGCCGCTCCGGCGGATATTTTCATTTCCTGCGGAAGCTCGATTGCGGGAGTAAGCCTTGCGCTTAAGAGGGATTTAAAGGCTAAGGCCGCTATCGTGATGAAGCCGCCCTTTGGAGCAGGGCGTTTTGACGCTGTGATTGCTCCGCTGCATGATAAAATAACACCTTCCGCCAATGTGTTTATAACAGAGCGTGTACTGTCTTTAGCAAATCCTAAGAAAGCGCTTGATGAGGCGCGTAAGTTAAAAGACGAGCTTGGGCTTGAAGAGGGTTGTAGAACGCTTGGGGTTTTAATCGGGGGCGACACCGAGGACGTCCAATTTTCAAAAGAAATTTTTGAAAAAAATACCGATGATTTACTGCGTTTGGCCAAAGGGCAGAATTTAAAAATTTTTGTTACAACGTCGCGCCGGACGCCACCTTGGGCAGACGAAATTTTAAAAGAGAAATTTTCAGATCGAGGAATTTGTCCGCTGCTTGTGATCGCAAACGAAAAAAACAGACCCGGTGTTGTGAATGCAATTTTAGGTTTGTGTGAAAGTGTGGTGGTGACCGCGGAGTCAATGTCGATGGTGTCAGAAGCCATCGCTTCGGGTAAACGGGTGATGGTATTCACACCCTTTAAGGCAGATGAGCTTAAGCCGAAGTACAAAAGATTTTTAGATTTTATGAAGCAAAAAAAACAAATTGAAATGATTGGCTCTGAAAATATGACACAAACATTCTTAAATTTTAAGCCTCAAAAAAGTTCGGAAGCTGAGCGCTCAGATGAGCAGGTTTTGTCTAGAGCCATGCAAAGGATTTTGGGATGAGAGTTCTTCAGGTGTTGCCGGAACTTCAATCGGGCGGAGTGGAGCGCGGCACGGTTGACTTCGCGAAATACCTTAAAAATGCCGGCCATCATTCGGTGGTGGTATCCGCAGGTGGTCCGCTTGTGGCTGATCTCGAATCAGCAGGGGTGACGCATTACAAGCTTCCGGTGCACAAAAAATCCCCATTTAGCATTTTTAGCTCCGCTCGATCTTTAGCAAATATCATTCGTAAGGAAGAAATTCAAATTATTCACGCGCGCAGTCGCGTGCCTGCCTGGATTGCTTTTTTAGCAAGCCGTAAAACACATGTGCCGTTTGTAACGACCTGTCATGGTTTTTATAGCAAGCACTTGATGAGCCGCATCATGGGCTGGGGCAAGCGCGTGATTGTCGCAAGTCACATCATTGGCCGGCGCATGCGCGATGACTTTGGGGTGCCACACCAACGCATTCGCCTCATTCATCGCGGCGTGAACTTGAATGAATTCAAATTAAGGCCCGAACCCACGCCTCTTGCCGGTTCACCGATTGTGATTGGTGTGATTGGAAGACTAACGCCCATTAAAGGCCATCCCGTTTTTTTAAAAGCAATGGCTCGCGTAGTTCGGGTGTTCCCGAACGTAAAAATACGGATTATCGGCGACTCGCCAAAGCCGCAGTATAAAGAAGAGCTTTTGATGCTGACGCGGCGTCTGGGCCTAACGCACAACGTTGAATTTTTAGGGACCCGGTATGACATTTCCGAAGCACTAGCGTCTATGACGGTGCTGGTGGTGCCGTCGGTGGGTGAAGAGGCGTTTGGCCGCGTGGCCATTGAGGCGGGGGCCTGCGGAGTTCCAGTGGTAGCGTCTAAAATCGGGGGCCTGGTTGATATTATTGAAAATGAGAAAGACGGGCTACTGGTTCCGCCGGATGATCCGCGTCTTTTGTCTGAGGCTGTGATCCGCCTTGTTAAAGAACCTGAATTTGCCGCGTCACTTGTTTTGGCGCTCAGAAAAAAAGTTGAAACGTTGTTTGATGCCAAGGGCATGTTTGAAAAAACATTAAAAGTTTATGACGAGGCGATGAATCAAAAGAAAATTCTTGTGATTAAGCTTAGTGCGCTGGGGGATGTTATTTTAAGCATTCCGTCGCTGCGCGCACTCCGGCAGCGATATCCCGATGCCTGGATTTCTGTTTTGGTGGGGCGCAAGTCCCGCCAGGTGATCCGTAATTGTCCTTACGTCAACGATGTGATTGTTTACGAGGAAGCACAGGGCAAAGAGCGCATTAGCCGCATTTTGAAAACGGCGCGAATTTTGGCAAAAGAAGATTTTGATGTCTGTGTTGATTTGCAAAATAACCGCACGAGTCATTTGCTAGCCTTTTTAAGCGGCGCTCGAGTTCGCGCAGGACACGCCAACCGAAAATGGTCATTTTTACTCAACAAAACCACTTCTCAAGAGGCGTCTTCCGCCGCCCCGCTAGACCACCAGTTTCGAGTTTTAAGACTAGTGGACGTGGAATCTAGTGAAAAAAAATTAGAGCTTTGGACATCGCAAGAAGAGAATGTTCGCGTGAGCAAATTTTTAGAATCGCAGTGGGTGGCCTCTAGTCAAACTTTGGTGGGAATTAATCCGGCATCCTCACTTCGTTGGCCCACTAAGCAGTGGCCACTCGAATATTTTGCCAGGCTTTGCGATGAACTTGCCAAGCGCAATATCCGGGTTGTGATCACGGGGGCTCCGGAAGACGCTAAAACCATTGAGCCTCTTTTTCAGCTGACACGCAACAAGCCGATCAATGCGGTTGGAAAAACATCTATCACGGAGCTCGCGGCGCTCATCCGTCGTTGCCAGGTGTTCATTAGTTCAGATTCAGCTCCGATGCACATTGCCTCCGGGGCCAATGTTCCGCTGATTGCTCTGTTTGGTCCAACCGATCCCAAGCGCCATCTCGTAGCTCCCAGCGTTTGCCAGGTGTTTTGGAAAGAGATTTCCTGCAGCCCTTGTTATTTGCGCAGCTGCCCGATTGGACATATCTGTATGAAAAAAATACTTCCACAGGACGTCCTGGATTGTACGTTGGCTTTTTTAAAGGACGCCCGCCAAAAAAATCGACTCGATGAGCGCGAAGTTTCAGCGGAGCGCATTAATGAATTTTCGTTTTAAAAAACGCTTTGTAATTATCCCAGCGCTGCTTGTCGCTTGTTTTGTATTTTGCCGCGCAAATTATGAGGTTCCTATTTTGATGTATCACAGGGTTGGAGCGGGTCAGCATTTAAACTCCAGCACCGATGTCAGCCTTCAAACTTTCGAGCGGCAAATGGAGTTTTTGCGCATTCATCATTACAATGTGATTTCGCTGCTGGATTTAGCGGATCTTTTGAGAGCGCAAAAAAGGATTCCTTACAACACCGTGGTCATCACGTTCGACGACGGCACGCTTGATAATTTTGAAAATGCCTTTCCGGTTTTAAAGAAAATGCGTTTTAAGGCCACTATTTTTATGATCACCGGGAATGTTGGTAAAGAGGGGTGGCTGTCTGAAGAAGATTTGAAAATTTTAGAAGGCGCGGGTATCCAGATCGGCAGCCACACGCATAACCACGCATTTTTACCTAGAGTGTCCATTGAAAACGCGATCGCGGAGCTCCAAGAGTCGCGCAACCGGCTTGAAAAGATTCTTGGGCATCCTATTTTTCTTCTGAGCTATCCCGCGGGGGGCGTTACCAAGGCGGTGAGGCAGCTGTCGGAGCAAGCTGGGTATCAGTGCGCTGTGACGACGAATTACGCCTCTAAGCGTAAAGAGATGTGGGGAGGAACTCGGTATGATGTTATGGCGCTTCGCCGCGTGAAAATCAGTGAGAGCAGAGGAAGTTTGTTTAGCTTTTGGCTGAAGGTCAGCGGCTTGTACCATTTAGGAAAAAAACGGATTCCGATCATTTAAAGGTTTCCATGAAAAAGATTTTAATTGTGAATGTGAACTGGGTGGGAGATGTCCTTTTTTCGACGCCAG
The DNA here is from genome assembly GCA_964606485.1 of uncultured Planctomycetia bacterium. Lineage (GTDB taxonomy): Bacteria > Omnitrophota > Gorgyraeia > 2-02-FULL-51-18 > 2-02-FULL-51-18 > CAZSGP01. Next base: position 40,587 of record CAZSGP010000002.1, on the reverse strand, counting down.
CCATCCGGGCCATTCGAAAAAAATACCCCGACAGTTTTATTTCGTGTTTGCTGCCCCGGCGCTGCGAAGCACTCCTTAAAAACAATCCCTATTTGAATGAGCTTATTCTGATTGACGATCGACGCTCACTTTTTTCTTATGCAAAAGCCTTAAAAATATTTTTTAAGATTCGCTCTAGGCATTTTGACGCGGCCATTTTTTTTCACCGCTCGCGCACCCGTATTTTTTTTATAAAAATGGCCGGTGTCCCGGTGCGGCTTGGTTACGCGAAACAGCCTGAGAAGCGTTTTTTGACACATGTTTTTCCATTGCCTCAGCACCCGCTTCATAAGACGGATTATTTTTTAAATCTGCTCACGGCGATGGGCATTGCTCCGGATGGACGCACGCCTGATTTTTTTCCGCAAAAAGCAGCGCGAAATCCTTTGGCGGGAGAGCGTTACGTAGCTCTTCACCCGGGAGGGAATTGGCTTCTCAAGCGCTGGCCTGCGGAAAATTTTGCGCAGTGGATAGACGGCCTTAGTGAAAAGTTTCCGGACACCAAAATCATTCTCTGCGGAACTTTTGCTGAGAAGCCGCTGTCCGATCAAATTAAATCTCTTTGCTCGTCTCCCAGGCTTGTGGTGATGACGGGGAAAACTTCTTTGGATGAGCTGGCTCTTCTTTTAAAAGAAGCGCGGCTGCTATTGTCCAATGATTCAGGACCTATTCATTTAGCCGCCAGCCAAAAAACGCCGATTCTCGGAATTTTTGGTCCAACGCATCCGGATTTAACAGGACCTCTTTCTTTGGGGCCGGTGCGGATTCTTAAAAAAGAAACCGGATGTCAGGTGCCGTGCTATTTTAGAGACTGTAACTATAGAGTCTGTATGGAGTGGATCACGCCTGACGAAGCGTTGCAGGCTGCTTCCGAGCTGCTCCGCGCATGAAAAAAATTTTAGTTATCACACTTTCCAATCTGGGAGACGTGGTCTTGACGCTCCCGGTTTTTCGCGCCCTTTACGAATCTTTTCCTAATGCCCAAATTGATGTGATTGTTGGGAGTTCCGCAAAATGCGTTTTTGAAAATGATTCCCGGATTCATCGCCTTGAAATTTTTAACAAGCGTGCGCCGCTTTCTGAAAAAATAAACATACTTTTTGAAATCAGAAAACGACGTTACGATCTGATTATTGACCTTCGCCACTCCTTGTTTGGTTTGCTGGGTGGAGCGCGGAAGCGGAATTCGTATTTTTCATATTGCTCGAAACGCAGTCTTCGTTCTTTGCGGCACTTGTCAGCCCTCAGAGGGATTTGTTCTGTAGAATCATCGATTGCGGGTTCCGCAGCTTGGCTTTCGCGCAAGGCCAAATTAGATGCGAGTTACGACGCATTTTTAAATCAGTCGAGTGTCACGGGTTTGGTTTTGGCAGCCGTTGGATCTAAGAGTGATACAAAAAAATGGCCCGCCGAGCATTTTGCGGCTCTGCTCGACCGCCTGGCGTTTGAAAAGGGAGTAAAGATCGGATTGATCGGGGATAAGACGGATATTGACGATGCGTTAAAGGTGAAGAATTTGATGCGCGCGTCGGTGCATAATTTTTGTGGGCAAACTCAGTTTGAAGAATTAGCGGGTCTAATCCAAGCGTCGAATCTCGTGATCACGAATGATAGCGCGCCGCTCCATATTGCCGACGCGCTTGAAATTCCGGTGATCGGGATTTTTGGTCCGACCGATCCGCGCCGATACGGACCTAAGGGGGTCTTGAGCGCAGCGCTTCGTTCGGGGGTTTTTTGTTCGCCTTGTGAGAAGGCGCAGTGCCGGTTTAAGCAAGAGTGTCTGAAGGAGTTGAGTCCCGATCTTGTTTACCGACGTGCCGATGAAATTTTAAATGAATCCAGTCTAAAAAAGAATTTCAAAGTGCTGGTGGTGCGGCTTGACCGCATGGGGGACGCGGTGTTGTCTTTTCCGGCCCTCTCCGCGATCCGCCGGCGTTTTCCGAATGCTTCGATTTCGGTTCTCTGTCGTGCCGCGGTTCGTGAGATTTTTGAACGTTGTCCCGATGTGGATAATGTTTTGCCATATTTTTACGAGAAAGGTGGCCGGCACTCAGGGTGGAAGGGTGCGCGGAATATTCTAAAGGAAATAGCAAACCGCAATTTTGATGTGGCGTTTCTGCTGCATCCAAGCACGCGCGCGCATCTAGTCCCATTTTTAGCGGGCATTCCATACCGGATTGGATTTGATTCTCATTTGCCATGGCTTTTGACCCAGAAAGTAAAGGATGTGCGCAGCGAAGGTCAGAAGCACGAGTCTGACTACACACTTGAAATTGTCCGGGCATTTGGAGTCGAGGAGTCTAAAGAGAATCCCCGCTTGATTGTTTATCAGGCGGATCGAGAAAATATAATTCAGAAATTTAAGCTACTGCATTCGCCAATTGCAATTCACGCCGGCGCTAGCTGTCCCTCTAAACGCTGGCCGCAGGAAAAATTTTTAGAACTGTGTCAAAAAATGAAACGAGAAAATGTGGGGCCTGTTATTTTGGTGGGAGGTTCAGAGGAGATTCAAATCGGCCTACACTTAAAAGAGAGTTTGGGCGATTTTGTTCAGGATTTGACCGGAAAATTGTCTCTCCCTGAACTTTCAGCAATTTTAAAAGAAAGTCGGCTCTTGGTGTCCAACGATTCGGGGCCGGTGCATGTGGCGGCAGCTGTCGGTACGCCTACGCTGACCATCTTTGGCCGCAATCAAGCGGGCTTAAGTCAGGCTCGCTGGAAGGCACTCGGAAGCGGACATGAGACGATTCAGAAAAATCCCGGATGCGTCGTGTGTTTAGCGCATGCCTGTACGATTCAGTTTGAGTGTTTGAAGCAGGTTGGCGTGGATCAAGTATTTGTAAAATTAAAAGAGATGCTGGGCTCAGACAAGCATGAAAAATAAAATAGCGCTCATATTGATCTTCCTTTGTGTGCAAACATGTGCCGCTAACGCCGTTTCTGCGAAAAAAAGCCAGACCGTTGTCATTGAGCCTGCTCTTCAAACGCTTACGGTCGGCGAGAAAATAATCTTCGATGTTTCCTGGATGGGCGTTCCTATAGGATTTGGAACCCTCGAAGTTAAAGAAAAAACAGTGATGGACGGGGTAGAGGCGTTTCATGTGATTGCCGTTGCGGGGTCGAATGAATTTTTATCTAAGTTTTGTTTCGTGAGAGACGAAATTCATAGCTATCTGGATGCTAAAACGTTTTTACCCATTCGGTTTGAAAAAAATATTCAAGAGGGGCGGTACCAAGCGCACGAAAAAATGATTTATGATCGAGCAGCTGGAAAAGCGTTTTATGAGTCTGTGACGAACGGGTCTAAAAAAGAAATTTCTATCCCTGCCGACGCACACGACTTGATCAGTGCTTTTTTTTGGTTTCGTCGGCAAAATGTTCAAGCGGGTGACCAGTTTCATTTGCTGGTAGCCTCCGATGAAAAATTATGGGACGTGGAGCTCAATGTGCACGAAACCCAGATTCGGGAAATCCGCAAACACGGCGAGTTTGCCGTGATTCGGGTGGAACCCAAGACCAAGCTCAAAGGAATTTTAGCCAGTCGCGGCCGGGCCGATGTTTATTTTAGCGCCGACGCCAAGCGACAACCAATTTGGATTACGCTGAAGACCCCTTTTGGACCGGTCCAAGGCGTGATGAAGAGTGATTTTTAGGGGTTTCGATTGACACCCTGAAACACCCGGTGTTAGAATGCGTCGTTCTCAATGAATACACTTAATTTTCCACGCACTCGTAACATTCTTTCTAGCTTTCACAAAGCGAAAGTCCTGGTTGTCGGCGATCTCATCTTAGACGAGTTTATCTGGGGAAAAGTCTCACGCATTTCGCCTGAGGCACCCGTTCCGGTCGTTTGGGTTGACCACGAAAACTTTATGCCGGGTGGCGCATCCAACGTAGCCAATAACATTCGCTCTCTGGGGGGCGAAGTGTATTTAGCCGGAGTGGTGGGGGATGATTCCCGCGGCGAAATTCTCACCAATCTCTTAAAGAACAAAGGCGTTCACTGTGAGGGGATTTTTACCGACGCCCAGCGCCCCACTATTCAAAAAACTCGCGTGATTGCCCATCACCAACAAGTGGTGCGCATTGACCGTGAAATTGTGCGTCCTCTGCCCGAAGCGGTGTCCGGAAAAATTAAATCGTTTATCATGGACCATTTAGCGGAAGTGGATGCCGTGATCATTGAAGATTACGGAAAAGGTGTGATTGCGCCGACCCTTGTTCAGGCGATTGTCCGAGCCGCTAAAAAAAGCAAAAAAATTATTACGGTTGATCCCAAAGAAGAGCATTTTAATTACTACCGTGGGGTTACGACGATTACACCTAACCATCATGAAGCGGGTGCGGCGGTGGGTTTTGAAATTAAAGATGCGGCTACGCTCGAGAAAGCCGGACGGAAACTTTTAGAAAAATTAAACTGCGAGACAGCCCTTGTGACGCTCGGCGAAAATGGCATGAGCCTTTTTGAGAAGGGTAAGAAAACTATTAAAATCGACACCGTGGCCCAAGACGTGTTTGACGTGTCCGGTGCGGGCGATACGGTGATTGCCACCTACACGCTGGCGCGCGCTTGCAAGGCGACTGCTGCTGAAGCGGCACACATCTCCAACTGTGCGGCCGGAGTGGTGGTGGGCAAAGTCGGGGTGGCTGTGGTTACGCCCGACGAAGTGTTGAATCACATTAAAAAGGTTTACGGTTAAATTTATGGAAACCATTGGAGTAATCCCGGCGCGTTTTGGATCGACGCGCTTTGAAGGGAAAGTGCTGAAAGATTTGTGCGGGAAACCGGTGATTCAGCACGTTTACGAGCGCGCTAAAAAAGCGAAGATGCTCGATGATTTAATTGTGGCAGCTGATGATGACCGTATTATTAAGGCGGTCGAAAAATTCGGCGGCAAGGCTATTTTTACCTCTAAGTCCCACACCACGGGGACTGACCGGCTCACCGAGGTGGTGAATGGGATTGATGTGAAGATTGTTGTGAATATCCAAGGCGACGAACCGCTGATCAACCCGATGGTGATCGATGATTTGGTGCGAGCCATGCAAGACGACCCTGAAGTATCCATGGCGACGGTCGTGAAGAAAAGCTACTCCATCGAAGAATTTCGCAGTCCGGATGTGGTGAAAGCGATCGTAAACGAGAAAAATTTTGCGATTTATTTTTCACGCTCGCCAATTCCAACACTTCTCAATCCATCACTCAATGAACATTTTTTTTACAAGCACATCGGGATTTATGCGTTCAACAAGGATTTTTTATTCACCTTCAAAAAATTACCGCCGTCTTATCTTGAAAAAAATGAGCGTCTGGAACAATTGAGGGCCATCGAACACGGGTACAAGATCAAAGCGATCGAAACCGTTTTTGAGACCGTCGGCGTGGACACTCCTCAGGATTTAGAATTGGCGCGTGCACTATTTCAAAAGGAAGAAAATGCCTAAATATATTTTTGTTACGGGTGGCGTGGTTTCAAGCTTAGGAAAAGGAATTGTTTCCGCCTCGATTGGAAAAATTTTAGAGTCTAAGGGGCTTCGCGTCATTATGATGAAATGCGATCCCTACCTGAACGTGGACCCGGGAACGATGAGTCCTTACCAGCACGGCGAAGTGTATGTCACTGAAGATGGCGCCGAGACGGATCTCGACTTGGGACACTACGAACGCTTCACGAATAGCGACATTTCGAAAGTCAGCAACATCACGACCGGAAAAATTTATCACTCGGTGATCACCAAGGAGCGCCACGGAGATTATTTGGGCGCGACCGTGCAGGTGGTTCCGCATATCACGGATGAAATCAAGGCCGCTATCAAAAATGTCTCTAAAGATAAATCGGTGGATGTGGTGATCTGTGAAATCGGTGGCACCGTTGGCGATATCGAAAGTCTCCCGTTTTTGGAAGCCATTCGCCAGTTCCGTCAGGACATCGGTAAAGAAAATGCGCTCAACGTGCATTTAACCTTGATTCCATTTATCCGCGTGGCGGACGAAATCAAAACAAAACCTACTCAGCACAGTGTTGCCGAGATGCGTGAGATTGGTATTCAGCCCGATATTTTAATGTGCCGCACAGAAAAGCGGTTATCGAAAGAAGTGCGTCAAAAGATCGCTTTGTTTTGCAATGTTGAGGTCGATCAGGTGATTCAGGCGCTCGACGTGCAGGAAATTTATGAAGTGCCTTTAGCGCTCAAAGAGGAGGGGCTCGACACCATCCTCATTCGCCTTTTGCGCTTAAACTGTGATGACGGTGAAGCGAAACTAAAAAATTGGAAAGTTAATGTGGTGGACCGGGTTATAAACCCCTCCAAGGAAGTGACGATCGGTTTCGTCGGCAAATACATCGAGCTTCAGGATGCGTACAAGTCCGTTTACGAAGCGCTCAAGCACGGCGGCGTTTCGAATGACGCGAAAGTGATTGTAAAAAAAATTGACGCCGAAGAAGTGATGGCGCATGGGCCTGAAAAATTCTTAAAAGACGTACACGGCGTGCTCGTTCCTGGCGGGTTTGGAGACCGCGGCATTGAGGGAAAAATTAAAGCCATCAAGTTTGTGCGGGAAAATAAAATCCCGTATTTTGGAATTTGCTTAGGCATGCAATGTGCGGTGATCGAATTTGCGCGCAATGTCTGCGGTATGAGCCGTGCGAATTCCACCGAGTTTAATAAAACGACTCCGTTCCCAGTGATCAGCCTCCTAGAGGAGCAGAAGAGGGTTCAGGATTTGGGTGGCACGATGCGCTTGGGTTCTTATCCGTGCTCACTCAAAAAACAAACCAAAGCTCAAAAGGCTTACGGAAAAGATTCTATCCAGGAGCGTCACCGCCACCGGTATGAATTTAATAATAAGTACAAAGTGAAAATGGAAACGAACGGTCTCGTGGTTTCAGGGACAAGTCCCAATGGACGTTTAGTTGAAATTATTGAACTCGTCGACCATCCTTGGTTTGTGGGCTGCCAATTTCATCCGGAATTCAAATCGAAGCCTGACCAGGCTCATCCGCTGTTTCGTGAGTTCATCAAAGCCGCATTAGCCAATAAGGTTAATTGATCCATGGCCCATCGCGTGGCTTTAGGAAAAATTCAAATGGGATCAGGCGAGAGCCTTTTTTTAATCGCCGGTCCTTGCGTCGTTGAAAACCATGCGAGTGCGCTCAAGCACGCCAAGGCCATTCAAAAAATTACCAAGCGATTAAATGTCCCACTCATTTACAAGTCAAGTTACGATAAGGCCAATCGCAGTTCTTCGTCCTCGTTTCGTGGGCTTGGGATTGAAAAAGGATTGAGCATCTTGGAAGCGGTGAGAAGTGAAACCGGTTTGCCGCTATTAACCGACGTGCATTCTGCTGAAGAAGCGCGCATCGCAGGAGAAACGGTGGACGTGTTGCAGATCCCGGCATTTCTCTGTCGCCAGACCGATCTGCTCGTTGCCGCAGCTAAAACCGGAAAAATTGTGAATGTTAAAAAAGGACAGTTCTTAGCTCCTTGGGATATGGAGCATGTGGTTAAAAAAATTGAATCTGCCGGAAGTCGCAAAATTCTTCTGACTGAACGCGGCACCAGTTTTGGCTACAACACTCTGGTGAGCGACTTTCGCGCTATTCCGATTATGAAAAGTTTTGGTTACCCGGTGGTCATGGATGCCACGCACTCCGTTCAGCAGCCAGGTGGACGAGGCGCTAGTTCGGGTGGTGAAAGAAAGTTTGTGCCGACATTGGCCCAGTGTGGTGTGGTTGCCGGAGCTGATGGAGTATTCATGGAAGTGCACGAAAATCCCGACAAAGCGCCGAGTGATGGTCCGAATATGGTGAAACTCAGCGATCTCGAAAAACTTTTAGAGAGACTGCTCAAACTCAGCAAGGTTGTACGTGTCGATTAAGATCGCTAAGCAAGTCATTGGAATTGAAGCGGCGGCTTTAAATAGCCTGCTCCCGCGCATCGGTAAAAGTTTTGAACAAGCCTGCCAGATTATTTTAAAAGCCAAGGGTCGTGTGGTGGTGACGGGAATGGGTAAGCCCGGATTCATTGCCCAAAAAATTTCAGCAACTCTCTCGTCGACCGGAACGCCGTCTTTGTTTTTACACCCCGCGGAAGCGGCGCACGGGGATTTGGGCCGCGTCATGAAAGACGATGTTGTGGTGGCTCTCTCCAATAGCGGTCAGACCGAAGAAATTTTAAAATTTTTACCTGTGATTAAAAAAATTGGCGCAAAGCTCATCGCATTTACTGGGGATTCCAAATCACCCTTAGCGCGTTACAGCGACTGCGTGATTGACGTGAGCGTTAAGAAAGAAGCGTGTCCCATGAATCTAGCGCCCACCGCTTCTACCACAGCCATGATTGCGATGGGGGATGCGCTTGCCGTGGCGCTACTCGAGCGAAAGGGGTTTAAGCCAAAAGACTTTGCGTTTTATCACCCCGGCGGAAGTCTTGGAAAGAAACTCTTTTTGCGCGTAAAAGATATTATGCGTAAGGGGGATTCTAATCCCGTGGTGAAAGAGTCTGTGTCACTCAAAGAAGTTTTGATCTGTATTACGCGCGCAAAGGCTGGTTCTGCAGCAGTGGTTGGTGCGAACGGCAAGCTTAAAGGGATATTCACCGACGGAGACTTGAGAAGAAGGCTGGAGGGTGGCGAAGCGGTACTCAAATTAAAAGTGGGGAGTGTTATGACGAAAAACCCCACCACCATCGGTGAAGAGCGTCTGGCCGCTGAAGCCTTGGAAGTTTTGCGTTCGAAGAAAATCGACGAAATTCCAGTGGTGGACAAAAATGGAAAGCCGGTTGGTTTGCTGGATGTGCAGGATTTACTCAAAGCCGGAATCGTTTAAATGTTGTCCGACGAATTAAAAGATAGAATCCAAAAAATTAAGCTCGTGGCGCTCGATGTCGACGGAGTTCTCACCGACGGCCGGATGGTGTACGGCAACTTCGGAGATGAGTTAAAGTTTTTTGATTCTCAGGATGGCCTTGGGTGTGCGTTGCTAGCCCGCGTGGGCATTAAAGTCATTATCATTACCTCTAAAAAATCTCGCATCAACGAGTGCCGCGCCAAAGAAATTAAAATCACCAAGCTTTATCAGAAGGTTGATGACAAGCTGAAGGCCTTGCAGAAAGCGGCTAGTAAGTTTAAGGTGGACTTGTCAGAAATTTGTTTCATGGGAGATGACCTGATTGATTTGGCGGCCATGCGGCATTCGGGATTTTCAGCAGCGGTTCAAAATGCAGTTGAAGAAGTTAAAAACGCTGCGCATTACATCACCGCTAAAAAAGGCGGGCGCGGAGCGGTGAGGGAAGTGGCAGAGCTCATTTTAAAGACACAGAAAAAATGGCACGAAGCCACAGAGAGGTATTACCGTGATTAAGAAATTTTTCCAACAGCAGAGTATGCTGACAGCGCTTCTAGCTCTTTGTGTGTTGATTATGGCGCTAGCTTTATTTTCGCTGATGCGCGAAAAAAGAGAGAATGAAAAATTAAGAAAAAGCCCCGAGCGCCAGGCGCTCGTGCAGTCAAGCCGAGACCAGGAACTTCAGAAATTTAACCTCACAGGTTTTGATGAGCAGGGAAAGAAGTTTTGGAATTTAGAGGGCGAGACCGCCAAAATTGACCCCGGTCAAACCGTGTTCTTGGAAGAAAATGTGACGCTTAAAATGCGGGACGGCACAGCGGTTAAAACCGACCATGTGAAGTGGGATCCAAAAGAAGGTCTTTTGACCACCGAAGCGCGGGTGCATGTGGTGCACCGGGCGGCAATCATCGAGGGAACCGGAGCAAGCGGCAGGCCTGCGGATAGTTATGTTCAGCTCAATCGCGATATTCACATGCAGATCAACGCCACCACAGACCTGACTTGTAAGGGTCCGATGAAGATTTTTTACAAAGACAATAAAATGATATTTTACCGAAATGTAACGGTGGTTGACGACAAGGGAATACTCAAGTCGAACCGCATGGATGTTTTTTTTGATTCGGCAGAAAAGAAGATCACTAAAATTATCGCGATGGGAAATGTTCAAATTGATCGCGGCGGCGACACCAGCAAATCCCAGAAGGCTATTTATGATGTTGCGAGCGGATCGATCAAGCTTGTTGGAAATCCCGAAATCTCCTTTCACAAAAATAGCACAAAGGCTCTCGATGTCCCTTTTGGAAGCTAAAGGTCTTAAAAAATCCTATGGCGGCAGGTCCGTCGTCAGCGGTGTCGATCTTACGATTAACCCGGGCGAAGTCGTGGGGCTCTTAGGCCCTAATGGCGCCGGCAAAACCACTTCCTTTTATATGGTGACGGGAATTGTGAAACCGGACAGCGGCTCAATTTTGTTTGATCACCGCGACATCAGTCAGTATCCGATTCACCGCCGCGCTCAGCTGGGTTTAGGGTATTTGTCCCAAGAGCCTTCCATATTTCGAAAGCTAACCGTCGAAGAAAATATTATGGCTATTTTAGAGACGCTCGATCTACCAAGGGCGGAGCGACAGAAGCGACTTGAGGAATTGCTCAATGAGCTTGGGATGGCAAAATTACGAAAAGCACGCGCTTACACCTTATCGGGCGGGGAGCGCCGCAGGCTTGAAATCACCCGCGCACTGGTCACGCACCCTTTGTGCCTACTTCTAGATGAACCCTTTTCAGGAATTGATCCAATCGCTGTTTCGGATTGCCAGCACCTTATCTTGGAGTTAAAACGCAAGGGGCTCGCCATTTTGCTCACTGACCACAATGTGCGCGAGACACTCGCAATTACGGACCGCGCCTATATCATGTACGAAGGTAAGATTCTAATCTCGGGCACGCGCGACGAACTTTTGGCAAGCCGCGAGGCGCGAAAAATCTATCTGGGTGAGAAGTTTACGATGTAATGGGATTGTGTTAATATAACGCTTTTCCGGTAGCGGCGGCCTTGAAGGTCGCCCGTTGTTTGTTAGGAGGTCTTATGAAGATTGATATTAGCGCACGTCACTTTCAAGTTACAGAACCACTCAAGGAGTACATCAGTGAAAAACTTGAGCGGCTGGATAAATATTCCTTAAAGATTGAGAAAGCACACGTTATTTTGGATGTTCAAAAGTTCCGACAAATGGTCGAAATCGAGTTGTCCGGCAAGAACCTGAGGCTCGCTGCTAAGGATCAGGCGGATGATATGTATGCCGCTTTCGACAAATGCTTCGGAAAAGCACAAATTCAGATACAACGCAAACATGATAAAGTCCGCGACCACAAAGCGCGTCGGTACACGGCGAAGTCAAAAGCCTCGGAAGAATAAGAGAGAAAATGAAAACAAGCATTAAAAAATTAAAAGATTGTAAGGTTAAGATGACGATCGAAGTTGAGGCAAAGCTCGTTGAGCAGCGCTTTGGCGAAATCTTGAAAGAGTTTCAGAAAAAGGCGCAATTTCCAGGATTCCGTGAGGGCAAAGCCCCGATCGAAATGGTCGAAAAGCGCTACACGAAGGAAGCCGAAGAGGAGACCATTAAAAGCCTGATTCCGGAGCTTTATCATCAGGCGGTTTCTGAGCAGAAGGAAAAAGAGAAAGTTGTCCCTGTTTCTCTTCCAAAAATCGGTGAAATTAATTTTGTTCGCGGTAAAAATTTATCTTTTAGCGCCGATTTTGAGCGGGAACCTGATTTGAATGTCAAAAATTATAAAGGCATCAAACTTAAAAAAGTAGATGCCGCTGTTGAAGTCCATGAAGTTGAAAAAGGGGTGAAGTCTCTTTTGGAGTCTCGCTCCGAAGTGATTCCAGTGATAGAGTCCCGCGCAGTTCGCCAAGGGGATTTGATTGTGAGCGACATCGAAATGTGGCAAGACGGACAATTTAAGCCTGGTCGCAAAGGGGTTTTGCTTCAGGCCGAACCCAACGCAGAAGACGATTTCTTCGAAAAAGTCGTTGGTGCACAGATTAATGATGTTCGCGAGATTTTGGTAGAGCCCACTGCCGCCGAAAAAGAAAAGGGCGTGGTTGGACGGAAGCCGCTTTATAAGGTTCACGTTCGCGAGATTCGCGAAAGAAAACTGCCGGCGCTCGACGAATCGTTTGCCAAAATTTTTGGAAAAGAAACGGTTGAAGAACTTCATGAGGCTGTCCGCAAAGATATCGCGCAATACAAAAAGACCGAGTCGATGGAAAAAATGAAGGTTGAGCTTTTTGAGAAGCTAATCGCAGCGTACTCGTTCGATCTTCCTTCGGAGCTTGTCGACAAACAAAAAGAGCGTTTGGTGGATCAGTCGCGCAAACAAGCTGAGCGTATGGGAGTTACCCCTCAAAAATTTCAAGAGGAGCTTTCAAAAATTGAAGAGGAAGCGGCCAAAAAAGCCAAAGAACAGGTGAAGCTTTATTTTATTCTCCAGAAAATATCCGAAGCGGAGTCCATTGAAGCGGATGAAATTGTGCTCGCTCAGCGCTTAGAAGCAATTGCGCTCGAGTCCAAGCGTCCGATCGATGAAGCGCGCCGCGTGTTTGAAGAGGATTTGCGCGAAAGTCTGCGCGAAACTCAGACGATTGAATTTTTGTTGGCGAATGCCAATCTTCAAGATGAACCATCAACCAAGTCTTAAAAGCGAAGAGGAGCCCGACGTGAGCATAATGGTCCCAATGGTTATTGAGCAAACCGGCCGTAGCGAGAGGGCGTACGATATTTATTCGCGTCTACTGAAAGATCGCGTGTTGTTCATCGGAACGCCTATTGATGACAACGTAGCGAACTTGGTGGTGGCTCAGCTTTTATTTCTCCAAATGGAAGAGCCTGAGAAGGACATTCATTTGTACATTAACTCCCCTGGCGGTTCGGTGACGAGCGGGCTTGCTATTTATGACACCATTCAATTTTTGAAATGTGATGTGAATACGTACTGTATTGGCCAGGCGGCCAGCATGGGTGCGGTGCTATTGTGCGCCGGGACCAAGGGTAAGCGCTATGCGCTTCCTAATTCCCGCGTGATGATTCACCAGCCGTGGGGCGGCGCGCAGGGCGTGGCGTCAGATATTCACATTCAAGCGAAAGAAATTTTAAAGATGAAGGAAAATTTGAACATTATCTTGGCGCGGCACACCGGCCAGGATGTTGCAAAAATTGAAAAAGATACGGACCGCGACTATTTCATGTCCGCGGTGGAAGCAAAAAATTACGGCGTTGTAGATTCTGTCGTCGAAAATATTAGACTTCTCAAAAAATAAACAAAGGAATCAAACCATGAAAGAATTCATCCTTCTAACTCCGGGACCTACGATGGTTCCTCCACAAGTTCGTGAGGCCTTGGCGCTACCGATTATTCACCATCGCACGAAACAGTATCAGCAAATTCTTGAGAAGGTGAATGCAGACCTTCAGAAAGTTTTTTACACGCAGCAGCCCGTGCTCACGTTTGCGTCCTCCGGAACTGGAGCCATGGAAGCGTCCATCATCAATCTTTATTCCAAGGGCGACAAGGTTATTTCATTTTCTGCGGGTAAATGGGGCGAACGCTACCGCGATATCGCAAAAGTTTACGGGTTGAATGTGATTAGCATTGAAAAAGAATCGGGCCTCGCCTTTACGGCTGAAGAAGTCAAAGATGCGCTTGCCAAAAATCCAGACACCAAAGGTGTTTTGATCACGCTTTGCGAAACATCTACGGCGGTAACGCATCCGATCGAAGCAATTGCCAAAGTGACTCAAAATTCTCAAGCTATTCTTATGGTCGATGCGATCAGCGGCCTCGGTTGCGATCCGCTCAAGATGGACGAATGGGGAGTGGACGTGGTGGTTTGCGGTAGCCAAAAAGGACTCATGCTTCCTCCGGGTCTTGGTTTTGTGGCGCTCAATGAACGCGCGCAGAAAATGATCGCTACCTCAACGTTGCCCAAATATTATTTTAATTTTGCTGACACGATAAAAGCGCTTAAGAAAAACGACACACCTTTCACGCCGGCGGTGAGCTTGGTGCGTGGGCTTGAGGTCGCACTAGAGCTCATGCTCAAAGAAGGCATGGAAAATGTGTGGAAGCGGCATTCCGAGCTTTCTCAATATACGCAGAAGGCGCTGAGTGGTTTAGGACTGGGATTATTTTCAAAATCACCGGCACGCGGTTTAACCGCGGTGACGGTGCCTGCAGGGGTTGTGTCCGGCGACCTCATTAAGCATATGCGTGACGTGCATCAAGTTATCATGGCGGATGGTCAGGGCGAGCTTCAGGGGAAGATTGTCCGCATGGCTCACATGGGTTATTGCAATTTGGATAATGTGAAAAAGGGCGCCGAGGCGTTCAAAGACGCGTTGGAGAAAGCGACGGTTAAAAAATGAGCCAAGCTACCTTAACCCAGAAAAGCACTTATAAGATTTTAGTCTGCGACGATTTGGCCGCAGAAGGTTTAGAAGTTTTTTCCCGCGACAAAAATTTAAATGTTTGCGTAAAACTGAAGCTTCCGATCGCGGATCTCAAAAAAGAAATCGAAGACGCAGACGCTTGCGTCGTGCGTTCTGGTACTCAGATCACCAAAGAGGTGATTGATGTCGCTAAGAACCTGCGCGTGATTGGTCGTGCGGGTGTAGGGTTGGATAACGTTGACGTGGAAGCGGCCTCCAAGCGCGGAATTGTTGTCATCAATACACCGGGCGGCAATACCATTTCCGCCGCCGAGCACACTTTTTGTCTGATCATGGCCATGGCGCGCAACATTACGCAAGCCGATGCGTCCATGCGAAAGGGCGAGTGGGAGCGAAAAAAATTTACGGGTATTGAGCTTCGCGGTAAGACCCTAGGCGTTTTAGGTTTGGGGCGTATTGGCACCGAAGTTGCAAAGCGCGCGCAAGTGTTTGGAATGAAAATCATCGCATTTGACCCGTTTCTAAAGCCCGAACGTGCCCAGCAGATGGGGATCACGCTTTTGCCACTCGACCAAATCATTGAACAGGCGGATTTTCTAACCCTTCACATGCCGCTCACAAACGAAAACCGTTACATGATCGGTGAAAAAGAGCTTTCCAAGATGAAAAAAACAGCCCGCATCATTAACTGCGCTCGTGGCGGACTCATTGATGAGGCAGCTCTTGCCAAGGCGGTGTTGGAAAAGAAAATTGCCGGAGCAGCCATTGACGTGTTCGAAGCGGAGCCACCCAAAACAAATCCTTTTTTAAATATACCCCAAGTGATCATGACGCCGCATTTGGGTGCGTCAACCGAAGAAGCGCAGATTGCTGTCTCGGTTGAAGTGGCTCAGAGCGTGGGCGATTTTTTATTGGGTCGCGGTATCCGCAACGCCGTGAATGTACCGTGCTTGGATCCGGAAGTGCTGAAACAGCTTCAGCCTTACATTGCCCTCGGCGAAAAATTGGGCGCGCTTCAAGCGCAGATTACCGACGGCCACTTGCTTCAGGTGGATATTTCCTTTCACGGAGATATGGTGAACTTTGAAACCAAACCCATTGTGGTGGCTGTGGTGAAGGGAATTTTAACGCCGGTGCTTGCCGAGAACGTGAATTATGTGAATGCCCTCGTGCTTGCTAAGGAACGCGGCATTAAAATTACCGATGCCAAATCTTCCGAGCCAACGAGTTTTGCAAATATGATTCAAGTCGATATCAAAACCGACAAACGCCAGATTTCGGTGGCAGGGACGCTTTTTACTCGCGAAGATCCGCGGATCGTGATGATAGACGGTTTTGATGTTGAGATTGAGCCAGATGGTTACATGCTGTTAATTTCAAACCGAGACGTTCCTGGGATTGTTGGACAAATTGGAACGCTCTTGGGTGTGAACAACATTAATATCGCCGGCATGAATCTTGGCCGCGACATTCAGGGTGGGCAAGCGAGAACCGTGCTTAAAATTGACAGCTCGGTTCCCGAAAATATCATGCAAGAAATTAAAAAATCCAAGAATATTTTGGATGCGAAGCTGATTAAATTATAATTTTAACCTCATACCGGATAGGGGCGCGATCACCGCGCCCCTACGTGTGTGTAAAGGGACTTTAAGAATGTTGAATCGAGTTGTGGTTGGCGCTCAATGGGGCGATGAAGGAAAAGGGAAGATTATCGATATTCTATCGAAAGATGCGGATATCGTCGTCCGTTATCAGGGTGGGAACAATGCCGGTCACACAGTGATCAAAGCCTGCGGCGAATTTATTTTACATTTGGTTCCCTCGGGAATTCTACATCCAAAAGTTCGATGCGTGATCGGAAACGGCGTTGTGGTGGATCCGAAGGCGTTAATGGAAGAAGTGAATACCTTAAAGAAGAAAGGTATTTCTGTCGAAGGTCGCTTGTTTGTGAGTGATCGCGCTCACTTGATTATGCCTTATCACCGCGTCTACGATCGTCTGCGTGAAGATAAAAAAGGATTCATTAAGATCGGAACGACGGGTCGCGGCATTGGGCCAAGCTACGGCGACAAGGCTATGCGCTCTGGAATTCGCGTCTGCGATCTTTACGATCTTCCGGTGTTCAAGCAAAAACTTGAAAAAAATCTGCTTGAGAAAAATGAAATTTTTAGAAAAATTTATCACTCCGAAACATTTGACTTCAATAAAATTTATAAAGAATACATGGATTTCGCCAAGCAAATGAAACCGTATGTTTGTGATACGGCGCTCTTCCTGAAAAAGGCGATCGATCAAAAAAAACGTATTCTTTTTGAGGGAGCCCAAGGAACGCATCTGGACGTGGATCACGGAACATACCCGTTTGTCACGTCGAGCTATGTCACGTCGGGTGGCGCAGCGGTGGGTGCTGGTGTTTCTCCGACAGCGCTCGGAAAAGTTCTGGGTGTGGTGAAAGCCTACACGACACGCGTGGGTGAGGGTCCTTTCCCAACCGAGTTTGACACAAAATTAATGGAAGCGATTCGTTTAAAAGGAAAAGAATTTGGCGCTACGACCGGCCGTCCGCGTCGCTGTGGATGGTTTGACGCGGTGCTTGTGAAGTATTCGTGCATGGTCAACGGCATTTCAGAAATTGCGGTTACAAAACTGGATGTGCTGGATGATCTAGAAAAAATTAAAATATGTGTGGGTTACCGCTATAAAGGGAAGGTCTACCAGGATTTTCCGGCATCCCTCACGATGCAGCAACAGGGTGTTCCTATTTACCGGGATTTTCCGGGTTGGCGCAAAGATACATCTAATGCTAAATCTTTTAATGAGCTACCCGCCAACGCTAAAAAGTATCTAAACGCACTCTCTAAGCTCCTCTCGGTTCCGATCACCATCGTGTCGATTGGTTCCCATGAAAAACAAACTCTCTTCCGATAAGCTTCCGCGCCACGTGGCCATCATTATGGATGGCAATGGCCGCTGGGCCAAAGAGCGGGGTTTTCCTCGTTTCGCAGGTCATAAAGCGGGCGTTGAGACGGTTCGCGAAGTGGTGAAGGCCTCTATCGAGGCGGGCGTTCCCGTGCTCACGCTGTATGCTTTTAGTCAGGAGAACTGGAAGAGGCCGCTTGAAGAGATCTCGCTTCTAATGAATCTCCTTAATTTTTTTCTCGATAAAGAAGCAAAGCTCATGATGAAAGAAGGGGTGCGCTTTCGCACGCTCGGCCGCACTCAGGGGCTGCCTGATAAAATCGTTTCAAAACTTCAGTCGGTTTCAAAAATGACCGAATCTAATAAAAAATTATCGCTCAACATCGCTTTAAACTACGGCGCACGTACTGAAATTTTGGACGCGGTCTCTAAAATTATTGAAGAGGAAGATCGCACGCATGACTTTAGCCAGGGTCATAAAACGCTGACCGAGCAAACTTTTGCGAATTACTTGTACACCGCTGGACTTCCGGACCCGGATCTGTTGATCCGTACGAGCGGTGAGATGCGGCTTAGTAATTTCTTGCTCTGGCAGCTCTCTTATGCCGAAATTTACATCACTAAGAAATATTGGCCTGATTTTAAAAAGGAAGATTATTTTAAAGCGCTCCGAGAGTACGCTAAACGCGAAAGACGATTTGGAGATATTGGCGTATGAAGAACCTAGCCTTGAGGATATTCACGAGCACAGTGTTGATTGGTGCTACGGCATACTTTTTATTCGCAAAATCACCGTTTTGGTTTGGGCTTGAAGTGGTGATTTTTTGCGGCTTATGCGCGTTTGAGTTTTTGACACTTTTGAGGGACGCCAAAATTCAATGCTATCGTCTTTTTGGGGTCGCGATGAGCATGATCATTCCAACCATCGTTTTGATGGAGTGGGGCACGACGGCCTCGGGCGAAGTGTTGTTTTTGGTGCTGGCGTGCTTATTTTTATTTGTCCTTCAATTTTTCCGTAAAGACAATTCCCAGGCGCTCGTCGGAATTGCGTTAACCCTGTTTGTCATCTTGTACGTAAGCTGGTTTTTAAGTTTTATGATCAAAATCCGTTTTTTGGAAAACGGTGCTTTTTGGGTGGCGTACGTGATCGCCGTGACCAAGTCGGCGGATATCGGCGCGTACCTGATTGGTTCCTCAATGGGAAAACATAGTCTTATTAAGCACGTGAGTCCCAAAAAAACCGTAGAGGGAACCATTGGCGGGCTTCTGGCAAGCACAGTGGTCTCAATTTTATTTAAGCCGTATTTGCCGCTCGATTTCACCGTGATTCATTTGGCGATCACCGGTTTCCTTTTCGCGGTGGTCGGCCAGATCGGAGATTTGTCGGAGTCCTTAATGAAGCGTTTTTGTAACGCCAAAGATTCCGGAAATATCTTACCGGGCATGGGCGGATTTCTGGACGCCGTCGATAGCATTCTGTTTACAGCGCCTATCTTTTATTTTCACTTAAAAATTTATCTATGAAAACCGTCACGCTTTTAGGTTCTACGGGCTCGATTGGGGTTAATACACTCGATGTTGTTCGTCGCAATCCGTCTGAGTTTCGGGTGGTGGGTTTGGCGGCTGGGTCTAATCTTGAAATTCTTCAAAAGCAAATCCAGGAGTTTAATCCAAAGGCCGTCTTTTTAAAGGACAGAACGCTTGCTGCTGATCTTTTGCGTCAGTCCGGCCGGAAGCTTAAAATATTTTCCGAAGCTGATGGGCTTAAGTCGTTTTCAGATTTTCTATCGGCTGACATTCTCGTTGCGGCCACGAGCGGCACCTCCGCCTTGTCTTCCGTGTTATCCGCCATTTCTAGCGGAAAGCGCGTGGCACTCGCGAATAAAGAAATTTTAGTGATGGCAGGATCACTGGTTATGCAGGCTTTGAAGGAAAACCCTTCTTCGTCACTGATCCCCGTAGACAGCGAGCACAATGCTATTTTCCAATGCTTGGAAGGCCAGAGACGCCAAGACTTACATAAAATTATTCTCACAAGCAGCGGCGGGCCTTTGCGGACGATTCCGAAGAACCGCTTTTCAAAATTATCTAAAGAAACTGTGATTAATCACCCGAAATGGAAAATGGGGAAGAAGATCTCGGTGGATTCGGCGACGCTCATGAACAAAGGCCTTGAAATGATCGAGGCAGCTTGGTTGTTTAACGTCTCCATCGATACGATTCAAGTTTTAGTGCATCCGGAAGCCGTCATTCACTCGATGGTGGAATTTTGTGACGGTTCGGTGATTGCGCAGGCGGGTGTGACAGATATGCGCTTGCCCATTCAGTACGCGATGACTTACCCTGGGCGTCTAGCAGTTTCAAAGCAATTGCATCTTGATTTTGCTAGAATACCCTCGCTGACATTTGAAGCGCCGGACCAAAAAAAATTCCCGTGTCTAGGTTTAGCGCGTGCCGCGGCTTTGCAGGCGGGTTCAGCTCCATGCGTGCTTAGCGCCGCTGACGAAGTTGCGGTGAAGCATTTTCTAGAAGACCGGATAAATTTTATAAAAATTCCGTCCGTGATTGAAAAAGTTTTAAGTCGTCATAAAGTGGTTCAGAACCCGAAATTGTCGCAAATAGAATCCGCTCAGGCTTGGGCGATTGAAGAAACGGAGAAATTATGTTTGGCGCGCTGACATTTATTTTTGTTTTAGGGGTACTCGTCATCGTGCATGAATTTGGTCATTTTATTGTGGCGCGCGCGGTGGGGATTCGAGTCGAGAAGTTTTCAGTCGGTTTTGGGCCTGTGATATTTGGGAAGAAAATGGGGGAGACCGAATACTGTGTTTCGCTTTTACCGCTCGGCGGGTTCGTGAAGCTTGCCGGTGAAAGCGCTGATGAGTCTACCGGGAAACCCTGGGAATTTAATTCCAAGAACCTGCTGCAAAAATTTGCGGTGGTTTTTGCGGGGCCATTCATGAATGCTCTTCTTTCATTTGTGATTTTTTCCGCCGTGTTCATGTTGGGGCAACCCGTCATGACGGCTACGATCGGAAAGGTGCTTGAGGGATCTCCCGCGCAAAGCGCCGGTTTACTTGCTCAGGATAAAGTGGTGGCGGTGGATGGCGCGCCGGTTCAGTACTGGGAAGATCTTTTAAAAAAGATTCATGAAACGAAAGGTCCGTTGTCATTTCGCGTGGATCGCTCGGGTCAGCTCGTGGATTTGGCGGTGACACCCACGACACGTGAAGCCAAGGATATTTTTGGGAAGGCGACATCAACTTCCTTCGTGGGTATTTCGCCGGGCTCCGACGTGGTTTACGTGAAGTCGCCGGTGTTCAAGTCCATTCAGATGGGTTTTGATCGCGTGGTCATGATGACCGGAATGATTTTTTATTCACTATGGCTTTTAGTGACAGGCACTTTGCCCTTTAAAGAATCGCTCACGGGGCCGATCGGTATTTATTTTATGACGCAATCAGCCGCTCAGATGGGAGCCGTTTATTTATTTTATTTCATGGCATCGCTTAGTATGAGTTTATTTGTGCTCAATCTCTTACCGATTCCTGTTTTAGACGGCGGGCATGTGCTTTTTATTATCATCGAAAAAATAAAAGGCTCGCCACTCAAGGATTCTTTTAAAGAGAAAATGACACAAGGCGGGATGGTTGCTCTCTTAGGACTGATGGCGTTTGTGATTTTGCAGGACGTGCACCGCTTTGCTATTCTCGATAATATTCTTAAATTCTTTAAAAGGTAAGAACGGCGTTGTCGGAAGCTCTCCTTAAAAAGAAAATTAGAGCTATTCCCGATTTTCCAAAAAAGGGAATTCTGTTTCGCGATATCACGCCACTTCTGCTTGACCCTAAATCGTTTTCTTATTGCATTGATTCCTTTTCAAAAATTTCTAAGCGCAAGATCGATTACGTAATCTCCATTGAATCAAGGGGGTTTATTTTTGGGTCGGCGCTCGCACATGCGCTGAAAGCCGGTTTTGTGCCGGTGCGCAAAGCGGGGAAGCTGCCTCATAAAACATTCAAGGCCAGTTGTGAATTGGAATACGGCGAGGCCGTTCTTGAGATTCACAAAGATTCGATGAAAAAAGGAAAAAGGGCGGTGATTGTCGACGACGTGCTTGCAACCGGTGGCACGGCCGAAGCGGCGGCGAGCCTTGCCCGGAAATGCGGTGTCCAGGTGGATGGCGCTTATTTTTTAATTGAGCTCGCCGGACTTAAAGGCCGCGCTCGCTTGAAAAATTTACCGGTTCATACTTTGGTGCGTTACTCGTGATTGGAATTATTTGTCCGAGCGCGTTTGAATACAAAGCGCTATCCAAAGCGCTTTTTAAGGATAAGCGAGTTGATGTCGTGCTCTCCGGCATGGGTAAAGTTAGGGCGCTGCATGCCGCGTCGAAGCTTCATAAGAAACACTCGTCTCTTCAATGGATTCTTCTGATTGGTTTTGCCGGAGGACTTACGCCCGATTTAAAAGTGGGGGATCTTATTGAGCCAAGCGAATTTGTGGAACAGGATTACTGCGCCGAGCCGTTTGAAAAATTTCCGAATAAAATTTCAATCAAAACTCCGTCTCTTGTTCGCAGCTCCAAGCGAAGCATCATTTTAACCCAGGACCGATTTCTCACTGAGAACCCTTACGCGAAATCCAAAAAACCGAAGAAGGTGAAGTCTATTGCCTGTGACATGGAGTCTTATGCAGTGGCCTACTTTTGCAAAACAGAGAAGATAAAATTTAAGGTGATTAAGCTTATTTCCGACAGCGCCGATAAAAATGCAGACCATGATTTTTTGAAAGCCTGTACGAAGCTTGCGCCCAAGCTCAATCAGGTCGTTTTGTCGGCCGTTGCCAAGTGTTGCAGTTTTAAGCAAATTGCTATTTAATACACATTCTATGCTCTGGTCTCAAACCCTAATTCCAACGCTAAAGGAAACGCCGCAAGAAGCGCAGATTAAAAGCCACCGGCTGATGCTGCGCGCGGGGCTTGTGCGAAAGCTCGCGAGCGGCACCTATAGCTATTTGCCGCTAGGATTAAGATCGCTTCATAAAGCCGCTCAAATTGTGCGCGAGGAAATGGACCGTGCGGGCGCGCTAGAGATCTTGCTTCCAGCGATTCATCCGGCGGAGCTCTGGAAGGAGTCTGGTCGCTATGAAATCATGGGTGATGACATGGTGCATTTTAAAGATCGCCACGGCAAAGACAACGTGCTTGGGCCAACTCACGAAGAGGTGATCACGGACCTTGCGCGCCGCGAAATCCGCTCCTACAAACAGCTTCCAGTGACGCTCTACCAAATTCAAACCAAATTTCGCGATGAAATGCGCCCGCGTTCCGGAATTATCCGTAGCCGCGAGTTCATTATGAAAGACGCTTACAGTTTTCACACCTCGAACGGGTCGCTCGACAAAACCTACGATGCGATGAAAGAGGCGTACAAGAAAATATTCACGCGTTGCGGCCTCGATTTTCATATTGTGTTAGCTGATCCTGGCGCGATGGGGGGCTCGGGGTCGCAAGAATTTATTTTGTTCTCCGACGCGGGTGAGGATTGGATGGTGCAGTACGGCGATACCGATAAGGTGATGAGCGCTGAAATGGCGCAACGCGCCTTTGATAAAACGGCCCCAAGTCTCTCCGAAAAAGGAAATTTTAAGAAAGTTCACACACCGGGTCACAGCAGTGTTGAGGGTGTCGCCACGCTCTTAAAAAAAGAACCCAAAGATTTGGTGAAGACCATGATTTACGAGTCGTCTGACGGTAAAAAAGTTTTTGCCGTGCTCGTGCGAGGGGATCATGAGGTGAGCGAGTATAAGGTGAGAAAAGTAGAGCCAGGATGCCGGATGGCTTCGCGGGATACCATTGACCGGATCGGGTCGGCGTTTGGATTTAGCGGACCAATTGGATTAAAACTTCCGGTTTATTTGGATGCTGATTTATTAAAAATGAAAAACTTCATCGTTGGCGCGAATGAGTCAGGCTATCATTTGACAGATGTAAATTTAGGAGATTTTTACGCCGAAGGCCACGTGGTTGGTGATTTTCGTCATGCCGTAGAAGGGGACAAAGCGGAAAAGGACGGAAATGAGATCGCGTTGCATTTTAAGACGGCAATCGAGTTAGGCCACATCTTTAAGCTTAATCTTCGCTACTCCGAGCCTCTTAAGGCGCTTTATCTCGATAAGGATGGCAAAGAAAAGCCAATGGTGATGGGTTGTTATGGGATCGGGGTAAACCGAATTCTAGCCGCAGCCATTGAGCAGAGTTCGGACGACAAGGGGATTATCTGGCCTAAAAACATCGCCCCGTATCAACTGCTGGTGGTGATGCTAGAGCCCAATGATACTCAGTCTAAGCAGATTGTAGAATCAGTGCTTTCCTCCAAAGAGCTTCAAGCGAAGGGCATCGATATTCTCGTAGACGACCGGGCCGAAACGGCTGGGTATAAATTTAACGATGCTGATCTCGTGGGAATCCCCCTGCGTCTCGTGCTGGGCCCTAAAAATCTCAAAAACGGCAAGGTGGAGCTAAAGGTCCGAAAGACCCAGGAGCTCCTTGTTATTGACATCGCAGAAATCCCCTCGAAAATCGTCGAGATTCTTGACAGAATCCCTTGATTTTGCTACATTAACAACATAATTCAATCACGGTTTTAAACGGAGAAAGTGGGTTGAGCAGGCCCACTATTTTTTTTCGCCGAGGCCGGCGGTAGTTTGCCGGGCGAAGGACGAACCCGCCGACGCTTTGTGGCGGGTTGCAACAATAAGAGAGTATTTAAATTTATGAGCACAGAGCTTATTTCAGTTTTAGAAAACATCGAAAAAGAAAAAGGCATCAGCCGGGAAGTCCTGGTGGAGTCCATCGAAGCCGCTTTAGTTTCAGCCGCTCGAAAGATGATTCACGACAAGGATAAAGAGGTTGTTGTAAAAATGGACCTCGCCACTGGACGCATTCGCGTTTTGGTTGACGGCAAGGAAACCATTTCCAATGAGTTTGGCCGCATTGCCGCCCAAACCGCTAAACAGGTTATTTTTCAGAAGCTACGTGAAGCCGAACGCAATGTGATCTTCAATGAGTTTAATGGAAAAGCAGATTCCATTGTGAGTGGCACCGTTTACCGCTTCGAAAAAGGCTCGCTTTTGATCGATCTCGGAAAAACCGAAGCGGTTCTTCCCAAGCGCGAACTTTCGCCGCGCGACAATTACCGTCAGGGCGACACCATTCGCGCCTATGTTTTAGAAGTCAATAAAGCTGCGAAGGGTCCGCAAGTGGTCTTGTCCCGCAGTCATCCGTCTTTTGTTCGCTGTTTATTTGCTATGGAAGTTCCTGAGATTTCGGACGGAACAGTTGAAATTAAGGGTGTTTCACGCGAAGCCGGGGACCGTACAAAAATTGCAGTGTGGTCAGCCAACGACAAAATTGATTCGGTTGGTGCCTGTGTAGGTGTGAGAGGTTCGCGTGTGAAGGGCGTCGTTAAAGAGCTTCAGGGTGAGAAAATTGACATTATCCGCTACAGCGAAGATGTAGTGGAATACGTGAAGGCAGCCCTTTCCCCCGCTGTTGCAGACGCTGTTAAAATTTTAGATGAAGCGAATGGAAAAATTGAGGTGGTGGTCAGCGATGATCAGCTGTCTTTAGCCATCGGAAAAAACGGACAGAACGTGCGCCTAGCTTCAAAACTTACGGGTTGGTCGATTGATATCCGCTCGAAAAAAGAAATCGTCAAAGAAAAATTAGAATCACAAATGAATGACGAAGAAGCCGTTTCCACGGAGACTCCTGAGGCGGCTGAAACTTCGGACGCCGGTGCATTTTCAGGGATTGAGGGGATTGGTCCTAAGACGGCTGAAGCGCTGGTTGAAGCCGGTTATAAATCCATCGAGGATTTAAAGATGCTTTCCGAAGAACAGCTTTTGGAAATTAAAGGCATTGGAAAAAAAACAGCTGAAAAAATTTGCGAGGCTCTGAAAAATGTCAATCCGGGTTCATGAGCTTGCTAAGGAGCTAAAACTAAGCTCCAAGGAATTAATCGAAAAACTTAAATCACTTGGCATTGACGCTAAAAGCCACATGAGCGTTCTTGCAGAGCAAGATGTTAAAAAGATAAAAACCACTGGCGAAAAGAAGGTTGCCGAAAAAAAAACCGCTGAGCCAGTAAAATCCGCTGAGCCAGCGAAGCCTGTGACACCCGTTAAAGCCCCAGCAGCTACAGCAACTCCAGTGGCTCCTGCAACTCCCGCGCCGAGTGCGCCGGTATCTGGTAACCGCCAAACCTCTTCAATTGAGTCCGTTAAACAAGAACTTTTACTTCAGCGCAATGCGGTTAAGACCGCCCATGTGACACCTGAGATTCGTAAGCCCCGTATTCCGGATGCACCAGCAGTGACGCAGAGCCCCGCGTTTCGCAAGCCCGTTGTTGCACAAACACCTTTTAAACCCAAGACGCCTTATATTGATCCAAAGAAAAATATTCGGCCTTCGTTTGTACCTAGCGCACCCACGCACGCTCCGGAGCCAAAGCCCGCTAAAAAGATTCAGATCGCCGCAACAGTGGTTGTGAAAAGTTTATCAGAGCAGTTATCGCTCAACCCTAGCGACATCATCGCCAGACTCATTAAGCTCGGAATTTTTGCAAATATTAATCAGACCATTAAATTTGAAGCTGCAGCTAAACTTGCCACCGAACTTGGTTTTGAAGTTGAAAAATTAAAAGAGATCGAGGAAGTTTCTCAGACCGCAGAAAATGTAATTGTAAAAGACCAATCGAAAATGGTGATGCGTGCTCCGATCGTGACGTTTATGGGTCACGTGGATCACGGCAAAACGTCGCTACTCGATGCGATCCGCCAAACCAAGGTAGCTGCTGGTGAAGCCGGGGGAATTACTCAACACATCGGCGCGTATGAAGTGTTTTTACCAAAGGGCGCTGTCACTTTTCTAGATACACCGGGCCACGAAGCCTTTACGGCCATGCGTGCACGCGGTGCCAAAGCTACTGACGTGGTGGTGCTTGTCGTGGCAGCAGATGATGGTGTCATGCCTCAAACTGTGGAAGCCATTGATCACGCTAAAGCAGCGAATGTTCCAATTATCGTGGCGATCAATAAAATGGATTTGCCTTCCGCCAATCCTGACCGCGTCAAAAAAGGCCTCATGGAACACGGTCTGATGACCGAAGACTGGGGCGGAAAAACTGTGATGGTGGGAGTGTCCGCTAAAACGGGTAAGGGAATCGACGATCTTTTAGAAATGCTTATTTTGGAATCCGAGCTCTTAGAACTTAAGGCCGACCCGCAAGCCGCAGCCACTGGTGTGGTGGTGGAGGCTCAGCTTTCGAAAGAAACCGGTGTGCTTGCGACGGTTCTCGTGCAAGACGGAACGCTCCGCATCGGCGACTTTGCAGTCGTTGGCGGCACTTATTGCAAGGTTAGAGCCATGATAAACGATCGCGGCGTGCGCGTGAAAGAGGCGCCTCCTTCAATGCCTGTTGAAATTTTAGGCTTGGAACGTGTTCCGAAGGCGGGAGACCGGTTCTATGTCGTTAAAGACGAGAAAAAAGCCAAGGAAATTGTAGATCAAATGGAAGACAAGCGTCGCGCCGAAGGCGGACGTTTTGCTGGGCACATGAGCTTGGAGCATTTATCCGAAGAAGTAAAATCCGGAAAAGTATCTGAGCTGAAACTAATTATCAAGTCCGACGTGCAAGGTTCTGTTGAAGCGCTTCGCGCAACACTCGGAAAAATTCAGGCCAAGAACGTTCGCATCAACATCATTCACTCCGGCACCGGAGACGTCAGCGAGTCCGACGCCATGCTTGCCGCCGCTTCTGACGCGGTAGTGATTGGGTTCCACGTGGGTATTGCAACTGCCGCCAAAGATTTTGCAGAGCGGGAGCAAGTGGACGTGCGTTTCTACGAAATTATTTATGAAGTCAAAACCGCCATTGAAAAAGCCATGGAAGGCTTGCTCGAGCCCGAACTCAAAGAAATGTTTGTAGGAGTTGCCGAAGTTCGCCAGGTATTCAAAGTTTCAAAGGCAGCCGGTGCCATTGCAGGATGCTCGGTCTCCAAAGGTAAAATTGTTCGTAATTTCCAATGCCGCGTCACGCGCGCAGGGGCCAAGGTTCACGAGGGGAAGGTTATTAGTTTAAAACGCTTTAAAGATGATGCGCGCGAAGTGCTGGAAGGCTTCGAGTGCGGTATCGGCGTTTCTAATTTTGATGACATTCTTCCCGGAGACAGAATCGAAGTTTTCGAAATCCAGAAGAAAGAGAGAAAGCTAGAATAGCATGAGGTCCCGGGTCCTATCGGGAATGCGTCCCACCGGCCCGCTTCATCTGGGGCATCTCTTGGGCGCACTTCAAAACTGGGTGAGTCTCCAGGAGTCTTCCGACTGTTTTTTTATGATCGCCGATTTACACGCGCTGATGGGCGAATACGAAAAACCAGAAAACATCAAAAAAAATTCCATTGAAATGGCGCTCGACTGGCTTTCCTGCGGAATCAAGCCTGAAAAATCCACCATCTTTGTTCAATCCCAAATTCCGGAGCACGCCGAGCTCGCGCTGATCCTAGGAATGATGACGCCGCTCGGTTGGCTTGAACGAAACCCCACTTACAAAGAACAGCTCCGTGAAATCGAAGGACGCGATTTAACAACGTTTGGGTTTTTAGGCTATCCGGTTTTGCAAGCGGCAGATATTTTGCTCTACCGCGCCAATAAAGTTCCCGTCGGAGAGGACCAACTCGCACACTTAGAGCTTACGCGCGAAATCGTGCGCCGCTTCAAACATTTCTATAAAAAAGATTTATTTCCTGAGCCAGAAGCGCTTCTAACCAAAGAGGCGAGAATTCTGGGGCTTGATCGCCGAAAAATGTCCAAAAGTTACGGCAACGCGATTAATCTTTCGGAGACCAAAGAGTCGCTAGCTAAGCGCGTGACGTCGATGGTGACCGATCCTCAGCGGATTAAGGTCTCAGATCCGGGACATCCAGACGCCTGCAATGTGTATTCTTACTACCAAATCTTTTCAAACGACTCTGTGGTGAAAAGCGTTTATAATTGGTGCACGAGTGCCCAAAAGGGCTGCATCGACTGCAAAAAGAATCTGGCTGGAATTTTGGAAGAGAAGCTCGAGCCTATTCGCCGTGAGCGTGAGAAGCTTTCGCAGAACATGGATTACGTTGATCAAATTTTAAAAGAAGGACACAAAAAGGCAAGTGCGGTTGCCCAGGAAACCATGCGGGATGTTAAAAAACTGGTTCATTTGCTAACTTAAATTTATGGGCTATAAAATTCGTTTGGAAGTTTTTGAAGGTCCGCTCGACCTCTTGCTCTATTTGATCAAGAAGGACGAGTTGAATATTTACGACATCCCCATCACAACAATTACCGCGCAGTATCTTGAGTACCTCAATATGATGGAAATGCTGGATCTCGACATTGCGGGCGAATTTTTAGTCATGGCCGCATCGTTGATGCAGATTAAGTCCAAGATGCTTTTGCCGCCAGACCCTAGCACCGTTGATGTGCAAGAAGAAGATCCTCGCGCGGAACTTGTGCGGCGACTGCTCGAGTACAAAGCGTTTAAGGATGCGGCGCAGAAGCTGCAGGACTTTGAAGAAAAGCGTGCGCATTTATTTCCTCGTTTTGGAGTGGAGCCGGAGCTCTCGGAAGGGGAGAGCCCGTTTTTGTCCGTTTCCTTGTTTGACTTGATCACGGCATTTGGCAATGTGCTCAAGTCACTGCCGCAGGAAACTTATCATCAGGTTGTCAACGACGAGTTCACGGTTGCAGAAAAAATTCAAAATATCTCTGAGCGCCTTTTAAGACACGGAAAGATTTATTTTAGTCAGCTTTTCAAAGAAACCAAAAATAAGTTCGAAGCGATCACGATCTTTCTTGCGATCTTAGAGCTCATTCGCATGAAAGAAGTAAAAATTGAACAAAGCGGACATTTTGAGGAAATAGAAATTTCAAAAAACACGGAGGCTCGTCTTGGAATCGAATGATTTGAAATACGCGCTTGAGGCGGTTTTATTTGCGAGTGAACGGCCGCTCACACCCGAAATTTTAAGAAATGCATTCGAGGAAAAGGTGTCGGCGGGGGATATTACTCAGGCGTTGAACGATTTACGCGCGGAGTACGAAAATTCACCTCGTGGTTTTAAACTTTTTGAAATTGCAGGCGGGTGGCAGCTTGTTTCAGACGAGCGTTTTTCAACATATTTAAAACGCTTTTACCAGGACCGTTCTGAGCGTCGTCTTTCGCAAGCGGGCCTCGAGATTCTATCGGTAATTGCTTACCGTCAGCCCGTTACGAAGGCGGATATTGAGTTTATCCGCGGCGTGAACGTGGATGGCCCGCTGAAGACCCTGCTTGAAAAAAGCATGGTCAAAATTGTGGGGAAAAAAGATATTCCAGGCCGGCCATTCATGTACGGCACCACCACTGAATTCTTGGAACATTTTGGTTTGAAGAGTCTAGAAGAACTTCCGCAATTAGCACAGTTTACGGTGAAGGACATCGAGGAGCACTTGTTGCCGCCGGATATGCGCACTCCTGAAGAAGTGGTGGCGGGTTCCATCGAAGAAGCGCCGGTTGCTGACGCATCTGTCGAAGCTCCAATCGAAAGTGGCGAACAACAACCCGTGGGCTGCGACAACACCCCAGATGAAAATTCCCAGGAGAGCGCTTCATGAGCGTCAATGACGTTCGAAAGAAAGTAGATTCCATTGATCAGAAAATCATTGATCTTTTGAATGAGCGCGCGAGAGCCTCAAAAGAGATTGGGCAGATTAAACTTCAAAATGGCCAAGGAATTTATGCCCCACACCGTGAGAAAGAAGTGTTGGACCGTTTAAAAGAACTCAATAGGGGACCACTGACGCCCGAAGCGATTGACGCCATTTACCGCGAGATCATGTCTTTTTCAATCAGCCTTGAAAAGCCGGTGAAGATTTCTTATTTGGGACCGGCGGCTACTTACACGCACCAAGCGGCTCAGAAAAAATTTGGATCATCCGTTGAATACGTGCCAAGTGCTAGCATTTCCGATGTATTTACGGATGTTGAGCAGGGTCGCTCGGATTACGGCGTGGTGCCGCTTGAAAATTCCACCGAGGGCGCGGTCAACCATACGCTCGATATGTTTATCGAGTCACCCCTAAAAATGTACGCAGAAATTTTTATGCCAATTCACCACTATCTTTTGTCGGTTGGGAATCCGCTCAAAAGCATCACGCAGGTGTATTCCATTTCGCAGGTTTTAGGGCAGTGTCGCAATTGGCTTGAGTCTAACCTGAAGGGTGTGGATCTCGTTGAAACAGCGAGCTCCGCGGAAGCTGCTGAAATTGTGGCAAACAATTCGAACCGCGAAGGCATAGCGTGCTTGGCGAGTCAAATTGCCGCCAAAGAATATGGTTTGAAAATTCTAGCTTCAAATGTAGAGGATAATCCCAACAACACCACGCGGTTTATCGTCATTTCGCGTGAGGAGTCGAAGCCTACAAAATCCGACAAAACATCTATCGTTTTTGGGTTGAAGGACAAAGTGGGCGCTCTGCATGATTCTCTCGTGCCGTTTAAAAAAGAGGGAATAAATCTAACCAAAATTGAGTCGCGCCCTTCCAAGAAAAAAGTCTGGAGCTATTTCTTCTTTGTAGATTTCGAGGGTCACCATGAGTTGCCTCGGGTTAAAAAAGCGTTGTCGACGCTCGAGGCGCATTGCAATTTTATGAAGGTTCTGGGGTCGTACCCCAAAGCAGATAACTAATGCCCATTTATCCGACTGCCAAATCTCATTTAGCCGCGGTGCAAAATTATGTGCCCGGAAAACCGCTTGAGGAACTCGAGCGTGAGTACGGCATTAAGAATGCGGTTAAGATGGCGTCCAACGAAAATTCGCTTGGCCCATCTCCGAAAGCTGTAGCGGCCATGAAAAAGAAATTAACGTCGGTGCACCGCTACCCGGACGGCGGCTGTTTTTTCCTAAGGAAAAAACTTTCTAAATTTTTAGGTGTCGAGCATGAGCAGTTGGTGTTTGGAAACGGCTCCGATGAGCTTCTTGTTCTCGCCGCGCGTTCATTTGTGGGGCCGGCGGATGAAGTGATTATCGCAAACCCCACGTTTTTAATTTATTCAATTGCGACCCAGGTTGAAAATGGAACATTAATTAAAGTTCCCATGAAAAATTTTCGTTATGATCTAGAGGCTATGCGCCAAAAAATCAATTGGAAGACAAAGCTAATTTTTATCGCCAATCCTGACAATCCGGTAGGGACTTACATTAATGAGAAGGAATTGGTCAATTTTCTGAAGGCCGTCCCAAAGCAGGTGGTTGTGGTTCTCGACGAAGCCTATTTTGAATTTGCGGCGGTTAAAAAAGATTATCCGGACTCGCTCAAGCTTTTGCCGGCCTTCGAAAATTTAATCATTACACGCACGTTTTCAAAGGCGTACGGCTTAAGCGGTTTACGGGTAGGCTACGGGGTTATGCATCCGAACATGGCTATGACGCTCGCAAAGGTGCGCGAGCCGTTTAATGTGAATTTGCTGGCACAGGAAGCAGCGGTAGCCGCACTGGATGACAAGGCACATTTGAAGAAAACGGTATCCATGACCAATCAGGGCCGCGAATTCCTAACCAAGGAACTAAAAAAATTAGGCGCAACTTGCGTGGACACGGTGACTAATTTTATTTTGGCCGACGTGAAAACAGATGCGGCCGTGGTTTATGAAAAACTTTTAAAGAGGGGTGTCATCGTGCGCTCGATGGCCGGGTGGGGAATGAAAACTTTTATTCGTGTCACTATTGGAAAGCCTGAAGAAAACAAACGCTTTATCAAAGCCTTAAAGGAGAGTCTCAAATGATCATCGTTTTAAAAACAGACGTTACCAAAAAACAAATTCAGCACGTTGAAGCCAAGATTCGCGAATTGGGTTTAAAGCCCATGCTGAGCTCCGGAAAAGAGCGCACCATTATCGGCGTGATTGGCGAAGAAGATAAGGCGCGTCTTCAGCCTTTTGAAGCATTTCCGGGAGTTGAAAGTGTTGTTCCCATTCAAAAGCCGTACAAATTTGTTTCCCGGGAGTTTAAAAAGGAAAATAGCATTATTAAAATTGCCCCCGGCGTCGAAGTGGGTGGTCAGAAAATCGTTGTCATGGCTGGTCCGTGCACGGTAGAAAATAAGGAAAGGCTATTCAACATCGCCGAACTCGTTAAGAAAAGTGGCGCCAAAGTGCTTCGCGGCGGTGCGTTTAAACCCCGCACGTCACCCTATGCGTTTCAGGGCCTAAAAGACAAAGGGATGAAATTTTTATACGAAGCTAAAAAACAGGCCGGTATTCCGATCGTCACCGAAATCATGGACCCGCGCGATTTGCCGCTTTTCTTAAAATATGCCGATGTCATTCAGATCGGCGCGCGCAATATGCAAAATTTTGAGCTCTTAAAAGAAGTGGGAAAGACACGCAAACCCATCCTCTTAAAGCGCGGCATGGCGAACACGATTAAGGATTTCTTGTTGTCGGCGGAGTATATTTTCTCCGAAGGAAATCATAACGTGATGCTTTGTGAGCGCGGAATCCGTACGTTTGAAGACTCCACGCGTTTTACGCTCGATATATCAGCTGTTCCGGTAATCAAGAAGCTCAGCCACTTGCCGGTGGTTATTGATCCGTCGCACTGCTCGGGCATTTGGGATTACGTAGCGCCGCTTTCGAAGGCCGCGGTGGCGGTCGGGGCAGATGGTCTTATTATTGAAGTGCACGACGAACCTGAGAAGGCGCTCTGCGACGGCCCTCAAGCCTTAAAGCCCGGCAAATTCCAGATCTTGATGGACGAAATGCGTTTGATTGCTAAGGCGGTTGGAAGAAGCATTTGAAAAAGCCTCTTTTTGATAAAGTCTGCATCGTCGGCGTCGGTCTAATTGGCGGCTCGCTCGGTCTGGCCCTTAAAAAAAAGAAGCTCGCCAAATGGGTGATTGGCGTTTCGCGAAAGGACGCTACACTCAAAGAAGCAATCTCTCGAAGCGCAATTGACATCGGCACCAAAGATTTAGAAGTGGGTGTTGCTGATGCCGATCTTGTGATTCTCTGCGGTCCCGTGACGGTGATTCAGGAGCAGTTAAAAACTCTTGGGAAATTTCTTTCCAAAAAAACCATGGTCATCGATGCAGGAAGCTCCAAGGCCCTGATTGGCCAGGCTGCTGCCAAATATTTAAAGAAAAATAAATTCATTGGTTGTCATCCGATGGCTGGCTCTGAAAAATCTGGCGTTGAAAATGCGTCATGCGATCTTTTTGAGGGAAGCGTCTGCTTTGTGACATCGCGTCAGCCGATGGTCGAGCAGCTCTGGAAAGCACTTGGTTCCAAAACCATTTTGATTTCAGTCAAAGAGCATGACCGTGTCGTCGCCGAGATTAGTCACATGCCGCACGCGCTGGCATTTTCCCTGTTTCAAACACCCAAAAAGATTTTTTCGGGCGCACCGGTTAACCCGAGTTTAAAAGAGCCTCGCCGTTTGGCGCAATCTAGCGCTGGAATGTGGGCGGATATTTTTAGCTCGAATGCTGATGAAATTTTAAAGCATATTGTCGAGTTTGAGAAAAAAGGATTGATCGCTCTCAAAAACCTTTTGCGTAAAAAAGACCGGAGCGGTCTTGAGCGCTTTATCCAGCACGCCAATCAAAATGCAAAATAAAAAACTCATCATCGCCATGGATGGCCCGGCCGGAAGCGGGAAGTCCACTACAGCGAAAGCGTTGGCGAAGGCCATTAAAATTCCTTACATTGACACTGGCGCGATGTACCGATCGGTGACGCTCAAAGCCATGCAGGCCGGCGTCGCATTTACAGAAACCAAAAAATTAATTGCGCTCGCAAAAAAATCTAAAATTTATTTTAAGAATGGAAAAATCCAACAGGTGTACCTCGATGGAAAAAACGTAACAAAGGCTATTCGCACTCCCGAGCTCACCGAGAATGTTTTCTACATTGCCCAGACGCCCGAAATACGCCGGGAAATGGTGAAGAAACAGCAAGCCCTAGGACGTAAAGCTGGGGCGGTGATGGAAGGTAGGGATATTGGCACGAAGGTATTTCCAAATGCTGATTTTAAGTTTTATCTGGAAGCGGATCCAAAGCTAAGGGCGAAGCGTCGCTGGAAGGAGTTAGTTGCTCAAGGCAAGAAAGTAACTTTTAAATCGGTTTACAAGGACCTGCTTGAGAGAGACCGTCATGATTATACGCGGAAAGAGGGGCCTTTGAAGCGCGCTAAGGACGCCATTCTCATTGATACGACTGGATTGACAATCCAGGACACAGTTGATAAAATTCTGCCTTACCTTGCCCGATGATTCTGCCTTTTTATAGACTTGCGCAAGCCGTTCTTTATATTGGGTATAAGATCCTTTTTAGATTTAAAGTCTACGGAATTGAAAATCTTCCAAAGGACAGCCGAGGCGTTATCATTGCCTCGAATCACGCGAGTTTTTTAGACCCGCCGCTCGTGGGGGTGGCCTTAAAAAGGCCGGTAGCGTTTCTTGCCAAAGATTATTTATTCAAAGTTTTTTTGCTAGGCACGTTGATTCGCTGGTTGGGATCCTTGCCGATTAAGAGTGGAAAAGACGATTTCAGAAGCATGCGTGAACTCTTGCGCGCGCTTAAAAGCGGGAAGCAGGTTCTTATTTTTCCCGAAGGAACGCGCTCCAAAGACGGAAAGCTTCAACCTGTCGAGGGGGGCGTTGGTTTTCTGGCGATCAAGTCAGAATGCTATGTGGTGCCGACTTTCATTCAGGGGACTTATGAAGCGTTTCCTAAGGGCGCAAAGTTTCTAAGGCCACATCCTGTGAAAATATATTTTGGAAAGCCGTTTATACCGGCGCTAGACCAGCAACTGCTGGCTAGTCAAAATGCGTATCTCGCGGTCAGTGAGAAAATCATGTCCGAGATACAGAAGATGAAAGAGGAGGAAGTTGTTTAATGGCTTACGCAATTCAAAGGGTTTTTGCTTCAAGTGAGGATGAGACTCGGCCGGAAGGTTTGTTGTCCTCGCAGGATTACGAGCTAACGTTCGGAAAGATTAGCCGTGGCAATGTGGTGAAGGGCCGCATTCTTTCGGTTAGTCCCAAAGAAGTGATCGTTGATATTGGTTTTAAATCCGAAGGCGTTATCCCTGCACACGAATTCGATCAGCTGTCGACACTTAAGTCGGGCGACGAAATCGAAGTATTACTTGAAGAAACAGAAGATCTCCATGGTCGCATTGTTCTTTCTCGCCGCAAAGCGGAAAAGAGCCAAGGTTGGGACCGTGTGGTGGAGCAATACGGCGAAGGTGACGTCGTCGAAGGTCGCACAACCCGCAAGGTTAAGGGCGGTCTCATGATGGACATCGGCGTTGAAGCGTTCTTGCCCGCATCTCTTGCGTTTCTAAAAGGTTTTGGCAGCTTAAACTCTCTGCTCGGCCAAAGCTTCCAAGTCAAAATCGTTAAAATTAATCCCAGCCGCAAAAACATTATTGTTTCTCGCAAGGATCTGCTTGAGAAAGAAAAGCAAGAATCCAAAGCGAAAGTGCTGGAAGAGCTCGAAGTGGGCTCTATCCGTAAAGGTGTTGTGAAGAACATCACCGATTTCGGAGCGTTCGTGAACCTAGGTGGGATTGACGGCCTTCTTCATATCACCGATATGAGCTGGGGCCGCATCAATCATCCGTCCGAAGTTCTCAAGGTCGGCGACAAAATCGAAGTGAAGATTCTGTCGTTTGACAAAGACACCGGAAAAGTGTCTTTGGGTCTCAAACAAAAAGACGCAAACCCATGGGTCGATGTGGACCAGAAATTTGCCGTTAACGCCAAAGTGAAGGGTCGCGTCGTGAACGCGGTTCCTTACGGCGTATTTGTTGAGCTCTCCAAAGGCATCGAAGGTCTGGTGCACGTGTCCGAAATTTCTTGGTCCAAGCGCATCACGAACCCCGCCGAAATTTTCAAACCCGGCGACGAAGTGGAAGTGATGATCTTGAGCATCGACAAAGAGCACGAGAAAATTTCGCTCGGTATTAAACAGACCGAAAACAATCCCTGGACCGGAGTCGAAGGGAAGTTTTCTGTCGGTATGAAAGTTAAAGGAACCGTTCGAAACCTCACTGAGTTTGGCGCGTTCGTCGAACTTCAAGAAGGAATCGACGGATTGATTCACGTTTCCGATATTTCTTGGACTCGTAAAATCAATCATCCGAAAGATGTGCTGAAAAAAGGCCAGGAAGTGGAAGCAATTATCCTGATGGTGGATTCCGCTAACCGCAAAATTTCCTTAGGCTTAAAACAGCTCATCACGGATCCTTGGGAGGAAATTGCTTCCAAGCTTTCAACCGGGTCTCTGGTCATGGGTGTGGTCACCAAGGTGGCAAGTTTTGGTGTGTTTATTGAGATTGAAAAAGACGTCGAAGGGCTTCTCCATATCTCTGAAACAGACCTTGCTTCCGCTCAGGTGCTCGAATCAACCTATCCTGCCGGACAAAAAGTTCAAGCAAAGATCATTAAAATTGACATCCCTTCACGTAAGATTGCGCTCAGCACTAAGGGAGTGCGTCCTATCTAAGTGAATACGGATACGGCTCTTTCCATTATCTGTGAAAATGCCGTAGACGTACTGTCAAAAGAAGATCTTGTTAAGCGTTTAGAAGTGGCCGCCTCCGAAGGGCGGCCACTTCGTATTAAGGCGGGCTTCGACCCAAGCGCGCCAGATATTCATCTAGGCCACACGGTTCTCCTAAGAAAGCTTAGAACGTTTCAGGATCTCGGCCACAAAGTGGTTTTCTTGATTGGCGATTACACTGCAATGATTGGCGATCCCACCGGAAAATCTAAAACCCGTCCCGCACTTTCCCGCGATGAAGTTGAAAAAAATGCCAAGACCTACCAGGAACAGGCTTTTAAAATTTTAGATTCAGATCCTAAAAAAATTGAAATTCGCCGCAACTCTGAATGGCTCGATAAGCCAGACATGTTTAAAATTTTTATGGAACGCATCGCAACCGCCATGACGGTTTCACGAGTGTTAGAGCGCGATGATTTCGAAAAGCGCATGGCGTCGAGTCAGCCGATTACGCTGCGAGAATTTTTTTACCCGCTTCTCCAGGGTTACGATTCTGTGGCTCTAAACGCGGATGTGGAACTTGGCGGAACCGATCAAAAATTCAACTTACTCGCCGGCCGCGATTTGCAATCACAGTTTGGACAAAAGCCGCAGATTGTGATGACGCTTCCGCTTCTCGTGGGATTAGATGGTACACAGAAAATGTCAAAGTCGCTTGGTAATCACATCGGAGTACTTGACTCCGCCAAGGATATGTTCGGCAAGGTGATGTCTATTCCGGACTCTCTTATCGAAACGTACTATAACCTTTTAGTGAATAAAAACACTGAAGAGCGAAAGGCGTTTCTTTCCAAGATAAAGTCAGATCCTCGCAATGCTAAGGCTGAGCTTGCCGTTAAGATTGCTGCCGGTTTCCATGGGTTGGAGAAATCGCAGGCCGAGCTCGATAACTTTAATCGGGTGTTCCGCGATAAAAAAGCACCTGAAAATCCAGACGAATTTAAACTGAACAAATTAGAAATTTGGATCGTGGACTTGCTTCGCGAAACAAAGGCCGTAAGCTCTGGAAGCGATGCTCGTCGCTTAATTGAGCAGGGCGCTGTTGAAATTGACGGAGCGCGCGTAACGGACCCTGCGCTTATCGTGAAGCTTGCGAAGCCGGTCCTTCTCAAAGCTGGAAAAAAAATCTACCTTCGAATCAGCCAGTCCTGAGTCCCAGTCCCACAATTTGCAATTTTAAGCAAATTCATGTAATATTTATCTAGATATGTTAAATTTATACATCAAAACCATCCAAAATTTAAAGATTGCAGTGCTTTTAGGCCTCGCGCTGTTTATGATTGCCAATTATTGCAGCGTTTCGTTCGCGTCAGATCTCCCTAGTCAGGCGAAGGTTCTTTCTATAAAAGGGGATGCGCAGTTTAAAAAGGCTGGCTCTGATCAATGGTCGGAGCTCCAAAAATCGACTCTCCTAAGCGAAGGCGATTCACTTAAAACTGGAAAAAATTCCGAGGTTAAGCTTGAGCTATCCGGCAACGCAAAGACCGCTGAGCTTGTGGTGGGTTATGATAGCGAATTCACTCTTAAAACGTTTAATCATGATCCAGACACGAAGCTAGAGAAAACATTGCTCGACGTCTCTCTTGGCGCTGTTTTGGTAAAAGCTGAAAAACTTGTAGGCGATTCCAAATTTGAAGCAAAGACGCCGACGTCCATCGTTGGCATCCGCGGAACTATTTTTGAAGTCCAGGTCTCCAAAGCTTAATCTTTCCGATCTCAGCCCATCTACGATAAGGGCGCTTATTACTGCACTCGTTTTCCTTGGTGTGGTTTCGCTGTTTTACTTCCGGTCACTCGATCGCTTTGAGCTTGTCACCTATGATTACCGCATGATCTTGAGAGGTGAGAGACCGTCTGAACCTCAAATAGCAGTGATTGAAATTTCGGACGAGAGCATTAAAAAAATTGGGCGCTGGCCATGGACTCGTGATTGGCATGCGGCGATGGTCAAAGCGCTGACCGAACTTGGCGCAAAAGCAATTGTGTTTGACGTTTTGTTTAGCGAATCCGACGATCCCACCAAAGATCAAATCTTTTCCCAGGTTATCGCCGACTCCAAAAATGTATACCTTGCCGAAGTGGTGCATCCGGAAGCGGAGGGAGAGGCGCGTCTCACCGCGTCGCTTCCGGAATTTTCACAAAACGCCCGAGCGGCCGGACACATTAATTTGCGTCCTGATATTGACGGGGTTATGCGGCGCATTCCTCTTGGAATTTTACTCGATGGAAAAATTGTTCCTCAGCTTTCGCTGGCAGTTTACCTGTCGTTATCGAACGCCCAAGTTTCCGATGTGCAATTTGCGATGGATAAAGTTTCTCTCCCTGATGGGAGGGGTTCTTATGTGGAAGTGCCGCTCGACCACGCTGGAAATTTTATCATTAATTGGGTGGGGCGCTGGAAGCGAAGCTACAAACACTTTTCGTACAACGACGTCATTGGTTCTTACGCTATGAAAGTGAAGGGGCTCACACCGAAAATCCCACTGGATTTTTTTAAAGATAAGATCTGCTTCATTGGAAATACAGCAACGGGTCTTTTTGATATTCGTCCCACGCCACTTGAACCTCTTTACCCGGCTGTCGGTGTAAATCTCACTGTTCTCAATAATCTTCTGGAGCGGCGTTTTATACGCCCCTTATCGCAGTTCCAAAACGCGCTAATTCTCATGATGATCGCCTTATTTTTATTTTGGCTCACTCAGCTTAAAAGTTTTTTTAGATCGGCGCTCCTTACACTCCTATTGGCACTCGTTTATGTGGTCATCGCGTGCGTTATATTTATTTATTCGGACATCTGGATTAATGTTTTTTACCCGCTGCTTCTCATTATCTCAGTCTATTTTTTTGTAACTCTATACAACGAGCTATCGGTCACAATTGAACGTGCAAAGCTATTGCGTCTAGCAACTCGAGATTCGCTGACAGGACTTTACAATATCGGCCACTTTAAACTTTTGATGAAAGCTGAGCTGCAAACGCTGGCTATGAGGCCGAATAAAAAAATTTCCTTAGTGATGGGAGACGTTGACCATTTCAAACATACAAACGATACCTATGGTCACACGGTGGGGGACGCGGTATTGCGGGAAGTTGCAGCAACGGTCCGTACGAATTGCCGTGCGCTGGACGTAGCTGCGAGATATGGAGGGGAGGAAATTATATTACTTTTATCCGGCGCTGATTCCGAAGAGGCTTTTAAAGTAGCGGATAAAATTAGAATCGCAATCAGTGAAAAAATTTTTCCATCTCCTAAAGGTGAGTTCAAAAAAACCATTAGCATGGGCGTGACTCAATTGTCCGCCGAAGATTCTGAAAAGGAAATCGACCAAATTGTGGCTCGCGCAGACAGAGCTTTGTACGAAGCAAAAGAATCTGGACGCAACCGCGTCATCATTGCAAAAGACTCCCCAAAAAGCGCCCCAAATTTAACCTAAAAATAGTTTAAAAATAATGTTGACACAATTTCGGGGAGCATGGTATAACTTGTCACTCAATTTTTTAGAGGTAATTTTTGCTCTTTTACAATTGAATCACTATATTTGAAGCGTGCGGAGTTTTTGTTTTAATTTCTTGAGCAAAACAATGAACTTCCAATATTTTGGTCAGCTCAATTCTTTCAAATTCAATTGGAGAGTTTGATTCTGGCTCAGAACGAACGCTGGCGGCGTGGATAAGGCA
>CAZSGP010000001.1:0-546306 GCA_964606485.1 uncultured Planctomycetia bacterium | reverse complement strand
GAATCACGCCTACCGTTGTGGCAATCGAGACGATGGCCCCAATGATGGCAGGAATCAGGAAGAAACAGCCGCCTTTTAATTGGCGGGATTCGAACAGTGACAGGACTCTTGAACTGGGTGACGACAAGGTGGTGGGAACAACACTACTCTTAACAAGCGTGTAGCCCTTCCACGCGGAGAGAAAATCAATCTTCGAAAGCGTGTGAACACTGCCGTCAGTTTCAACGAGAGCGACTTGGGTGGCAGTCACATTCGTAATCGTCGCAAAATGCACGCTCGATAAATGCACCACGATGCGCGCGTTTTGATTAGAAGGATTCGAATAAATACTAAGTAGGTCATCGTACTCAAGTTTTGCGGCAGTGGCGGTCGAGCCGTAAAGAGCGGCAACTTTTTGGAGCGCGTAGATAGAAATTAAAAGCTGTTGGGTTGACTTTGTGTCCGGAGAAAGATTACCTGTGAGAATGTCGGTAAGAATGAGTTTCTTGGCAAGCTCTTCGAATGAAACTTGGATGTTTTGGCTTTCGAGAAAACTTCTTAGCGACTCGACGGCACTTTCACCAAAGTGAAGGCCTTGGGCGTTTAAATAATCTTTTATTTTTTGAATGTCTTGGGGTGAGAGAGAAGCGATTTCTTGAGAGCTAAGGCCTAGAGAACTGTAGAGCGTTTGTTTCTCGGCATCTGTACCGGAAAGAATAATGTCGAGTGTGACTGAGATATCTCCTCTTATCCCCTGCACCCGTGCGGTGCGGGCAATAAAGTCAGCGGAGTTACGGATATTCTGGGAGAGATTTTGAATATTGATGTGTCCATTATTTGCCAAAGCCTCAGCGTCGTAGCTTGCGGCCTCCGAAGCGCTTGGTTCACGACCCATGATGGAGCGGTAGTAGTTTGTGACAAGAGCGTGGGTTTCTTGGCGGGTGAGCTCGTCGCGGAAATTGGTGCCTTGAGTTTCGAGTTGCCCGAAAGAGTTTTGAATGTCTTGATTGAGCTGGACCTTTTTATCATTAAACTGCTGGGTCAGCGTTTGCACACCATCGAAGGCAGTCATATCCAACTGCCTGAGCGCATCATCCACCTGCCGGATAGCATCACGATACAAATCTAGGCTCTCAGATTTTTGCTTCTTAGCGGCCGAGCCTTTCATCTTTTGGTTTTCAAGATCATGCATACTGCTTTCAATTGTCGCGCGCTGAGAAAGCAGATTGTTTCGAGCTTGATTCACATTGTCTAAAAAGCTCTGTGTGACGAGGTTTTGATTGATCGCAAAGTCAGCTAGCGTGATGTACTTGTCATGCTCTGCCTTGTCTTTGGCATCAAGCAGAGAATTTTCAAAATCGCGACGCGCGCCGTGATTGATAATTTGAATGAGATTGCCTTGAGCGTCGTAAACATTTTCAGAGAGCATGTAACCGTTGATGTCGGTGATAAAAAGAAGCTTTTCTTTGTCGTACACCGACACGGTGCGATCGGCTTTCACGAGCTGAACCAAGTCTCCGTCGGTATCGTAACTTGAAACCACAGCACTGTCGCTTGAGAGCGTAAAACCGATCTCGTCGCGAATTTTGTCCCAGCGAATGGTGCGAAAATTTACGTTTACTTCAAAATTAAGGATGTTCGCATCTAAAACAAGTGGGTTTTGAGGCAAGGCAAAACTCGGAGCCTGCGTTTGGCCTCCCAGCACTTCCCCCGCCGCACTGCGGTAGCGCGGTGTGAGTCCCAACATCTTTTTAATACCAATCTCTCCTACAATGTCTTTGGTTCCATCCGCGTGGCTCACATAAAAGAAAGGCGCGTCATGCGTCCAGACCATAGTGCCGCCTCGCTCCATAAAATCACGCGGCAGATTCATCTGCGAAATCGAAAATGGCGAAAGTGGGTTGTAAATGGTGTCGGGGGCGATGTCCTGCGCCATGACGATCACTGTATCCGCGCCGCGGCTTGTGATGACGGATCGAAGCTCATCCGCGTTCACAACCTGAAAGCCCTGCGCAACGAGCTTATTTTTTATATTGATCGAGTAATAGCTCGGCGCAAAGTTCGAGGCGTAACGCGAGTCATAAAAAACATACTTTTCCTGCTTACTTCCCACAAGTCCTAAAAGTTGAGCGACGTGCGCATCATCTGAAAAATCTTGATTCTGCTGGTTCCAGAGCTGAATAAAACCGGAATTGGGATAATACGCGTTGTAGTTTTTAATGAACCCTGAGGCTCCGATGCCTTCTGTCGCAAATACTTCGGCATCGTCTCCTACGTAGGTCGTGCGCGAACTCTGCCACTGCGTGGTGGGAAGAGTTAGGAACTGATTGAACTGAATCGGATTATTTTGCGCGTCATAATAATAGTAGTCCGTGTCGTACGACTGAATATTCACATAGCCTTGCCCTGAGGCTTTATGCTCTTCAATCGCCGTACCGATAGCAGCCCCTTTTCTGCCGATAAGCGCATACGAGTCGCGAAAACCTAAGCTGCGAATGTCTTGCGAGCCGAAGGATTCGATGGCCGTTTTCGCTCGGTCGGTAAGATTGGTGTAGCCGTCATCCCCTACTGCTAAAAGTAAAATGGCATTAGCCGGCGCTTGTTCCAGGATTTGAGCCAGACGGTCAGACTCAGCACCACCTTTTTCGTAGAGATCGAACAAGTCATGCGATAAAAGATGCCCAGTCGAATCAAACAGCGCCATATCAATCCCACGGCCCTGCCAGGCTTCATAACTCTGGCGCCAATAATTAAAATTAAATTCCCCGACACCCGTTCCGTCGCCAATGATGGACGCATTCCATCCGTCATAAAGCCCGCCGGAGTCCGCTCGGAAACTCATAGGCTCCAATTTTCCAGATAAAACTGGCGCCACAGCTCCGCCAATGAGTTTTGGTACGCGCTTAATCACACGCGTTTTACTCACATGGCCATTGGCGTCAAACAAATAGCCGTATTCAAAACTCGTTCCATCCGCCTCCGCTACCTGCAAAAGACGGCCATCGGGATTGTAACGGCGGGTTTGGGTTCCCGCTTTCACATCCACATACTGAAGCCGGCCGCGGTTGTCGCGCACATATTTTGCAACTTCACCGGTGGTGCGGGTAATTTCAGAAACAAGTCCCTGCTCCAAAAGAACTCTGGAGTAAAGATTGGGGTCTTGATCAGAAATATTAATGATCGTGCCATCCTGAAGCTGAACTTTTTCAACGGTGTCGTCTTTGTAGAAAAGAATAATTCCGTCAGCCGCGCGTGCCGAGTAAAGCGTTTGCTGTTCAATCTCATTTCCCTGCTCATCGGTCAGGTGACTCAGTTTGTAACGCAGTCCTTCAAACGTTTCGATAAAAATAAGGTTTTGATGCTCATCATAAATGCGCGTCGCGCCGCTGTCGTCAGTGATGAGTGTGTTCAGTCCTTCGTAAGAATACCGGTAGGTTTGAATCAACGTATT
Organism: uncultured Planctomycetia bacterium; assembly: GCA_964606485.1. Lineage (GTDB taxonomy): Bacteria > Omnitrophota > Gorgyraeia > 2-02-FULL-51-18 > 2-02-FULL-51-18 > CAZSGP01. Next base: position 542,876 of record CAZSGP010000001.1, on the reverse strand, counting down.
TTCCTGACGCACTTCGGAACGCGCAAGGCGCCCCTGGCCATCATAAAAATAAAAAGTCACGAGCCCGTCAGCGTTTTGACTCGAAAAGAGTTGTCCATTTTTAAAGCGTTTGGTTTGGTTAGAGGTGTGATCCAAAACCACCGTGGTTTCGTTTTGCTGGGCTTCAAACTCGTAGGTGTAACTGTAAAGAAGTGTGCCGTCTGCTTTTTTAACGCTCCTGATTTTTCCGTACTGATAGTCCGTCACTAAGTTCGGATTACCGGTCAAATCATCCAGTGTAATCACTTGAGACACTTGCCCGTTCTGGTAAACGTAATTAACGCGCGATCCGCTCGCTGAAATTGTCTGAGAGGCATTTCCGTTTTGATAGAGTACGGTTGTGCCGTCGATGCGGCTTGATTTTTTTAGCGTAAACGCACTGTCGTATTCCAGCTTGAAAGCCGTATCTTTAAGCGCGGCCTTATAATTGAAAGGCGTGACAAATGATTTGGAGTCTAAAAGATTTTCATACTTATCTTGAGACGCCATTTGGTTTAATTTCAAAACATCAGCACCGGTAAGCAAGTAGCGCGAATAAAGTGTGGCGTCGAGTCTCTCAAAGCGGTAACACAACGCTTGCGACAGCGAAACACTCCAGGCTGCCGTGCTCGGAAGAGGGTTTTGAAATTTTAAAAACACATTCCGCGCCAAATTATTTGAGCCCGCAGCAGCATGCGTGGCCAAAACAAAATCCTGGTACTGATTCTGAAGATTTAAAACGGTTCCGGCGCTCACAGGTTGATTGAGAGCCTCTTGCTCCATATCCCATTCGGGCGTGATGGCTAGAGGTGAAGCGTTTTCGCCTTTCACGCGCAAAAATAAAAATCCTTCGTCGGAAACGTTTTGAAACCGGTCTGAAAATGCGGATTGGGATTGATCGGACACGTCAAAAAGAACGCCCGTGCGATTGGTCGTGTCTGCTAAACCCTGCGGATCCCAGCGAAAAAGAACCTGTGGATCTTGAGGGTCTTGAATGGCCGGGATAAATGTCGTTGTCTGTTCGGTCGCAAGCCCAACGAAGGCGTTCGAGCTGGTTCTTAAGTTAAAAGGTGCTTCAACGAGGGGCTTTTCTTCGGTGTTCTGTGAGTTTAGTAAATATTCATAAAATGGCATCGTTGCCGCATGCCCGTTTTGCGTGACAGTCACAGAAATATCCGAAACTTTGTTAGTCGCATCCAGCGTGTAGTGATAATCCACGGTCTTACCCAGCGGCGTTTCGACTTTTGAGAGAAGATCCCCGGAGTAAGAGAGAATGGTTCCGCTTGGCCGCGTGAGTGTTTGGAGTGCGGAGTTTTCGACCTGAAAAATATTTCCGCTTGGGTCTGTGAGTTTAGCTTTGGTGAAATGCCCTTGCGCATCCAGCTCAAAGTTTTCAATCGTCGTGTCACCAGAAACGATTTTTTTCAAGACGCCATTTTCATAAAACGCCGTCACCGCGCCGCTCTCGTATTTCAAAAGAACGTTTTGCGCGTTAAAAGTGCGCGTTTGGTCTTTATCTTGAATGGAATAGCCGGTGAGATTTCCAGAAGCGTCCACCTGATAGGTGTATTTCCAAGTGTCCGTGGAAAATAGGATTTCTTTTAAGCGGCCATTCGCAAAGACCACTTTGCGTCCGTCAGCAAAATAGGCTTCAGTCAACTGCCCATCACGGTAGAATGCATCCAGCACTTCCCCGCCCAAATGAAGTGAGACCGCCGCATCTTTTAAATCACCGTTCTCAGCAAAAACCAGTCCCGTGAGCACCGTCCCATCGGTCAGCGTGATTCGTGATGGAACATCATTTAAAAATTCTACTTTTCGGCCGTGCTCGTCAGTAAACTTAGAGAGATGTCCGACCCTCTTCGTAGCATCCTGCGGGTCAACCTCATACCGGTAAACTCGACCATCAGAATTGGTGCTCTCCACGGCTTTTCCGTTATTAAACACGGTAGCGCTGCCATCTGCTCTTGTTTGGCGTGTGAGCATTTTATTTTCAAATGTGAGACGATCACCCGAAGCAGAAATCATCGTAGCGTTATTCATACTTCCATCTGCCGCGAGTGAAATATTCTCAAAGCGCGAGCCGTCTTTGTTCACCACAAAATCAAGTTGGCCATTTTGGTAATGAAGCGTGTTATCCCCGTTTTCGATGGTAGAAAGCTTACCTTCGGCGTCGAAGGTGCTCGTTAACCCGCCTCGGACAAGCGAACTGGCTTTCAAACTTCCGAGCGTTGGGTCTGTTTCAAAATTGTAAGCCGCAGCATTTCCAGAGGAATCAACGGCTGTCTTTAGCAATCCGTTTTCGAAGCTCAGCAAAGTGCCATCCGTTTTTAAAACGCTTTTAAGCTTGTGGTTTGCGTCATAAACCAGCTCTCTGAAACTCGTGAATGGATCAATGAGGAGCGCCGACTGTGGTTTTATGAATGAAAATGTTTTTGGGGTGATGCGGGTATCTTTTTTGTCGAAAACTATGGGTCCGATTTTAGAAATCACGGGCAGCCGCGCGAAGCTTGAGGCTCCGGAACCGGAAAGATTCACATCCTGCGCGTTCGAAAAAAGTTGCCCAGCGGCGGCGGCGTTTCGAATGGATGTAGAAAAAGCCATTTGCGTCGAAATAACATCTACTACTGCCAAGGGCGTAACTGGCCGCGCTAAAGAAGAATCATAAATATAAATTAAGAGCTTATTATTTTTGACTTCGGTGAAAAACGTGTAATTTTTTCCAGCTGTTAATGTTTGGTTAATCCTAATATTTCTTTGAGACGACAGAGTTACATTTCGATGCGTTGTGTAGTCGTAGTTTGTGGTGACAATATTCCAGCGTCCGTATTGATAATCAACCTCTACACTCGAGCTCACCGAGTGCCCGGCACTATTTTGCGTTCGTCCGCTCTGAGCCGTAAATGAGATGCGGTTATTGGTTGAACTTTGAGAATTAAAATGAAAATCAACGCTTTGGGCGGGGTTTAAAGTAGCTGGGTGTTGGAGTGAGTAATCTCTCTGAGAATATCGCCCGCTGGACTGTGGGTCGACTAAAATCTGCGCGTTAACCGCTTTAATGTCTAACGCGTTCAAATAAAAGAGTCCGTTATCCTTGATAAAAGCAGTCGGCGCCGTCGGCCTCGTCGTAGACGCGTCCCAAATCCAAATTTGAATCCCTGATTGGGACTTGCCTTGAATGATCTGAGTTCCCCAGCATAGCTCCGCGTTGTAAGTGACGCCTCTTAAAAGATTAATGCCAAGAGAAACATTTTTTCCATTATTGACGTTATTTCGGTAAGTCGTGTTTTTGTAATTGAAAAAAGAACCGCTGCCCGGGACGAGATTTAAAATAAATTGCCGGTTACTGGAATAGTTACTGGTAAAGCTAATTTGGTCACCGGTGGAGTCGTTTCCAGAGAAAGAAAAACTTGTTTTGCTTAAAGCGAGTCGGCTGGGCATGGAGGTCGCTCGAAACGTCGTCACGTTCTGAGCTGAGGGTAAAATCTGCATCGACTCAATTTGTAAGACTCCGCCCGAAGCAGTTGAATAGTTGTAAATCGTCTTATTCCCCTGGGCGTCGATTGAATGCATTAGTTTTTTATCCGTAAAAAAATATTGGGTATTATTTTTTGTAAGGAGTGCGTCTTTGATTTCTTGATTTGCATTCCAAACAATATTTGTCAGAACCCCCTCGGCGTTGGCGAGCTCTACTCGTACAATATTTCCCTGATCGATTGTCCATATCACGCCGTTTAAGTCGATCACCCTTCCGCTTTGAAAATGCCCCAGCGCATCAAAGCTAATATTTTCAACAACGGTTCCATCACTAAATCTCAAGTTCGAATAATTATTTTGATGAATTTGTGCGACATAGGCTGATGGCACCGTTAAGGTTGCCGAGTCCAACTGACCGGCTATAAAATTTAGCTGGGAAAGAGTCGCCCCATCCGAATAATTAATTTGACTATAGCCCCCCTGACTCAAGACGGCTTGGTAGCCCGCGGCGTCCACAAGTGCCCCTCCCTGAAAACGGCCCTGCTCGTCAAAAGTGGGATTCAAAATTTGAGATCCATCCGTAAGATCTACGCGCTCAACTTGTCCTTGATTGAAGTGGAAAATATTTCCATTGGTGTCCGTATAAACATCGACCGATCTTGGGGTGATGTGCGTTTCGTCTCCGATTGTTGTGCGATTAAATTCCACAACCGATCCATCAGAGTTAACAATGTGGTCCACCATGCCGCTCGTATAAAAAGTGCGCTTGCCCGTACTTTTTTCAAAAACTTCTTTCAACTGGCTCTGATGATCGTATGTCGTTGTAAAGGTAGCGTTGTCTAAAATGGTCTCGTCGACAACCGCCGCGGCATTTAGGGTTATATTTACGCCCTGTGCGTCCTTATAAGAGTAGGTCGTCTCAACCCCGGTGGGCGATTCGACTTTGTCAATGCGGCCGGTTTGGGCACTGTAAAGAACTTGTGAGCCATCTGCCGTCTGCGAACCCAAAATATTTCCATTTTGCAAAACTTGCACGGTCGAATCCGGCAATTGAAGATTAGCCCCAATGATATTGCCTTGCGCGTCTTGCGCAATATTGTTAAGCGCGGACCCGTCAGTCCTTTGAATACTTGAGAGCTCGCCATTAACGTAAGTTAACGTGTCTTGGTTTTGAGTGGTCAGATTGAAATTTAAATTTTGAAGATCCTGAAGAGTATTTTGCTGATTAACTGCGCTCTGCGCTTGGGCCTGGCTCTGGGCTAAAACTGAGGGGCTCGATCCCCCGCCTTGAATATGATTCTCCCCCATCAAACCAAATGAAGCCTTAGCCTGCTCAAGCAATTCACGCGGCGTAGCGGCATATATAAGTTGGGACCAGCTCAATGCAAACACCAACACCCAGCAAATTGATTTGAAAAAATTTGATTTTATTTTCAGCATGCGAGAAAGTTTACTCCGCAAATTTATAAATGTCAAATAATATTTGATTTTAAATCAATAGATTATTTCCGTCCAATAATACAATCGCTAAAGGTTGCCATAAGAAGAGCTAAAAATCAAGTCGTTATGTGTTATAACCTGTTATTTTTGAAGTAGTTACGAACCATCATAATAAATGCTTAATAAAGCTCGTAGTCGAAGCTTGCAGGTTTAAATTAAGCGAGGCTTAATTCTGCTTAAAACAGGCGGGCTTAATGAACTCTCGAAAAATCAAAACTCGTGTATTCGCGCTTAGTGATCTTGCCTTTTTTATACGCGCGGAAGAAAATGTCCACGAGCTGCGGGTCGAACTGTGTTTCCTTGCAATTCAAGATCTCTCGAAAAGCCTCGTCCGGCGTCATCGCGGTCTTGTAGGAACGTGCCGTCGTCATGGTGTCGTAGGAGTCGGCCACGTTTACAATGCGGCCAATCAGCGGAATGTCATACGCCTTAAGTCCGAACGGATACCCATTTCCATCGAAGCGCTCGTGATGGTACAAAATGCCATCCTCCAAATGCGAAAGCCCCTTCACCGGCTTCACAATTGTTGCGCCAATCTTCACATGCGTTTTCATCACTTCAAACTCATCGACGGTGAGCTGGGCTGGTTTATTTAAAATTTCGTCTTTGATGCCAATTTTTCCGACGTCGTGCAATAGCGCTGAAAGCTGAACCGTTTCCATAAATTCTCGGTTGTACTCCATTAGGCCCGCGTCGATCATTTCTTTGACGATCACAAGGCTGTAGTGAGACACGCGCTCGGAATGACCGTGCGTGTACTTGTCCCGAGCATCGATAGCCGTCGCGAGTGCGATGGAAGTTTGAATAAACAGCGCATGCTCTTTGTCGTAGGCCGTCTTCAAATCTTTAATCAGTTCCGCATTCTTCACCGCCATGGCCACGTCGTTGGCCAATGTCACAAAAAGACCGATCTCCTCTTCCTGATACGGCTCCCCGGAAAGCTTTTCCCCTAAAATTAAAATTCCCACGAGTTCTCGCTTGTAGAAACTCGGCACGCAGACTGCGGCGCGCAAAAGACGCATTTGCCGCTTCAAGTCATCATAGTGAATGGCTTTTGATTCTTTTTTATTCACCAAGATTTCAAAATTTTGCAGGTGATCGATTTCGCTGTAAACCAGCGCTTCTTTGCGGGCAAACACGCCGTTGTCGAGTGCTAAAAAGAAATCAATCAGCGCGTTGTCCTGAGGGAGTCTGACGTAGCCTACCGGAAGCTTTGCCCCACCATCGCCTTTACTATCAATTAAAACATAAGCATTTTTGGCGCGCTCGAGCAGCACCACCGCGACATGGGTCACGCCGATCTGTCGGTCAATGAACCGCGTGATCATTTTTAAAAGTGTCACGGGGTCCTTGACGCGGATCATGCCCTTTGAGGCATTGAGTAGCGCTTCTTGGTAGTCGAGACGGCTATACAAGTTTTTTCACCTTCCCCATCACCGTGCTTTCCAGATACTCCAACACCAGCGGCTTCGTGATGTAATCATCTGCACCCAGCTCTTTGGCTTTTTTAATCGAAGCTTCGTCGTCTACGCCGGTGATCATAATCACATGCGCGGAAGGAAGTGCCGCCTTCACCTTCGGCAAGTATTCAAGACCTTCATTGTCCGTGCGCATCATGACGTCTAAGATCACGAGATTCGGGCGCTCTTTTTCTAAAATTTTCATCGCCTCGTCGCCGTTTAGCGCGGTCACCACATGAAATCCGCGCACCTCAAAAAAAGATTTCACAAAATTGCAAATGTCTATTTCATTGTCGCAGACTAAAATTTTTCCGTTTGGTTTCACGATTGCAGTATTTCCTTAATTTTACTTTCCAAATCCCGCAAGGAGCTAATCGGCTTGTCAAAACAAGCCGATGCCCCAAGCTCGAACAACTTCGCCCGCGTCTTTCCTTCGCCTTCAGACGCGGTGATCATAATCACCTTCGCCGTGCTATTTTTTTTAATAATTTCTCTTAAGACTTCATCGCCGTGAAGTCCCGGCATTTTTAGATCGATGAGGTGAATGTCCGGACTTTCCTTTTCCGAAATCGCAAGTCCCTCTTCGCCGCGATTCGCCGTAAACACCTGGAACCCCCGCGCCCCAAAGTAATTGGAGATCAGCGCCGTAAATTCTGTTTCGTCATCAATCGTCAAAAGTTTTAGCATCTGTGAAACCTGTTATCCCTGCATCCCAGCCTGTCATTCCCGCGAATGCGGGAATCAAACGATACTCTCATACAAATCTTCGAAATTGGCATTTCTCTCCCTAATCAACTCAAGCTTCTAGTCGCGCTTCCAATGCTTAATCTGCTTTTCTCTAACTATAGCACTCTCCGCGCTTTCAGTAATTTCGTAATATAGAAGCTTTTTAATATTGTATTTTTTAGTAAACCCATCCGCCAACCCCTGCTTGTGTTGATAAACTCTCTTAGCGAGGTCGCTCGTAATTCCGACATAGAGCGTTGGCCTATCACTGCCCATTATGTAAACGTAGTATTGCTTCAATATACTAGATCCCCGCCTACGCGGGGATGACGCTTCTTTCTAATTCTTTCACATGCACCGGAAACGTGATGGTGAATGTCGTCCCCAGACCCGCCTGACTTTCCACCATAATGGTTCCTTTGTTTCGCTCCACCACCTGTTTCACAATAAAAAGTCCAAGCCCCGTTCCCTTGCCCGGCGCCTTGGTGGTATAAAATGGATTAAAAATCTGCGCAATTTTATCTTCGGGTATGCCCGATCCGTTGTCCGCAATCTGAATCACCGCGTCTGTCCCGCGCGTCAAGCCCGAGACAATAATTTTCCCGTCTTTTTTGTCCATCGCCTGAGCGGCGTTGCGGATGATATTAAACAAAACTTCTTCAACTTGCTTTTTGTCGGCCAAAATAGCCGGGAAGTTTTCAGGGAAACGCTTTTCGACTTTAATGTTGTTGAGCGACAGATCGTGCCCAACGAGGCTCAGCACCTCGTCCACCTCTTTGTTGACCTGCACTTCTTCAAATTCATTCCGCTTGGAAGGCTTGGCAAAACTCGACAGCTTTTTGGTGATCGCCGTCGCGCGGTCCGTCTCTTTAATGACCTTATTCATGATTTCAGAAGAAATTAGCAACACTTCGTCCACATTCTTCTCTCTATAAAACCCGTCGCGATGATTCAAAAGAAACATTTCGCACTGCCCGCGCACAATCCCCAGCGGATTGCAAATTTCGTGGTTGATTCCCGCCGCCAGCGTCCCGATCACCGCCATTTTTTCGCGCTGAGCCGCCTCAGCCTGCGTCTGTGAAAGTTCGACGAAAAGCCGCGCATTGGAAATGGCAATCGCCTCCGTGCGCGCCAGCGTCGTTAAGATGTCGATGTCTTCCTGCGTGTATTCTTCGCCTGACTTTTTCATGCCAAGACACAAAATGCCGATCAGCTCATCATGCAGCTCAATCGGCAAACAAAGTTGAGCGTTCAGCTGTTTAAACGCCACGTGCAGCTCTCCGTGTTCCATTTTGTCGGCGTTCTTGTCTTTTAAAATGTGCTGGCTCGACGCCTTGAGCATAGAAATAATCACGCTATCCTGCGCTAGGGTTGGAATTTTTTCTTTAACTCCCTGTGCCGCTAAAAGTTCATAAAGTTTTTTATCTTTATTGAATAAAAATATGCTCGCGGCCTCAAGCTTAATGATTCTCACAAGCCCCGCCACCGTCTGGTCCATGAGCTTCTGCAAATCCAACACCGTCAGCGTCTCGTTGGTGAATGTTTTGAGCAAAACCCGGTAATCATACTTTTTCTGAAAGAGATAGTTATCCGTCACATTGACTAGCCAATTTCGAAGCGGCCCATATGTCGTAGCAATGACCCCCGCAGCAACCACATTAGCCAACCATCGCGGGACTGTCACAAACCGCACCAGTAGATCCTGTGAGACAAACGTTATGAGCGACACCACCACCATAACCGATGCCGCCAACCCAGCAAACACCAGTGTCCTTTTAACAATGACTTCTACATCAAGAAATCGGTATTTAATTATTGCGTATACAAATACAACTGCGAATATCGGTAAGAAGCCAAGCAATGGAGTGAATTCGATGTTATAGATAGGCAAGAATAAAGTAGCTATGCTCAGCCAGCCTATTAATACTGCGGAGAGCGTTAGTACGGCCTGCATTTGTTGCTGCAAGTCTCTTTCTTGATTCCTATAGGCATAAAATAAAAAATAGAAACCCCTTATATACCCATAGAAGTAGTTAGCCAAAAAAACGGGGTAGAGAGGCCCTGGATCGGGATAAGCTGGGAAAAAAAGTTTTGCCCTTAGGCTTGGAATCATCCACGGTGAGACACAGCTAATCGTCGCCCCTATCACAAGAATGCCCAGAATAGGATCGCGTAGCTTCTTTGGATCTAATCCCAAAAAAAAGACAACAAATCTTAGAAAAAGTACTGCTGTCAAGCCTCCACAAAGATGCGATGCCCTGCTCGCCCACAGGATAAAACCGTTGGGTAGCTGAGGAAATAGGGTCAGAAAGAAACCAAAACTCCAGAGTGAGATAAATGTATTAAAAACAAAAAAACTTTGACTAAGTTTGGATTGGGGGTTTTTCAAGTACACAAATATCCCTAGGCCCAGAAAACTTCCGGCCACGCTCAAAGTTATAATTCTAAATAACCACAGTGCCATAATTATTCCATACCCTCTAATTCTTGATCGCTACAGCAATATTCGCTTGATCACCTAATGTCCTGCGAACGCTGTGCAATGAAAATCCCGAGCATTCTAAGAGATCAGTCAATTCTTTTTCTGAGAAAAAGCGATAATGCCCCTCGCTCTCTTTTTGCCTGATCTTTCCGGTTTGGCTAAGTAGCTTTCTTGCTTCCATAATTTCTTCTTGGTTACCAGCAATCTCAATAAAATTTCGGTAAACAATAGAGAAATCACAATGCGGCTTCAGGGAACTAACAACTATTTTGCCTCCAGTTTTCGTAAGTCTGAACAATTCCCGCATAGCTGCACGAGGATCTCGGAGGTACGATACAACTAGATTGCAGCATATCCTATCAAAATAAGAATCACTCAAAGGAATCCGGCCTTCTAGATCCGCTATCACGTACGAGCAATCCATTGCTTTAGAGCGGTGCTTTCCTTTAATCATTCGAATCATTTCTGAATGTCGCAGGCGCGCCTGCTCAACCGCCTCACTTACAAAATCCAATCCGACATACTTCGCGCCAGCTAATAAGTTTTTATCACCGTCGTCACAACTGCCAATTTTTGATAGAAGCCACATACCAAAATGTCCGTTTCCACAACCAGCATCAAGAATCTTAATATTGCGTTTGAGAGGCCCCATAAATTCCTGGATATCTTTAAGCAGCCCCTTATAATCATCCGATCTAAAAATTATTCCGAAAAGAGAGAGATAATCATTCCAGAAAGACTTCTCCCCTTCTTTTGTGATGTGAGAGAGTCCTTTAATCCGCGCAAACTCCAATCGATTTTGAATGACTATGTCGCGAATAGATGGTTTCTTTGGTCCTTTTTCAGGGCGCTTTGTATTTTCCTTTTTTAGATGTTTTGTGCAGGCTTTTACAACCCCATAAATCAACGCTTGCGCCGAACGAGGGTTTTCTTCAACATGATGCATTGCTGCTGGAATTACGCTAACCGTGCTCTGAGGATTTTTAGATATTCGAACTAATTGTTCAGCTTGTTTTCTTCGCACCCATACATCCTTTTCGGCCATAAAAAAGACAATTGGTACATCAATCAATCGAACGTCTTCCTGGGTCGTTCTAAAGTCGTGGAAGCCCCCCTCAATTGCAACACCAAGAAAGTTATCACTTAGTTCATGTCCCAAAATATCTATCTTTCCCCAACGATGACCACTTTGATATCTAGCTATAAGGTCTTCGGAGTAGACCGAACTCAAGGTAGATTGAAGATCTACAACACCAACCAGCCCAATAATTAGACTAACTCGCTTGTCTTCCGCTACTAACTTTAGCCCCACTCTAGTTGCCAAGCTGCTAGTCACAAGACCAATTTTAGAAGGCGAAAAAACATCACTCACATAACTAATAGTGGCTTCGAGATCGCTACGCATTTTCAATAAACTTGCCTCGGCCATATCACCTTCGCTTTCACCCAGATGATGGGTCCAATCAAATCTAATGACCACAAACCCATTTGCAACCAGGTAGTAAGACAAAGAAAGATAATCTTTTTTGGTTTCTGCGTAACCTGGGGCTATTACGACCCATCTGCTTCCAGCCCTATCAGCCTTCTCTCTCGAATCTACGAATGCAATAATTTCATCCCCCTGACGATTCTTATATCGAATCAAGGTGCTTCTGATATTGCGAACCAAATTATGTGTCTTGATCATTTTGACGTTATCACATCGTTATAACTTCTAATAATTGCTTTAGCGGCCATCTTACCTGAGTTCGCCACCATCGAGACGCCACCATTCCCAACTGGTGTAGTTATCCAATGTCCGGCTAAATAAAGATTTTCAAGTGGCGTATATTGATTAACTAAAGTCGCTTTAGTTTGGTTTGGCGTAATTTCCCAGCCCCTATAAGAGCCGGCCCGATTTAAAGTGTATCTGTATAAAGTTTGCGGTGTTCCTGGTAGTTTTATTTTAATCCACTTCGATAGCCCTGGTATAACTTTTTCAGCTCGCTTAATCATAACGTCCATAAATCTTTCTTTATTTTTGGCCCAATATTCTTCATCCTTAAAAGAAGCGGCAGCAAACAACATGATCGATTCACACCCTTCCGGAGCCATGCTTCGGTCATGCAGAGAGGATAACGCAATGTGAACAAAGCCATCATCTCTGCTGTCCTTAGTAATATCAACACTACCCTCGTTAAAACGATAATAAGGAAATCGCCATAAATTGCTGCAAACCGGCACCATATTTTTAAGCGATTTGTTCAGACCTAAATAAACTATAAAATTTGACGTGCTTGGAGTTAAGTTCTCAATTTTATTAATAAATCCTCTTTCCAAAAACGATTCATCAATTAGCTTGGAATAAAGTTGTGACGCGTCACAATTAGCAATAACATACTTGGATCGAATAATTTGCCCATTATCCAACACGATGCCCTTAGCACATTTATTTTCGATTAGAATTTTTTCGACTTTTTTATTTAGAAAAAAAGTCCCTCCCAATTTTATAAAATTACTACTAAATGCATTTGAAAATACTTGCGCCCCACCAATAGGATGATGTCCTCCATCCAAAATAGAGCCCTTGTAATAGGCTAAGGCGGCAAGGCCTGACAAATCTGTTGGGGGCAATCCAAGAATCGTTGCAAAAACAGCCAAAGAAGTTTTTAGCTTATACGAAACAAAGAGTTCGTCTAAGATGTCCTGAAAAGAATGGTCTCTATATTTTTCACTGAGTTTTGAAAAATTAAAATTAACGATAATCTCAAAAAATTCTCTTATGGCTTTTTTCTCGTCGGGAAAAATTCTTGCCAACTCTTCTACTGTTTTTAATGTATCGTGATAAATTCTGATCTCGAAATCGGGCATATACAACACATCTGATGGATCTATCGAAACTATTTTGGTGGAATTTAAAATTTCGAGATCTTCGAGAATTTTCCTCAACATACCCGATTGGCTCATATGATTAACGTAATGAACGGCTTCGTCAAATATAAAGCCCTCTTTAGGAAATGAGCCGCAATAACCCCCGACCTTTGAGTGTCTCTCTATAATCGCAACGTTAAGACCCGCCTTTGCCAAATAACAACCAGCGGTTAAACCTCCTATCCCGGCACCAATAATTACTGCATCATACTCCTCGCTTAAACCGCCCATGCAACATCTTTCTTATTTGTTTTTTTTGCTTCAATCAATCTAGCGACTTGCCGCCCAGCAAATGCTGCCATCGGAGTTCCGCCCTGCCCTACTCCAATTGTTGCCCAATGACTAGATAAGAATAAATTTTTTACTGGAGTTTTTTGAGGCATGCAAGCATAGTCCACTTGGTCTCGTCTTGATGCCAGCCCATATATTGCACCGTCATCGTTTAGCGTATATCTTCTCATAGTACTTGGGCTCGCCAGCTCGCTAACAACAATCCGCTCCCTTAAATCGGGAATAATTTCAGACAATCGATTTATAATAATCTCTTTGTATTTGGTTTTATTTTTACTCCAAAACTCCTCATTTTTAAATGGTGCCATTACGATACACCTAAGACTCTCATGCCCAGGCGGATCCAAGGTTTCATCATAGTTTGAGGGGAGCCCAATAACAGCCACTTCTATCTCTTCGTCACAATCACCATTTAGCGTTTTGCGATATATATCATTGGCATTTAAATTAGGCACATACCAGACCGTTCTACCCCACGCCTTTTCCTTAATGGTCGATCCTTTAAGCCCTAAATAAAGGATTAGCGCAGATACGGAGGGTTTTAAATTATTCGCTTTAAGGCAAAAGTTGTCAGGCAGCCACTTGCGATCTATTAATTGAAAAAATGTCTGTTTAATGCCCGCGGTTGATATAACATAGCTCGCGGTGCAAAAACCTTTTTTTTCAGTTTCAATTCCTGTCACAGCCTCGTTTTCAACATGAATTTTAACAACTTTATCCCTAAGCGAAATCGTCCCGCCATTTTTTTTAAAATTTTCTCTCAAAACATCGCCCAGTCTTTGCATACCACCTTTTGGAACATAATAGCCGCCATCTAATAAATATTCTTTATACAACGTTAACGCGGTGATTGCGCTAATTTCATCTGATGCTACTCCTAAATTTCCCAAAAAAATGCTGAGAATTTCTTTTATATCTTTTTGTTTAAAAAACTTAGAAAGAAATTGATCAAACGATATTTTTTCATATTGGACGTAATATTTCGTAAATGATTGTGAATTAAGCCCATCGATTTCCTTAAAAAAATCATAAATATTGGTCCTATAGTTCTCAAACTCCTGAGACAGGGTTTCGGCCATTTGATTGACACCATTTAAAAAATTAATCGTTCGAGCTTTGGTAACAATCGTATCCGAACAGTCGGCGCGTTTTATATCTAAAATATCGTAGATGCCTAGTTCTCTAAAAATCTGGTAAATGCGCCCATCTGGTTTACGGCAACTTCCGAGAGAATGTGCTCCGCATTCAAAAGTAAAACCCTTTCTTTTAAAAAAAGAGCAGCATCCACCAACAGCATAGTGCTGTTCGGCAATAAATACTTTTAGACCAGCTTGAGCCAAGTAATTTCCTGCTACCAACCCAGAAATACCAGCTCCAATAATTGCAACATCGTATGAATTTGAATTCATTCGACACTCACAAGTTTTTCATCTTACCAAAAGCCACGCACGAATTATTACCACCAAAAGCAAACGAATTATTGAGGGCAACTCCCACCCTTTTTTGTCTGTATTCGTTGGGTACGCAATCGATATTGCATTTATCATCACGATCCGTAAAATTAATTGTCGGAGGGATTTTGTCGTCATGGACGGCCATACAGCATGCTATCGCCTCTAAAGCGCTAGCGGCACCCATCGAATGGCCAATCATTGATTTTATTGAACTCGTGGGAATATTCTTAGCCCTCTCGCCAAAAATTCGCATAATAGCGGCACATTCGGCTTCGTCATTTGCTGGTGTTCCGGTCCCATGTGCGCATATATAATCAACTTCTTCCAACGAGATGCCCGACTCTCTAACCGCTTTTGTAATGGCCTTAACAATGCCATCCCTATCAGGAATTGTCATATGAGTAGCATCGCAACTTAACCCATAACCAAGTACTTCCGCATATATATGGGCATTTCTTTGTTGCGCGTTGGTTAAAGACTCTAAAACCAAAAAACCAGCTCCCTCGCCCAATATCATACCTCTCCTATTTTTATCAAAGGGGGAGCATCTAGTCTCAGCCATTGCCAGCATTCTGCTAAATCCTGTATAAGCAATCCTAGAAAAAGACTCAGCTCCTCCCGCAAGCACCTTCGAAGATCTTCCGGACTTTATCAAATCGTAGCCATGGCCGATTGCATAGTTGCCTGCGGCGCAAGCCGTTGGAATAACAATTGAATGACCCGTAATATTAAGTTCTCTGGAAACATTTATCGCAATATTGTTACTCGGATATTGAGAAGCGAGCCTAGCGAGAACACCATCTTCGCCGCGCTGCACCCACTCAGCATCCGCATTTTCAAGCGCTTGAATTTCGCCCATGGTGGTACCCACCACAACATCGGCCTCAAATACGCTATCACCGTTATCGTAAAGGCGTTTTCCGCTGTCTTGTAAGGCCATGTTTGCCGCAACAGTTGCATACTGCGAAGCTTTCCCGCAATTCCGCAAAGTGTCCGAGACCACGTAATCACTCGAGGAAAAGCCTCTGATTTCTGCGGCAATTCGATTCCTCAAACCTTGCGTCTCAAACGAAGTTATCTCGCTAAGACCGCTTTTGCCAAGGAGTAGATTGTTCCAAAAATCTTCTCGGCCAATTCCTATGGCGGAAACAGCTCCTAGCCCAGTTACAACAACACGCTCCATGTTTATTTTTTTTCCGCCCCTAAAAGGGAATCCACCAATTGAGTTACCTGGTTTAAATTTGCCATTTTTGTTAGCTGATCTTCTGGAATTGAAATTCCAAATTTCTTTTCTAGGGCCGCCATTATCTCCAATGCCATCATAGAATCAGATCCCAAGTCCTCAATAAAATGAGCCTCTGGGGTAATTTTGTGGGCATCGACTTCGATAATTTTTGAAATAATTTTTTTAATCTCAATCTCCAACTCACCATTCTCAGCTTTCATAGCATCCCCCTTTTTTCTTCCCTAATATATTTAAAGTGAATTTACTTCACCATCAAACAAACACTACTAATGCCCTACTCGCACTCCCGACAAAACAACGGCAGAATTTTGTCCCATTGGACTCTGGGTACACACTAAAATATTATTCACCTCTTGTTCTTTGGGGGTGTTTGGCACGCAGTCGATCTGGCAACGACGGTCTTCAGCTTCATAATTAATTGTCGGTGGTATTACATTTTCCTGAAGGGTAAGAAATGATGATGCTAATTGGAAAGCCGCCCCCGCGCTGTAGCTCTCTCCGATCATTGACTTTATGGAACTCGCAATGATCTTTCTTCCACTAATCGAAGCTTGGAGTGCTCGCACCTCAGAAACATCACCATCTAGAGTAGAATTTGCCGAAGATGAAACATAATCAATCTCATTTGCCAATATCCCTGCTTCCTCAATAGCCCCCGATATGGCCCGCTTCATGGCCTCCGCTTTTAAATCATAGCGATAATAACTGCGCCCATTAAAGAAAGAGCTGCTTCCTTTTAGCTCTCCATAAATCTTTGCGCCCCTGTCCCGAGCATGGTCAAGTTCTTCTAAAATAAACATCGAAGAGCCTTCTCCTAAGACCGCGCCATTTCTTCTTCTATCAAAAGGAGCCATTAGCTCTCTTGTCGCGTCCCTTGAGCCGGATAAAAAACCTGTTTTATAAAACCCTTTGAACGTTTGTTCGCATAGCTCCTCAACACCACCCACCAAAACAACCTTAGCCCTACCTAATAAAATAAAATTTTTTGCATAATCCAACGCATCCAAAGCCGATGAAAAACCAGTGGAGATTGTCGTATTAAATCCTTTGATACCAAATCTAATGGATATCTGACTAGCAGGCGAGTTTATGACCGTGTTAGGAAAAAGCGCCGGATTTACGGCCCTGGGTCCGTTACGAAGAGCCTCCTTATCAAACTCGCTAATACTCCATACACTTCCCATGGTTGACCCGAGAACTACACCCACATTATCGGAGTTCGAGTCGCTCACCTCAAATTTTCCGTCATCAAGAGCCAGCTTGGCCGCACACAAAGCAAGCTTTGTTGTTCTGTCCAGATTCCTAAGACCCTTTTCTCCTAAAATTAGTTCGGGTTTAAAATCTGAGATCTCACCAGCAAGTTTTGAATTCGTAGTTGATGTATCAAACAGAGTCACTGGCTTTATTCCAGAACGCCCTTCTTTCAGGCCTTTCCAGAACTCATCCTTGCCGATCCCAATGGATGAAACCACCCCAATTCCAGTAACAACAACTCTGTCTTGATTCGCTTTTATGTGTGAGGTCATATCGCAAGCCCCCCATCCACCGGAATAACATGCCCGGTTATGTAGCTGGCATTATCGGATAGAAGAAATGCTGCAACCTTAGACACTTCTTCGACGCGGCCTGTTCGCTTCATGGGGACCTGATTTAAAAGATCCTTTTTTTTATTTTCATGAATGGTTTGAACCATCTCCGTATCAATAAACCCTGGGGCCAATACATTCACACGCACTCCATAAGCCGCCACCTCGCGCGCCAAGGCTTTACTAAATCCGATTATCCCTGCTTTGGACGCCGAGTAGTTGGATTGCCCAGCGCTTCCCATAATTCCTGCCGTCGATGAAATATTCAGAACAACTCCAGATTTTTGCTTTAAAAAACTAACGATCACCTGTCTCGTTAAATAAAATATTGAATTTAAATTTGTCTCGATGACATCGCTCCAATCTGAGTCAGCCATCATCATCAACGTTTTATCCTTTAAGATCCCAGCGTTATTAACCAAAAAATCAATGCGCCCGTATTTACTCTTAGTTTCGTCGACTAATTTCTTGCAAAACTCGGAGCTTTTAACATCCCCTTGAAGCGTTACTGCGTCTCCGCCCGCCTTTTTGATTTCATCAACAAGACCTTCGGCAAGGTCCTTACTCTTTAAATAGTTAAAGGCAACCTTAACCCCATTAGACGCTAGCTCTTTGACAATCGCGCGACCTATGCCTCTACTGCCACCCGTTACAATCGCTACCCTATCTTTAAGTCCGTCCACACCTCAGCCTATCTCGTAAACAAAAAACCCAAGCTCTAAAGCTTGGGCTACACATTTATTAAAGTTTTTTTCTTACTGCTACACGTTTCTTGATCGCTTATCCATCGATCAATCGTTTGTTTTTTGAAGCGCCAGTGCGACCCAATTTTAAAACCCGGCAAATTTCCTTCGGAGGCGTGCTTATAAATCGTAAGCGGCTTCATGCGAAGGTATTTCGCCAGTTCTTGGACGGTAAAGACGCTATCTTTACTTTTTTCCAAAAACCCTCTCTTAGCAATGAGATCAAGTTCACGTGCTTTAGAGCTTTTTCAGTATATTAAACCTCTTTCTGTTTGTCAATGCCTAATTATGTTTCTTTACTAAAAATTAACAAGTCTATTATATTTCCAAAGAGCGTGACTAATTTAAACTAGGAACTCTTTAATGAGATCTGGGGAGAGATCCTTCACCTTCTTTTGAATAAAAAGGTATTCGTAGGTTTTGTATTCGTAAATTAGACCACCACACAAAATAGCTGCTATTACTAGAGTTGCTGGAGTTCGTCCAACCCCTTTAAATTTTTCCGTCACCAGCTTAACCAAAAAATCAGCTCCGAATCCTGCAAGCAAGTAAAATGGGATGTAAATTGGGCTAATGTATCTCAAATTCTTAAAATAACTTGGAAAAGATGCGATCAGAAAAAAACTTACAATGAAAACGACTAGGATTATTGGAATGAAGCCATCTATCTGATTAAAATATTTGGAATTGCCTTTGGAAAAAGCTCTAAAGATAATAAAAAAAATTCCAACCAGAAAAAAGCTGAGCGCGACTGGGCTAAGTGTAAAAAGGCCGTAAAATAAACTAAAATAGGCTCCGTTTTGAAACTCGCCGGCATACTGATTTTGAGCAACGGCGCTTTTGAGTAAACCGTAAAGGCTTAGAAGCGGTGTTATCCCTCCCGCTAAATAAGCTAATACAAAAAAACTTATCCCCAAACTAATCGTAGAGACCCCAATAAAAATAGCTGCGCTGACATATTTTTTTTGAATTACTAGTGCCGAAACGCAACAAATTCCCATTAGTCCTAAAACGAGAACCGCCGATTCTTTGATGAGTGGTCCGTAGCAAACGATCAAAAAGTAAGCTAGCCACAGAACGATTGCTTTGGGTTTTCTCAGCAATTCGCAGACCACCCAAATCAATACTCCACTCCATAACGTCATGAGACCGTCCTGCCAAGTTCGTCTGGCCAGGACAAGCTCATAACTTGAAAGCGCTAAGAATAAAAGTGAGGAAACAGCTGCGCGAGCACCGAAGAACCTGAATCCAATTAAAACGAGCACCCCCAGAGACAGAATGCTGCAAACTCTAGACAAATAGACACCCACGTCATAATCAGACCTATCTAGGTATTTCATGAGGGCCGCGAGCGGGTAAACATACCCTACTCGGGTCGGAGGCGGCAAAGTCCACAATTTTGAATTTTTACTGTAGGTATCAACCGCAATGGCGGTTCCTTTTAGGCCTTCGTGGGCAATCACATTTGCGTACGTCGAATACATGACTTCGTCGGGAGAAATATCTCGCTGGTCCAGAGGACGCAAGCGCAGGTAAACCGCCGCCAAGGAAACAATTATTAATAAAACTGAGAAAACTATTTTTTTCACAAACAGAGACTAGCAGTGCGAAGCAGGGATGTCAAAAGGGACTTATTTCTTCTGCGCTTCTTTTGCAGAGAGAAGTTGGCGGAGTTCAGCGGCACGGCGACTAAGTTCCTCGTTTAGAACAGTATTGGCTGAAAATTTAATCGTAAGTTCTGTGTACTTCAACTCGTTTTGAGGGTCATCAAGCGCTTTGTAAATTTGCACAAGCCTGTTATAAACCATTCCTTTTTCAATGCCGATGCCCGCCTCAGGAACACACTCATTAAAAGACTGAATTGCTTCTTGGTAGTTTTCATGTTTAAGCTGGTCTAGCGCTCGCCGGTACTTTTCATAGAATAACCTGGCCGATGCGGTAGACTTTTCAAACGATTCCGTATATTCTTTGGGCGCAATAAAAACTGTTTCCACTGGCTTTTTCGCCGCATTCTTGTTCAAACGAGAGAAAATCTTCCAACTGACACCGATTGCTACCAACGTTATGATAAATATTACTAATAATTTTTTCATGGCGATTACAAATTTAGATCAGGCAAGTTATTTAAATTAATCACGTAGTTTTTGACCTCGCTTAAATAGTGCTCATCGTCAAAGGTTTCCGCTGAATAAGGCGCACCTAATAGATTCAAAAAATCCCCCAGTGTCTGCTCGTCAAGAGCAGCTTGAGTAAGTCTTGCTATAAAATTACAGGCCTTCATTTTAAGCGCGGAAGGCGTTTCATTGCTACTGTAAAAATAATCCGTATGCCCAATACCCTGAAGCTCGATATTGATTGTTTGGACGTAATGGTCATCGCTGGAAAAATGCTTGGAGATTGATGGTACTCCATCTTGAGGCGTAGCCACAAGAAACAGGTCATTGCTCCCATAAATATTGACAATTGTACTTAGGGTTGGTGACTCTATCAGGGTCTCGGCTTCGGTCATTGGAGAACCCACTAAAATCGCCGTCTGCACACCAAATCCATTATGAGTTTCATTTGCAAGAGCATTGAGAAGTGGCCGCCCACCACCACTGTACGCTAGCGGGACAAATGGGTGGTTGAGTTGCGTATTGCGAATTTGGACCAATTCATTCGTAACTTCTTGCGCAAGCTTCTGATTCTGTAACCATTGGTATAAATCCGTACCGAACTGCTCAAAAAGAGAAATTGTTTTTATTGAATTATCGCTAACGTGGAGACGATTGAGTTCGTTTCTGAAGGCATTTCCCGATTGAAAATAGCGCGGAGCCTCTCCTTCTCTAGCGAATTCTGTAAGACGAACACCATTCAAAAGAACAACATCTATAAGTTGTCCGATAGGATTTGCAGATGCTGTATTTACAGAGATGCCCGCCGCCTCAGCCACCCCCTCACTCATCAAGAACGAAAGTCCCATTGGCACCAAAGATAGGATTGAGTTTAAAAAGCTGGGTGATGTTTGAGTGGGGGATTGAATCTGAATATTCTGCTGACCATCTTTTGGTGTTACTTGAAGAACGGGTTGGTTTTGATTATCTGATACTTCAATATGAATGGGCTGGTAACCATCAACTTGCATGGAGAGCTGATATTGATCTGGTAGATCAGAATAAACCATTCCATCGGATAGAAAGATGTCGGCATTAGTGTCATAACCAAAATCCCCTATTTGCACAAGATCCTGGTCTCTCGTTCCCAGCAAATCTCCTTGAGAGTCCAAGTAGATTGAGGCGTCTTGAGACAGCTCTACTTCTGTAGCGGTTTGACCGTTATTAAGCGTGACTTGTTGTCTTGGAGCGTTCTGAAGACTTTGAGCAATTCCACCCTGATTTACGATCTGTTCGATTGAGGATCTTCCAAAAAATGAACTCATTGTTTGAGACAAAGCTCCGGCAAGACCTCTTTGTTGAACGAGAGATCCAAAACTTTGGATAGATTGACCAATTGCGGACACTCCTTGGAGAAGACCTCGAGTGGTTCGACCGACAATACTAAATATTCCCTGGAACAATCCTTGCTGACCAACGGATTGTTCTATCGAGTTTTGAATGTCCGGCGAAAGAAGCGATCCAAAAATTGGGTTAGAGTTTCCAGCAAAGTTTAAGCCGTAACGAACAATACCTTGATTGAGACCTTGGTTTACAGCTTGGATCACGTCTTGGCCAGTTGTTAACGCATTGAGGCCGCTTGCAACCGGCAGTGTGAATATGGGCGCAAGATTGGAGTCCACTCCAAAACTTTGAGCGAGTTCTGAGACTCCGTACTGCGCTAAACTCGAATATAGATTCGGCCTTATCTCTGAGAAAGCGTACTCCAGATTACTTCCGGGATTAGTGATGATGTGCCCTTGAATCGCGCCAAGAGATAAGCCGACGATGCTCGTTAGCGTTGGATCTAGGTGAAGTTCTGCGCCCAGTTGTCCAACATTACTGATCGTTAGAACTTGCTGGACTGAAGCTTGAATATTTTGCGCATGGGTTACGGCCACATGTCCGCCAGCTATAGTCTCATCTTTCATTCCACCGATAATCGCTCCCGCCGTAAGCGACCCTAAGAATCCTGAAACCTGCTCATCCACTCCGATAGCCGTTAGCCCTTTCGAGACTCCGTAGTTAATTCCGACCCCAACGGCGGTCTCGACAATTCTTTGCCCGATGCCTGAGGAGATTCCAAGTGAGCCTTGAAGGAAGCTGTTGAGTCCTTGGGAGATATTTCCAAAGAAGCCGGTGACAGATTGAAAGATGGTTCCAAAGAACTGCCCGACTCCGTTTAAGGCTTGACCCAAAGAGCTGATCGTTTGGGTGACTCCGGTGGAGGCTCCCTTAAATATAGTGCCAAAAGCGTTCCCGAGATCTCCGAAGTTTAGAGAGACGATGGATGAAAGGCCCGAGAGCCAATCTCCTTCAGCGATGGAAGCGCCGAGAGCGGCGAGACGGATCATGTTAAGGAGGAACCCTAACTCGGGATTTATAATCCACACTACGAATCCAATAAGGTTTAGAAGACTTCCCCAGAATGCGCCTCTTATACCTTGCGTTGCTTCGGCAGATAAAACTTTGCTTTGAGCGTTTGGAAGAGTATTTAGAGTTTGTGTTTCAAGCGTTACATTCCCCTGCCAGAGCTTTAAGAATCCCTCCTTTGTAACGGTAAGAGATTCGTTTTCTTTATCTTTGCCGATGGAGGGGTCGATGTAAGTCACGGAATTTTCTGTGACGTTTGTGATGATGACGTAGTGAACGGAATTAATATGAGCAATAATTTTGGAGGAGGGATTGGAATTATAGATCGACTGGAGATCGTTCCAGTTTAAATTAGCTCCGGAGAGGCTGAGGCCATAAAGACCCGCCACTTTATTGAGCGCAAAAAGCGAGATGACGAGATCTCCGTCATCGAGAGGCGAAATAATCCCGCAAAGAACATCAATCAGAATGGCTTTACGGGCTATGTCTTCACGCTGGAAGGCGATGTGGTTCTGATCGAGTAGCGCTTCGAGACTTAAAAAAGCGCTCTGTCCAAAGTGAAGGCTTCGGGTATTAAGCCATGACAAAACTTTTTGAGCGTCAGAATTTGTAAGATTGATTGCATCCGACGCTGAAAGACCCAGCGATTGTAAAAATAAAAGTTTATCTTCGGCTGATAGATTAAGGTACTGATCAATCTCACTCGTGACCGACTGTTTAATGGAATTTACGTACGCTTGTCTTTGGGCAAGCTCCGGCAAGGCTAAAAGATGAGCGTTGAGAGCGGTGGTGAGATTAATTCCTTGAAGGGTTTTTACTTCTTGGAGCGACTCACCCGTCGCATAGTCAATTTGACCAATCCAGAAGTTGTATTCACTCGACGAGGGGTCGCGGCCTAGGATTCTACGGTAGTTGTCGTAAACAATTGGCGAGACTTCTTGTCTTAGAATTTCGATTTTGAGTTGATCTTCTTGAATTCGAAGATTCGTGATAGCCGTTTGCGTGTCGGCTTCAATTTTGTTAGACAAAAATAAAACTTGGGAGTCGAGATTGGCGTAGGCACTTCCCTCTTGGAGTGAGAGATCGGTGAGCGCTTGGTTGATTTGACTAACGGCATCTCCCAATTGCTCTAGGGCATTGGCTTTTTGAACTCTCTGGGCTTTACCTTTTACTTCGATGCCTGAAATATGACTCAACTGATCTTCTACTTGAGAGAGTTGAGATTCGAGTTGCGCGCGCTGGGCGGCGGCTTGGGTCTGAATGGACTGGTAAGAGAGATTTTTTTGAATGGCGAGATTTCTTAAATCATTGGCGCGTTGGTCTTCGATTTTTTGACGCGCTTTGGCGATTTCATCCGGCAACGCATTACGAGCGTTCTTTAAATAAACTCTTGTAGGATGACCTTCGCTGTCGTAGGTGTACTGGATAAGAACAAGACCTTCCTTATCAAGAACCATGGACGGCTTATTATTCTCGAAAATCGTAACGGTTCCATCCGCGTGAACCTGATCTTCAAGAATACCGCTCGCAGAATACTCTTGAGACACCACGTCCTGTGAACTTAAGTTTGCTTGCGTCACAGAACTCATCCAACCTTGAAGCGTTTCGTTTGCTCGAGAGAGTGCTGTGTTGATTGCTTTAAACGGAAGCTCTAAAGCTAACGTGATTGGATTAAGTGATGCAGTATCATAACGAAGAATAGTTCCGGTCTGGCCCGGTTGACCATTTGCTCCAGTGGCACCACGAGAGCCACCCACACCATTTCCACCCTGACCGCCGCTCGACGTAATTGTTCCATCTTGGATTTGATCGTAAACTAGGAATATCGTTCCACCGCCGCCGCCGGAACCGCCCGAACCACCATCGCCTCGGCCATTATAATATTCTTCACCTTGACCACCGCCGCCTGTTCCGCCGTTTCCACCGTTTGCAGTGATGATTCCATTTTGATTTAAAATTTGTTGAGCGTAGATTGCGATTACTCCGCCGCCTGCCGCTCCACCGCCTCCACCGCCGCCGGATCCTGTGTAATTTTGGCCGCCGCCCCCTGCGCCGCCTTGACCGGAAGCTCCGCCTTGAAGGGTCAATATTGTTTGGTTAGAAAATACGTCAGGATTTAAAGCCTGTATCGAATAATTTTGGACAGAGCCGCCATTTCCGCCGCCGGGACCTCCGAGAGATTGGGCTACAGACTGTCCGTTTTGTCCCGCTCCGCCGCCGCCTCCATGACCACCCGATCCCCCCGAACCGCCAGCAACAGAACTGCCGAGTGATTTTATTTGGGTTGTTACGGGCTGACCTGCTCCGCCACCGCTTCCTGGATTTGTGTCTCCGTCACCAGGTTTATAAGCACCTTGGCCGTTAGAACCATTTCCGCCTTGAACGGAGATCGTGCCGTTATTCGTCAGCATTCCTTTTACAAATATTTTATACCCGTTGGGATTTAAAGTGGCTCCCGGATTTATGGTGAGGTTGTCGTAGTACATGTCACGAGTGAGCGTGGTGTTGGATAAAAGCGTCGCGCTTCCGTCGTGCCCGTCTCCGAATCGTTGAGACGGGTTTTGTTCTAAAGGATTGATTGAAAAATTTACTCTTTGGACCGCGTCACGGCTTTGTGTGATGAAGGAAGGATTGATTGTCACAGAATCTGTCATTCCCACGGAGGCGGGAATCAAAAATGTTTGTCCGCTAGCTCCTTCGAAAATAAAATTAGCCCCATCTTTACGAATTGAAAAGTTTGAGTAATCCGTTCCGTCAAAATGAAGTAAGAGACTGGTAAAAGAATCTGAGCGGTGGCTCTCCGTATTACTTGTAAAGTTTTGAGCGTAGCGCACCACTCCTTTTGAAATTCTTAATTCATCAAGACTTCCTTTAAAGAATTGGTTGCCGGAAAAAGAATTTCCGATGCGCAAACCTTGAGAGAGATTTGAGATGTTGGAAGCATTTTGAATATCTGAACCCACCTGGTAGCCATCCACAAAAATTTTAATCACTCCGCTATTGCGGACAAGCGCCAAATGCTGCCAGGAGTTTGCCTGTGGCACAAAATTGAGACTGTAGTTTGTATTGGCAATGACTAAATGGATTTGATAGAGCCCATTCGTGTTCGAGATTCCCAGTCTTACACCTTGGACTCCCCCATTATCAAAAATAACTGCTTCGGAATTATTGGCGGGGAGACTTTGTAAAAACAAACGCGTCTCCATCGTAAAGTCGCCCGTTCCAAAATTAAAAGCGGGATTTGGATTTACGGAAAGATAGCTCGAAGCTCCATCGAAGAGCGCTGAGGCATTTCCAAAGAAACCTTGCTGGTCGACATCTAAGGCAACATTTCCGGTTGAAGCGATTGTAAAATTTCCAGAGCTTGCATCTACAAAATCTTTAGCCTGATCAATGGTGTTAGGCATCGACAAAAACCGAACCCCATTCAACACGCCATCTGGCGAATAATGCATCTGGGTATTATTTTGAGTGACGGTGATTCCGGTGAGAGCGCCGTTTATGTCTCTTTGATAGCTGTAGTCTTTTCTTTGGCCAGAAGATTCGGTGATTTGATGAATGAGATTTTTTTGAACATCAATATTTACGCCCTGGGAATTATAAATACCCTGAATCTGAGAAATTTGGCCAAAGGCATATGTTCCGGTGTAAATCTGATTAGTTGCGTCACTAAAACCCTTGTCAAAATTCATTTTGTCAAAATATGGCAATCGAAGTTCTGAGCTATCAAATGAAATATTTAAATTTAAAGGGCTAAATTTCACCACCGAACCTGGAAGACCGCTGGCTCCAGCTCCACCTTGACTAGAACCGCCGCCACCAGAACCACCTAAGCCCGGATTAGTTTGAATATTTCCATTTTCAATGGCTTGATACACAAGATAAATTGTCCCCCCGCCGCCACCGCCGCCACCGCCAGAACCTCCGTCTCCAATACCAGGTCCCCAACCACCATCCACCCCATTTTGCCCATTGGCTGAAATTGTCCCATTTTCATTTTTTATATTTTTAGCGAAAATAAACAGAGCACCTCCCCCGGGACCCCCACTTCCTCCGTAAACCATGGCCGATGAGCCTCCGCCACCGCCGCCAGCACCTGCCGATATATTTACAGGATTTCCCGCCAAAATATCTGTGGGTAAAGTGGTGCTGGCAAATCCGCTGATCGCGCCGCCGGAACCACCAGGGTATCCCGGATAAAATGAGCTTGCGCCACGCGGCGAAGTGTATCGCGTATCTCCGCCAGCTCCCCCATTTCCACCAATCCCTCCAAATGAGTCCGTTTGAGATTGGCCGCTTTGACCGCCTGACGGCGAACCAGTGGGTCGAGGCGCTCCACCACCGCCGCCCTGCCCACCTTGCCCATCCACGGAAATTGACCCATTATTAATTAAATCGCCATTCACAAAAATTTTATGTCCATTTGGATATAAAATTGCGCCTGAATCAATAGTCAGAGAGTTATAATTCATATCTCTAGTTAGATAGGTAGCTGCTGTAACTCTGGCATCTCCATCAACTCCGGTTCCAAAAAATGGCACGGCATGGTCAATTTGGGGTAAGGTAAAAATTGTAGTGCGGTTATCTGGCTGACTCTGAAGAAAACTAAACTGATTGATAGATAATTGTAGACCACTTTCTTGAAACTGAAAACTCGCTCCATACGCATTTAAAAAATAGGTCGGCCTGCCGCTCGCATCGAACGTTTTTGTGAGATGGTAAAACTGATTACTATCTTTCGGACGAAATCCTTGAAGATCTCCGTTAATGTCGTACTCTAAGTAAGCTTGTCCAATATCTGATCTGACTCGCACAACGTTTCCGCCGGAGTCCTGGTCATAAATATAATCAAATTCATCCCCTTGGGAGCCTACCACCCTTGTAATTCTGCCCTCGTCAAAATAAAAGTGAGTGTTTTGCGGGGTGATTTCTTCAAGAATTTGGGTTCCGCTAAAGACTTTACTCGTTCCATCTAAAAGATGAATCGTGGCTTTTTGGATGTTTCGCTGGCCACCTAAAACCACGTGGTCAATAAACGTTCCGTCAGTGTTTTGGATTTTTTGGATTTGTCCGTCCACATCGTAATCAACGACCGCTCCGCCCTCTAAAGTTTGACGAATCAGTTTTTCTTCGATGATTTCTTCGTGAGTCGTAGCATCGGTGTGATAGGTGTAGGTAAAGCGCTTATTTTCTTTATCAAGGAAAATGAGCTTGTTGTTGGAGTCGTAGGTTCTCAGAATTCCCTCTTCATCGGTAACGAGGGTTTGATCATTTGAATAAGTATAGTTGTAGGTGTGAAGCGTTCGCCCCAGACGCGAAACCACAACCCGAGAAACTTTCTTGTTGGCATCATAAGAATAATTCGAGAGTACGGACGTGTCGTTATCAAAACTAGTCAGAAGGAGCTCGTTTTCATAGGTCTTTGTGGAGTTTTCTTCAAGGTCGTGAATAACCGTCCGCTCCTTATTCTCTGAAGTAAATTCATAGGAGTACGTGAAAGTGAGGGTATTGTCTTTTTTAATCTGACGGATCTTGCCGTACTGATAGCTCACTTCTAATTCGTGGGAGTTACTGGCTGTAGTGTGAATCAGCACTTTTTGGATTTGATTGTTTGAATCATAGAAAGTTTCGGTGTTGTCTTGCAAAACTTTATAACCGTCTGCTAGCTGAACTATCGTTTGCGGGGACTGGCTGGGAGTTTGGACGCTTTGAACCTGGTTATTGGTGAAGTTAATAATTTCATTGTTTTGGCGAACTATCTGTTGGAGATTAAAGTTTGAGTCATGCTGCATTCTCACCGGCGTTAGAGCGTCCGGGATTGGGATATTCGCCGTATTGAGAACTGCTTCGATGTGTCCGGGAGTGTAATTAAAATCATACGTGAGATTCTGAGCGGTGATCATTTGAACAGCTTGGTCATTCACAAAGAAAAGCTGGGAATGGTCGGCTTCCTGGCTTCTAACAAGATGCCCGTTCTCATAAAACTTGATTCTCCCATCCGGCAGATAGACGCTGGCATTTTGGATTTGTCCGTTTGCGTCAAACGTGATGTCGTGGATTTCGGTGCCGTCTGATTTTTCCAAATAATCAATCGATTGATTAGAGCCGTAATGAACTGTCATATCCCCTACAACAACAGACTCTAATTCCCCTTCTGCGCTGTAATGAGATTGGACTTGGTTCTGAGAAATCGTAGCGCCCACAACATTTGAGAGGCCGGACTCCTGAAAACTAAAGTTAGTGGCTTGGCCTTGCGCGTTAAATGCCTGGGACAAAACACCGTCTTCAAACACATACCGCGAACTATCAGCTTTTAAAACTTCTTCGAGCCCACCATGAAGGTTATAGGTCGTTGAGCTAAAACCGATGGCATTATCCAAATCAAATTTGAGAGGCCGTACAATTGAAATGGTTTGGTCCGTTATTAAATTTAGATCATTCTGAATCAGTGAAATCGATGGATTGACCATCGATGAGACGTTGGTTTGGGTTAAATTAAGATTAGGCCTTGAAAAAGAAAATACCGGTTCATTAAATACGAAAGTCGGCCCTGCCAGGGATGGACTAAACTCGGTCTCATGAATATTCGGCTCGGTGAACGCGAACGAGACTTGAGTCATCCGAAAATCAGGTCTTTGGAGCGCAAGCTGGCTTTCTGCAAAAGAAAATCCGGGATTCTGATAAGACAAACTCATCGGCGCCGAAGGTAGCGTTTGTGAAAGGAGATTTGAGTTTTGCAAAAGATCCATATTCTGAGGAAGCGACGAAGCTCTGGCACTTGAAAGAGTGGGGCTCGTGAGATTATAAAGCACTTGAGCTTGCCCTTGGGCGTTGTTGAAGTCAGAATTAAAACGCGCTGAGGCATTTGTGAGCGCATTCAGCGTCGCGAGTGGGCTTTGAGGTCTTTGTTGGCCTTTGGGATACACATAAAACTTAAGCTGGTTATTTTCGAAGCGGAGTTCTGCCGCGTAATCCACGTTACTTTGAAGGGTTTGATTGATAGCGAAGCTCTGGAAACTGATTCCTCCACCGAAAGCCGTGATTCTCCACTGGTTATTTTGATAATCCAAATAAAACGTACGCTTTTGACGCGATGTGTTCTGCTGTTCGGCAGTCAGCTGAATACTTGGACGGCTGTAAGAGTTTTGGGGGGTGAGTCTAAACGTCAGTTGCTCAACGGGGCTTCCAGAGCGATAAGCGTTTTGCCGGTCCTGGGTCGTGGTATCCGTGCGATAAGTTCCGGCGGAGCGAGCGTCGAGCCGCACTTGGGCGTTAGTGGAAATAATTTCAAATCGGGTATTCCAATTGCTTCGCTGAATAGTTCTAGCGGGATTGGAAGGCCTAGGATCAGTGGATTTGTAGATAAAGATTTGGATACCCGTCTTTGAAATCTGGATCTCGACTTTGTAAGCAAAGCCTTGTTCGATTCGAACTCCCAGGGATTGAAAAGCACCTCTATTAAAGGAGAAAGCCGCGTCTTGACCGGGTTTGAGCTTAATTTCCAAAGGATAAGAACCGTTTGTAATCAGACGAACTTCTTGGGAATCGAGTTCAGGGTTTTGGAATGAGGCCTCAAATCCGAAGAAAGGATTATTTTTAGCTTGAAGTGTGGTCTGGCCTTCGATGGTGGTGACAGTCTGCTCAGATCTTAGAACTTGTCTTCTCTGGATGAGAGTGTTGTTTTGAGAATATTCGTAGATAAAGGTGTCCCCTGCAACTGTCACGTCTTTTTCTTTTAGGCCTTTTTGGGGGCCTTGAGCGAAGTATAAAGTTTGATTGCCTTGAGCATCGGTTGTTTTAACGAGGGTGCCGTCTAATAAATATTCGGAGTTTATTCCATTGGAACTCGCAAGAATTCTATCGGGAGTATAAGTGAAGTTTGTGATGACTCCCTGGGCATCGGTTAACCGGATAAGCTTCTTATCTTGATAGAGAGTGGTTCGGCCGTCTGGAAACGTCACAGAGGCGTCTTTAATCTTTTGGTCTTGGCCCCAAAGAATATTTTCAAATAAAACACCATTCGAGTCTTGGACTTTTATAATTACGTTGTCTCGGAAGAAATATTGGTTGTTCTGCGAGTCGGCAAGCGCTGCTTCATGCACCGTGCCGTTAGAATTCCATGTGATGTTGGAGATAACCTCGCCGCTTGGCAGAGTAATTCTTGTAGCAACTCCACCCTGATATTGGATCTGTCTATTCTGGGAATCGGTTAGCAAGGCTTGGTCGATTGTATTTTGTGAATTCCAAATGATTCCGGTAATGCGTCCGGCGTTATGGGCAAGATCGATTTCGGTGGCTTGGTTATTGACGACGGTAAAGATATTCCCTGCCGAATCAGTGAGCACATAGTCTTTGGTGAGATGGGATTGAGGGTCGAAGATGATATTCGTAAGGCGACCGGCATTGTTTGCCAAAAGAACGTCTGAGGTCTGGTCGTTGATTACTGTAAAAATATCTCCGGACGGATTTGTAAATAAATAATCCTTTAGAACGCCCGTTGCACTGTCCCATCCTGTATTAGTGAGTGTGCCTCTTGAATTGGAAAGGGCTATATGTGTGGTCTGATTATTTTGAACTGTAAATGCATTTCCAGAAAGATCTGTAAAAATAAAATCTGCGAGACTTTGAGTTGTTGAACTCCAAACAATGTTGGTTAAGTTGCCCTGGGTTGGAATATTGATTTGAACGGTTTGATTGTTTTGAACGGTAGAGACGTTTCCGGTGGAGTCTGTGAAAACATAATCCTTTAGCAGATGAGTGGCGTTATCCCAGAGAATATTTGTGATCACTCCGGCATTATTAGAAAGCGCTATTTGAGTGGTTTGGTTTTGGGCAACGGTAAATTGATTTCCCGCTAGATCGGTCAGCATGTAGTTTGAAAGAGCGTACGTTTGTGAGTCCCATATAATATTGGTAAGGCGTCCATCGTTGTTCGCTAAAAGAATCTCGGTGGTTTGACCGTTATTAACCGCAAACTCGTCGCCTGAGGAATTTGTAAAGTGGTAGCTTTCCAGTGCAAGCGTTTGGGGATTCCAAACGATATTCGTAATGCGTCCTGCGCTGTTTGCAAGATCAATTTGGATAGTTTGATTATTTTGAACGGTGAAGATATTTCCAGCGGAATCCGTGTGGGTGTAGTTTTTTAGAGAATGTGTGACGGCATCCCACTCAATACCGGCGAGCTCTCCCCTATTCCCAGAAAGAACGATGCGTGTGGTTTGATTATCAACGACTGTAAAGACATTTCCATCAAAATCGGTAAAGGTGTAGTTTTTTAAGGTTTGATCTAAAGAATTCCAGGTGATGTTCGTCAGTCGGCCTTGGCCACTTGGAAGAAAAATTTGAGAGACTTGGGTTTGGGCGACTGTGAATTCATTCCCGTTTGGATCGGTGAAGACGTAGTCTTCGAGAGTATGGTTGGTGGGGTTCCAAGTGATATTTGAAATCTCGCCCTGATGATTATAAAGATCAATTTGAGTGGCTTGGTTATTTAGAGCGGTAAACACGTTCCCTGCTGGGTCGGTGAACACATAGTCCCGAAGAAGGCCTGTACTGGGATCTAGAATGCTATTAGAGATAGAACCCTGATTACTGGCTAAGTGGATTTGGCTAGCCAATCCATTTACGACCGTGAAGTCGTCACCCGCTGGATTTGTAAAGTGGTAATTTTCTAGAGCATGTGTTTGGGGATTCCAAGTAATGTCCGTGATGCTTCCACCATTATTCGAAAGATCGATCTGTGAGGTTTGATTATTTAAAACGGTGCGGGTATTTCCTGAGGCTTCTGTAAATGAAAAGTCTCGGAGCGTTTGGTCTTGAGAGTTCCAAACCGTATTTTGAAGCTCGGTCCCATCCACGAGCGTCACTCGGGAGACGTCGTCTCCAGTAAAATCAAATCGGTTGCCGATGGAGTCGATAAAAGCTTCCAGGCTTACGCGGATATCTGTCCCCGTAGTCTCATGACCGAATAAATACTGGGAATGATCAACTTCTTCAATTCTTTGGAGAATGCCGTTATTAAAAAAACTCTCTTTGTGCGTTTGTTTATCTAAAATATGCTTAATTTTATCATTGGCGTCGTAGGCAGTTTGAAAGTGGGCACTTTCAAGAATCGTTTCGCTGTTGATGTATGTGTACGTTGTTTCCTCACCACTTGAAGAAACGGTTCTTTGAACTTTGCCAGTCTGAAGGTCATAGAAAACTTGGGTGCCATCAGGGGTTTGACTTCCTAAAATATTTCCATTTTGGAGGATTTGAATTGTTCCATCATTTAATCTTAAGTTGGCACCTGTGATATTGCCGGTCATTGCGTCCTGACTAATATTATTTAAAGTGGTTCCGTCCGGACGTGTGATTTGTGAAAGCGTGTTATTAACGTAATTTAAGGTGTCGCCGTTTTGAGTGGTTAGAGAAAAGTTTAGATTTTGAAGGTCTTGTAGATTATTTTGCTGATCTACGGCACTTTGAGCTTGGACTTGGCTTTGTTGCAAATCTACCGGGTTCGATCCTCCTCCCTGATGATGATCATCTCCCATAAGTCCAAAGGAAGCTTTGGCCTGATCTAAAAGCTCTCTCGGAGTTAAGGCATAACAAAACTGCGAATACGAGAAGCTAAGAATTAGCGTCCAGCAGATAGATTTGAAAAAGACAGATTTAGTTTTCATCGGCGCTTAAGCCAATCTCCGAGTAGAGTAGGTTTTACCGATTATTAGATCTGCTTCGGCTTCCGCACTGCACTTTTCATTACGCGAAATCTCTGTTATCACTAACGAATTCAATAAAAGAACAGAGGCGCGATTTTTACCTTCTTTCCTCTTTATTATTTTCCGTAAATTCTCCGGATTCGAGAACTGCCTGAAATTAAAAAGAATATTTTTGTCCGTAGGTCTTTGAGCTTTGAGCAATACCTTCATGAGTTATACATCCTTTCGATTAACGGGTTAAACCGGATGAAGTACTTGATAAGCGCCTCATCTTCTTAAAATCTTTAAATAAAAGGTATCGCTTGAAATTAAAAAACCCGCCTGGGGTTACCAAGCGGGTGATTAAAGAATTTTTTCGTTTTCGTTTCATAATGTCGTTTGAATGATCAAGCCAGAAAATGTTTCTCTGGTGTTGAGGTTGTACATGATAACGCGCATAATTTCAAGTGCTCAGATGTAAATACTGAAATTTTGAGTAATTATTTGAATAGATGTCGAGTTTCATTGAAATATGCTTAACCTCCTAATTTTGGGTTGAGAAGCTTTTTTTATCCGTAGGGGTGGAATAAAGCAATCATCCCCTCACTACACTAGACGTCAGAGGGGTCGATTTTTACCAAACTATTTTTCAGGATTTTTTATATCGATTAACAAACTCAGAGCTATTTTGGTGAGATTTAAGACAATTTTTCTTGAGGTTAAACTGAAATTTTTTGTTGGGTGAAACGCATGCTGTTCATCACAGCGCGAACTTCACTATAGGATACTCGCTCCCCCAGTTCGGCTTTGACGGGTCCTAGCCAATAGCTGCCTAGGCGATTGATCGTGTCCGAAATCAAAGTAATTTTGGGCTCAGGGATCAGCTCTTTTACATCCAGGACACCTTCTAGGATGAAATCGGCCAAGTGGCCTTCGATGGTGGAAACCGCAAAACCTCTTTGCGCCGCAATTTCTTGAACGTTTTTACCATTTTTGAACAGTTTTAGAGTCTCAAGTTTCGTTACAGATGGAGCAGTGCTGGTTTCCGGATTTTTCTTTGCACTTTTGCGACTGCGCTTCTCGTGAATCTTTGAAGAAAGGCCCTGAGACTGCGAGTAATTGACGATGATCGGTAGAAAAATTTTCCCGTATCTCTCAAGCTTTACTTCACCAAAACCTGAAATGAGCCGAAGTTCATCCGGGGTTTGCGGTAAATAAGCGGCAAGCTCCACCAAAGTTGCATCCGAGAAAATAACATAAGCCGGAACATTCGATTCTCTCGCCAAATTCAAGCGAGTTTCTTTTAAAAGCGTCAAAAGATTCGCTTCGAAAGGCAATTCGGATTCCACTGCTTTTTCTCGGGCCACAAATTTTATAAGCGCCACTTTTTCTTCACTTTTTAGGATGGCGGCGCTTTTAGAAGTCAGTCGAAGAATCGGATATTCCCCTCCCTCTTGACGGAGATATCCTTGCTCCATCAACTCATAAAGCAAGCGCTTCCATTCCTCTTTGCTGGTGGATGCGCCACTGCCAAATTCTTCCAGTTTTTGATGATGCTCTCTGATTTTGGCGGATTTGGAACCACGTAGAAAATCGATGGCATAATTAATTCCAAAACCCCCCAAGGCCATTACCGCCGATAAAGCTCGGCGCGCTTTGTCAGTGCCGTCAACCTTTTCGTATTGATTCAGGCATGCATCGCAAGCCCCGCAGTCACCCGGATGCGATTCTCCAAAATATTTTAAAATAGTTTGGCGGCGGCAGATGGTTCTGGTCTCGCAAAAGCGGACCATTTGACTTAGTTTTTCTAGTAAAATTTGCGTCTGCTCCGGGTTTTGCTCGACTTGGGCAAATTTCCGAAGTTTTACGGCGTCACCCGGGCCGTAAAACAGTATGGCCTCGCTTTTAAGACCGTCCCGCCCGGCGCGGCCGGTTTCCTGATAATAGCTTTCGATATTTTTGGGCATGTCCGCGTGAATCACGTAACGCACATTCGATTTGTCGATTCCCATCCCAAACGCAATCGTCGCCACGATGATTTTAATTTTGTCCTGCGTGAACAAGTCCTGATTCAAATCGCGCGTCTCTTTATCGAGGCCCGCGTGATACGGTTTCGCCGAAAAACCTTTTCGCTCGAGATCCGCCGCTAAATTTTCTACGGATTGCCGCGACAAGGCGTAAATGATTCCCGAGTCGTCGCGGTGCGCGTCTAAATAGCTGGGTAGTTTTTGGCGAATTGCTTCCTTCGACTCCACAAAATAATGAATGTTCTTCCGGTCGAAGCTGGAAATAAAAATCTGCGGGGCTTTTAAATTTAATTTGCTCAAAATATCTTTGCGGGTGAGCGGATCAGCCGTCGCTGTGAGCGCCACCACTGGCACGGAGGAGAAATTTTCTTTTAAGGCGGAAAGCTTCAAATACTCCGGCCGGAAATCGTGACCCCATTGGGAAATGCAATGCGCTTCATCAATGGCAAAAAGCGAGACGTTTATCGTTTTGAGAAGCTGGGTAAAACGGGAGTCCTGCGAGAAAAAGCGCTCCGGCGCCAAATACAAAAGCTTAAGCTCCCCTCTTTTTAGAGAAGCAATCACTTCCGACTGTTCTTCGTCCGTAAGCGTGGAGTTGAGAAGCTCTGCGGAGACGCCATTTAGGCGAAGCGCCTCCACCTGGTCTTTCATGAGAGCGATCAGCGGAGAAATAACAATCGTCACCCCGTCAAACAGCAGGGCTGGAATTTGATAGCAGAGCGATTTGCCGCCGCCCGTGGGCATCAGCGCTAGACAATCTTGACGATTTAACACCGTCTCAATAATTTTTTCCTGCTCGAGACGGAATTCGTCATAACCAAAGCGGTCTTTTAGAATTTGGCGGGCGTGGGCAATTTTATGCGGCATCACGGAGCAAGTGATCTCGAACCCAAGAATTCAAACTCTTCTTTTCTTTCTTAGCGGCCAACGAAATTTGGCGATGCTCTTCGGGTTTAAGTCGGACAATGAACTTCCCGGAAAACGGCTTATTAGGTTCCTCGCCGCGCTTTGCACAAAAGGCCAGGTAATCATCTACCGAATCTTTAAAAGCTTTCTTGAGTTCCTTCACGGATGAACCTTGAAAAGTAACAACATCCCGAATACCCATCACCTCACCGTGAAAAATATTTGCCTTGTCGTCAAACTCTACGGTGGCTGTGTATCCCTTATAATTCATCATAATTTATTCCCGCCTCCACCAAAAAACGTCGCATCGATTTCACAGCTCCCCTATCCGCTTCCTTCTGAGGGTGAGGCCGGTGAAATACGGCCCTCACCCCATTCAGCGCCACTCTTACGCGAGAACCGGACCGCGAACTAATTTCAGCTCCGAGCGCACCCAGCAAGGCTTCCATGTCGGCCCAAGCAATATTGCTACGAACCGGATTTTCGAAAATCAGCTCGAGCGTGGCGCGATGACTATTGTTCATTTATAGTAGTACCATATTTTGATATCATTTTCAAGTCGATGCTGGGTAAATTGAACTACTCTGCTAGATAGGGACTTTGCTGCTGTTGGATCCAACTCGTAATCGCCTGTTTCTCGAAGCGCCAGCGAGCACCAATCTTAAAAGCCGGTAGACGACCTTCGGAAGCGTGCTTGTAAACGGTGAGTGGTTGAACGCGCAGGTAACTAGCAAGTTCTTTGACGGTGAGAACGGTTTGAGGCGGAGTGCTCATTAGAGCAAGGCTGGTGGCAGCACGCGGCTCGGATCCGTGTCCACCACAAAACGGCCGCTCACAATCCATGCTTGGCCCACGCGATAGCACAAAAACCGCGCAAAGAGCGGCCCTTTTTCGTAATTCATTTGCAAATAATAAAGTCTCGAAGAGTGTGTTACTTTTTTAACGCGGATGAGCTCGGCATTTTTAAATTTGCCGTAGAAACTTTCTACTTCCTTGAACGTTTCGGCGCTTTTTTGAGCGTTCGGGTCAGACTCAATGGGCCCACCTTTTATCCATTCCCTCACCGCTGCCTCGGGGCCCTCCAAAACGTAGGCATCAAGCCCCTTCGTCAGCACAAGCGGTAAAGCCGCCTGCCGCGGCGCCTCAGCAAAAACGAGACGACTTGAAACCAAGCTCAGTCCAACTACTGCGAGAATTATTCCAAGTCGTCTCATTTAATTTTCCCTTTAGCTAAAAAGGTATTTGATACCGCCGCCGACATTCCAATAGTCGAGCTTAGCGTTTTGTGAAGCGCTCACCGAAAGCCCACCAAGACTTGCCGTTTGCGTTTCGCGGGCGCGGTCAAATACATAGGACGCATCAAAATTGATAATCCAATTGTCATTCAAAAACCAATCGAATCCGCCGCCAAGTTTCACCGCAAATGCATCGCTCACTTTCGTGTTCACGAGCACTCCGCCGGTAGCGCTTGTATCATCAATGCTCCATAGCACCGTTCCAAGCCCAACGAGGCCGTAAGGAACAATATTCTGATTTTCAATCGGCATTCTAAAAATCAAATCTCCAAAAAGCGGTACTCCGCTGAGTTTGGGTCCAAAAATAGTGATGCCGCTATCCGTCACATCATCAATCTCGTGTCTTTGCCAGCCACCTTCAAAACCCACGGCAAAATACTTATTCACGCCGTAGGCAATGTTCCCACCCACGTACGCCGCGGTGTTCACTTCGCTGTCCGTCGAAAATGCGCTAGAGACATTGACACCCATGTCAATTTTTCCGGTGCGGTCGGGTGAAGCGAAGGCGGTGTGGGCCACAACTGCCAAACCCATTAAAGTTACTGCAAATACTCGTTTAAACATTTAGATCCTCCTTTTTGATGATGAAAGAGTATCATTGTTTTGATTATAAATCAAATTTATTAATGCAATAAAAACATGTCGCGAGATGACATGTTTTTATGCTGGTTATTTTATTTGGTGGCGCTAGAACTAGACTTCGTCGCCTGAGGCATGGGTCTATTTTCCTCAGAAACGGTAAGATTGGTGACAACGTTCTCTTTATTATAATGAACCGTATAGATGGAGTGTTTCTCCTGGCCAGCCATAAGTTCAACCGGTGTACCCACCACTTCCCAAAGACCGAGTGTCATGAAATCCATGGCGCCGTGTGCAACTGCGCGGCCTGCGCTGGGAGCGTTGCCCCTTACGATGTCCCAAGTATCAATCAAGGTACCGTCGGAATCGGTTACGGTTGTTTGGGGCGGACCTAATTTAGCAACAACGGAGTCGCGGTGCGCGCCCACTGACAGCGCAGACATATCCTTTGTTTCCTTGCCGCTCAAGGCCATACCGACCGAACAACCCGAGACTAAAATGGTCATAAGAGCCAATCCGATAACTAGGATATTATTTTGAAGCGCTTTTTTCATGAGGTTTCCTTTTTTGGGTTACGATCGCCACGTACCATTGCAGTGGATTCTATCACCGATGAGGTTGATGTTCACCAGGGAAAATAATCGGATTGGATGAGGGCTAGCGTAGCCCGACCGGGCTTTCCTTCCTTCATGGAACCTTTTTTGCCTTCTTTTTTGTCTAGCTCGAAGGCTTCTCTGATTTTTATGTATTCCGCATCCACACGGCCAGGATTAGGGTCTCCTGCTTTGCCGGTTCTGAAATAAGCCAAAACTTCATCGATAAATGTAATTCCTGCATCGTAATCGCCGATGGTGTCGTAGAGCATCAGAATGCGATTAACATAGAAAATGCTCCCAAAGGTGTAGGTATTTGGGGGTAGCTTAGATTCGTATTTCTTTGAATAACCTTTTAGGTATTCAGATACAGGTTCTTGAGAACCCGTATTCTTGTATTTGATCAAAGCGTCTAATTCACTCTTCCAATCCAAATAGTTCTCTTGTTTTGGGTGCGCAACAACCAAACCTAATACTAGCTCAAGAGCATCTTCATACCTATTTTGCTTTTGAAAAACCTCCGCTAAAAAAGCGAGAGCTCTTCCGTTTTTTGAGCCGTAGATTCTATTGTCCAACTCAACCGCTTCTTGATATTTTTGAGCTGCTCTATCAAATTCGGACTGATATTCGTAATTTCTCCCTTGCTTTTCAAGAGAATTTTTTTCGGCAAGCAAACGTAAATCATATTTTTCTGATTTAGCGAATGCTGGATGCGGTACTAACCACGCACTACAGACAATCGAAATTATTGCAAAAATGAGAGTTATTTTTCTAATATTATTCATGGTCAGTGTATCCTGGCAAGTAAACTACCCACCTATCTAATTCTTCGACAACCTGAACTCCCACTAAATCCGGAGATGGATTCCTCAAGAACCTGGTAATCGAAGCGGTATCACGGCTATTAGCAACAACATCCGCCACAAACGCACTAACCGTCCGGTTCCATTCCGCTACCGAGGGATTAAAAAAATTAACGATGGACGAAGTAAATGTTGTTTCTCTCCGCATGTAGTCAAAGTGAGTGGCCCCAACAATCTCGATATTTACAAGTTGATGATCACGATTGGTTTGAGTGAACCCGGCGATATCGTCTCTATACCCTCCAATCGCATGTCCATTGACAGCAAAGTTAGCTAAAATATCCCTTGTGCCATATAAATTGACGATGGTTTGGGTGCTAGAACCAGTTAAGTCGTCCAGAGCAAACCCTTGAAACGCGCTAGGAAATAAATTCGAGAGCGCTCCAGAGATGGCATTTAATCTTTGCTGGTATTCTTGGTAGGCTTGCTCAGGAGAGCCTTGCGCGACAAAAGCAATAACTCTCCGGATGACTGCCTGAGTAATTCCGACTCCCACTCCCGGAGTTGTCAAAAGCACTTGATCAAGATCGTTCAATGTCGTCTCCAACACTCCAAGGGCCACCTGGCCCGGATTTTGCAAGTAGTCAGCGGCTTGAAGCAACTTGAGTAATATATCATTAAATATCTGATCGGGTCGCACCAAGGCTGCGCCGATAGCTACAAGACTTTTTGTATTATACCCGGCTAAAGGATTTGCGCTATAAGGAACTCGGGCTACCGCCTCGGTAAGCGGCACAAAACCTCCGGAATAACCAACGCCAATGATATCTCTTTGGCGAGTGGCCGGATTGACGGAAAAGAAACCCTCAACAGCCCGGCGAATATCCCCTACCAACAGCGATTGTCGAGCTGGGTTAGAAACTTCGGCAAGCCACAGAACAATATCTTTTGTCATAAGTGAAAGACTATTCTGAATTTCACCGGTGATGAGCTCGAGCACTGCCCGATAAACGCTACCGGCTCCAAGTGTTGTGTAATTGCCTAGCCCGCTTAAAAATTGATAGGTCGCAAAGTTAAAAAATGTAGAGGCCTTTATAATATCCTGATGCTGGATCTGACCTTGACTGCGACTCACCAAATCAGTTTCAAGATTTTGAAGATATTGAGGCGAGCCTTCCAAGCGGATATTTTCATTAGCAATTCCGTTTACAAGAACATAAAGATCTTCGTCTAGACGCGAATCGTTAACGTGCTCTCTGATGATCTCTGCTGTGGTTGAGGTAATGCTCCCATTGCTAACACTAAGAACAAATCTGAAAGGCGCATCATAAGATTCAATTTCATGGGTAGGGCTCGCCTCTGTCGTCTGAAATGTGATTGGCGCCGCCATCTCAATCGAACCGGATTCTACGAAATCATCTATATCGTAAAAAGGTCCCTCGTGGCCCACGTTCACTTTTACAAGCGTTCTTCCCTCCATCAAATACGACCAATCCGTTAATGCTTGGCCATCAAAATTTTCCTCCAAAACAAGCCCGTTTTCGAGCACGGAGCGATAGCTTAAATTTTGGTAGTAGGGTTCGCCTTGGGAATTCCACCCAAAACCTTTGATTTCCAATTGTTGCGACAGAGTAGTTTCGGTTAGCACATCTCGAACAACATCGTACTCCACGATAGAGCTTCCAGATTGAAAACGATAAACGTCCCCATCGCGTTCGATTTGAGCACTACTTAGAGATGTTTCGTTCTGATAGATTGCTTCACGTGTTTGAGGAGTAAATATCGTTGGAATGGACTCCAGAAAATTTTGAAAGCTATTTAAACTAAAGATAATTCCATTTTTTAATTCTTGCGCGGCAAATGGAAGATATCTAAAGGGCTGTGCCAAGAAATCAACCGCCGAATGGTAGCCCGCCACTACCGCTCCCACCAACCGGCTTCCGATGCTCTGCCCTCCAACCTTAATCGTATCCATGAGATCAAAAATAAACTGGCTAGCACTTGGTGCAATTTGGAGAGCCTCCATTCCAAAAGTCATTCCAAGAGATACCGCGTTGCGTATCGTCTCATTATTAATCACATTGACTATATCCATTCCGG
Source organism: uncultured Planctomycetia bacterium (assembly GCA_964606485.1). GTDB lineage: Bacteria > Omnitrophota > Gorgyraeia > 2-02-FULL-51-18 > 2-02-FULL-51-18 > CAZSGP01. The sequence goes on along the minus strand of CAZSGP010000001.1, from coordinate 501,493 downwards.
CGTGTGAAAAACCCAGTCCCGCGCTTAGAGCGGCACCGCCTATATTCCCCACCATCTGCGAAGCAATCGGCGGTAGGCCAATTGCATTCGAAAGTTCGCTAAGTCCATACTGCCCAAGTGTGGTGACGAGATTCGGAGCGATTTCAGAAAATGCATACTCGAGCGGCCCGCCGGGATTTAAAATTTGTGCTCCTTGGATGGCGCCTACCGAAAGACTAGCGAGTTGCGTGAGCTCCGGCGCAAGCCCTAGTTGCATCCCAAGATTTCCGATTTGACTAATTGTAATCGTTTGTTGAAGAGCATTTTGAACTTGCTGAGCATGCGAGACCATAACTTGCGTTTGACCATTCGCTTGGATTGAGGATTCCGGCTTAAGTCCTGCCGTAATAGCGTTGGCGGTTAACGACCCAAAGAAGCCAGCGATCTGCGAGCCAACTCCCAACGACTCAAGGCCTCTGGTCACACTAAATTCGACACCCATCTTTAAAGCCGTGTTCACAACCAAAGCTCCTACGGATGAGGCGCCTTGCCACGCGGCGGCCGACTGAAGAACCGGACCTACCCCTGGCAAGAAATTTATGGCGCTGTTGATAAACCCGGTAACAGAATTGTAAATAGTGGCACCCGCATTTTGGAATGTTTGACCAATGGATCCCAAAGATTCTCCTATGCCATCAAACACATTTCCAAATAATTGACGGAGCCCGGGTAGAAAAACGCTAACAGCCGAAGTGATGGCTGTCAAAAAATCTCCCTCAATTGCAGAGACAGCGATGGAGATGGCTGTGAGACCCCAACCGATTTGCTGAAGCACCGGAATGGGAATCCAACTCAACACGCTTCCCACCATCGCTAATAAACTCCCCCAAAATGCACCGCGGACTTTTTTGGCGTCTTCGGCAGACAAAATTTTGTTTTGGGCGCTAGGAAGCAGTTGAATTTTTTGGGATTCAAGCGAAACGTTTCCGCTCCATGCCTTTAAGAAGCCGTCTTTTGAAACCGTCACCGATTCATTTTGCTTGTCGCGGCCAATACCCATGTCCGTGTACGTGATACTCGTTTCGGTAATCGACGTAATCACCACAAAATGGTATTGCGCAGAGGGATTACGGAGTAACTGATTGCCGAAGAACTATTTTTCGTCTTTGGGCGGGAGTTCGCGGGGATGATACGTTCTGACGGCCTTCTTCAGGTCTTCGGGGTTGAGGCGGGTGTAAATAGTAGTTGTCGTGATCCGCTCGTGGCCGAGCATCTGCTGAAGGTGTCGGATCCCGGCCCCGGCTCGCAGCATATGAAGCGCACAGGCATGCCTAAATGAATGCGGGGTTGCGGTTCGGTTCTCGGGATCTCGATAGCGGTTCATATTGTGCCGGAGAATGTAGGCGCTCATGGGGTTGCCCTGGTCCGTCAGAAATAAATACGTGCCTGATTTCTTATTTAAAATCGTCCTCGATTTATTGATGTATTCTTCGACCGCCTCTTTTGCCTTTCTGCCAAATGGAACAAGCCTCCCCTTCCCGCCTTTACCTTCACGCACAGTCAAAACCCTCTGGGATAAATCAAGGTCTTCGAGTTTTAAATCACGCAGCTCCTGACTTCGGAGTCCTGTGGAATAAAGAAGCTCAAAGATAGAACGGTCTCTGATTCCGTAGACTGTGTGAAGTTTTGGTTTTTTCAGGAAATCCTGAACCTCCGATTCGCTGGGCACAGATTTTGGAAGCCTGCTTGGTGTTCGTATTCCCTGGATAGCCCCGGCAGGATTGAAAGCTATGATTTCTTCCATGGCGAGATACCGGTAGAAACATCTTACGGTTGAGAAGCGGTGGTAATACGTGTGCTCACTCACGGTTGGTTTTATTTTGAGAAGATACGCTTCAATATCCTCCGGCATCGCAGTCGTGATGGCCTTCTTCCTCTCTCCCGTCAGGAATCTCACAAACGCCTCAAGGTCTTTACGCATAGTCTTGATACTCGAACCTTTGTGGCCGCGATTGTAGAGATATTCGAGATAGCGTGTGATCTCGTTCATCGGCGAACCCGTCTTGGCGCTTTGGGCCGAGGGATTGCATCCATTGGATTTTCACCAATGAGCCCTTCGGTCTTAAAAAAGTTGTAAAGGTTCCAAATCCGGTTATACCGGTTGTAGTAGCACCACTGGCAAAGACGCTGACTTGTTTCATACATAAAAGGTTCGATGTCTTCGGTGCTGGCACTGACAAGGTTTTTATTCTTCGCCCGAAATAAAAAGTCGGCCAAAAGACCCAGGTCTCTCCTATATATATCGACCGTGATGAATTGCCGACCCGCCTTCGATAGATGGTCCAGATACATCCAGAGCTCTTTCATGAAGTGTCAAGCTCCCTGGGATGGGTTTTGTCGTGGATTTCCTTCAAATCGTCGATGGCCAACCTTGTGTAAATCGTTGTCGTTTCGATTGAGTCGTGGCCAAGGAGTTCTTGGATGAATCGAATGTCGCAGCCATGCTGGTGCATATGCGTAGCGCAGCTATGCCGCAGCGAATGGCAGACAATTTTTTTCTCGATAGCGGCTTTCTTGGCGTAAAGCTTAACGATGCGGTTGGGATCGGCAATCATAAGTTTTCTGCCGTTCTTGGATATAAAGAGATACCCTTGGTCCTCCCGCCTTTGGAAAACTGGCCTTGTATGGGTGATGTAAAGCTTAAGCCACTCTGCTGCAATTTTACCGATAGGAACAAGACGCTCTCTTTTGCCCATCCTGCCCTTTCCAAAACGAATGTGAAGTTCCTGTTTTTCAAGATCAATGTCTTTTAAGCTTACATTCAAGAGCTCATCGGCCCTTATGCCGGTCGAATATAAAAGTTCAAGAATGGTGCGGTTTCGGACTTCGAGGGGCTCTTTACCGTTGGCCGCTTCAAGGAGTTTAATAACCTCATCTTCTGTAAGAAACTGGCGAAGTTTATTGTTTCGCACCACTGGAATATCAATTGTCGAGGCGGGGTTGAAGGGAATAAGTTCAGTCTTGGACAGGAAATTATAAAAACTTTTAAGGGCGACAATCCTTCCAACTTTTGTTTCCTGACTCAAGGGCCTATCACCCTTTAACCGCATTGATGAATAAACGACGTTTTCATATTCCATAAGGTCTTTTTTGGTGACGTCATCAATTGATATAATTCCCCGCTCCGCGCTTAAAAATTGAAACAAAAATCTTAAATCCCGCCGGTAACGAATAAGCGTTTTCTCCGAATAATTCCGGACCTTCAGGTAATCCAAGAACTTCTGAAGGACCGGTTCAAAACTGACTCCTTTCTCGGCTGAAACGAAGCTCGCCTTTGAAGCAATCACCTTTTGGGCAGGCACATCGCTTGGGAGTATCAGAGCGTTGGACATGCCTGCACGCTCAAGGGCGTCTAACATTTGGGACTCCGTTTCAGCCGAATTGGTCGGGATGTTACCGTTGGTTGGGGCGACACAGCAAGTTGATTAACTTTGGCTTTTGTGGAGGTTTGCCTTGATGACAGAGGAGGTTTGGTCTCTGTCATAGCGTGGGATTTCCTTCATGCGGCGTGAAAAGTTTGGAAATTCGATGAATCCGTTCATCATAAATAATGTCACTAAAATTAACGGCACGCTTTAAGACAAGGCCTTCGATGGATCTGCATCGACTCAATGCAACGTAGCATTGCCCGTGCACAAATGTGCCTTCACCAAAATCGACCACAACACGGTCAAATGTTAAGCCTTGGCTTTTGTGAATCGTGACGGCCCAAGCAAGCCTGATTGGATATTGTTCAAAACTACCGACAACATCTGAGACAATACCGTCAGTCTGCTCGTCATGCCTGTACTTAATTTTTTCCCAGATTACGGGCGTTACATCATGAACGCCATGGCCGATTCGCACCTTCACAGCATCAGAATTTAGTTCGATAACTTCTCCGATGCTGCCGTTAACCCAACGTCGACTGGGGTTATCGTTTTTAACCATGAGAACCTGAGCGCCAACTTTCAGTTTTAGCTGGGTTTCGGTGGGATACAATGCGTTGTCAAAATCACCCTTGATGACAGCTTCATACAAAAACTCTTTCCCTGGTAATTCTGCCAGACGAATTTGGTTTATAGCATTTGCTGCAGCGTTTGTGGGTGTCAGTCGAATCGCATTATCCCATGTCTCGGCGAGAACAGAATTAACGCGAGTGTTCAGTAACCGTAAATCATCTTCGGTGATGCTTCGGTTTCTAACCTTATTCAGCAAAGACATGAACTTCGCGTCTCGCTGCCTGTAATTCTTTTTTAGAATGAATTGATGAAACTGAGCATCACTGAAAACTTTCGCGCTAAAAAAATAGGGCGTGTCATAGAGCTCGCCAAAATGCTCAGCCAGCTCCTTATCAACAATCGGCGGAAGCTGGCATAAATCTCCAATAAGAATTATCTGAACACCACCAAAGGGCACATCATGCACTTTTCTATTTATTCGTAAGGAGTAGTCGATGGCGTCCAGCAAATCCGCTCGCAGCATGGAAACTTCATCAATAACGAGCACATCAAGTACCCTAAACACTTGCCCAATGCGCTGAAGCTCGCGAACATCCTTTTTTTGAACTAGCTCGGGTGGGAACTTAAAGAAGGAGTGTATTGTCTGTCCGCCGGAGTTTATTGCCGCAATTCCCGTAGGGGCCACAATCACATAGTTTTTTTTGGTATTTCGGCTCCAGTAAGTTAGAAAAGTTGTTTTGCCGGTGCCTGCATTACCTTCTAGAAGAAGAGATTTGCCCTGTTCTACTTTTGCAAAGCACTCTCTGAATTCATCACCCAACTCAAAATCTTTGGGTAGTGTAGGAACTGACGTCAGAACCGGGCTGTTCTTTAATTCATCGGGACCCAATTCACTGGTTTTGGAAAACCCATTAAGAATCTCATCGCCCGTCATCGGACGCCATCGTTCTTCTATCCCTCCAATCAGGTCATTCAATCGAGAAAGAATTAACTCAAATTCCGGCATCCGCTTTTCACGATCACGAATTGGAATGTTTAAGTCATCAAGATAGGCTCTCAGGTAGTTGTGAGCTCGAAGCTCCTTGTCATAGGAAATCTTGAGCTCTTCCACACTCGGAATGTGGCTTTTGGCTTCTTTCTTTTTCTTTCGCTTATTTCGCAACGCCACAAGACACCCCGCTTAGTTGTATAGGCGTACGAAATAAACGAAATTGACGAAGTAAGGTATGGGAGGGTTGTTATTTCGTTTCATTCGTACTTACTCCCTTCACAACCCACCGCTCAGCCGGTCTCCCGCTCGTCTCTTCGATTATTTTTTCTGCAAATTGATTATGATGGAGGAACTCTAGGGCCTTCTGTATGTGCTCAGCAGTCTTGTTGCGCTGAAAAAGCTGCTGGATTTGAGTCCGAGTCAGTCCTTGTGGGTTGGTTCGCAGGGCTTGCAAAATCTCATCTGCTTCGGGGTAACCTAATCGATCCCCAAAAATGTGACGGGCTGACTGCTCCGCATAGTCCCAGAACGCAAGTGCTGCCCTCAAGTGAACAACTCGAATGACCGGTGACTTATCTAAAAGCGCATAAAAACATGAAAGCCTGGACACCTGTGCCTCAGCCCGTGAAATAACAGCACCAAGCAGGCCGGGTGTGTCCCTTGTTAATTCTGAATACACCTCATGCCACAGTTTCCTGGCTTCTTCATCGCGTTTAAGCGCCTGAACTGTTCTTGCCCAATTTACCGCTTCTGCCAAATCTAAAAGAATCGGAGCCAGTTCCTCTTCGGGAACACATCCTCCATCGGGCAGCTCTTTGCTACGCTTAGTACACAACCATAAAATGCGGTTCCCAAATCCATTAGCAGCCTCTGTTTTGTCAAAGCACCGAAGAAGCTCGTCTTTTGTGACATGCCCAATAACTGATGGGTGTGCGTCCGTTGCTTTTACAGGTGTGTTTTTGGTTAAGCTTTGAAAACTACCCTTATCCCAGGCGCAGCGCAAAGTTGGCGAGAGAATATTGCCTTCTCGCTGCATAAGTTTGAGCGGTGAAGAAAATTCTTCTTCAATTACAAGGACTCTCTTGTCATCGACACCTTTATCTTCCATAACTTCTTCATACTCTCCTGATTTCTTTTTACGGAGCTTGTAGATTGGGTCACGAACACTCCAGATGAGTCCTTCGCCAGAGGCTAGCCCTTTGTTTATACAATTTTTAGCCCAGTTTGCATCGAGACGGCTACAAATCATCTCAACATGGCCCCAAGCTGTACCTTTTCTGGCCCGGCTTGAAGCGCCCACAACAACAACAAATAGATTCAGATAATGCCGAGTAGCCTCAACTAAAAGATGCGGTCCTCGCCCAATCATGTTGCCGATGCCAACTATCATCATGGAAAGTAGCGCCACAGGGTCCGATTCGCTATGCGGCTCAATGATTCTCACGAGATCGCCAACCAAGCCGTAATACGCAGCTGGCTTCATTGAGTCTGGCCATTGGTTTCTTGAGTCAGACGGCGGAGCGAGCAACTTAATTGTGGGTTTCGAATACCGTTTTGATATCCCATCAATCTCACCCCGCAATTCACCCGCCGGAAACCGACATTTCTCTGCGTGTGGTAAAAGCAGTGCGTATATTTCATCGGAGGAGTGGCCGTCTCGGAGCAGCCTTCCCACGATACTGGCAAAGGTCGCGTTTCGGTTACCCTCAGCCAGACCGCTCAGAGCATCAACCATCCAGTCCTTTGATTTGCTTACGAATTGAGTGTTTGCTTTTTCTTCCTTTTGAAGAAAAATATCAAAATCGGACAAATTGTAACTAAGCGACTCGTGAATACTGACCGCCTGAACTAGAAGAGGCTTGGAAGGGTCCTTACGGTTAAACGATTTCGGAGGTCTTAATATGTGCGCGACCTCGCACACACTTTTATCTGCACCCAGTACGCTAGCGAGGCTTCGGAGATACACCTCGATTAATTCTTGGTTTGTTTCGGGTTCCTTTAGGGCCCAATAGGCATGATAGCCGTTGCCGCTATCAATAATCATTGTCGTCTTTACCATAAACTCTTGCAGCCGCTTCAGGATCTCCCCTTTCCCTCCTGAGAATGTTTTGGCGTCAAGGTCCAACCATAGACAACGGATGCGGCTTACTGACTTCTTATCGCCCTTTCTTTCTCTTCTCGGGCAAACACCAACGTAAACATTACAGGGTAAATTAATTAATGTTGGGTATTCCTCGATTAATTTACTAGTACTTGAATAAAACTTTGGGCTTAATGCTAGCGACCCACCGAGAAATCTAACTTCGATGTACTCGCTCTCAAGTTCTTGGAACAAGATATTGAGATATTTATTTATGTCCCCATACTCCGGACTTGATAAGGATTTGTCCTTCAATTCTTCGGGGCTGTTCATCGGTCAACCAACTTTCGGATAATTCTTTTCATCACTTTTTCTCCAGATAACAGTTATTTAAACAACAACTCCCACGCGGAGGAGATTGCCTGCTGGACTTTCTCCGCCGTTTCTTTATTAATAGGATGAAATAAAGGCACATCCTCCCCATTTTTCAGTTTTTTTGTGATATACACGAGGCGACAGCCCCTGTTTTGAAAATCTGCATGAATCGCGACTCCGCCTACATAGAATTGGCCATTTAATACAAAACTGGCAAATCCCAGAAGACTGCCTTGCGGTTTAAGTGGGGTTATATTGATCTCGGTGATTTCTAACATCGGTCGTCCCATGCTGTAGAAGGGCTGAGGAATAAAAAATGTTGTAGGCTGGAAAAACGAGCTAAGGCAAACAGCGAATCATTATTCACATGGCCTTCTATCATTTCTAAACTCTTGTTCGACACAGTTTCCTCCACAAATAAAAAACCCAACACCTATCGTGTTGGGAATTTTACTGCAAGGCAGGCAAAACGGAAGCCCGCTAAAGAACTTTTTTTGGTGTCGTTATTGTCCCATTTTCTTATTCGTCCTATACGTTGCTTTTCTTACCGCTTCATATGTATAAGGGTTGCCATCTTTATCAACACAACTGTTCTCAAGAAGCTCATCGCAAATTTTTCTAGCGCTTACCTTCTTATTCAGGTAAGGCCTGATTAGAGTGGAGAGGGACTTATTTTGAAATCGATCTATCCACCAAAACCTCTTGGGCTCAGGATTTTTTCTTAATTTACGCACCTTTTCTATAAAATTTTCGGACGGAGGCTGCATTTCCTCTGTTTCTCTTAAGATTAGCTGATATAAGGTCAGGCGCTCCTGCCCTTTAAAATACCCTGGGTATGGTGGATAATCATTACCATACACGATAGCAAAGGCATCGTCTTTTCGTATGTGCCATTTATCGGTTAGTTGTTGTAGCCTTCCCCAGAATGAGTGCTTAACTCTGTAAAGCATATGCCCATATAAATGATAAACATCGTAGGAGCCGCGCAAAATATTAAATATCGGCATATCACCGCACTCTTCTTTTAATTTTTTAAACAGCGCTTTCTTAGCGCGCCATCCGCCAAGCCCCGCATACGGTGGTGGCTTGCCATCGCGTCGTGGTAATTCCATCCCAAAATCTCTTCTTACCGATTTAATATCTCTTAGAAACTCTGGGTTACGAGACAAATTATAAAAACTCGCGATTTGCCTTATAAGGCCTCGTTTATATCTTCTAACACTGGGCTTAACCTCTCTGGCTCGAAACCTCAATTTCTTCATTTTTTCACTTGCTCAATCTGCTTGTCAGTAAGTTTCGCCATATGTTCACCATGTTTTCTTGAAAAAGTCTCAGGCAACACTAAAAAGCATTCTAACGGAATCTGTTTAATTTGTCAGTTTTGAATAATAAAATGAAAATGTTGTCTGGCTAGCTATTGTGGGGTTTTGATTCGAGAGAAATCAATGCCTTCATCTGAATTGATGTGGGTGCTTTCGCGGTGTCCACTTTAACGATTGCCATGCTCTGTTTGATAGAGAGGTCATCGGATGCACTCAGCTGAACGGTCTTTTTTAGTGGCGGCGAATCAAAACCACTCAAACCCACCGGCGTCCCACTCAACGTCCTTGGATTTTCCATAATCGTTGGGGCGGAGACTTGGGCAGTTTGTCCGAACAATGCGGCGGCTTTGAATCTAGCCAATTCAGCATAAGTTACCCCCTCAGGCAAATCGTACGGATTCTCATTACTCTCGCCTATTGCAAACTTGAAAGCCTTCTCACCATCTATCCCTCGTGCCCGGCCCTCAGCGAGCATTTTTTGATGAAACTCTTCTAAGTTTCTTGCAGATTCCACTTTCATTTGTTCGGCCATCTCTGCTCCCCTTGCAGCCAAGGCGGCTTGCTCTCTTATCCCCTGAGCAACTTCTGCTGGATGGCTAGCGGCCCAGAGGTCATAGTTTGCTTTGTTGTCTGCTTCAAAGTTTGCGTCAGGGTGCCCGCTGGCTGCGGCATCCATTCTTTCACGCCACACTTGTGATTTGACATCCGCTTCAGCCTGGGCTTTGGCTCTTGTTGCCTCGGCCTCTGCGATAAAACTCGCATCAGGCCCATCCTTGGTCACGTTATGATACGTGATGCCGTTTATTTCTTTCGTATATACGTACTCATTATCCGCATGCGCTCCCACGGACGAGACGAACAAAAGGATGAAGGTTATTAGGACAGCTGGATGACGTTGTTTTGGCATGTTTCTACCCTCCATCCACAACATTGCAATGGATTCAGAGTGAAAGCAAGTTGGCGGGAGGTAATTAACTATTTCTTGGAGGCGGTCGCTGTGCGCGATTCCTTGGCCTTATCGTAGAGTTCCTGGACGCTTAAATTTTCGTTCCCCGGCTCAAGCGATAGCCTGTGCATATCCGGCGCGTATTCCTCAAAATCCTTATGAGTCTTCGAGAACTCCTCCATCGCTTTTAAGAAATCTGCATCAATAAACCAATCCTGCTCGGGCTCCTTAACTTCTCGTATCCTTGGCTTCCAGAGCAGCCACTTCCCATCTATCTGCCGGACGTCCCAATAGCCTTCAAAAAACTTATAAACGATTTCATCATCAATTAGATCTTTGGTGGAAAGTTTAACGTTTATCCTGTTGGCTATTTTTTTGTCAGGTTTAATGACCACGATGCTCGTATCCAGAAGTGGCCGATAACCCTGCGACCATTGCTCGAAGGTATATCCCCTGACAAAGTTGTCGGATAAAAGCTCGAAAGCTTTTTCTAGCCGCCTTGCTTTCAGAAAATTATAGAAACACCTGACTGCTTCAATAGCGTTTTTATTCGGGTCGAATACAATTTTCCGCACGTCCTTGAGAGGGTCCTCGGAAGCGGTCATCTGCAGCCACTTAGCTTTGATGGATTCGGATGAAATGGCTATGCCCATGCCACCCAATAAAAGCCCTGCCGTATTTACCCCCACCACTTCTCCGCAGATATTCACCATAGGACCACCGCTAATGCCGCCAATCATAGTCATATCGGTCTGAAGATATTCAACACCGTTCTTCTTGTCTTTTGTGCGGCGTGAAAATGACCCTTTAATAACTGACGACTCGCCGGGTAAATCGCCTCCTAGTGGAAATCCAATGGCAAAAAGGTCCTCAGCTGGGGTTACCCCACCTGGGTGAACCAGTCTGAGCATAGGTAGATCTTTACTTATTTTTATAACCGCAAGATCCGCATCCTTATCGGCCATGACTACCTGGGCCGTTTCAAAAGTATTGTCGGGAAGAATAACCTTTGGATTGGGTTCAGAGTCAATTACATGAAAGTTGGTCAATATCATGCCGCCCTTTTGGACAGCGAAACCAGAACCTTCGGATTCGCCACCAACAATGCGAACCACTGATTTACGCACTTTATCAATGGTGTCTTTTTCGTTACACCCCACACGAGCTGAGCCGCCGAGTTTGTTTTCTATTTTTTGGATTCTTTGGGATAAAACCGAAACTTCGTAGACGACATAAAAAAAAGAACCTAGAAGAATGACGACAAGGATAACTTTAAGAAATTTCTTCATCTCAACGACATGCCCCGCTCCTGGGTGAATGAGATATCAATGGTTATCAAAGCTGTTGTGTTTTGCCTTGGACACAAAAGCTACGTAAATCTCAAGTAATGCTTGCTGAGTGGGATCAATTTCTTCTATGGTCTGAACACTCATGCTACGAATACGTTCGCGACATTCATCAAATATTCTTTTGAATTCCTTATTCTTTAATAATTGTTCTCGAGAACCTTCTTTTTTATAGGTGGCCTTTCTTCCTGTCATTCCTCTTGCCAAAAGAAATGCAAACGTCGCTTGATTATGACCATAACCCACGTGATTGCGTAACCTTCTTGGGATATTATTGCTTCGCCCAACATACAAGCATTTCTTACCTTCGGAGAAAAGATAAACACCCCTCTCTGGAAGACCCTCCGGAAAGGATTTTAAAATGAACGGCTTGGACTTCCTGAGACGATCATACTTTGACTCAATTGATTCAATTTTTTTTCTAAATTGTTCTTTCATCGCTTTCTGTGTCTCTCAATCATCCCCCTGCCTTAAACGCCTCTTCTACAAACGGTTTCAGGGCAATAAAAGACGCTTTGTATAGCTCTGTTGCTGACGGGGTGCTAATTACGGTTGATCGCTGATAAGGAAACTCAACTCCTATCTCAAGCTGTATATTTGATCTTCTCTTCTTCAAAATCTCGTAAGTTGCCCTGATATACTCGGGTTGCACCTTAACACCGTTTTTATTTCTCATCTGAAAAATAGTTCTCAAATCATATTTTAAAACAGCATCCTCAATGGCGCTGCTTCTCTGGGTCTTGTAGTGACGTTGAACTATCTTCAGATAGGGTTTTATATTAGGGTCTACTTGAAAAACTTTTTTCATGTTGTTTGCCACCCTAAGAACGATTTCGTTGAACCTTTCAAAGCCATGGCCAAGCACTTTCCGTCGAATGGATCGTTTCACACCGTTCGGAAGTGTTACAAGAGCAAGGGCAGCCTCCGCTCCAATGGCAATCGTGAAATGCGGATAGCTCGTAAAAACACCTCTCGACTTAGCTGGTCTTAAAAAATCCCATACCGAGCGACCACCTCGACCGGTGATTGCGGACCGGCTTTCAAGGCGAGGATTAATCCCCATTTTTTTTATAAATATGCGGTCGCTTTTCAGTTCAGATATCATCAATGACAATAAACGCTTCGCTTCAAAATACGTATAAGGTCGATCATCGTTAAAAGGAATACCTGTGAATTTTGTTAACATTCCTTCGGTGAGATATTCCTCTTGAACCATTTTTGCCTCCGCGATTTCAAGGTAGCTTGTAAAATGATTGGCCCATTTTGAATCTATGGTCTCTTTCATTCCCCATTCATATACATCTTGCCAGGATTTAATAAAGACACCCTTCGGCAGTTTCTTTTCTTTTGAATCAACATTAATAACTAGGAGTTTGAATTTAGAATACCCTCGTCTTCGAGCCATCCTGGCATGACGATTAAGTTGATCTATTGATATGCCAGAAGCTACTTTGCTCTCAATCAGAAGAGCCCAGCCGTCATCAGTGTATATCCAAGCATCAGGAAGACCGCGACGCTCGGATTCCTGCTCATCCATTTCCTCTTGGCCGGGATAGGATTGCTCTGTTATATGAAACTTCTCTTTCCTCTGGATATTTTTACCTACGGACCACCCAACAAACTTTCTGAGAAGCTTTTGGTCTTGAGCAAGACTTGAAGCTAAGGCGTGAGTTAGTTTGTTTTCTGGCTGGCTATACTGGTCAAAGAGATGCCTCAATATCTTTTCCTTTTTCGCATCAGTGTCTATCCTTCACAAGCGCTTAAGAATTCCCCTAGAAATAAGCGCTCCAAAGTGATCCTGCAGACTAGCGGGCACAGACTCACCCCGCACCAATAGCCCCAGTTCCATATTCAACTCCAAGGCAAACTCGGTAAGATTTGCACTCGTTACAAAGGCCACGCTCCTATCAGCGACAGCACACTTTGCATGGATAGCGCCAAAGTGGCCATGCGCGTCTTTTTCGCGCTTTTCTAAGGGCCATGTGTACAATTCGAGGCCTGGAAAATCTAACTTATATTTTGCAGCTTGGTCGAAAGATACCTTCCCACCGCTTTCCTTTTCGGTTTCAAGTATCATCATGACACTGACTTTTCTCAGTAAAGCTCGCTTGATCGCAGACAAAACATCATCCGCCCGGTAGGCGACAAAACTTACGACTAGCAACGTCTCTTTGGCCGCATCAATGATTTCGCACAGGACCTGCTCAGTCCTCCGCAGCGGAACAACTTCAGTTGCAGGACCGGTCCATACGGTGGAAACTTCTTGTTTGGCTTGTATCGTCCGAGCTGTTTTCATTGAGACATCAATCGAAAGTGCTAGCGCATCAGCTCCTACTAAATTCGCATTCCAGGCATCATCCAAAGCTCGATATAGGTGCTCCGTGCGTGATGTGCGAGCCAGAGCAGTAAGATGCCCTTTCATCTTTTCTTTTCCATCGCTAGAAAGACGCAAAATAATATGCTCGGCCTCAGAGACGGGAACATTCTCCACAAATGACATAATCGCGGCGACCAACGGATTCTTATCAGAGATCGGCATAAAGTTTTTCCTCAAAAAAGGCAAGATCCCTACCTTGAATAGTTGGAACTAGTAGAGATCGATCAAGGTAGCGATTGCTGAACTCACAGGAGGTCTCGGGAGCAAACGAACACGCGTGACACGCTGATCCATGGAGAGAGCGATCCCTTTCAGGAGTATGCTCTGCACAAAGCGGGTCGGAGGAGCAAATCTGGGCACGACGCAGGGCCTGTTTAATCAGCCGATCTAGATTTTCTTTCTTACCAAGCTCAACCAGGCCTCCCAGAGTCCCGTCACTATCGGCTGCAGCCGTATAGAGAAGCACACCCGCAACATCAGTCGCCCCACCGTCTGGAGAAGCATAAATCCTCTCACGGATACTCGCGGTGTTGTATCCACACTCAAGCGCAAGTTCTCGCAGTAACACATGCGAAAATGTATGCAGCAAAATCATCAGCATCCCAGGAAAATGATCTGCCGGCGGCTGGAGACGTCTGGCCGTACGCCAAGCTATGTGGCCAGCGAGCAACGCGGCCCGACGCTGCTCAATAACCTTCTGAGCCAACCATTTGCTTAATTGTTGGGAGGAAAATTTGATAAATACACCCTCTCCGCGTACTTCCGTAGCTGGTACCCACGGCGCACTTCCACGCCAAAGAGGCGCGCGAGCAACCCCATCTTCGGTCTGACCCACCTCAAGAGGCTCAATGCGTGTAAAACCTAAAAGAGCGTTCACCTCTCGCAGCTTTTCCACTAGAAGCACAGATTCAATATGCTTCGAGAATGCATCGGGAGGGCCCTCTTTTTTTACCATGAAGTCAGGCCAGTCTGATTGGGGTGCGGGATCAGTAAATATATCCCACTCCGGCTGTTTAAGATCAAGCGGTTCGGTGCTCACTTCGGGAGATGCGGCTTCCGTCCCCATCTTCTTGATGGCCGCTAAAATATCCTTTTCATTAAACTCTGCCAAATCACCAAGATTTCCGGTCTTGCGCATTGTCTTCAATATTAGATCTAATTCACGCAGACTGGTTACGTCTTTAAAAATATCCCAGTTAGCTTCAAGAAGCTGTTGCAACTTATCTGCTCGAGTAGGAATAGCCAATACGGAAGCGGTGACAGGAAACCAGGAGTTTGACGCACCCAACAAAACTGTCCGGATCGGCTCTGTGCAATTCTCTCTATCAAATCCTCGTAGATGCGGATGACGCCCGCGGCAACCTGGAAGCAATTGTCTGCCCATATCGCCAAAAGCCTGTGTCATAGTGCGGGTGGCCGTACACCCTGGCTCCATGCACTGCACCCACAAATTGTCGGTCTGCAATGAGGCACCTCTCTCAAAAAACCTTAACTGCCCACGACATTGTGATGCGCCCCCATGAACAAACCAGTGCCACGGAAAGTCGTCTAGATGTCCGTCGCGACAAGCCACAAGAAAACGAGCCGGCACGGCCGTGGGCGACTTGCCTCGTGTACTACAATTCGAATGAATATAATGAATTCTATCTGGCCGATATTCATTTGGCTTTAATTCAAAAAGTCCGGAATCAACTTTTCCTAACGTCCCGCAGATGGGACAGCGTAAGTATTGAGGAAAAATAGAAACGGGGGCGCCAATAGATGCTTCGGAGGTAAACGGATTAAAAGGGCCATCGGTATCTGGTCGAACCGGAGGTGCAAGCAGCTCTTGGACCTGGGGTCCAAGCTGACTGCGGACAGCGTTAAGAAGTCTAGGTTCTGATATCCGTCTCGAATGTTCCTGACGCCAGAACTCAGGACCAAGGACAACCACCGAAACTTGAGGCAAATCAACAATAGCGCCGGGTCCAAACGTCCACATGAATTGGCTTGGCCTGATATCGCCTACGCGCAATGGATGGCCGTTCATGGTTGAGCTCCTCCTTGCGCTGGATCAGGAGTATTATCTACGTGCGCCGCCCATGCGCGCTCGGCATCATTTACACTCTCTCTCAAGATAAGGGAAACATTTGGCTCTACTTCCCGCATGGATGTCGGTGTCGTGAATCTACTCCATGGCTGCGTTCCGGGCTGTTCTAATAATCCGACCGTTTGGCCATCTCTTGCTGCCTTGTAACCAAGTGTGCGACCTCCTTGGTTAGCCTCTCGCACCCACCAATCAACTCTTTCTTCAATTTTTCTCATCACTAGATCCCGCGTTGATCGTTCCTGAGACACGTCCCCTGCTCGAGACGAGATAGTGTCTCGGGCTAGCTGTGCTAGGGCATGATTCGTGGCCAGCAAATCTCCTGCCGCTCGATTAGGATTCAGATTCATTGCATGAAGTCGTATCAGAGAGGCCAGTACTCCTGTAAGCCCGCGATCTATTGCGCGCGGGGCAAAAGGCGTCACTGATTGAGCTTCAACATGCTGGTAAAAGGTCGCGTGATAATGCTCAAAACTCTCATAGTGGGAGATATCGCGCGGGCGGGACCAATTTAATACGGTACAAACAAGTCCGGGATACTTACGGCCAACACGACTGGTAGCCTGGATATATTCTGCTGTCGTCTTGGGCTGTCCATTCGTCACCATAAGACCCAAGCGCTGCACGTCAACGCCCACAGAAACCATGTTGGTTGCCAAGACAACATCAATAGGTGATTTGCCATTAGTACTTACGATCTTGGTGAATCGTTCTTCCAGACGGTCTAGAATCTTAGGAATATCGCTAGAAGACGCTCGCGAAGTCAGCTCCTCAAGATCATTAATTTTGCGCTGCGCCAACCCGGGGCGCTCAAGATCACTAAGTGTAATCCGAAATGCTCGAGTACTAACGTCGTCCTCAACCAGCCGTCGCATACTACCCAGCTCACGCAGCGAATTAAAGTATCCGACGAGGGTCATCCATGGATCAACCACGTCGCCGTAGAGATCAAAAAGTCTTTGAGCGACGCAAAGAAAGGCCGTATACACACGTATCTGTACAGCTGGTCGTGACATACCTGGTGCACAAATCCCCAAATAGCGGCGACCAGGAGTTTGTTCGGTTACCGGCCTACGAATAGCAAAAAAATTATCAGAGACATCAAGCCCATGCGGTGGGAATACCTCCATGCGACGCGAAAAAACATGATGCCCTTGCTCGGCAGCGCGACGAACAGTCGCAGTTGACGCTAGAATTTTTGGATAAACCTTTTTTCCTTTACAGGTCCAACTTGACAGCTCGTCAATCGCGGTCTCATAAAGACCCACCATTGTACCCAGGGGGCCGCTAATCAAATGGAATTCGTCTTGTATAATCAGATCAGGTGGACGCAATGGCCCGCATGCCTTCATAGTAGTTCTTGGCAAGAACCTGTGACGATTATGATTACCCGAACAATCATCTACAGCATCTGGCGTGACAAAACCGTGGCGTTCACACTCACCACTCACTCGCCCAAATAATGTCTGTACCTGACCCTTCCACGGCATCTGGGCAAACTTGTCGACTGTTCCGATCAACATCGACGGAATTACCCGATAAATTTCTTCGTCAACGACGACGACTGGAATACCCTCATTGGGCGATTTGGCGTGAGAAAAGCTACACTCACCATAATTGTCCGAACAAAATGTTAGAGTCCGACCAATATCCCCAGCGAGAGGACGGCAGATCGTGTCTCTTATTTTAATTTCGCATCCACACCACGGACAATTCGTCAGCTGGCGAGGATTGCCTAAGCCACGTGTAAAACCTTGCCCATGTGCATTGCGCAACTCTTCCGCAGCATCTCGTGTTGTATTTGGCGTTGCTTTAGCACCCACCCAAAGACCTAAGCGAAAGGGTGTTGCCCCCCATTTATCTGTCGCCTGTCGCCGTAAGAGTTCCATGGCGCATATTAGAGTGCTTGCGCGCTGGAATTGTTGGATAGTTAGCAGTCGGAGCGTATAACGCATAATCACCGCGAGTCCGCGGGAGCTATCGTAACCATCAATGCTTTTTTGACGGCGTCTAATGGCCATCGCATAGCAAGCGAGCCCCAAGTAAGCTTCTGTTTTACCGCCACCTGTTGGGAACCACAAAAGATCAGCCGTTGCATTAGAGCCGGCGGTGCGATCAGCATGTGTTGGATCTGTCAGTGATGGTATGCCCAACAAGATGAAAGCAAGCTGGAATGGATACCAGGACCTATTATCCGGTATGTCAACCTGTGCCATATCTACCGTTTCACCGCGACGTCTCCGTAATGAATGTATACTATGAACACGTTGATGCCACATCGACTGATTCATAAATCGAAACGTGTCTAATGCATCTTGGTCAGCAACAAGCGTCTGGATTCCCTCTTCTAATCTTTCCCTGGTCCGTCGGCATCTCTCTAAGGCTTCTTTTGCTTGAGTCTCGTATCCAACTAACTTGCCCTGTTTGATCTCATCGGCCCGATTACTTATCCATGTCGCGTACAATTGACTTAAAACATTCAATGACTCAATTAGAGGCTTTTTCTCGAGCTCGCTCAATGTTTTCATATCTAGCACGACGTTTTCTATGCCTGGGATATCTGATGGGCTGGGTATTTCTGTCGCCGGAACATCATAAGTCGGGACAATTTGAGTGGATACTTCTATCGCGCGGTCTGCCGTTGCAGCGGTCAGCTTCGCGCGCACACTTACACCATGGCCTACCGCAAACTCAACATGACCTCTATAGAGCATGGCCAAACTCGCTCGCTCTGGATCTGCATAAATACTACCTCCAATAGATTTCCGTAAGAATATTGGAGCTCCGTCTTTGGCGCGTAACTGTAGTAGTGGTTGAAATAACCATGCCTCGTCTTTGTTCTGCTCGGGCTCTTCCTGATTGTTGACTAGAAATAGGGTGAGAACGCGCTCGCCCTGAGCTCCCTTTTCACGAATCAACCCGCGAACAAAAACTTCTGGATAAGTAATATCTGGCGCAAGAGGCCCGAAAGAACCTGTCTTTAACGGTAAAATGATCTTTCCGCCAACCGGCCTTCGATGCCATGCGCGTTTAGGCCTACCATCCTCTTCGGTTAAAGACTGGCTATCTCCTCGCTCGTACTGGCCCCAACTCACATGCACTTCCATCTCATCTATTGCACCGTCCACGCTACAAGTCAGCCCGAAGGATGATGGCATAAGAGATTCGTGCGCTGGAGTAGCTTCATCGGCTGAATCGTCCTCGGGGGATGCGCCGCCCCCCTGGTGTCTCTCTTCACTTGCTACTTCATCAACCATAACGCGCCGTGGGGCTAGCTTGCCAATCAGATACCGGCTTTGCACATTAGAGCCTACAATTTCTTCCGTTGGTCCGTTAGCTGGGCCCAGAAGATCCGCCACAATCGCCTTGTCTAGGTCATCTCGAATCTCGACTGGCGATGGCGTTTTCAGCTGTTGCTGGCTAGCGATCTGAGGCAATGCCTCAATGACCGTTATGCCAGACTTGGATAATAAGTTCTGGATAAAATCTGGATGATTTCGAGAATCAACTTTATTGATACTATTTGTTGTATTTGTACGTGGATCACCACCAACCTCTTCGAATGTTAGCGCAGGATCGATTTTTTTATACCGATCATAATAGGCTTGGAAACGGCCAGTGCCGGCTTTCCTGATTGATCCGACAGTGGCAATCCCTATCAATCGCCTGCCTTGGTCAGAATCTTTTTGTAGCAATGTAATGACGAGAACGTCGCCCGGTTTGACTCGCTGTCCATTGGGGATACTCTCGGGGTATTCGTAGCATTTCCCTTCAATGTCGGCGTAGTGAGAGTCTTTAGCTTGGAGGACCAGCCAATAAACTATATTTTGCTTTGCCATTATTTTTCCTGACCTTTAAAAAACTCCAATTGCCCTTGAGACGCCAACTTCTTGCTCCCACTTCTGGTCTTCGATTTAGTTTTATCGTGCATACCCTGTTTAACTTCTTCCTCGTATCGCAGATAATTCAGTGCGAGTAATCGATCTAAAATTTCTTGCCGAGCGGACTCGCTTATAGTGTAACGGATACTTTGCTTGGTTTCATAAAAGTCGTGGCCCAAGTCCAAATCAGTCCAGCCATAGGCGCTCGCCACGGCCTTATCAATATACATATGTAATATCCGAAGACGCTTAATTTCTGCCGAACAATTATCTGCGCTGTGAAAAGCATTATAAATTTTTGTTAAGCCCTGCTTTTTTGAAAGCATAATTTGTGAGCGATGTTCATAGTATTGAGCTCCGCATTTCTCTAATTCATCTTTTGATTTTGGAAATGGAAATGTATCAAAACAGTCGGATGGCGTATATCGCACATCGGTTTTCATAGTTGAGGCATATCTGCGCGACCAAATATCGTGTATTGAACTTTGAATAACTGAAAATTCCTGAAATGTGCTGAGCAAGAAAACTACAAGCTGCTCGCTATATACAATATTTGGTGGTAGAAAGGCTACCATATGGTGGTCTGATATCCGGGCACGCGCAAGAACTCTACCCAATCCAAAGGTTCTTATTCCGTTATAGAGCTCTAGCCGTGAGTGCCAATATTTCCACCACTGGTCAACAAGGCGCGGGTATTTCTTTTTATCCATATCTAGACGCTCAGGCATTACATTTTTTTTAATATAGGTAAACACGTCTACATAAGATTCGGCTTCTTTCAATGTGCGTTCGCCCATGTCAATGATCCATCGAGTTGGTCTTAAATCAGGTTCATTATTCAATTCCTCTCCACCAATATAAGGTTTAACAACCTCTTGGTTTCTAGGTGAGCGCTTGATGAAATCTTTGGCTAAACTAGGTTCCAAAATAAAACCCCGTCCATAGATACATGATCCATCGAAACTTTTGTTCATATTCTTAATCAAGCGTGCCGGATGCGCCATTGCACCTGTCTGCGCCGTAAGAAGACTATCGATATATGCACAAAGGTTGTTATCAACCACGCACTTAGCTCCCCATTCGCCTTTAAAAATCCAGACGGCCGAAGCAATGACTGATGCTGTGCCCGGCCACTTAAAAGACGGCCAAGCACGCACAATTTTTCCTCCATTAGTTAAGATAATTTCTAACCCGCCCTTACGCGTAGTCCCCTGAGATATGGTATTCGTGGCGAGCATGCCAAGTGAGCCCCTAGATCTCAAAAGTAGATAGGCATTTCTAAAGAAAAAGGCACACAAGTCTGTCTTTCGAGATGCTGGCGGCCATAGCAGAGCAAGAAATAAGTTATATTCATCCCCGCAAACCTCGCTGATACGCGTTCCACCAAGA
Organism: uncultured Planctomycetia bacterium; assembly: GCA_964606485.1. Classification (GTDB taxonomy): domain Bacteria; phylum Omnitrophota; class Gorgyraeia; order 2-02-FULL-51-18; family 2-02-FULL-51-18; genus CAZSGP01. The sequence continues at coordinate 480,720 of CAZSGP010000001.1, read as the reverse complement.
AAGGGGGGATTGCCCACAATCGCATCAAATCCTTCCCGAGCAAAAACTTCGGGAAATTCCACCGCCCAGTGAAATGGCATGCGCGGCGGCGTTCCCGCGGGAAGACCACAAGCGAGCGTTGCTTGAGCAGTTTTAAGTATCCGCTCTTTTACGCCAACCTTACCTAGGATTAATTCATCTGCCAATCCAGACAAGACTGACAGTGCTGCCTCAAGGGCTTTCTCATTGCTGCCATGGCAGAGAACCTCGCCAATCATTGCATCTGCGATGAGCTCAACGTTTTCGAGCTTCTCCCTAGCTTCACGGTCCAGACGTTTCATGATGTCTATATCATTGATGTCCAAAATCTGGATCTCTCTCAGTTTTTTTCTTATTTGGAGAGCTTCCTTGACGGCAACCTCAATTTTTTGGCCAAACAATCGCCCTTGAAATTTATCATCTGGTTCCATGCTTAAATTCGTCAGTTGATCTAACCTATTGATGCCAAGCAAACTATCCCCGCACCGGAGATTATGATCAAGAAAGCCAAATGGACGTCCTTTCGCCATCGTCACAAGCCATATCGAAAGCTTGGCAAGTTCGACTGCCATTGGATTGATATCTACTCCGTAAATACACTTCTCGGCAATTAGTCGCTTTGCCACCAACAATCTTTCATCTTTGTCGCGAGCTAATGTTTCTAATCCACTGGCATTTTGGACCACGTTTCCATCCGCCAGAACAATTTGCCCAATTTCCTCTGCTAGCATCCACGCCTCGACTATACGCTCCCCCAACCACTCACATACCTGGACAAGAAAAGCCGCCGAGCCCATGGCCATGTCGCAAATCTTTAGATCCAGAAGCTCAGCCGCTGATTTGAGTTTCCACGCATGACGCAGCCTTCCTTCGGAGGGGCCCTCATAAACGAGAGGAATGAGTGTTTCCTTAACGATTTCTTCGGTGAATGATTTAGGTGTGTAGTGAGTTCCTGTAGACCGTCGATCCGCGCCACCAGTAACCATAAAACTCCCCGTTTGATAAACCACGGGGTATCCCCAAACGTCGTCCCGGATGAGTGCATGGAATGGCAAAACTCGCTCCAGGAGTTCTTCGTCATTCCCACAAGCTGTGACAAGCGCTGATCGGATATCTTCCGTGGGTTTTCGGTGGAGGTCATTTTTCAAGGCATTGATAGAACGTCCTGTTTCTTCGTTCAGAAACTCAATGAGTTTGGTTTCACCTTTCTTTCTATTTTCTTCTAAATCTTCGAGCGAAATTTCGGTCTCTTGCCTTTTGGCCCCGACCAGACCGAGGGTTGGCGATTTGACGCGCACCGCAACATGATCAAGCAAACCTTCGTAAACATGACCGATTTGCTCAATATCAAGTGCGCGAAAAGAAAGCCGCCTGGCTTCTTGGAAGCCACGCCCCCCTCTCCTTCGCAGAAGTTGCAAGGACTCAAGTAGATGGAGTACAGTTCGATTGTCAATTGGTAGTGGAAAAGCTGGTGTATCCCTCCAGCTCGTCTTCTCACCCCTCCCCTCAAGAAATGGATACCGATCTGGATCGAATAATGAACTCCCTAAAGCAGGTAACCGTAAATTTTCGTGGTAGATCCCGCCGTATATCGCTCGAAAAATAGCCAGAAGACGGGCCCAAGCGTCATGCCGTCGCTCTAGAACTTCGAGCCCGATTTTGTCGGCTTGTTCGCGCAATAGACCGCGCAGAGTGGATACGGCATAACAGCTATCATAGATTTCGTCCTCCAGCAAAAGTAGGCCGCGTTCTTCGGCGCAAAAAAGGAATACCAGGCGCATCATGACAGTCAGCGCGGCATCATAGAGTCTCACGGGATCGACATCTTTCAGAAGCTCACGTTTACGGTCCTTGTCCGCACGGTCGAGCGCCTGGACAAGAACTTCAACGGCTTGGCGGACCTGGAGTCCCAGCTGATCCGTGACTTCTTCCTGGTAATTGCTCGATTCCACAAAAAGTGATTCGATCGTATCCCCTTCTGGCACACCAAAAAACCGGCGGGCCCCCAAAAGCGAGAGAAACCCCTGCAAGGTCAATGGTTCTTGAAACCATAGCCGTGCGTACCATGACGCTATGGCTACACTTTGGCCTTCACGCGCATCGACAAGAGTCCATCTTTCGCCATTGGTTACCAAACCTAGCTGCGTACCAGTGGTGCGGCACAATACCGTCATCCGTTCGATGGGAGATGCCGCCCATTTTAAATCCTTCGTTTGACCGACTAGATCCTGGCCAAATGGCCAAATGGCCAACAGAAGCCTTGCTTTACCAGCATTTGTTCTTCCTTCCGGATTGACGAGAGCTATTTCAGGAGAAATCTTCTCGTTATGCTCTGCGAGATCAACTGTGATTTCGACAGATACCGCAGATCCTCTCCGAAGACTACGCTCCTCGTAATCAAGCCCCTCTCTCAACATCATATCGATCCAAGCCGCATGTATTTTGGGGCTTTCAGCATCGCAACGCTGTTGAGACTCTGTCCATTCCGTATAAGCAGATCTCAGACGCGCTCCGGTCCCGTGTTCTATAGGATCTATGCCTTGCGGAAAAATGCGGTCCAAGACCGGTTCTGTGAGAAACGGGCCAGTGTGTTCTATGAGAGACAAAAGTTCTGCGTGTTGGTTCATCAGAGCTTCCCCTCTCCATCCGATGGCACAAATACGCTGATAGCAACGGGGAACGTCCTAGCTACCGGCGAATCAAATCGTGTTTCTATTGAGCGCTTTTCTTCTTCGATCTCTTTTGGAATCTCAGCCATGCGAGACCGCAGACTTGATGTGTTCTTTTCTAGCTGGATCTTTTCTTCACTCTTCCAGAACTCAAGCTGCTGACTAGCAGGATTCGTGTCGTTGATTTCTCTTTCAATGGTGGCCTTGAGCTCCGACAGAATATCGGCTGCATCCTTCACAAGTTTTTCTTTCCTTATTTTTAGTGTACTTTCGAGGTTCCGCATACGGTCTCTGGACCTCGCCTCGACTGCGCCCAAAATACTAGACTCAAGGTCAGGCCATACTTTTTTCAGATCATTTAGACGGAAATTTGTTGGTGGCTCATTACGTGATGCATCTGCAATCTCTTGCATTTGGGTCACGCTCAATCTTTCAAGCTTCCCCTGGCAGATTTGCCCGCCGGAGAGAGTTAGCTCTTCGTGTAATCGGTGCGACTGCTTTCCGGTAACAACTAGACGTGACCAAACTCCTATAACCGGATGCTCGGAAAACATTTTTGGAATACTTCGGATGACAACACGATGGAGTTTCTTGGTATCCTCCATCGCCCATACCTCTGCTCGTAACAAACCGAGGGACAGTTGTGTGAGGCGATGGTTCAAATGAACCAAAACCACGTCATCGCGTCCTTTGGCCACATCATGGTGAAATGTAATCGGGCGTTTTGCCTGCGTGTGGGGATGGGCAAGGCCCTCCGCACATCGCGCCCACGTTCCTTGAAATGCAGGCATCTCGAAAACTGTTCCCTCCGGGGCACCACTGAATCGGATTGGCCGCAACGCCGGTTGATTCGCTATCTCAAGAGCAACCTTCACAGCATTAGCCACGTTTTCTGGGCTCAGTCGGAAAGCTTCTACGCTTTCTAGCAGTCTCTGATGCAAGCGCTCAACACGCTCGCGGATCCTCTTTTCGGTTGGAAGTCGCTTCCGTGTTTCCGTAGCCTGCGTCTCAATGTTTCGCGTATCCAGAGAGATTCTTTTCCCAATCATGGCTTCTTCAATTTGCTGGGCAATCACGGAACCGACGCTGCCCAAATCCTGCCGAATCGACTCTACTTTTTTCGCAGCAGCCATCAAAAACTCAAGATCTCCATCAAGCGCGCCCACCCGCTCTCTTCCCTCACCGATCTTCTTTCCGTAGCCCTTACTCACGGGATGCCAGACTTGGACCTCTTTATCACGCTGCCCATGTCGATCAATACGCCCGTTGCGCTGCTCCATGATATTTGGATTCCAAGGTATCTCGAAATGGATCATGCGGGAGCAGTGATTCTGCAAATCGATACCCTCTGCAGCGGCGTCCGTCGCAACCAAAATCCTCACGGGTGACCCTTCAGGGTTCGCCTGGAAAGCAGCCTTGACCATCTCTCTTTGTTTCACGTCCATCCCGCCATAGATTGTCATCAGCCGATCTTGTCCGCCGAATCCCTTGGCCGTTAGGATGTCCACTAGCCACTTCTGCGTCGTGCGATACTCAGTAAAAATAATTACTCGCTCGCTTGCCCATTGGCCCTTGGGCTTAATATGTAGGTCTAACCACTCAATAACGGCTGACATCTTTGAATCTGGCTTTTCTCTAGCCTTCTCGGCCCAACGTGTCATCTTATCTAGCATCTCCTTCTCACTTGGATTAACGCTGACACACGATGCAGTAGCTGTTTGAATGGCGTCCAATAAATCAGATTCCTTCACTTCGTCATCCGCGTAATCTTCGTCTACACGTTGTATAGCCTGATGAAGAATTCGCTCGTCCAAGTGATCAGCCGTGGATTTGGCGTGGCGTCCTGACAGGTTCTCGCGGTGCTTTTCCAGCGTAGATGCAAATGCGGCGGGAGAAGAAAACAACCTCTTTTTGAGAAGTTTAAGCAAGAAATACGTCCCGTACCCACCTCCCACGCCTTTGGCATTTTTTACGCGCGACTCGCTGTATCGCTTTAAGAGCTCGTGGATTTCACGTTCTTCTTCTGCATAATCGACTTCCAGGGCTTCAAGTTTTCGGACAGGAAACACGGGTTTTCCATCTTTTTCCACAATATCTGTCTTGAGCCGCCGTACCATGATCTGCTCTAGGCTTTTAGCATCTGGGCTGATACCTCTAGCGAAACGTTGACTATCAAGCATCTCCAATAGCCCAGTAAAAGAAACTTTGTCACCGTTGTGAGGAGTTGCGGATAAAAAAAGACGGTGCTCGAAATGAGGAGCGATCGCATTTATCGCCTGGGTCCTCAAACTATCGACAGCGTAGTTTCCGCCGCCGACTGGCGCAACATTATGAGCTTCGTCAACGACGAGCATATCGAACTTTCTCGGATAAGTCGGAATCCTGGGAAGAATATCCTTCATCATCGTCATCGCGAAGTCGGATTTGATCCAATCAATTGAAGTAATGAGCCGCGGAAATGATGTCCATGGATTCGTATGAATCCCGCGAGAGCGTCTGAGCTCGCGCATATAGTCTGTATCAACTATCCTAAAATCTAAACCGAACTTCTCCCGCATCTCTTGTTGCCACTTCACCTGTAGAGACGCTGGGCAAACGACTAGTACTGTTCGTGCTCGATATCGGAGTAGCATTTCCTGTATGATGAGCCCAGCCTCAATCGTCTTTCCCAATCCCACATCGTCGGCAATCAGGAGATTGACTCGAGGCATATCAAGCGCTCGGACCAATGGATCTAGCTGGTAATCCTCAATCGCTATGCCACTCCTGAATGGCGCCTGTAGTGCTTGGATATCAACATTCGTGGCTGCACCCCAGCGGATTGCGTCTAAAAATGCATCCATTCGCCGTGACTCGTCAATCCCTGAAAGTGTCGGAAGCCCTGCTTTTTCCAGAACTCGAGCACCGGGCTCTAGTTCCCATATAACGTGCAGCTCTTCACCCAAAGCATCTTCGTCAATCGAAGCCAACCGTAAAAGATGTTCGAACTGTTTGTGGGTATTGCTTTGAAGCGATGACCTCGCCACGTCAGCAACGACCCATTGCCTGCGACGTACTTCGACGAGCTGGCCTTGCTCGGGCACGACATAGCTATGAGAAGAGGGTTTACTACTTCGTATCGACTCGACTTCAATGGGCATTAGTTATCTTTTCGATTTTGTAGGCGTGGCGCAGGTCTTCTCCCACGCCATTCGGAAACGTGCTGCAAAATACTCTCACCAATAGCCGTGCCTAATTTCACGGGCACGGCATTTCCAATCAATCGACCTATGGTTCTAGTGAACACGGGCTTTCTTGGTTCCACGAACTTGTAGGTCCTTGGAAAACTTTGGAGAATAGCGCCTTCGCGCAGCGAAATGGCTCTGTTTTGCGATGGATGCCCGAAGCGGCCATTCCCAAACCCAAAAAAAAGAGTGGTCAGAGTTGGGGCTGGCTCATCCCACTTCATTCTTCCGTAGACGCTCGGATAAGTTTTCCCCTGTTTCTTTCTGTGACACTTAGCCACGATTGAATTATCCCAATCGCGCCAGGTACCACCTGGCGCAGAAGCCCTGATGCGCCTCTGATTCATCTCAGAAAGATTGGAGCTTCGATGCAGCCGATCATTTTTATGAGCGGCACCAGCCTTAATAGTAGGTAGAGATCCAATATGTTTGCGCACTGTAAGATTTGATTTAGAAATATCTATCGGCCTTCTCAACTCGATAGGCCCGAGTCGTGAGGCGAGCAACACCAGTCTTTTGCGCTGCTGCGGAACGCCGTAGTTGAGACAACTCACAACTTGTGAAGTCACGTAATAACCGGAACGTTTGAGATCTCGCACAAATCGGCCGAACACATCTTGCTTTTGTAAACGCGGCACATTTTCCATCGTAATGACTTCAGGCAGTATTTCCTTCGCTAATCGAGAGAACTGGAGTAGCAACCACCAGCGCTCATCAGAACTATTAGCTTTTTGATTATAGGTAGAAAATGTTTGGCATGGGGCACAGCCTGCCAAGACCCTAATGCTATTCTTTCCATAGAACTCATTAAGCTGCTCGGATTTGACGTCTTCTACCTTAGCGAGAAGAAATTTTGCTTTGTTGTTCGCCGAGAAGGGATACTTGCAGGCCGGGTCAGCGTCGACGCCCAGCCGCACTTTTATCCCTGCATCCTCCAGGCCCTTGGTCAGGCCACCAGCGCCGCAGAACAGATCGATAGCTACTATTTGTCTAGTGCGTCTTCTCATTTTGCTTTTATGATCTCCTTGCAAGTCGTCTCTTCCCAAAAAAATGCTATTTATTTTTCCTTTGTTGGCCCAGCATCCATTTATCGACCGCCTCTTTTTTAAAACGCCACTGCCCACCAAATTTCGAGGCAGGCATTTTGCCCTTCTGACAAATTTTGTAGATTTTTTCTTTCGAAACCTGTAGATATCTAGCGATTTGGTTGATGGTAAGCCATTTGTCCGTCATTCTTTGCCCTTCCAATGTTTGCTAAATTTTACCAGAAAAGGGTTATCCTGCAGAGTAGATTCTTAACACAAGGAGGTGGCATGAGTTGGCAATATAAATACTCGAAGGAGTTCTTGGATAAAACACTAAAGGTATGGCAGCCGCGCTCCAAGGAGCCGTTAACGTACCAAGATGCAGTGGAGATAACGGATAATATGGTGGGTTTTATCAAGCTACTTCACGAGTGGGACGAAAAAGAGAAACGTAAGCCCTAGCCGCTCTTTTTCGAGTTTAGATCCATCTTTCCTACGGCTATTTTTAAGTCCTCGCCGGTGATGTGAAGGTATCGTTCCGTGGTGCGGAGATTGCGGTGAGACAACAACTCTTTGATGGCAAGTATATTGACCCCTTGTTTTAATAGGGTCGTTGCGAACGTATGCCGCAGGGTGTGGGGTGATAGCTTGTCCTTTTCTATCTGCGCTTGTTTCAGATATTTTTTTACCAGATACCAGACCGTAGCGCCATCGATTCGCTGGTCACGTTTGCTTAAAAATAAGGGTGATGAAAATGAGGCATCTGCCCTCGTTTTCAAATATCGTTGAAGGCAAATCATCACCTCGTCATTCGCGGGAAGTATACGCTCCTGGTTTCCTTTTCTTGAAACCTTGATTGCCCCGTCCTCGACGTTTACGCTGCCCACATTCAAGCCCACTAACTCGTTCAGGCGCAGACCCATGCCCAAAAGCATATTGATAATAGCAACATCACGGTGTTTGAAGTATTTGGTGGCGTTCTTCTGAACCGTCCGCAGAAGCCGCTTGTATTCCTGCTCGGTTAGATAGGATGGCTCCTTCCGTTTTACCTTGGGCATCTTTACTTGGCTGGTGGGATCGGATTTTACCTTCCCCTCGGACACGAGGTATTTGAAGAATGACTTCAGAGTTGCGAGTTTTCTGCCCCGGGTTACAGTGGCGTTTCCTTTCTTGATACCTGTGTTCGCTAAAAATTGCAGGTAGGCCTTAATCGTATACTGGTCGATATCGCCGAGCGCTGGTTTAGACCCGGTTTCCTTGGCTATGAATTGGCCAAATTTAGCCAAATCGTGGCGATATGCTTCTATGGTCCGGGGTGTGAGCCCCCGTTCTGTAGCCTTATAGGCTAAAAACTCGGTAATTTCGCGGTCCATCGGTGTGCCCTCCCCTTTGTCAGTCGAATGATGCCATGGATTCCGGGGAAATCCAGTCTATTTGAGATTAAATACTCAATTTAATCGCAAACAATAGCGGGGGTAAATAATGGGCCATGCGCCTTGGAAAACGCCACAACTCTTTGAACGTTAGCGAGATACCGGATTATTCAAAAAATCGAGGTAGAAATCGGGGTGAGAAATGTATGTTTAATTCAAAATAACGAGAACATGGCGAGCACCCAAATATCAGACAATTTTAGACGATAAAACATTGAACCTCCCGAATCTTGCCTTCATTTTCCACGGCAGCATAACAAGCCCCAGCGACAGCATCGGCAACATCCTTTGAACCGCTGGGTGGATGGTCAACCTTGATGCCTTCAAACAACTCCAACCTTTTTAACTCTTCAAGAAACGGCTCGTAGCGGTAGCAGCGTAGTTTCCTGGAATACATTTTCTCCTTTAAAGTGTCATAGGCGCTCGTGTCCCTATCGACGCTAAAGACTCCACATTTGAATCTATTCTCTTTCAGGATCTGAATACTATCAATGGACTGCCACCCATCGAAAGTAACCTTATCAATTTTGAATCGACATTCATCTCTCAGTCGAAAAATCATGTCCCGGATGTCGGAGAAGTAAATCTCACCTCCTACAGGAGCTTTGATGCGCAGCATGAAATCAACGATAACCTTGTCCCCCTCGTCATGCGCCATGGCAATACCTGTGGCGTCTCGCTTGTGAGAGAGATCCACATGGACATAGTAATACGTTTTTAATTTGCCACGAAACCAGGGTTGAAATTTCCCAGTGTCATCTATTGGGTGATGCATACTCAAATCAATGCACGACTCAACGATGTCCATTCGTTTGAAATATGGCTCAAGTGCCAGGGCCGGGATGGCCATAAAATCACGCTTGAAGGTTTCGGGATTGCGCTTGGCCTCAATCTCAAATTCAATAGGAATTTTATAGTCCTGGAAGTCAATCCATTGGCCGCAAAAGCAATGCGCTGGTTTTGACTGCCAAAGCATTTTTCTGCGTGAGAATATTTTTTGGTTGGTCAGCGCTTCTTTGACTTTGAGTTCAATAAAATCATCGACGTATCTCGGGGATGAAATCATTACCAGCAAACCCTTATCCCCGAATCTATTTTTGATGCGGCTATGGAGAGCGTTGAACATTTCCTCGGCTACATCATGGTCTGAGGTTTCGGTATACCAGGCGGCCTCGTCCATAACACCACCTAGGATATTAAATCCAAGTGGGAATGTTTCTCTGGAGTTGCCGGGGAATACTACGATATTTTTTGCAAAACGAAGCTCGGACCTGATTTCAGAATCGGGAGGATAATATTTACGAAACCACGGGCTATTGTCAACACGGCTTTTGATTTCACCGAATACAACCTTGCGGCTTTGCTCGGCCCGCACGGACATATTGATAAAACAAATGGGACTACCCTTAGCTAAACCGAAAAAGTTCTGCGGGTCCCGAAGACATAACACCCGATAGGTCATGTAACTTATGATGAGTGACGACTTGTAGCTTTTTCCTGAACCAATAGCCTCACAGAACACGGCTTCTGTATAACCGCCCTCGAACAATACCACAAGGTCGTCTTTGACGCTTGGCCAGCACTCGGATTTGGCGTTTAGATATTCGGGGCTATCAATGAAGGTCCGGATATCGACAACCCGGTGTTCGTATTCGGGGTGCTCCAGAAACCAAAGGAGATCATCAATTTCCTCTTTGGTCGTCGACCGGCTTGTCAGTAACTTCTCTAATTCGGGATATAAGGGCCTGTCGCTCTTCATCGTTCATACCTTCCAGGATTTCGTTACGGGCTTTTGCTACTTGGTTTATTTGGGCCGCATTTATCGTAATCGTGCTCCGGTCTTGAATCACCGCCTGAAGCTTCCACAGTAACTCCTCGTTTTCTTTAATTAACTTGTGCATGCCTATGACGGCGTTCCAGTTCACCGGCTCTGACTCTTTAATTCTCACCAGGTCATTTCGTAAGTCACGAAGACGGCTTTCGAGTGACTCTTTGGCCGCCTCACCGAGAATTGGCGTTGCAAATTGAGCCCTATTCTCTGCCGCCCAGTTGATAGCGTTGGCGATGGTGTCCTGGCTGCAATCAAATAGCTTGGCAAGCTGCTCCTGGCTCAGATGCCCGACGCAGTAGTGCATCCAAATCTTGAGATACAACTCTTTGGTTTCGTCTTTTACCGGCTCGTACCCCATATCCTAAAACTCCGAAATTCTCCGCCCTGCTGTTCTTAGGTTGCCGACTCCAAATCTTGCTTAAGCCCTTTGGTCTCAAGGAAATATGAGCAAATCGCTTCAAGCGCGACGGCTTTCGTATTTTTCGTACCCTTTGGTATGACTTCGGCTATAGCCCGGATTGCTTCTTCAAGCACTTGAAGTTGACTCTTATAAAGTACGAAAGAAACGACGGAAGGCATTTCTTCATCGTCTTTCTTGGCTCTATCCTCGAGCGCGCTTCCAAAATCTTCCGGCAGCTTCAAGAGCTCCAACTGGTCCATCAAATGGAGTTCTTCATACGGAAGGCGCTTTGCCAAATCCTCGAGTTTTATCTCTTTGCTCAAATCATGGATAAGCGATGCGAGTCTGACCGGGATGACCGACCCGTGCATGTAGTTGAGTTGCAAAGTCTTTATTTTAGCTTCGTTGTCGTCATAGTCCTGAATAATGCACGGGATCTCCCGCCAGCCCAAATCCCGGCAAATCCGCCACCTGTGCTCGCCATTTACAATTTCGTAGCCATTGGGGCTGAAGCGCACCATGATGGGCTCACAGAGCCCTTTCTGGCCAATTTCTGCCCGTAATTTGGCAATGATGTCGGCTGGTACAACATTCGGGTTGTATTTGTTTGGGTGTATTTTGTCTATTCTAACTTGTGTGATTTCCAAGAATGAGCCACTCCCTTGATTTTTGTTTGTGCGCTTCCGAGGCTACTGCCGCGCAGTGCCGATAATGAAACTCATGGGCTTCGCATTTACGGTATTTACTGACGATACCCAATAGTTCGTTTAATTCGTTCTTTCCACCAGCGTTTCCGAAACTGATGACCCACAGCGGATACTTCTCGCACTCTGCTAAAAGCCTACCCAGCGCATCCATCCCACTGGAGAAATCACTTTTAGGGTTCTCGTTCTGCCCTAATATCTTGTCGAGCACTTCATACTCGTTCTCGTAAGCAAGTGTCCCGGCGTAAGGAGGGTCGAGGTAAAGAACATCCCCTTCGGCATCATCAAGAAACTCAAATACGTCTTTCTTGGCTATCCAGTTGTTTAGTCCATTGGAAAATATGCCAAGATTTACATTCCGCATTTCGTTTTTTAAAATAGATAGTGGTGATTTCAGATTGTCCTTGATGTGTTTTGTGTACGTGGATTTAATTTCATCAAAGCGGCCCTCTTCCATTGGCCGATTAAACGCATTGGGTGAACTGAATTTAGAATAGGGTCTAATGGCGAAGATGTATTTCAAGAGTAAATACTTATCGAGTGGTTTCTTGGCGTTCGAAAAAGCACCGTCTAGAAATGCAGCATGTTTTGAGGTAAAGACGTCGGGAGAAAAATGTTCCTGAATAAATGGCGTTACATCGCCATTAGGACGACATAATCGATGGAGATCATTGTCGGTGAGCACTATGTTGTTATTTTCAATAAGTGATTGCCCAGCAATATAGCTTCGCTCGGCGATGTCATTAGCGTAGATCTGAAAACCCTGAGCCTTGGCATAGAGACTGACCGCCCCACTTCCTAAAAAAGCGTCCACAAATACCGCTCCCGCCCATTTATCCCTTGGAAGATACTTTGAGATGTGACTAAAGATTATTGGGCAAAGCTTTCTCTTCCCACCGTAATATGGCAACAACGCCTTAAACATCCTCATCCAAAAGGCCTCCAAAAAAGAAAAAGCCACCGATAGAATGTTGCTCACATTTCTATCAGTGGCTAAAAAACAGCCTTGGGACTGCTTCAGTATGTCGTTAGCTAAATGTTACTCTTAAATCCTCGCTTGGTCAAAGTTTTTGACTTTGCTGAAACCTTGGAGCGATCTGAAAAAGCTTTAAGATCAGGAAATGCGTTAAATATAATCTCCTTAACCTGAGCACCTGTCAGGGTCTGGCGGAATAGAAGTTCTTTTGCCACAGCCTGTATCATTGTCCATACCATTGGCTTACTAAGCAGGTTCTCTGTTCGCTTACTCAAATAACTATGGTAGGCATTCAATTCGTCATGCGACCCTGCGAAATAACTCAATATATCCATGGCTTGATGAAGGTCTTGGCTGCAATGATCGTGCCTGAAGTTTTTCGGACTAAACTTCCTTTGGGCTATGCCTCCTGCAAGTGAGACCATAACATCACGTTCAGCTTTTAGTCGCGCCTGATTTGAATTATCAACGTCCAATTGATGTTTACCGGTCGCGCTCGGACCCGAAACACTTCCTAAGCAATCATCGTGCGGAACAATTGTTACTTTTTTAATTTTGATGCCAAGACAATGCCGCGCGACTGCATGAGCCGCCTCATGGTAAGCGGTGCTTGCCAATTGAGTTCTTGATGAACTTTTCACGCTTCTGGACTTATTTTCCATCCAGCAATTCAGGAATTTTTTTGAGTAAGGCCGTCATGTTAATCGGCTTTGGAATGTGAGCGTCGACTTTGACGGTTTTAAGTTCTTCGTCATATTCCCCACCGAAGCCTGAGACGACGATAATCTTTACCTTGGGGAAACGCTTATTCATCTCTGCGGCAACGGCAATTCCATCCATCCCCGGCATATTAAGATCCAATGTCACGGCATCAATGTGGTTCTTCTCTAAAATAGAGATGGCATCGTGTCCGGAATTGGCTTCAAAGACGGTATAACCGCGATTGCTAAATGTGCCTACTAAAATACGCGTCATTTCGACTTCGTCATCAATAACTAATAACGTCCTAGGCATTCTCACTCCCTTCTTTTGCGACTGGCAATGTAATGGTGAATGTTGTTCCTTTTCCATATTCCGAGTCAACGGAAATTTTCCCGCGTTGCAGCTCAATCATCGATTTCAAAATAGAGAGTCCAAGGCCCGTGCCTTTAACTTTCGTTGTATAAAACGGCACAAAAATCTGATTTAGCTGGTCTGGCGTCATACCTATCCCATTATCCGCAATTTTTATGTCAGCTGTGTCACCAAGAACCTGCGCTGAAATTTTTACAAACGGGCTATATCCATCTCGCCCAATAATTTCTCTTCTTTTTTGCTGAGCTTCATAGGCGTTTCTAAGTAGATTGGCAATTGTGTTTTCAAGAGAAAAAACTTCTGCAGAAAGTTTCGGGAACCCCGTTGGCAGATCTACTTCTAAACCATACACTTCTCTTGGGATTACTTTGACAATCTCACCGGCTTTTTCTTTTGGATAAACAACGATCGACAATGTGCTCTCTATAACAGCAGCCAAATCAAGGGGCTCGATTTTTGCCTGACGAGAGCGGCGGCGAAATCTTTCAACGGTTTCTCCGCCCGCTTGGGCATGGTGGGAAATCTTGTCGAGATTCTGCAAAATACGTTCGATCAATTCATTTAGTCCGTCCGGAATTGAAGTAGCTCCAAGTTTTTGTTTCAAAGCTGGCATGATTTGGTCGATAATTTCAAAAGCTTCGAGCGCCACGCTATTAAACCGGTTATTTACATCGTGGCTGATATTTGAAGCCATGTTGCCTAAATATTTCAGCTTGTGCTCTTGAAGTTCCTGCGCCAGGGATTTTCCCTGCTCCTCATAAAAAATAGCATTTTCAATCGCAAGCGCAGCTTGGGTCGCAAGCACTGAAAAGACATTCAGATCGTCTTGGGTATACATATGCCCATTTGGCTTATCACCGAGCAGCAAAAATGCGATGAGTTCATTTTGAGCAAATGAGGGCGTCGCTAAAGCAATTTTCATGCCGCTCTTTTCTTCCATCAGCTTAAGCCCATCTCCCTCACCGGCGCCGGTTTTTGAATGAATATGATCCTCTTCTATAACAATTGACGATTTTTCATTAAGCAGCTTCTTGATTAGAGGATCATCAGTCTCAAAAGCCATTGGCTCTGATAATAAACTCTTCGGATGCGATGCTTTTAGCAAATAGCGGCCCGTTTCCTTATCCACCAAAAACAGATGAACAGCGTTTAATTTAAGTGAATCAGCGACGCCTTGAACAATCTTTTGAAGGAGAATCGCAAGGTTGCGCTCATACGTCATGCTCTTTGAAATTCCCAACAGTGTGTCTTGATATTGCCTCTGCTCCTTCAGCAGCATCGCTTCGGCGCGATTTTTTATATTTAAAAAGATATATATTCCGAGAGGGGCCAAAATGCTTGATCCAATAGCAGGAATGATCCACCAGTTTTCTCCTGCTAATGCAGCAAGTTTGCTTTTTAAAATGAATCCACCGATAAATGGCAAGAATAAAACCGGGACATATACTCCGACAAATACTACGGTCCTTATCGCCGCAATTCTAATGTCCATCAACCGGTACTTGACGATGGCATATGTAACAACGGCTATATAAATTGGAAGTGCATATGTGCCAAAGGGATTAAGGAATGGAATGCTGACGTTATAAACCAATAAAAAGTTTGCGCCGCCGCCAAGATATCCAAAAAGCGTGCTAAAAAATAAATATTTCAGCTGGTTCCTTCTCGCGCCCCGCGAAGTAAGATATGCCTTAAATAGTTCGTTCAGTCCATACACAATCAAGATTAGAAAGAATAAAATAGCAAAGTGATAAGCAACGCCTGGGACACCAAAGCGTTTGACGTAGGGCGCTGCCGATATCGGAGCAGATCCGGCCATCATTAGCGGCGTAAAGCAAAGTGCAGCGGCAATTGAGCTGAAAATATATGCAGTTTTAAGCAGCCATTTTTTGTCTTTTATGTTCAATAGCGATATGACGAAATGGACAAAAAAGGTGGGAATAAAAAATACGCCTATCTGTTCAATGCGGGTCCAAAGAAGAGCCGTGGATTCCGAATTGCAGGAAATACCCCAGATTTCGCAGAAGCTCCACCATGAAATACTGAAGCAGTAGAGCGCAAAGCATTTGTTGACGGTATTACGTCTTCTTATCCAGGCAAAAATTCCAAGCAGAAAAGCGGTGAGGGATGTGATCCATAAAACAATGACAAAGTTTATAAATAGAAATTTCATCCGGCGGGCTACCCAGCCTGCTTTTTAGCGACTATCATATTTTGAATACCTAAAGGTTCGTCAATAATTTGGGCATTTTTGAAGCCGCTTTTTTCAAATATACGCCCTATCTCTTCATGGTTCCTGTATATCAGGGGCCAGCCAACCACCTCTTTTACAAAATGCATTTCAAGATTTGGCATCGTATTTGACGCGATAAAATACCCTCCCTCCGGGAGAGTGCCATAGATATCCGACAAGAAATCAATTGCCTCCTGTTCTTGCAGATAATCCAAGAACGCCACCATTTGAATGATATGCGGATTAAATTCTTTTGCAATTTCGATCGCCTGCATCACGTCTGAATTGATTAACTTAATGCTTTCGGAAACTCCGTTTGACGAAATAAAGTGTTCTGCTCGTTCGAGCGCTTCAGCCTCACGGTCGATGAGGACTGCTTTGACGTTTACGTTTTTATCTCTTACATTTGCCAACGTTTCGCTTTCGATTTGTCCGGTCCCAGATGCCAATGAAAGCACTCTTACTTCAGAGGCTGGTGTATTCAATATCGCCTTCTCCAGCTCCCTCTTTGCTAATTTGAAGCGGTTTCTTGCAGCCTGACAATTGAGACTATCAAACCAAAAATCATCAAGGCGGCCACCAATCGATTTCGTCTCGCCAAAACGGTGGTTATAAATCAAATCGACCGCTCTCCAGCCAGTCACATTTCGTTTGATAACTTTGCCATATTTGCCAATTCCATCAAAAAGCAGAAAATTGACTTCCTTCCTTGGCCGGAATAACCCATAGAGTTTCTTCTTAAGGACAGCCCACAGAACCAAAAGCGATGTCATGGGGTAAATGAGATAATATGGCCACCTTTTGGCTTCAAGGTCTTGTGTTGAAATTCTATTATGAATTGCCATCGCGCACTCCCTCGAGGACATTCAGCTTTTCATTTTTTAATAGAAACTTCATCCCATCTTCCCCTATTACATAATGGTCTTCACCTCTGCCAAAGTGGTCAATCTTAATGTTGCGGAATTGAGCGTGCGGGGCCATTGCGGTAATTTTTTTGGTGTAAACGCTATTTCCGGTCGCCGTCTCCAACTTCAATACGTGATCTTCGACGCCGGTGAAAAATAAACAAGGAAAATAGCTGGGTATCGTGACCTTCGGCAAGTCGATGGTTATAAATTCATAAAATGCTTTATAAAAATCGACGTTTGAATACTGCATCACTCCGAAGCTTTCATACGAAATGACATCTTTTAATTCATCAAAAATGGAGATCAAATACTCTGTCAATGCCTCAGTGTAAATTTTTTTGTTTTTTACAAAAGTTGATTTTTCTGTTTTCATGTATTCGATGAATTCAGTCTTATTTTTGAATGTGATTCCGCGTTTCTTCAGATAGGGGCTATATCCGTCAAAATTAATGAGCTCGTGCATACTGAATAACCCACCCACGCTAAATAATGACTTTACTTCACGGGGCCATTTCAATTCATGAAGAACGCAGATTAAAGGGATTAAGCCATAACAAGCGCCTACCACGTGAACCGGGATCTCCAGTTTTCTTCCCGTTTCAATCGCGTGCAATATTGCCTCTTTGGTATCTACGAAAGTGCCTGTAATTGTAAATTGATTGTGAAGCTGATCGGAATGCCCGCAATACTGGAATGACATTAAGTAACCATTTTCACGAAAAAAATAGCGAAAAGTCCTAATAGCAAGTGTCCCGGTTGCTCCAACCAAAGGCGGGATAAGTAAAATCCGTTTCGGTTCATTGGGGACCAATGAAACAATATTGATTTTATGCCCACTCTTGCTTGTGTGTATGTAGTCTTGCTTCTCCATGAATCTCCGTCGCTACATGCAGCCGCCGTTTAACGTCTTGCTGATTTCTTCGCTTTCTTTGCTTTCTGAATTTCTCTTGAATCGAGCCAAGAATCTACCCTGGACTTCCGAAAACGCAGTTGTCTTCCAATGCGCGAAGACGGCAAATCCCCTCTTTGCGAAAGCTTATAAACAGTGCTTTTGGTCAGCTTTAGGTATTCGCAGACCTCTGGCAAAGACATGATATCTGTGGTCATTTTATTAATCGCCCTTTTCCGTTGATAACCGTAATTATCCGAAACTGATACCTAATAATAACAGAGGGAAAAGAGATTTGTCACGGACTATTCTGGATGGGCTTATCTGATAAAAACAAAAAAGCCGAAGCGCCAAAACGCTTCGACTTTTACTTGGAGATTGCTGACTAACTTATGCTAAACGTTCAGCACTGTAACCGTGCTGGCTCACCACAAAATCGGCAACCATTTCTGCTCGGCGTGCTTCTGAAGGGTTGAGCTCATACCTCTCGCCGGATTTAAAAATAAGCTGCTTCGCCGAAATATCGTCGTTTTGATTGATGATTTGGCGAACTTGATCTCTGGTGATGGAGTTTTTGCCGAATACCAGCAAGTAACTCTTATCAACGCCGTGATTCAAATGGACCACTATCTTCATTGCTCAGACCTCCAATCCTACCACGGAAAAAGTCTGGCATATGAATGACCCGCTTACAAGAGCACTTCTTAAAAATCTTTAACTTCTTTAGCCATATAAAAAATGCTTTTGATGGCTCGTAGTGTATCTTCACGTTTTATCGCTTAATTGCGCTTACTTTGGATAAAATTACGAATTGCCGCGAAATTCCGGCTGGAAAAATATTTTTATTGCGGCTCTTCAGGGATGGCGAAAAATCAGCTTATACAGGATGAATCCGATCAGCCCCACCCCGAAAAAGATGCCGCCTACAAAGACTATGGCGAAGGCAAAAGAGTGGATTTTCTGGTTTAGAGGCATCCGCCTGAAGTATTCGGCTTCGAGATCCCGACGCTCTTCAATAAGCTGGGATCGTAACTGCTTGGTGAGGACGGTTTCGTGGTCGTTCATGCAGATAAATTTCTAAATTTTATGGTCCTTGGAAATTCGAAATTCTTCCAATAATTTTTTTGGATACTCCCAATTTGGATCAAGGCTAATTGCACCTGTTAAATTTTGTTCGATTTCTTTATCATAACCGTGATCATTTAACCGAATCATACCATATGCTTGGATGGCCTTATGCAAACTCAATACTTCAGGATCACGCGAAACGTTGTCTGACTTATCTAAAATCTGACCAACGTCATTAACAGCTTCCTCGTAACGACCATTTTCGATGGCCTTTTTCCCTTCCTGAACAAGAGCATCGCTTGCGTTTGCAATGACGCCTACGCTAAAAAACAACAGAAGCAAAATGGGGGTTAATATTGTTCTCATTATGAGTTAACGGGCCTCTTAATCTTCAAAAGATACAAAAGTACTGCTGGCAAGTAAAGAATAACTGATACCCACAAATATTCCCAGTAATTCTTCAATAGGGTTGAATTTGCTGATCTATCAGCCAGTGACACTATGAAGCCGACAACCACAAGTATGGTCAACCCCGAAAAGAATAAAAAAGACCAAAATAACTGGCTAATATTTTTCCTTCGCTCGATAAACGTTGTGACAAAAATAATTAAGCCGAGACATATTAAAAATGTTTCTAGAAAAATAGTTCTAGCTTGCCCTCTTCCGTCCAGCGCCGGGGCCATGTGCGTGGTCCAATCATAAATAACAACGCCAAGGAAAACATATATTAACGATATTACGTAAGGCAAGCCAGCGTGTATTTTCTTCATTAATCCGTATATCCTAGTAATTTCAAACGTCTATAGACATCATTTGGCGAATATTGAAGTTGAACGTCCGTTTCGGTCAAGCCGAATAGAGGATGGCCGCTATCTCGATATAGTTCAACGATCAGGCTACTGCAAATATTGCCGCCGGAAGATAACCCTATCAAGTTTGCAGTATTATACGGCATTGGAATAACCTCATCCGTCATAGTCCAGTTGCCGTTCGCATCCCGATTCCAATAGAAGAAGCTACGTTCAATCGCCTGTTTAATATCTTGATCGGCTCCCACTTGATCTAAGCCTCCAATGTTAATATCTGGTTTCTCAGACTGATATCGAGCGAGCCAATCATCGAGACGAACTTTTTGGAGACCTTGTTGTGGCAATGGGCCCAATTCTTCAAATACCCAACGCTGACCTTGGTTATCAATATACAAGGTAGCTGTATGATTGACTGGGCCTGACGTTACTGTTTTTATTACCGCTGCCGATAATGTCCGCCCCCTAACAGAAATTATTGTACCAGTTTTTGCAGCTGTTTTAAGAATTTCGGCGTCATTGCTAAAATGTTGCGCAATTTCGCTATTAGTCCTGAATCCGAAGCCTTGGAACGCATTCATAATTCGCTCAGCAGAATCCGGCGATTTAAATGCATCAACCCAATTTTCGGGTATAAGGGAATTATTGGCTTCCCACCTTAAAGAAGTTGCATAGTTTCCGGTCGCATCAACTGTTTCGTTGAACAAAAGATTATTCAAGCTGGCCGAATCAAGTCCTTGTTGGCTTAGCCATGTTAAGTCGCTATCAGCCATAAATTGAAATCCATACTGAGCCGACGTCGCAATGCCACTATTGATCGAGAAATGGAACTGGTTGTCTTTGCCTATAAGATCTGCGTCTCGATAATTACCAAACTCATCAAAGGTAATACCAAGTTTGCCCTTAATTGGCTTAACGGTTAAGTCAACTGCCTCTTGCCCCGAAAGAGGGTCAACCGAATAATGGACATCTTCGATATTCCAGCCGTTTTCAATATACGTTTTGGACTGTAGTTTCCCGCTGGCATCATAGATTGAGATAGTGCCCGTCTTAAGTCCAAGAAGCCCGGTTTCGTCCCTGCCAAATGTTCCCCGAAGAATTGTGTTCCCCATTTTCACTTCTACAAGGTCTTTGTAGTCAGCTGTGTAAATCTGATAATCACCGTTGGCCAGCAGGACCTTCTTGTATGTAGTCCCATCCTGCTGAACCGATTGTGGTTTATTGCCCTGAATCTGGTCTTGAATAAATGCCCCAACGGTCTGGAAAGATTTGAGAATAGAGCTGATTGAATCTTCAGTCATTACCTGTGTAGCTGTGTCTTCGATTGCTTGGGCCAAACCTTTTTGTTGAACAATTGTAGAGAAATTAGTCGCTCTTTGAATATATTGTGCCTGACTCCACGAATCAGAGCCCGACACACCAAGTCTTGCCACATTAAGCACTGACTGCGAATATGCTCTGAAGATTCCATCAAAGATATTTCCACCCAACATTCCCTCAATAGCCCCTGTTACTGCCCTTGAAGTCAAAGATCCAAGAAGTGGATCAACATTTTGCGTAGCATATTCGATTCCCAGTGAAGTAACCCCTCGCAATAAACCATCATTGATCGAATTGATTATTTGAGTGCCTGCCGTTACGCCTTGCCCAAAAGCAGTTCCAATTCCAGCGCTGATTGGCGAGCCGATCAGGGTTGACAGCCGTGGGTCTATGCCCAGAGAGGTTCCCAGCTTTTGAATTCCGTATTGTGCCAGGGATGAAAAAAGCTCGGGTTTTATATTGGAGAATGCATAAGTCAAGGGATCGGCGCTGGGATTCGTAATGAGTTGGCCTTGAATTGCTCCAAGGGACAGTCCAATTATGTTGGTGAAAGATGGGTCAAGACCAAGCTCTGTGCCAAGACGGCCGACTTGGTTTAAGATGATCGTCTGCTGAACAGCTGCTTGGATATTCTGCGCTTGGGTAATAGCAACGTGCCCACCCGCCATTGTTTGGGGTTGCAGGGCTCCGATCACAGCACCGGCGGTTAGCTGACCGAGGAACGAAGCAATTTGGGGCGATACGCCCAAAGCTGTGAGCCCCTTGGTCGCCCCGATATTGAGACCTGTAGAAAGGGCTGTGTTTACTATCGCATTCCCAATGGTGGTGTGCAACGCACCTGCGGCTCCTTGAAGCGCTGTGCCAATGCCGGGCAAGAATCCAACGGCGCTATTGATAAAGCCGACCACACCGTTATAAATACTTCCGAACACCTGCCCCACCTTGGAGAATGCCTGGCCAAGGGGACCCATGGCTTTTATTACCCCATCAAAAGCCGTCTGAAAGAAACTACCCAAATTGGCCATGCCGAGGGTAACAATGGATGAGATCGCTGAAATGAAGTCGCCTTCAATCGCGGATACAGCAGCAGAGATTGCGGTAAGCGCTATGCCAATGCCATTGAGGCCTGGGACCCACGTTAGAATCGAGCCTATAAGGCCAAGAATACTGCCAAAGAAGGCCCCTCTGATCTGTTGGGTCTGTGTGGCGGATAGGACCTTGTTCTGGTACCCGGCGACGGTTTGTAGCTTAGATTGTTCAAGGGTAACGTTCCCCTTCCAAACTTTCAGGAAGCCAGCTTTTGATACGGTTACGACTTCGTTCTGTTTATCGGCCCCAATACCGGGATCGATATAGGTAATCGAATCCTGAGTTATCCCTGTGATTACAACATAGTGGTTTCCAAGAATGTGGGCGATAATGCGAGTACCGCTCGGGATGACGCGCAAGTCGTCCCAAGTAAGACGAGCGCCGGAAAGATTCAATCCATAAAGCGCCGCAACTTTATTGAGTGCAAATACAGAGATCACAAGATCCCCATCATCGAGCGGAGAAATCACGCCGCTCAAGATGTCGATCAAGATGGCTTTCTGAGCAATGTCGATACGGTTGTAAGAAATATTATTTTGATCGAGCAATGACTCCAAAGACAAAAACGCGGATTGCCCAAAGTGAAGCGAGCGCGAGCTAAGCCATGTCATTATTTTTTGAGCGTCGGCTTGCGAAAGCGCAATTAAATCCTGCGCGGGCAGTCCCAAGTTCTGGGCAAAAGCGAGCTTGCCAGCGTCCGAAAGATTTAAGAATTGTTGAATCTGTGCCGAAACGCCACTGCGAACAGCCTGAACATAAGCTTGGCGATCCGCTAGTTCCTGCGAATTGGACAGAGACGTTGCAATGGCCTGTGTTAAACCGATCCCTGAAAGTGTTTTGGCCTCGGCGAGCCCATTATTTTGACTGTAGCTAAGTTGACTAATCCAACCATCATATTCCTGTGAATTTGGATCGCGGCCCAATACCCGCCGATAGACGTCGTAAACAATGGGCGACACTTCCTGACGCAGAATTTCTTTTTCAAGAAGCAGTCCTTGGGTATCGAGATCGGAAAATGCGTGCTGGGCGTCTAAATTAATTTGATTCGAAAGCGTTTGGACTTGTGCATTGAGTCCTGCGTAGGCATCCGCTTCTGAACTAGAAATTTGCGTGATCACTCCGGTGATGTGGTCGAGCGAGTCTTGAATTTGAGACAAAGCGTCCGCTTTTTGAGAGCGGGCTTGAGATCCCTGAACCTCAATTTTTTCGATATAATTTTCCTGATCTTCCAACATTTGAATCTGAAAACCTAGGAGCTGGCGCTGGGTTTCGGCTTGCGCATAAATAGTCTGGTAAGCGAGATTTTTTTGCTGGGCGAGAATTTTAAGCTGGGACGCTCTCTGAGTTTCAATCGCTTCCCTTGCCGCGCGAATCTGGTCCGGAAGCGTATCGCGCGCGTTTTTCAAATACACACGCGTGGGATTTCCGTCATTGTCGTAAAGATACTGCATCAGCGTGTTGCCGGTTTTATCCAAAACCTGAACGGGCTTGTTGTGCTCATTAAAAAGCGTCACGGTCTGATCCGCTTTGGTTTGAGTTTGTAAAATTCCCGCGGCGGAATATTCCTGACTCGTCACCGTGCTCGTGTCTAAGAGAGCGCTTTTGATACTTTGCGTCCATGACGCGAGTTCGGCTGGAAGCTCTTCGTTAATTTTTGAAAAATAAGGCAGGACGCCCATATTTTGAGAACCTAAAACAGTTCGGGATCCGGATAAATTTTGAAACACAAGCCCATTTGGACTTGAAGATGAAAATTGAAATTGCGATAAATCCGCAAGTCCAAGCTCGACTTCATAAATAGCGGAGGAGCCGCCGGCCGTACCACTGCCGTTATTGGCGTACGCAGCGGTCCCGGTCAGAGCCCGCACCGCAATGACATTTGAAATATTCACATTGAGTTGGGCGGGATTCGCAGACGTCGCATGCGCGGTGGAGCCGCCGCCACCGCCGTTGTTGTGACTATCAACCAGCAAGCTTCCCGGAACTATGGTCCACGCAAGCGTTGTGGCGTCCTGTGTTTGAATGTAGCTGTAAGCCGAACTGCCGTTGTTTTGCGAGCCTTGGGAATTGGCGTCCGCAAAAAGCCGATAGGTAAGCGAGGTGATCGTGCTCGCAGTCGGAAGCATTTGCGTGGAAATAAGATCCACGTAAAGCCCTCCAGTTTGGGCGGTGTTGAAATTTCCATCGTAGCCCCAATCTCCCCCGTTTCCTCCGGAAGATGTGTTAACGCGGCCCGCTAAAATTTCTTGAGGCGTCAAAATATTTTCAACCTCTAGCGACTGAATTTGTCCCTGAGAATTGTAATTGAGAACCTCATTTCCTAAATCTAAATGAATAGAGCTTAACTGATCACTCAATGAAAAATCATAAGCCAAAGAATAGTCGTGTGCATTTTCATCGACAACGCGAGACAGTCTTCCGTTTTGATACGAATAATGCACGTTCTGCGGCGTGACTTCTTCTAGCAAATGGTCTTGGCTAAAGGTGAGTGTCCGTCCGTCGGGAACCACCACCTTCGCACTTTGAATTTGACGAGCTTGATCCACCACGACATCTGTCAGGGTAAGCCCATTGGACAACACGATATTTTGAATCTGTCCCCACTCGTCGTAATGCGCCACAGATCCATCAGAGAGCGTTTGTTGGATGAGCCGCTCTTGAATAGATTCTTGAGAATTGCCGGCGAGAATCGTGCCGTCTTTTTCTTGGGTAACATTGAGTGAGTAGGTATAAGTAAAAAGCTTATGATCTTTTTCCATCGAGAGAAGCTTATTGTTCTCGAGCGGGAGAATTTCCAGGGGTTGTTCTTCCAGCGTTTGGCCGATGACTCTGGGGTTGCCGCTCGCATCCAAATCATTGGGGTCGGTGACGTCCTTTTTCTTGAGAGTGACTTTTGTCACGGGGGCTTGGCCGTAGGTCCGAATTACACCCGCTTCATCAGTAACAATCGTCCAATCATCTGCGGTATCGGCTGTGGCCCTGTCGTTGTAAGCGTAAGTGTAGGTGTGAAGAGAGCGACCAAGACGTGAGACGAGAACCTGAGAGACCTTTTGATTAGAATCGTAAGAATAATTCGATAACACCGAGGTGTTGTTGTCGAAACTTTTTTGAAGCAGGCTCTCTTCGTAGGTCTTCGTCGTGTTTTCTTCCAAGTCGTGAATAACAGTCTGCTCCCTATCATTTTCAAAGGTGTACGAATACGTAAACGTGAGCGCGTTATCTTTTTTAATTTGCCGGATTTTGCCGTATTGATAGGTTATTTCAAGCTCATGACCCATCGGGGACAGGTCTGTCTGTCCCGCATTTCTTGGGACAGACTGCCCTGTCCCCGTTTGCGGATGGATCAACACCTTTTGAATTTGATTGCTCGAGTCGTAAAACGTTTCAGTGTTGTCCTGTAGAACTTTGTAACCCTCAGCCAACTGCACAACGGTTTGCGGCAACTGACTGGGAGTCAAAATCGACTGAATGTGATTGCCGGAGAAATTGATGATTTCGTTATTTTGCCGGACCATGCTCTGGAGATTGAAATTGGAGTCGTAGACCATCCGGACAACGGTGTCATCCGCGCGGAAGCGGGGATCCACGCTGATTCCCGCCTGCGCGGGAATGACAGATCCGACATTCAGAACCGCCTCAATCTGTCCGGGCATGTAATTAAAATCGTAATGCAGGTCCTGAGGCGTAATCATTTGCGTGGCTTGGTCATTCACAAAGAAAATCTGGGAGCGATCTGCTTCTACGCTCTTAACCAGATGACCATTCTCATAAAATTTAATACGGCCATCCGTCAAATAAACCGACGCGTTTTGAATTTCACCTTGACCACCAAAAACAATGTCGTGAATTTCGGTTCCATCCGATTTTTCAAGATAATCAATTCCCCCGTCATTCTGAGGCGAAGCCGAAGAATCTTGTCTTTTATAATGAACCGTTATGTCTCCCACCCGCACGGTTTCTAATTTTCCCTCGGCGTTGTAATGCGACTCGGCCCCACTCTGCTCAATCGTCGCTCCAAGAATATTTCCAAGATCGGAAGAGTTAACCGAAAGCTGAGTGATATTTCCTTGGGGATCCAACATTTGAGACAAAGCGCCATTTGTAAAAATAAATTTTGAGCCGTCCCATTTCTCAACGCGCTCCATCTGGCCGGTCTGACCATAAAGAATCATTTTTGCGGGTGAAGCGGCTTCCAAAACGCTTTGCGCCGGCTGAACAAGCCAAAAATTAGGATCATTGCGAACAGGGTCCATCTCCTGAGGCAAAGCCTTCCCTTTCACACTTTGCAGTGAAACCGATTGCAGATTGTAAAAAACTTGGGCTGTGCCTTGCGCTTTATCGAGGCTTGACGAAAATCGTGCGCCAGCGTTTGAAAGCGCGCTGAGCGTTGCTGTTGGACTCGCGGGTCGCGCTTGAGCGCTTGGGTAAACGTAAAAATTGAGGGCGTTATTTTCGAAGCGCAACTCCGCCACGTAATCCACACCCGCCTGAAGATTTTGATTCACCGTAAAACTTTGAGAGCGCGGTCCGCCGCCGTATGCCTGAATTCTCCATTTTCCGCTGGAGTATTCCATAGAGAAACTGCGCCTGTGATTGGCCGCATCTTTCTGCTCAGCATTCAGACTAATGCTCGGGCGATTCTGAGTATTCGGATCAATTCTAAAATCCACGCGTTCAACCACGGCCCCAGTCCGGTAAACCGCTTGGCGATCTGAAGTTTCCACCGCCGTTCGGTAAACGCCGCTTGAACGCGAATCCAACACAAGACGAGCGTTTGTGGCTTGAAGATTGAAGCGCGCATTCCAATCGCGTTGTTGAATAATTTTGGTGGGAGTTTGCGGAATGGGCGTGCCTGATTTATAAATAAAAATTTTAGCATTGGCTTGGCTTAATTTTATTTCAACTTTATAAGTCGCGGACTTCTCAATTCTTACACCCAGTAATTGCGCGGGACTTGAACCAATGGTGCATTGAGCGTCCTGACCGGGAATCAATTTAATTTGAAGCGGCGGATAGGAGCCCTGGCTTTGCAGGGTCACGCCTTGGGTGTCGGTGTCTTGATTAAACGAAACTTCGAATCCTAAAAAGGGGTTGTTGCGCGCCAAAAGCGTGGATTGGCCAGCAAATGTAGTCACTGTCTGCTCAGATCGAAGAATTTGTTTTCGCTCAACTGTGTTATTAGCTGAATATTCATAAACAAAAATATTTCCAGCTGTATCGACTTCTCTTTCTTTGTAGCCCTTGTGGAGTCCGCTGGTGAAATAAAAACTCTGGCCACCAACAGAATCCGTCGACTTTACGAGTGTTCCGTCTAGCTGATACTCTGAACTCACCCCACTCGACGCCGCCACTATTCGGTCCGCGGTGTAAGTAAAATTTGTAATCTGCCCCGACGAATCTGTGAGCCGGACAAGTTTCTGAGACTGATACACCCCTCTTGAGCCATTCGAAAAAGTAATCTCCGCGTCTTTTATTTTTTGATCAACGCCCCAAATGAGCGAGCCGTAGCGCACGCCAACGCTCGACTCAATGCGCGTGACAAGCCCACTCGCGTCAAACGTGTAAAGATTACCGCTTGCATCCTTATAAGCGCCAAGCGAAACCTTGATTTGGTTTCCCTGGGCTGCAGAGTTGTATAAAATTTCAGAATGGTCTGCCAACACAATTCGCTGAAGCCTTCCGTCCTGAAAAAAACTTTGTTTACCGGATGATTTATCAACAATCTTCTTTAGTTTTTGGTCAGTGTCATAAACAGTTTGAAAATGAATGTTCTCTAACAGGGTTTCTGTATCGGAATAGGTATAAGTCGTTTCTTCTCCGCTTGCGGAAACCGTTCTTTGAATTTTTCCCGTTTGCAGATCATAGAAAACCTGAGCGCCGTCGGGCGACTGACTCCCCAAAATGCTTCCACCTTGCAGAACCTGCACGGTCCCGTCACTCAAAAGAAGGTTGGCCCCGGTAATGTTGCCACTCGAATCTTGAGAAATGTTATTCAGAGTGGTTCCGTCTGGACGAGTAATTTGAGACAATGTGTTTTGGACATAGCTCAGTGTGTCGCCGTTTTGAGTGGTGAGACTAAAATTCATCCCCTGAAGATCCTGCAAAACGTTCTGCTGATCGACCGCGCTCTGCGCTTGAGACTGCGTCGTGGCTAATCCGGCAGCACTCAATCCCCCGCCTTGGTGATGATCCTCGCTCATAAACCCAAACGACGCTTTCGCCTGGTCCAAAAGTTCCCGCGGAGTCAGTGCCCAGGCGCCGCTCTGGAGAAATGTGCTAAACACCAAAACCCAAGCCACGACTTTCATTAAAATTTTTGATTTTTTCATGCCGAGCTCCTCCCAAACGGTCAACGATAACCAAAGATTACACGCGGGATTCATTTATGTCAACATTTATTTGATTTATAATCAAATTAAGAGATGCGACAGGGCATTTGATTATTATTCAAATTCATGGTAGAGTTTCTTTCACACTTTCAATAAGGAGAATTTAATGGCAAACCATGATGCATCGAGGAAAACGGTTCTCATCTGCGACGACGAGGAAGGTATTCGCGAGTCGCTCAAGCTGATTTTGGCGGACTTCTATAATATTCGCCTATCGCACAATGGCCTTGAGGCCGTTGAACTTTTAAAGACTTTCTCCCCTGACGTGATGCTCTTGGATATCAAAATGCCTAAACTTCACGGCCTTGAAATCTTAAAGCAGATCAAGAAGGTGCGCCCTGCGCTTCCGGTCATCATCGTGAGCGGTTATCAAAGCGTGGAGATCGCTCAGGAAGCCATCAAGCTAGGTGCTGCGGATTACATTCCAAAACCCTTTGAATCTAAAAAAGTTATTCAATCGGTTCAACTGACTCTCGACAGCGTTAAAAAGTAATTTTTAGGCACAAAAAAACCGGGAAGCCGTGAGGCCTCCCGGTTTTCTTATTTTAAATCTTAAGCTTTTTTCTTGTTTCCGCTGGAAAAATTCTGACCCGTCACCGTTTTAGCAACAGTTACAACGGCGTTTCCAGTTCCTTCGACCACATTCTTCGTGGCATCAGGGGTTCCGGCAATTACCGTTCCGGTAGCATTGGCGGTTCCTTCTACGACGTTTTTCGTCGCATCGGGCGTACCGGCCACAACGGTTCCAACACCATTGGCGGCTCCGGCAACCACTTGTCCGGTTCCGTCGGCAATGTTCTCAACCAAATTCTTATCTTCCGCAAAAGACAATCCTGAAAATCCGATCACTGCGACAAACGCCGCGAGTATTGCAAACGACTTTTTCATTCCCTCTTTAGCTCCTTTGATTGGACAAACGTTACTTTTAAGACGAGGGGTACTTTATCACAAGCACCCCTTTGGTTCAAATTTTTGAGTAGTCGTTTTGGGCGGCCCGGTCGCGGTAAGCCAAGAAGCAAAGAAAGCCGATCAGCACCATAAATACCTCCCCAAACCGCGTATAAAAGGTTGTGATTTTCCGCAGCATCAGGGTTTCGGTGGCGTGACCCGTCACCATGATTTCCTCGCCACTATCCTTTACAGAAGAAAGGATCTCCCCCGTCTGGGAAATGAAACAGGATAGCCCTGTATTCGTCGAGCGCACGACGGGAACACGGTTTTCCACCGCCCGGAAAATTGACCCTTGCGCATGCTGATAAGGGGCGGTGGTTTTACCAAACCAGGCGTCGTTTGTGATATTCACGAGTAAATTAGCTCCATTCAAACAAAAGCCGCGAACCAGTCCCGGAAAAATATCTTCGTAGCAGATCAGCGTGCTAAAGCGCGCGGAGTAGCCTAGGCTCGCATCGCGGGGCTTCAACTCAAACACGGTTTTTTCGGATCCGGCACTAAAATGCCCAATCGTGACAAAATGGCGAATGAATCCGATTAGCGGCTCAAAGGGAACGTACTCCCCAAATGGGACGAGGTGAATTTTGCTGTAACGCCCCTTCTCCTCGCCCTGCGCGCTGTAGTAAACGCCGCTGTTATAAAACTTGAGGCCCTTTTCCAGATCTCCAAACACCGGCGCGCCAACCAAAACCGGCGTTTGCGCCTGACGCACCACACTGCGCAAAGACGCGGCGAGAGTCGGCTCATCTTCCAAAAACCCCGGAAAAGACGTTTCGGGCCACACAATCAAATCGGGTTTTTGAAGCGCTGCCATCAAGGTGAGGCGTTTGTATTTTTCAAAAATAATGCCTTTAATCTTGGCGTCCCATTTCTGTTCTTGCGGAATATTGCCTTGCAACACCGAGACTTTAAAAGCCGCTTTTTTAGAAGGGCCATTAAAATAATTTTTCCAGCTCATGAGCTGATATTCGCCGTAGCTTGCCACCACGACGAGCGCAATAAATAGAATGCCGATCAAGCGCCCCCGTAAGACTTTGAGACGCCACACGTCGATGATCTTAAAAAGAAGCACGTTTATAAGCAGCACAAAATACGACACGCCCCACGCGCCGGTGAGATCTGAAATTTGAATCCAAACAATGCTTTTCCATTGGCTGTATCCCAGTAAGCCCCACGGCAGTCCGCTGAATAAAAACCCGCGCACAAATTCGAGCGCCACCCAAAATGCGGGGATGTAAAACACGGTGCGCAGTGACGAGGAATGAATAAACTTCGAAGCCCAGTACCCAAATAAACCAAAATAAAGTGCGAGATACAGCACCAGCAGCGCAAACCCGAGCACGTTCACCCAATTGAGCCAATACCCCATCAAGGCAAAAAATAAAAGTCCGGTCCAATAGGAAATTTTAAAAGCTTCGCCGGCTTCTTTATTTTTAAGCAGTGTGAAATAAGGGATGAGCGCAAAAAATGCGAGGAAACCCAGACTGCCACAATGAAATGGCAGCACAAGCAAGATGGCCGAAGCCAACATCAGAACAAAAGAGCTTGGCATCCGTTCTCTAGGACCCGTGACACTTTTTGTATTTTTTTCCGGAGCCGCATGGGCACGGGTCGTTGCGGCCAGTTTTATCGTCCGCCTCAATCGTCACGCCGCGGCGAGGTTCGCTTGAGGCAAGAGTCTCTGGCTCACCCAGTACTTCGGACGGCAATACCGGCTTGGCACTCGAAGCATCGGGGTGTAAAAATTGCAGGCGGCTCGGAGTTTCTTTTCTCGGAGAATCCGCAGGGCGAAGACCTTCCGGTGTTTCAGTCGCCGGTTGAACACGAAACACAAACGAGAGCGCGTCTTCTTTGATAGCGCCCACCATCACCTGAAACGCTTCGTAAGCTTCGCGCTTGTATTCGACGAGCGGGTCTTTTTGGCCGTAGGCGCGCAGACCGATTCCCTCGCGCAGATCGTCCATATTTCGCAAATGCTGCTTCCACTTCGAGTCCACAACATCGAGCAAAATCATCCGCTCCAAATGTCTCAAGAAATCGGTGCTTACTTGTTTTTCCTTGGCTTCATAAGCCGCTTTGGCGCGCTCAATGAGTTGGTCGGCCAATGCGTCGCCCTCTAAACCTTCCAACTCGTCGAACGTGATCGGAAAAATATTTTTAACCATATCCGAGAAACTTTTGAATGAGCCTTCTTCTTTGGAGTGATAACTTGCGGCGAGTTCGTCGGCCACTTCTTCAATCATTCCGAGATAATGCTCTTTTAAATCTTCCCCTTCCAGCACCTTGCGCCGCTCTTCGTAAATCACCTCGCGCTGGCGGTTCATGACGTTGTCGTATTCCAAAAGCTGTTTACGGATTTCGAAATTGCGGCCTTCGACGCGCTTTTGCGCGGTTTCGATTGAACGGCTAATCAGCGGATGTTCGATTTCCTGACCCTCTTCCATGCCGAGCTTTTGCATGAACGTGGAAATACGGTCCGATCCAAATATGCGCATCAGATCATCTTCTAGCGATAAATAAAAACGCGAGGATCCTGGGTCGCCTTGGCGGCCAGAGCGTCCGCGCAGCTGATTGTCAATGCGACGCGCTTCATGGCGCTCGGTGCCGAGCACGTGCAGCCCACCCAAATCTTTTACGCCTTCGCCGAGCACGATATCCGTTCCGCGACCCGCCATGTTGGTGGCAATCGTCACCGTGCTGCGCTGACCGGCTTGTTTAATGATTTCGGCTTCCTGCTCGTGATACTTGGCATTCAACACATTGTGAAGCACGTTGGCGCGTCTCAACTGCGAACTCAAAGTTTCAGATTTTTCGATGGAAATTGTTCCGACGAGCACCGGCTGTCCTTTTTTGTGAAGTTCAATAATTTCATTCACGACGGCGTTGAATTTTTCGCGTTCGGTGCGGTAGACGCGGTCGGCATGATTTTTACGATTCATCGGACGGTTCGTGGGAACCACTAAAACGTTTAATTTATAAATTTCATGAAATTCGTGCGCTTCAGTGAGAGCGGTTCCGGTCATACCGGCTAACTTCTGATAGAGTCTAAAATAATTTTGAAACGTCACCGTGGCAAGCGTTTGGTTTTCTTCTTCAACCTTCACACCCTCTTTGGCTTCAAGCGCCTGGTGCAGTCCGTCCGAATACCGGCGACCCGGCATGAGGCGGCCGGTGAACTCATCAACAATGATGACTTCGTTGTCTTTCACCACATAATCGACATCCGCTTTAAACAGTGTGTGTGCTCTCAGCGCTTGACTGACGTGATGCACAAGCTCCACGTTATTGGGATCATACAAATTATCCACGTGCAGCAGCTCTTCGATTTTTTTATTCCCCGCGTCGGTGAGCGACACTGTGCGGGTTTTTTCTTCGATCTGATAGTGCTCTTCTTTCTTTAAATACGGAATGATTTTGTCAATTTTGGCGTATTTATCGGTGGATTCTTCGCTGGGACCGGAAATAATCAGCGGCGTGCGCGCTTCGTCAATCAAAATGCTGTCCACTTCGTCGACAATGGCAAAATTAAGCGGACGCTGAACGCGCTGAGACACGTGGCGCACCATGTTGTCGCGTAAATAATCAAAACCGAATTCGTTATTTGTTCCGTAGGTGATGTCCGAGCCGTACGCCTTTTGACGGTCCGCATTGTGAATGCCATGCTGAATCACGCCGATCGTAAGCCCTAAAAATTCATACAATGGCCCCATCCACTCACGGTCGCGCTTAGCGAGGTAGTCAT
This sequence comes from uncultured Planctomycetia bacterium, assembly GCA_964606485.1. GTDB lineage: Bacteria > Omnitrophota > Gorgyraeia > 2-02-FULL-51-18 > 2-02-FULL-51-18 > CAZSGP01. Next base: position 447,971 of record CAZSGP010000001.1, on the reverse strand, counting down.
TCACCGTCACGACATGTACGCCTTTTCCGGACAGTGCGTTCAGATACACCGGCAGTGTCGCCATCAGTGTTTTTCCTTCACCGGTGGCCATTTCGGCAATCATTCCTTTGTGAAGCGCCATACCCCCAATGAGCTGAACATCAAAATGGCGCATTTTTAAAACGCGCACACTCGCTTCGCGAACGACTGCAAATGCCTCGGGAAGCAATTCATCAAGCGTCTCACCTTTTTGGAGGCGATCGCGAAATTCGGTGGTCTTCGCTTGAAGTTCGGGATCCGATAATTTTTGGATCGTTGCTTCCCAATCATTGACCTGAGCCACCAATGGCTTCAGACGCCCCAAAACTCGTTCATTTTGCGTTCCGAAAATTTTTGCTAAAACCCATCCAATCATTTTATGAGGCCCCTTGTGATTTTAAATACGCTTCCATAAATGGTGTGAGCCGCCCATCGAGCACAGCCGTCGCATTCGACGTTTCGTGATCGGTGCGGTGATCTTTGACCATGTTGTACGGATGAAGCACATACGAACGAATCTGACTTCCCCATGAAATTTCTTTTTTTTGGCCGTATTGTTTTTGCGCTTCGGCTTCGCGTTTTTGCATTTCTTTTTCGTACAAACGGCTTTTCAAAACTTTGAGCGCCGTGGCCCTATTTTTAATCTGAGAGCGCTCGTTTTGGCACTGCACCACAGTGTTGGTTGGTAAATGAGTGATTCTGACTGCCGAGTCCGTGGTGTTGACGCCCTGTCCGCCTTTTCCGCCGGAACGAAACACGTCAATGCGAAGCTCTTCTTCTTTTATTTGAATATCAATCGCGTCATCGACTTCCGGAATGGCTTCGACCGAGGCAAACGACGTGTGCCGGCGCTTGTTGGAATCAAATGGCGAAATACGAACCAAGCGATGCACGCCGGTCTCCGCTTTCAAATATCCGTACGCGTAATCGCCTTCGATGAGCAGTGTTACGTTTTTAATCCCCGCTTCTTCGCCGGGAAGCACGTCGATCATCGACGTCCTATGTCCCTGCTCTTCGGCCCAGCGCGTGTACATTCTGAGTAACATTGAGGCCCAGTCGCAAGACTCGGTTCCGCCGGCGCCGGCGTTGATGCTTAAAATCGCGCTCGCGGCGTCATTCGGACCACTTAAAAGTTTTTGAAATTCGAGCGCGTCGATCTGCTTTGAGAGAAGATCGATTTCGCCGTCCAATTGCTTGAGCGAGACCAGATCCGACTCATCGATAATGGAAAGCATTTCTTCGGTTTCAGCACGCTGTTTTTGAAGAACCAAATACGGTCCCGTTTGGCTTTTGAGACGCTTTAACTCTTGAATCACTTTATTCTTGTTATCGGGGTTATCCCAAAAGGCAGGGCTAGAGACTTCGGCTTCCAATTCGAGAATTCTTTTTTCCATACTGGGGACGTCAAAGAAACCTCCCCAAGGCATCGATCTTTTCAGCGGATGCCTTCATTTTTTCCAACAAATCTTTTTTCATAATGCGGTAGATTGTAACACAAAAAATAAAAACGGCCCGTCAAAAATGACCGGGCCGTCCAGAAAAGATCCTTATTATTTTCGTTTTAACCAGCCAAAACAAAATCCGACAGCTGCGCTCGCAAAAGCGATCTTGGCAATCAGTTCCCAAGGGTGACGATGAGCCTGTTTGTCGATATCTTCAACCGCATCTTTGGCGTCGGAGTACTGATTGAGCACTTGTTTCTTCAACGCCTCAGCTTTGCTCTTAGCGGCATGCGCTAAATCCAAAATTGTGCGATCCATCTTGCGGTGTCCATTAGCAACGGTATTCATAGAGTCAACGTTCCTTTCAATTGATTAGATTTGTTAAACATTGTTAGTATTTATTAAAAATATATACTAATAATCACTATTTGTCAAGTTTGAACCCGGTATGCATCCCGGAAGCATACTAGGTATATATTCTATTAACTTAACGTTTTTTGGAGAGAGACTCTTTGAGATGGAGGCCGCGGTGGTAGCGGATGGCGAAGCGGTGGGCTTCGTCGCGCAGATGACGAATCATTTGAAGCAGTGGCGAGCTTAAAGACAAAACATAGGGCTTTTCACGACCAGGTTTAAAGAGATGCTCATGCTGCTTAGCGATGGAAATAATGGGTTGGTCCTGCAGCCCCATCACATCCAACTCCGCCTTCGCGGAGGAAAGGTGTCCCTTTCCCCCGTCAATCACCACTAAATCTGGCAGAGGTGTTTTTTCGTTTAAAACGCGGGTGTAGCGCCGGCGCACCACTTCGCGCATCATCTTATAATCATCAATTCCTTGAACCGTCTTAATCTTGAACTTGCGATACTCCGATTTTGCGGGACGCCCATCGATAAACACCACCATCGACGCCACCGCCTCCTTGCCGGAAATATTGGATATATCAAAACATTCCATCCGGTGCGGCGTTTTGGGGAGCTCAAGCGTTTTTTGAAGTTCTTCAATTTGCGAGCTTCGCTCTTTTATTTTAGAATTCCCGGACGGGAGTAAAGACAGAGCCCGAATCATTTCATACGTGCTTTTAGCTTTTTCAAATTCCTGGGCCGCAGAAAATTCTTTCATGCGTTTCGTGAGCGTGCGAACCATCGCATCGCGGCGGCCATCTAAAAAATTTTCCAATTCTTTAACGATTTTTAGATAATCTTCTTTCGATTGAAAATTTTCACACGGTCCCCCGCACTGACCGATGTGATACATGAGACACACCTTTTTGGGAAGTTTTTTGCAGGTTCTCATCGGAAACATGCGCCGCAATAGACCAACCGCCTGCTTGAGAAGACGCACATCGGTGTAGGGACCAAAATACCGCCCGCCGTCGGATTTGCGGATTCGCACCACCATGAGCCGCGGATATTCCTCCGCCGTTAATTTTAAAAAAGGGTAACTTTTATCGTCTTTTAAAAGGCTGTTGAACTTGGGCTGGTTTTCTTTGACGAGAGCCGCTTCGAGGAGCAGCGCCTCGGCTTCTGACGGCGTTTCTATAAAATCAATGCGTCGCGCTTCCGACAGCATCATCCCCGCTTTCGAACCCGTGTCGCCATACGCGCGAAAATGCGACAGGATGCGCTTACGAATGGAAATGGCTTTTCCGATGTAGATCGGAATGCCCTGCCCGTCCTTAAAAAAATAAACGCCGCAGGTCAGCGGCAATTCGTGAATACGACGTTCGAGACTCGGGGAAACTAGCGCTTTGCCCATTTGAGAATTTTTTGGAGCTCTTCGACGCGTAGAAGATACACACAGGCAAAATAAAGGAGAGCGCCGCCGGTGATTCCCCCTCCAAGCCGCAGAGCCTGCGCAGCCGTTGAGGCATGCTTGCAGTTTTCAAGAATAAACTGGTTCAGAAAAAAACAGTAGGCAGCCATCACAGCGCTGGATAAAGCGATTTTCCACGCAAAATTTAAAAATCCAGGCGCTGAAAAATCTCCAATCCTTTTCTTCAAAAAATAATGCAGCGAGCAAACGTTGATGGTCGCTGATATTGACGAGGCGAGTGTCAGCCCCCCAATTCTCAAGGAATACATCAGAAGAATACTCAGGCAAATATTCACAAACACGGCGAACAACGCCGTTCTCACCGGCGTACGGGTGTCTTGCAGTGCATAAAATGCGTTTGCATAAATTTTAATGAAGCAGCATGACAAAAGTCCGAAACTGTAAAAAAATAGCGCTTGGCTTGTAATGCCTGTCGAATAAGAATCAAATTTTCCGTGCTCAAAAATTATTCGGACAATCGGCTCCGAAAGCATAAGGAGCCCGACCGCGGCTGGCAAAATAATCATCGCGAGCGTGCGCAGTGACACGGCGAGTGTGCGCTTAAAGCCCTCCATGTCTTTTTGGACGGCTTGCGTTGAGAAAGTCGGGAGAACCGCTTGCGCCAAAGAAACGCCGAATATCGCAAGCGGCAGCTGAAATAGGCGGTTGGAATAATAAAGAGCCGACTGCCCGCCCGGACCGATAATCGTTTCAAAAGATGCAAGGATTGAGTCGACGAATACATTGATCTGGTAAAGCGCTGAACCTAGAGCTCGAGGAATTAAAAGTTTTCCGATTTGCGCCACCGCCGGATGATTAAAAACAGGCTTCTCAAAACGAAATCCTACGCGATAAAGCGCCGGGATCTGGCAGGCTAGCTGTAAAAATCCTCCGGCCAGGACTCCAATCACAAGCGCCATTGGGCCGTATGTTCTTTCAAAAAAGAAACCTGCCGCAATCATTGAAAGATTCATGAGGCAGGGTCCCAAAGCGGAACTCGTGAATTCTTTGAGCGAATTTAAAACTCCCATCGCCAGTGCCGAGAGACCAATCAGTAAAATGTAGGGAAAGATAATCTGTGTCAGATGAATCGTGAGCGGAAGTTTTTCGCTATCGGTCGACTGTGCGAAGCCCGGTGCGATGGCTTTGACCACCCAGGGCGCAAAACAAATGCCAAGCACCGAAAGCGCTGTCAGCACAAGCGTCATTGTGAGCACTAATGTTGACACAAGCTTCCAAAAATCCTCCTTCCGCTCTTGGTGGCACTGCGTTAAAACAGGGACAAACGCCGCATTCGTGGCGCCCTCCCCCACCAGGTCGCGCAAGAGATTGGGGATCTTGAAACTGACCACAAACGCCTCAGCCGCCACCCCCGTCCCAAAAAAGGAGGCGATAACCAGGTCCCGCACAAAGCCCAAAACACGGCTCACCGCGGTTAAGCCCCCGATAATTCCGGTAGATTTGGCTAAATGCCTATGGGTTGACATAAAGGCTTATTTTCTGTAGAATTTCACGACAATTTAACAATAGAAGGAACTTATGGCACACAGAAGATCGGCTATTAAAAAAATCAGAATTGATGCTCGCCGCCGCGAAGTTAATGTCCGTATTATCTCGGACCTTCGCACCGCTGCCCGCAAACTCACCACCGCGCTCACAGACAAGAAACGGGATGAGGCTGTGAAAGCTAGCAGCAATTTTTTCTCGAAACTGGATAAGGCCGTTAAAAAAGGAATTGTCCATCAGAACCGCGCCTCGAGAAAAAAGTCCCGCATCACGCTCAAAATCAATTCTTTAAAGTAACAAACTCTTCTAAAACGAGTTTTTCCAAGCCCAGTCGCTCAGAAACCAAACTTCTTTTGAGCGACTGGTCGCATGCTAAAATCTGCCTGGCAATTTCATCAAACTGAACCGCCTTCACCTGTCGGACCTGCCTCATAAATTTTTCCAGGAAAAACGAGTGAACTCTGAGCTGATTTCCAATTTCTTGCTGGGACGCCCCGTTCTCCATAAGATGTACAGCCTTCCGTAAGCGTTCCCACTGAGTCTGAAGCATTCCGACAATTTCAAACGCACGCTTTCCCGACTTTAAAATATCGCCCACCAGAAACAAGGCCTCTTTCTTTTTCCCGTCTAAAATAAAATCCATCAACAAAAAGGCGTCGCTCTGAGCGGAGCGCCCAAGCAGCGTCTCCACATCGGCAAGCTCTATGCGCTCACGCTCCATGGCGTAGAGTGACAATTCCTCGAGCGACGCATCGATGAGCGATAAATTCTTGGCGCTTTGAGAAATGAGCGCCTGAACGGCGGGTGCCGCAATAGCCTTTCCACGTTTTTTAGCGCGCGTTTCAACCCAGCGCGGCAAGTCACGGTCAAACGGCGTGTGGCAAGTCACCACTTTGGCCTTTAAAAAAAGTTCGGTTAAAAAATCGTTTCGTTTAGAAGCGGTCTCTTCGGACTCGAGGACCACTGAGCACGAGGCCGGAATCGCATTGATGAAGCTTGCCAGTCGTCCACGGTCCGCTTTAGGCAAATCCCCCACACTCCACAAGACAGCCACTTTTTTAGATTCGAAAAAGGAAGAGGTGCCGGCAAAGTCCAGAAATTCATTCAGAGAATCATTTTCGGAGTGAAACTCACGGCAGGAGACGCCATCAGTGCGGAGATTTTGAATAAATTCTTTTTTAAGGAAACTTTCTTTACCCGTCAAAAGATACAGCGCGCCCTTTGCCGGTTCGGGCGCGGTTACCATATCTCTACGGTTTTTTCCACCACGCGGCGGGCCGTGTCATCCACAGCCTTTGCCACGGCTTCATCTTCGGTTTGAGCGCGGGCATTTCTAAGGAAAAAAGTAGTGTCGCCGGTGAGCCCTGTTTCATGCCAAATCTGTTTTTGAGACTGCGTCTCGGTTACCGTGACGTCGAGAACAATGCTCAGGCGATACTCCTCCACATCGTCCCCATTGGTGTATCGCAACACATCGCGGCGGTAATCCACAAGCTTCGCTTCAACCACCGCGTCAGCAGCTCCGGACTTTGAAACTTGCAGTGTTCCGTCAAAAATAAAACGGTTGATAATCGCGTTCGTAAGCTCCACTTCCACGCCCGGGCGGTAAACTTTAAAACGGTCCTTGTCGCTGATTTCGGCAGATAAATCGATGGTATTTTTTACGGGCAAAATGTGAATTGACTTAATGTGGCTCGGCAAAAGGGATTTCTGAGAATACCCGCAACCGCTCTGAAGTAAGGCTAGGGGCAAAAGAAGCGTTAGAAGTAATTTTCTCATCCCCACACCTTGTACCAGGGCTTTTTGGGAGCACTTTCTTTTTGGCTCGAAGAAATAACCATCTCTGCCACTTTCTTTTTTGCGCGCTCGCCGTAAGTCGTGTCTGGAAAGCGGTCCACCACTTCCTGATAATAAACTTTTGCGCTTCCGAGCTTGCTTTGTTTTTCATAAAACTCTGCTGTGTCCCAATAAGTCGCAGCCCGTTTTTCACGAAGCGCTTTGATGGACTCATCGGCCTCGATCGAGGCGGCATTGGCAGGATAATTTTTCTTAAAACCTTCAAACTCTTCAATCGCGCGCTGGGCGGATTGCTCATTGTACTGAAATTTTTTCGAAGAAAGCATGGAGCAATACGCAATTTGATAACGCGCCTTCGGAAGCAGTTCGGAGTTCGGGTAATCATCCACCACGGCTTGAAACGCCTTCTGCGCCTCCTCGTACTCCCCTTGCATTTTGTAGACTTCGCCAATTTGAAACTGAGCTTGGTCCCCAAAAGTTCCAAACGGCGCATTTTTAATGATGTGTTTGTAGAGTTCGATGGCCTTTTCCTGACCCGGAAGCGCAGGCACGCCCAACACTTTGACTTTGCCGCCGCTCGCAAACGATCCGGCAATGGCAAACTCCCGGCCGATGGCGTCTTTAATGCGATCGCTGTAGGGATACTTATCAATAAGTTTCTGGTAGTTGTCTGCTGCTTTGGCCAGATCTCCCTTTTCTTCCCAGCTCATGCCGGTAAAATAAACGCCTTCAGCCGCTAAACGCGATGCAGGAAATACGATGGCTAACTTTTCAAATTCTTCGATAGAACGGTCCCAGTCCCGATTGTCATAAAACTGCTTAGCCCAGGCGAGTTGGTCTTCAGGGGTGTCCTTGGCGGACTTTTTGGGGTTCACCCACTTGCCTGTTTCAGGGCTCCAAACCCAGTAGGCTTGAGCGGTGTTTCCGGCTAAAAATAATGCTAGAACGAGGAGTGCAATGGCTTTGTTTTTCATAGATGAAATAGCTTATAGCGTTCGAAACACCTTGTCAATTAAAACGCCGGGAACGTTTGGCGCAAATCAACTTTGCGGCGAGATCCGCTTCCAAATTCACCCGATCGCCCTTTTGGAGGCGGTTTAAATTAGTGAGTTTTAAGGTGTGGGGGATGCAATGAATCCAAAAAATACCCCCCTTAACTTTCCCAAGGGTCAGACTCGCCCCATTAATGGCCACAGACCCCTTTTCAACGAGAAAGGCCTTTAGATTGGGGGATGCTTGGATTTGAATATCCGTTTCGTTCTTGCGTTTTGTCACCACTTTAACAATTCCTACCCCGTCCACATGGCCCGATACAAAATGCCCTTCGATGCGCCCCTGCCATTTGAGCGGACGCTCCAAATTAACCTGGCTACCAGCTGCGAGCAATCCAAGTGTGCTGCGCTTCTGGGTTTCTCGAACCACGTCAAAAACAGCAATTCTTGCAGTCTGGCGCGTAACGGTGAGACAAACGCCGTCGACAGCGAGACTCGAACCCCTTTTTAATTTTCCAAAAAATTGAGGGACCACAATCTCAAGCTTGCCGCTTTTAAAAGCTTTAACCGTTCCCTGCGCTTCGATTATGCCTGTGAACATTTTAAAAATACCCATGAATCAAAAGATCTTTTCCCACCGGCTTCGCACTCCACTCCCGAAAGTGAAGCGCTTGCGATAAACGACCTACGCCATTTCCAGCCACCGAACCGACTGCGCTTCGGCCTCCAATAATCGTTGGTGCCACAAAAAAATAAGCTTCCTGAACACGCTTGGATTCGAGCGCGGAGGCAATTGTCTCACCACCGCCCTCAACTAAGATTTTCACAATCCCGTCTTTTCCAAGCGTTCTGAGTAGGGACTCGAAATCCACGCGGCCCGCCTTTTCTGGGACCACTAAAACCTGCGCTTTTTTCTCGAAGGATTTTATTTTACGTCGAGATACTTTGGATGTGACCGCAAGAATCACTTTGCCCGGAGATTCCTTCGAAAAAATCTTAGCGTTCGGGGGCGTTTTTAAAAAACTGTCTAAAATAATTTTAACGGGCTGATGCTTTGTTCTGACGGCACGGACGCTAAGCTTCGGATCGTCTTTTAAGACTGTGTTCACCCCCACCAAAACCGCGTCAGCCTCCAAGCGAAGTTGATGCGAAAGTTTTCGGGCTTCAACCCCTGTAATCCACTGTGAGTCACCGCTGCTCGTGGCAATTTTACCGTCCACGCTCTGAGCGGCTTTGACCACAACGTATGGAATTTTAGTGCGGATCCAAAAATCAAAATCCTGGTTCAGCCGCGAACTTTCTTTTTCGAGTACGCCCAACACAACTTCAACACCTGCTTTTTTGAGGGCAGCAATTCCACGGCCTGAAACGAGTGGATTCGAGTCCTGGCGCGCAATCACCACTTTTTTAATACCGCTTTTAATGACGAATTCTGCGCAAGGCGGCGTTTTCCCTTGATGCGAACAGGGTTCGAGCGTGACGTAGAGCGTCGCTCCGCGAGGGTCTACTTTCGAATTTTTAATCGCGTTCACTTCAGCGTGGGGGTCGCCAAATTTCTCGTGAAAGCCTTCTGCGATCACTCGGCCTTCTTTCACAAGAACCGCACCCACCATGGGATTAGGGTGAACGGCTCCGCGGCCTTTTTCGGCGCACTTGAGCGCCTGGCGCATCAGGAGAATATCTTTAGGATTTATTTTTCCCATAAACGTTGGCCACCTTGTCCAAAATACCGTTCACGAATTTGGGAGAATCGGAGTCTCCAAATTTTTTGGCGAGCTCAATGGCTTCGTTCATGGCCACTTTCGGCGGAACATCATCCACGTAAATAATTTCATACGCGGAGAGTCTTAAAATGTTCCGGTCCACACAGGCCATGCGGTTAATTTTCCAGTGTTCGGCAAACTGCTCAATAACTTGATCGAGATCCGTGATCTTGTCAGAGACGCCGCGAACTAAAACTTCTGCATATTTTTTAACTTCGGGGCCGGCCGCTTCAGCTTGCCGCTCTTCGCGGGTGCTTTCCAAAGCCTCAGAGATCTTCGATTGAACGAGGTCTAACTGGTACAGCGCTTGAAGCGCCATTTCTCTCGAACGGGTGCGTTTTCTCATCTTAAATTTTCTTCATGAGATTGGCCATTTCAATCGCGGCAAGTGCCCAGTCGCGACCTTTGTTGGCTTGTTTAATGCCGGTACGCGCAAGCGCATCGGCTTCATTTTCTGCTGGGATAATTCCCAAAATAACCGGAACTTGAGTTTTCATAGAAATTTCACGCACTCCTTTGGCTGATTCTTTTACCACCTGGTCAAAATGTTTGGTCTTCCCCCGAATCACCACCGCTAGCGTGATCACTGCATCAATTTTTTCCCGCGAAATAATTTTTTTAACTGCGAGCGGAATTTCAAATGCTCCCGGAACGTAAATAGCTTCAATATTTTTTTCCTGGGCGCCACTGCGCAGAAGTGTATCCACGGCACCTTCTAAGAGGCGGTTCGTGAGCGCTTCGTTGAACTGCGACACCACGATCGCAAATTTTAAATTTTTCGCCGAGTAACTTCCCTTCGTTTTCCGAATCATTCGACGCCTTCCAGAAAATGGCCTAATTTTTTCTTTTTAGTCGCGAGATATTTTTTATTGTGAGGGCCTGGCTTCATTTCAATGGGAATGCGCTCGACCACTTTTAATCCATACGCGTCGAGACCCACAATTTTTTTAGGATTATTGGTTAGCAGTTTAATTTTTTTGATTCCCAAATCTGCCAAAATTTGCGCGCCAACTCCGTAATGTCGCAGATCCGCCGGAAAGCCCAGGCGCTCGTTGGCCTCCACAGTATCCAGCCCCTGATCCTGAAGTTGGTAGGCTTTTAATTTGTTCAGCAGTCCAATCCCCCGCCCTTCTTGACGCATGTAAAGCAAAACGCCTCTTTTTTCGCGGGCGATTTTCTCAAGCGCTGCGTTTAATTGCTCACCACAGTCACATCGCTTGGAACCCAGAACGTCTCCGGTAAAACATTCGGAGTGCACACGCACGAGCACCGGCTTAGAACCAGTTAGATCTCCCATCACGAGAGCCACATGATAGTCTTTATCCACCGAAGACTCGTAGGCCACAAGCTTAAATTCGCCGTACGCATTTGTCATTTGCGTTTCGACCGCCTTGAAGACCAGGTTTTCCTTTTTGCGACGGTATTCGATGAGATCGCGAATGGTGCAAACTTTTAATTTGTGCGTTTTTGCAAATGCCGCAAGATCCGGCGTGCGCGCCATACTGCCATCATCGTTCATAATTTCACAAATGGCGCCTGCCGGATAAAGTCCGGCAAGCTTCATCAAGTCCACACACGCTTCGGTGTGGCCCGCGCGCACGAGCACGCCACCCTCTCTGGCGCGCAGCGGGAAAATATGCCCCGGTCTCGCCAATTCCGATGGCTTCGACTTAGGATCAATTAAAACTTTAATCGTATGCGCGCGGTCATACGCGGAGATTCCGGTCGTGACTCCCTTTTTGGCATCGATCGATACCGTCCAGGCCGTTTTGAGCTCGTCTGTATTCACCTGAACCATTAAATCGATACCAAGCTCCTTTAGACGATCAGACTCCATGGGCACGCAAATAATGCCGCGGCCGTGCTTGGCCATAAAATTAATATTGGCCGGTGTTGCAAATTCTGCGGAGACGATGAGATCACCTTCGTTTTCGCGATCTTCGTCGTCCACCACGATGATCACGCGGCCTTTTTTGAGCTCCGCCAATACTTCCGGAATGGGGCTTGGTTTAAAAGTATTCATGAATAAACGTCGTCGCCTTTGTTTTGACTCCATCTAGAAATCCCCGGGGCTTACGCATCACAGGCTCTCTTTTTTCAATTTCTTCCGCTACCGACAAAAGGCCAACGGCTGACGCGAAACGAGGTTGCGATAAAACTCCCGACACTCCAAGAGCCGGCGCTTGTAAAACAGGAAGACCCGTGACACTTTCGAGTTTTTGAATTACTTTTTCCTGGCTTGCCAAATCACCCGTCACAAAAACTTGTTCGATGTTTGGATTTTCTTGGGTAATTTTTTTAAGGAGCATCGCTGCGCCTTCATCCATGGTGCCATTACTATCCAAGCAGGCTAGCAACGTGCAGGCATCGGTAATGCGCGATTTTTCAAAAGTAAAAAAATTAAAGAAATCTTCGCCCAAATCCAAAATCAGTCTCACGCGCTCGCGGTCTGATGGCGGCAAAATCGCAACGGCAGCCGACCAAGCCGACGGCACGAGAGTCCCTTGCGAAATATGCGCGCGCTCAATAGCGCTTTTCCATTGCTGGCACAGCGAAGAGCGCGCCTGCAGCAAATGAAGTGTGGCCTCGAGCTCTGCTCCAAAAACTCCAATCGGATCCCAAACGGGATCGCGTCCGTCAATGACAAACGACAATTCTTTGGCGTAAACCGTGGCGCGCTCGAAAGTATCGGCGCTTCGACGCGCAGCGTCGGCTGCATCCTTCACATCGACCGAGGTGATCTCGCCTTCTCCCTTTAAATATTTATGGCCCTTGGAACGAATGGATTGAATCTGCGAGTCATCAAAATTGTAATACAAACGATTAATGGCAACACCGGACGCCTTTTCGCATTTTCGTCGGGCCTCCGCAAGCGTTTCCACCAAGTCGCCAATATGAGAAATTTCCCCGTTTAAAAAACCGCGGGTTGGGCTGTCTCCTGCCCCTAGAATCTGCCAACTATTGGGTGTTGCGCGGCGAGCGGTAAGGACAACAGTCGTCTTATGACCGACGTCGAGAATGGAGTATTCGCTCATCGGGGACCGATGACGACGTCGTCAAAACGCAGATCGACGTATCGGACCTTAGAGCGATCGAGTTCGATGTTTTTCGTCGTTTGCTCGAGAATTTTGAGCCTCTCAATAAAATGATTTCCGCCCACACGAATTTCCAGGTCCCCATCAAAATAAAAGGAGACGTTCTTGGGGTCACGAATGTCGATAGAGGTAAGCACGTGTTTTTTGGAGAGCTCCGACTGCCTGATAATTTCAGTAAGCTTTAGCGCTTTTTTGGTCATGGGGTCGGTTAAACTCGAGCCGACAAAAAGTCCGGTCTTTGGAACCACAGCGCCGTCGATAACCGTTAAATTTTTAAAAGGCGCATTGGCAGATCCAGGAAGAATAACAAGATCGCGGTCCATTTGCACAAAGCGCGATCCAAATGCAATTTGTGCGGCAGGTGTGCGGCGCTTGAGCACCACTTCCACGCGGTTAGGCAGCACTCTCGAAACACGAACTTCTTTAAACTCGGGATGCTTGCGGCGAATCACCTGTTGAACAGCCACAAGATCAAGCGTAATCAGATTTTCCCCCGGTCTTAGATCACAAAATTCGAAAGCTTGCTCATAGTTCATCGGGCCGGCATTTAAAATTTTGACATCCCGCAACTGAAAGGCCGAAGAATTCATCGCGTAGGCTAGCACTCCGCCAAAAAAAATTCCGGCCAGCGCCAGCGATAAAAAGTAAGGAAAACACGCAAGGAGCGTGCTTCTAAAACCTCCGGCCATCTTGACGGAGAAGGAACCTAAGACAGATTTTTTCTTAGGCCTGTTTTTTACGGGCTTTGGCAACTTTGGGACTCCAGTGAAAGCTCGATGATTTTAACACAAAGCGAGCCGAAATCGATGCCGGCAGCTTTGGCTGCCTTCGGGAGCAAGCTCCGGCCCGTGAGACCCGGGATGGTATTGATTTCAAGCAGATACGGCGTTCCGTCTTCGCCCAGGATAAAATCAACGCGGGACATGGCTTCACAGCCTAAAATGCGATGGGCTTTGAGTGCAATTTGAGCGATCTTTTGAGCGAGGACCGGCTCAATTTTTGCCGGCACTTCATACGTCGTTCCGGAGTCGCCGTATTTCGCTTGATAATCATAAAATTTTCTTTTGGATACAATTTCGACTATGGGAAGCGTCTGGTCCCCCAAAATTCCCACCGTCAACTCCCGTCCAGAGATGTATTTTTCGACGAGCACCTTGTCCGAATACTTAAACGCTTCTTTCACCGCAGCCTCAAACATACCAGCGTCCTGCAGAAGAGTGATTCCCACACTGGAACCGGCAGCAGAAGGCTTCACCACGAGCGGAAATGGGATCCCTTGAGGCACGCGAATTCCAAAGCTTTGGTCGAGCACTGCAAAATCAGCCACGTCGATTCCTGCATCCTTAAAAAAGGCTTGAGCTTTGGCCTTATCAAACGCTTTGGCACTCGCTTCGGGTCCTGAGCCGCTATAAGGAATTTCTTCTTTATCTAAAATTTTCTGCACAGCTCCGTCTTCGCCAAACGTTCCGTGCAAGGCAATGAACGCAAAATCCGGTTTTTGGTTTCGAAGCTGAGGCTCAAAATCTCCGACAGGGTCGAGCAGAATAGCATTCAATCCTTTTTGAGTAAGCGCGTCACAAACGGCTTTTCCGGAAACGAGTGACACTTCCCGCTCACAAGACGTTCCCCCAGCCAAAACCACGATTTTTTTGGGAAGTTCCACCGCTTCAATCGCAACGGCAGCGCCTTTCAACTTCTCCGGCTCGTCTGAAAAATACCGAACCTCTTCCTCTAGCCGCAACCCAAAGCGCTGCTCGACAGATTTTTGAACTTCGCGGATTAATCCAATGATGTCGCCGGACTTAGCGCCACCCAAATTGATAATAAAATTCGCGTGCTTCTCCGAAACTTGAGCCCGACCAACGGTCTTGCCTTTTAAACCGGCGTCGTCGATGAGTTTGCCGCTCGAACAATTCGAATCCATCGGGTTTTTAAACATACAGCCGGCACTGGCATGCCACAGATCCTGTGTTTTAGCGCGGCGTTGGCGGTATTCGTCTAATATTTTCTGAGATTCTTCGTGGGCCCGCGCTGGCAGAGCAAATGTAGCCTCGAGCACAATTTTATTTTTAATATTCGAAGTCCGGTATCCGAAACCCAGATCATCTTTTTTAAGCACACTTTCATTGCCATCAAAATCCATCACACGAATTTGTTCTAAAATGAGGTCCACTGACTGTCCGTGGCTTCCGGCGTTCATCGCCACCGCTCCACCAATCGTCCCCGGGATGCCTGATAAAAATTCAGAACCGCCTAAATTGTGTTCCAGCGCAAATTGAATAAATAGCGCATTGGGAACGCCTCCCCGGACAAGCACCTTCCCATTTTCCAATCGAATTTCCTTAAAAGCGTTTCCACCAAGGTTCAACGCGAATCCTTTTAAGCCCTCGTCGGCGACCAAAATATTGCTTCCCCCACCAAAAATATAAATTTTTTTATTATTTTCCTTGGCGATTTCTAAAAGCCGTTTTAAATCCGCTTCGTCAGCTGGCTCTACCCACGCTTCGACCGGTCCTCCGATTTTTAAGGAGGTGTGGCGGCTCAAGGATTCATTGATCAACACGCGTCCGCGAAATCCGGAAAAAAGACTTCTTTGACGCAAGTAATCAGAAATTTCGCTAGCCACTTGACTAATGTCTCCGGCGCCGAGCGTAATCACTAAATCCCCTGGCCGGATTTCATTTTTAGCAAAGTCGCTCAAGCGGTCTCGCTTCACAAAGGTTACGTTTGGGTGCCCCGCGTCGTGAGCGGCTTCGGAAAGCTTTTCCCCGCTAATGCCGGGCCGCGGAGATTCGGACGCGGCATAAATATCGGTAATGATGAGCTGATCGGCATGATGAAAGCTTTCGCTGAATTCATTTAAAAATGCTTCGGTGCGCGAGTAGCGATGCGGCTGAAAAAGCGCCACAATGCGTTTATTGGCAATGGCCCTTGCAGCAGACAATGTTTTTTTAATTTCTGTCGGGTGATGGGCATAGTCATCGACAATTAATAGCTCAGAATCTTCGTAGCGCACGTCAAAACGGCGCCGGGCGCCTTCGTATTTGCCGAGGGCTGAGGCAATGACTTGAAAATTGATTCCTAACTCCAAGCCGACGGCTACCGCGCAAAGCGCGTTTGAGGCGTTATGCGTGCCCATCATGCGCATCGACACTTTGCCTAAATTCTCGCTGCCTTTCCAAACATTAAAAGAAATTCCACGGTTTCCTTCGGGACACTCCACAATATCGCTCGCCCAGAAATCAACGCCACTCTCACCGAGCTTGCAACCCACAAAGCGCCGGCTTTTTTCTTCGGCCAAAATCTTCACACCGCTGTCGTCCGACGTGCCAATCCACACGCCGTTTTCAGGCAGGCGCTTGATAAAATTTCGAAACGCCGTGAGTACATTTTCAAAATTTCCAAAGTGATCCAAATGCTCGGCTTCGATATTGGTGACGACGGAAATATTGGGTGAAAAATTTAAAAAAGAAGCATCGCTCTCGTCAGCTTCGATGACGGCAGGGCCGGAACCTGCGCGGGCATTGCCGCCAAACTCCTTCACAATCCCCCCAACCACCACGAGCGGATCTTTTTCAGCTTCTTTTAGAATCATACCAATCAACGAAGTGGTAGTCGTCTTGCCGTGCGTTCCAGACACGGCAATGGTAAATCTTCCCTCACAAAGACGCGCCAGCGCTTCCGAACGATGAATCACCTGGATCTGCCGTTCGCGCGCAAACACAATTTCCACGTGATCGTTTTTAATGCTCGAGGAATACACGACAAGCTCGGCGCCTTCGACGTTTTGCGCTTTGTGACCAATAAAAATTTTAGCTCCCAGCTTTTCGAGCCCGCCAATCACATCCGCATACTTCAAATCGCTTCCAGAAACGGTGTGGCCGCTTTGCAGATAAAGGCGCGCAATGCCGCTCATGCCAATGCCACCAATTCCGATAAAATGAATTTTCACGTCTTAAACTCCAACTGTTTCTTCGATGTAATCCGCTAGTCTCGCCCGCGCACTCACTGACGGCATGGTTTTCGAACCCTGTTCATCCGAAAGCGCTACTATACTTTTAACATGTTCTGCCAATTTCTGCGAGGATAACCCAAATTGCTCGGCGACGATAGCGCGATCGGTCCGACTATAACTTTCCGCATTTTTGGACTGATGACCATTGCTGTACGGATAAGGGATTAAAATCGCTGGGATTTTTCGCGCCTGAATTTCCGCTAAGAAAGTAGCGCCCGCGCGTCCAATCGCCGCAGAGCTTGCGCCATACGCCAAGTCCATTCGCTCAAAAAACGAAAAAGATTTGGCGAGAATTCCGTGGCGCTTAAACGCAGCCTCTGATTCGGCTGGATTCATTTTGCCGCATAGATGCAACACCTGCAATTTACTTTTAAATTCGGGCTCCAAATAAGAAAGCGCGTCAATAAAAAGCGTGTTAATCGACTCTGCTCCTTGGCTTCCCCCGAGCACAAGCAGGGTTTTTTTGTCAGGAGAAAATCCAAAAAATTGAAGCGCGTCTTTTTGGGAAGCATTTTCGATCGACGAGCGAATGGGGTTTCCCGTCACGCGCAAATTGTGTTTATCGTTAAAGTAAGAGAGCGTGTCCTCGAAGCTAAGCGCCACACCGTTGACCATTTTGGCTAAAATCTTATTGGCGACCCCCGGAATCACATTTTGCTCGTGAACCATGGCGCGAATTCCGAGTAGACGCGCTGTGAACACCATGGGAAACGAAAAATATCCGCCAAAACCCACCACAAGCGCCGGCTTTTCTTTTTTTAAGAACCAGAAGCTCGCCGAAAGACCTTTAAATAGCTTGATCAGAAAACGAATATCAAGAAGCGATCTCCCTCCACGGAACGCCGCGCTCGTCACCGAAAACACGCGCTCACCTCGAATAATTTTAAAAATAGCGCTTTCAATGTCCATGTTGCCGCAGACATAAACAATTTCGACAGATGGATTTCTTTTTTTTAATTCTTCGGCGACGCTAAAGGCCGGGAAAATGTGCCCCCCAGTTCCTCCGCAAGCTAGAACAATTTTCATGAGTCCTCCGGAAGCTCCCTTGAAAGATTAATGAGTAACCCCAAAGCGGTCATATTCGTTAAAAGCGCGGAACCTCCGTAGCTAATAAACGGGAGTGACAACCCTTTGGTGGGCAGCGCGCCGGTGCTGACTCCAATATTGATCACCGCCTGAAGGCCGATCAAACTCACAAGCCCCATGCCCAAGAGCTGTGAAAAATGACTCTTCGCACGAAACACAATCACCATGCCTGAAAAAATAAACACCGCAAATAAAATTACAATCGAACTTGTTCCTAGAAATCCAAGCTCCTCGGCAATAATCGAGAAAATAAAATCCGTGTGAGATTCCGGGAGGAAAAATAATTTTTGCTGCGACCGTCCAAGACCCACGCCAAAAATTCCTCCGGAGCCAATGGCTAGAAAAGATTGAATCACCTGATACCCCACTCCCCGCGGATCTTCCCACGGGTTCACGAACGCCAAGATTCTTTTTCGCCGGTAAGGCTTTGCGAGCATCGCGTACAAAAGGACTGGAATACCGCAGATAATCATCGACAAGAGATGTTTAATGTTAAATCCCGCCGTAAAAAATAGAATAAGCGTCACAAGCGCAATCGTGACCGCGGTTCCGAGATCGGGCTGTAAAAAAACGAGGCCCGCACAAAGCCCTAAGACTACAATCGCCGGAAAAACGGTGTGCTTTAAATCAGAAATTGTTTCTTTTCGGCGATCCAAAAAATCAGCCATGTAAAAAATAACAGCAAGCTTCAAATACTCGGACGGTTGAAAACTCAGCCCCAAAATTTTAAACCAACGCCGCGCGCCCCCCGCCGAGTGACCCACAAACGGAAGCAGCACCAGAACAACCAGCACAATCCCCCAAATTAAAATCGCCTTGGTGTGGCGCCGCAACGCTTGAATATTGACCCGGCTTGCCACCCAGAGCAGTATTCCGCCAAGAGCAAGGTAAACCAAATGCCGTTTTAAAAAATAAGTGCTGTCTTTCATTTGATCAAACGCATAAATAGCGCTGGCACTGTAAATCATCACGACACCAATGCCCATAAGAATGAGCGCTGATCCGATTAAAAGCGAACGCACTCTCTGCAAGGTTTCCATTTAGAGGCCTTGAACGATCTTTTTAAACACTTCGCCGCGGTGCTCAAACGAGTTGAACTGATCGAAGCTCGTACACATGGGCGATAGCAAAACCGCGTCCCCTGAGCGGGCTGCGCCAAACGCTTTCAGAACTGCTTTTTCAAACAGCTCCTCCGTTTCACAGACAGGAACATTCCTGAAGGCTTTTTTAATTTTCTCGCGCGACTCGCCGTACAAAATGACACACCTCGCCCTTTCGCGGACCAGATCTTCGATGCGCTCAAAATCTGAACCTTTATCGCGCCCTCCCGCAATCAAAACCAGCGGTCCCGGCACAGCCATGATGGCGGCACGTGTGCTGTCGAGCGTTGTAGACTTCGAATCGTTGAAAAAGCGCACACCTTTTATTTCGCGAACGGGCTCAATCCGATGCTCAAGCGTCGTAAAATTTTCAAACGTTTTCTGTGTTACCACACTCGAAACACCCAACACCTGCCCCACCGCTGCCGCAGCCATCATATTTTCTAGATTGTGTGCGCCCTTTAGGGAAAACGTCCGCGTGTTCAAAATGGGGCGTGCGGATCCTTTGGATTTCCAAAACACTTTCCCGTCTTTGACGTAAACCCCTGACTTGAGCGGCGCTTTGCTAAAAAAAATGGTTTTGGAACGCGCCTTTAAAGCCATTTCTTTTGTGAACGCGTTGTCAAAATTGGCAACCAGGCAATCTTTGGAGGTTTGATTCTTAAAAATTTTGGCTTTAGCCGCGGCATATTTTTCGATGGTTTTATGGCGATCCAAGTGATTCGGGCTTACATTGAGTAAAACTGCAATCTGCGGCCGGAATCGAGGGCTATCTTCGAGCTGAAACGAGCTAAGCTCTAGCACCACCAGTGTTTGACGATCAATTTCACCGAGCGCCTCGATAAATGAAAACCCAACATTCCCGCAGAGCGCGCTTTTTTTGCCAGCGTCACTGAGCAAGCGATGAATCAAATGACACGTCGTGGTTTTTCCGTTCGAACCCGTCACGGCAATAATTGTCCCCTTGCAAAAGGCAGCGGCAAGTTCAATTTCGCTGATCACCGGAATTTTTTGGGCTGCCGCGTACGCGAGCGGTAGGCTATTTTTAGGAACCCCAGGACTCGTCACGATCAGCTCCGCCCCTTTTAGAAACGCTTCGCTGTGACCGCCCGTTTCTACAGAAATACCTAGACTCTTAAGATATCCTGCGTTTTCTAAGACTTCATTTTTCTGACCAGCATCGGTTGCGCGGACCTGCGCTTTTTGAGACACCAAAAATTTCGCTGCGGCAAACCCGCTTTTACCAAGGCCTATGACGGCTATTTTTTTATTTTTAAGTTTCATGCGATTACTGCAATTTGAGCGACGCAAAACCGATCAGCGCGAGGATGATCGAAACAATCCAAAACCGGATCACGACTTTTGTTTCTTTGAGGCCGGTGAGCTGAAAGTGATGGTGAAGCGGCGACATTAAAAAAATCCGCTTGCCTCGTAACTTGAAACTAGCGACCTGCAAAATGACCGACAACGCTTCTACCACAAAAACACCGCCGACAATGAGGAGCAGCAGTTCTTTTTTGGTGAACACAGCTATGGCGCCGAGTACGCCACCAAGACTTAGAGAGCCAATATCTCCCATAAACACTGTCGCCGGATGCGCATTAAACCACAGAAAACCCAGCGCCGCGCCAAAGAGCGCCGCGCAAATCACGGTGAGCTCCCCCGCTCCCGGCACAAATGGAATTTGCAAATAGTGGCTAATTTTAAAGTTTCCCGTGACATAGCTAAAAATAGAATACGCGAGTGCCACCATCAGCGTGCAACCAATCGCCAAGCCGTCTAGCCCATCAGTCAAATTCACGGCATTCGAGGAACCCACAATCACAAGCACTACAAATAAAATGTAAAAAATCCCGAGCGAAAAAACCACATTCTTTAAAAATGGCACAGGAACCACTTGCCATGCCGGCGAATCCCAATACAAATACGCTCCGAGCCCCAATGCAAAAACCACCTGCCCCATTAATTTCAGGCTTGCGCGCAGCCCTTTTGAGTCCTTCTTGGAAAGCTTTAAATAGTCATCCCAAAAACCGACCGCCCCAAGCCACGCCATGGTGAGCATGCTTAAAATGACGAATCGATTGGAAAGATCCGCCCACAAAAGAACGGAAACCCCCATCGCACCCATGATGAGAACTCCACCCATGGTCGGAACTTTTTCTTTTCCGAGATGCTCGGCGTAAAGTTTGGCGAATCCGGCGCGCTCGATGGTTTGTTTTAGGTTTAAATCCTTGAGCGCTTGAATCACTTTCGGTCCGAGCCATAAACTAACCAGAAACGCCGTGATGCTAGCCATAGCAGCACGAAACGTGATGTAGCGAAAAACGTTAAACCCGAAAAAGAGATCTCTTAGCGGGTAGAGGAAGTGGTAAAGCATTCGAAAACTTTCTCCATTTTCATGCCACGGGAACCTTTCACTAAAATCCGGTCGCCCTCTTTCGCAATTTGCCGGCAAACCTTCCCCGCCTCCACACTGTCTTTGACGTGATGAATGCGCGTTGGGTCAAAACCGCATTTTAAAGCTTCCTCCACTAAAAATTTACAAGAAGGGCCGGCCGCGATTACAAAATCAAACAACATAGCCGCAATTTGTTTTCCAGCCTCGCGGTGAAGCGTCTCATTTTGAGCGCCGAGCTCCAACATGTCTCCACACACAACGCCTTTTCGCTCACGAAGCTTCATATCTTTTAGCGTCTCGAGCGCGGCGCGCAAAGAAGTTGGGTTAGCGTTGTACGTGTCATCCAAAAAGATAATGCCTGCGAGTTCTTTTGAATAAAGCCGACCGGACACAGGCTTAAATGAAGCGAGCGCCTTTTGAATCGCCGAAAATTCCATTCCGAGTAGACCTGCCACTGAGACGGCGAGCACACAATTCAGCACATTGTGGCGACCTAGAAGCTGTGTTTCAAAGATTTCACCTTTTAAATGAAAAGAACTTCCCTTTTCGTGACACCATACTTGATCGGCTGCCCATTCTTCGCCTTCTTTTCCGAAGCCCGCACGAATAATTTTATGAACGCCGCTTTGAACGTCCTTCAACAACTCGTCTTCGCCGTTCAAAACAAGAATGCCACCGCGCTCTAAATGGGTCAGAATTTTAAGCTTCTCTTCTTTCACGCCCTCGCGCGTTTTTAGGCCCTCCAAATGAGAGAGCCCGATTTGCGTCACAACGCCGATCTGCGGCGCCACAATCGACGCAAGGCGTTCGATTTCGCCGGGAGCATTGGTGCCCATTTCTAAAACTAAAATCTCATGGGACTCTTCAAGCTGGAAAATGGTTTTGGGAACTCCAACCAGATTATTTTCAGTGCCGCGATTTTTGAGCACCTTAAACTTCGCTCCCAAAATATGCGCGGTCATTTCTTTGAGAGTGGTTTTTCCGGAGCTTCCCGTAATAGCCACGGCAGGAATTTTAAATTTTTGGCGATAAAGTTTGGCGAGATCCCCGTAAGCTTTGAGCGTGTCCTCAACGTGAATTAAATTGGTCGTCGTTTTTACAGCGGCTGGGACTTTTTTTTCATCCGAGACCACAAAAGTGCGCGCGCCTTTTTCGTAAGCGTCTTTTATAAAATCATGGCCGTCAAAATTGGGACCAATGAGCGCAAAAAATAAATCACCTTTTTCGATGGTGCGCGTATCGGTCGACACCTTTCGCACCACCAAATCACTCGCTGCAGACGACAAAACCGTCCCGCCCGTCGCGTCTTGAATTTCTTTGAGACTAATGTCCATTGAGCACCTTTATGGCTTCCTCGCGGTCTGAAAACGGGAACGACTGCGCGCCAATCACCTGATTGCGCTCATGCCCTTTTCCGGCAAGAATAACAATATCATTTTCACGCGCATCCATCAGCGCCTGACGAATCCCTTTTTTACGATCTAAAATAACGCTAAAATTTTTAAAATCTTGTGTGAATCCAGCGCAAATTTCCTGCGCAATGGCCTTTGGGTCTTCCGAACGGGGGTTGTCGGAGGTTACAATTACTTGATCTGACAGCCGTGCGGCAATTTCGGCCATCTTAGGACGCTTGCCCCGATCACGATCGCCACCGCAGCCAAAAAGCGTGATCAGCCGGTTTTTTTTATACGCCTGCAGACTCTTTAGCACGTTTTCTAGGCCGTCAGGCGTGTGCGCAAAATCGATAAACACATGGAAATTTTGACCGGCATCCACGCGCTCTAGACGCCCGGGAACCCCAATGAAAGATTGGAGATAATCTGGAATCAAGCCCAAATTAAACCCAAGCGCGTGAAAAACTGCGGTTGCTCCGAGAATATTATAAATATTGTGTGAGCCTAAAAGAGAGGTGCTAACAGGGATAATTTGGTTTTGAAACCGAACATTAAAATGCACTTGGCTATTTTCAAAGCGGATCGATTCCGCCTTAAAATCGGATGGGCCGTTTACAGAATAAGTTAAAACTCGGCAAGAAAGCCGGTTGCGTAATTTTTGATTCCAAGCGTCATCCGCGTTGAGCACCGCCGTTTGACTAGGTTCAAGACTCAAAAATAATTTAGCCTTCGCTTCAAAATACGCTTCGAGTGTGTGGTGATAGTCCAAATGGTCTTGAGTTAAATTCGTAAAGAGTGCTGCCTTAAATCGAATGCCTTCAGTGCGGCGCTGGTCGAGCGCATGGGAAGAAACTTCCATCACGGCCCATTCACAATTAGCATCTGCCATTTCTTTTAAAATGGCTTGAAGCTTGAGCGGACCGGGTGTCGTTTCCGACGCCAATGTTTCTTTGCCCGGATAACGGTGCGATACCGTCCCCAACACTCCTGTTTTTTTATGAGCTGAATTTAGGAAATGTTCCAAGAGATACGCGCTCGTCGTTTTGCCGTTGGTTCCGGTGATCCCGACCATGGAGAGGCGTTTAGTGGGGTGATCGTAGAAAGAGGTGGCGAGTCTTGCGGCGGCCTGCCGCGTATCTTGAACCTCTATAAAAGGAACTGCACAGCTTTCGGGACGAGGACCCTCTCCCACCACTGCCGCGGCCCCTCGATTGAGCGCATCCTCAATGAATTGACGACCATCTGCTACGGCCCCCTTCACCGCCACAAACAAAGCTCCTTTTTGCACCGCTCGAGAATCGGACTCAATGCTTTGAATGGAAATATCGGGTAAACCCGAAAGATCTGAACGCTCCGGGAAGGAGTCTCGCAACAACAGCTTTAGCGAGGTCATTGAACCGGAACGGCTTGAGCAGAAGTTGCGTTGAGGCGAGCCAGACGCGGTGAGGAAGAATTTTTCTTGGTTAATTTTTTTGCATTTTTTACAGAGGCCTTAGCCACTTCCGGAGGTGCGATGGCCTTCGGCACGCGCCAATATTCTAAAATTTGTGAGGCAATCTTCGAAAAAGCGGGTGCTGCCACGTCGCCGCCAAAATAAACCGGATGCGGCTCATCAATGCTCACCGTGATCACGACTTTTGGTTCATCGTAGGGAACAAATCCAACGAACGACCCAACAAAGTGGTCATGGGAATATGTGCCATTGGGCAAAATTTTCTGAGCCGTCCCCGTTTTTCCGGCCGCCTTAAAACCTGGCACGGCCGCTTTTTTACCCGTTCCCCTTTCCACAACTCCCTGCAACACCGAACGCACCTGCAGGGACGTTTCTTTGGAAATGACGCGCCGTGCGGGTTCCGGCTTAAAACTACGGATCATTTTTCCATCCTGATCATCAATTAGCGTCACAATGCGCGGCTTCATGAGCACGCCGTCGTTGGCAATCGCGCCAAGTGCACAGGCAAGCTGAATCGGCGTCACCGCCACGCCCTGTCCGATGGGAATATTGATAATTGAGCTTCTTGACCAATTTTTAGGGTTCGGCAAAATGCCATTAACCTCACCCGCAAGACCTATGCCCGTTCGAGAGCCAAACCCAAAATCACGAATTGTTTTATAGAGCTTATCGCCCCCGAGCCGCAGCGCACCCTTTACCGTACCAATGTTGCTTGATTTTTCAATCACCTCACGAAAACTCAAAACACCGCTTCCGTGATGATCGTGTAAAACTTTTCCAGCGACAGCCCAAGATCCGCGCTCGCAATCAAACTTTTCATCCAGTGTAAATATTTTATTATCTAAAATGGAAGACAGTGTAATCGCTTTGAACACTGAGCCGGGCTCAAAAATATCGGTGATGGCTCGGTTGCGGCGCACATCCGCATCGCTTTTACCGGGATCATTTAAATCGTAAACCGGGTAAGTAGCCATGGCTAAAATATCCCCCGTTTTAGGATCCATCACGGTGACGGAACCGCCTTTTGCATTAAATTTTTTGCAGGTTTCGGCAAGCTGTGTTTGTGCGATGGATTGAATCACCTGATCAATCGTCAAGTGCACGTTATAACCATCGACCGGCGGCATCATTTCAATTTCTTTGGAGACGAGTTCACGCTGCTTGGCATCTTTTTGAACCATGCGCCAACCAGGCACCCCTTTCAGGAAACTATTGTAGTACAGCTCAATCCCTTCAATTCCGTTGTTATCAATGTCGGTAAAACCCACCAAGTGACAACCTAGATCTCCCTTTGGATAAACGCGTTCGGACTCTTTAATAAACCCAAGCCCCTGTACCTTCATTTTTTTAAGTGTCGCAGATTTTCCTTCGTCAATTTTACGCGCGATCCAAACAAAAAGTTTGTCCTTGGCGAGACGGCTCATCAAAATCCGCCGATCAAGCGAAAGTACTTTTTGGATTTGTGTAGCCGCAAGTAATTTATTTTTAACTTCACGCGATACCGCATAGACCGAATCGAGACGGACGTCGAGCGCCAGTTCGCGGCCCTTAGAGTCTAAAATCTTGCCGCGCGCGGGCTGCATTTCGATAACCGAACGCGATTGGTTTTGAGCGATGGAGGTATATTTGCTGGCTTTAAAGATTTGAAGGAAGCTTAAACGAACAAGGAGACAACCGAGCGCCCCCAGGAAGAGGAAAAATACAAAAAAAAGTCTCGTTTTGGAGAATCGGGCTTGGGTCAAATTGTTTTGGCTTTTTAAGCGTCTTTTGCTTCAGCCTGTGCGGTCCCGATAAAAATTTTTCCCAAAAATGACGAATTTTGAACCGCTTGCGGTACCGGAACAGGCCTTTGAAACGTTCCATCTTTCGAAAGCACCAGTGTCTGCCAAGCCTGTGGAGCGCCGAGAACAATGTTGCGATCGGACAGCTTTTTCTCCAGGTCGGCCGGAGCCTTCAACCGCGATATATTGTACTTAAGGTTACGAGCATGGTCAAGCAGTTGTGTTTTTTCTTCGATCTGTTTGCGAATGCGGTAACCTACCTGCACCGCCTCGATCTCCTGATAAACGTACATCAGAGAAGACAATGTGGCCATGACTACAAAAACAACGAAGCGTTTCACCTGGTGCTCCCTTAAAATTTCTCAAAAATCCGCAGCTTCGCACTTCGCGAACGCGGATTGCGCCGGACTTCATCTTCAGAAGCCTGGACTGGTTTTTTTGTAACAACTTTCCCAAGCTTCTCGGACTTAAATCTGTTAAACGTTTGCTTGACGATACGATCTTCTAACGAATGGAATGAAATTATAACAAGTCTACCGCCATTTGAAAGAAAATTCAGCGAATGCGATAAAAACTCCTCTAGCGCACTCAGCTCTTCATTCACCGCGATGCGCAGCGCTTGAAATGTTTTCGTTGCCGGATGAATTCGTCCGTGCCGATAAAAACCGGGCACTGAACGCTTAATCAGCTCAGCCAGTTCCAGTGTCGTTTGAATTCTTTTTTTCTTCCGCTCAACAAGAATCGCATCGACAATTTTTCTGGCGAAGCGCTCTTCCCCGAGCCTCCAAAGAATTTGGAGTAAGTCTGCCTTTGAATAATCATTCACGATGCTCTCAGCGCTCAGCGGACTATTGGGATTCATGCGCATGTCGAGAGGGCCGTCATTCATAAAACTAAAACCTCTTCCCGGTTCATCGAGCTGCATAGACGAAACACCGAGATCCACCAACGCGCCGCTCACCGGACCTACTTTTAATTCTTCGAGCCTTTGTGCGATATTTTTAAAGTCATCGTTTATCATGGTGACGCGCCCTCCGAACTGCATTAAGTTCATTCGAGCTTCTTCTAGCGCCAACGGGTCTTTATCGAATCCGATCAACTTCGCACTCTCCCCTAACTTTTCCAAAATCGCTTTCGCGTGTCCACCGGCTCCCAGCGTGCCGTCCACAATCACCGCATTTTCCATAGACTCGAAAGCTCCCAGCACTTCATTCAGCAAAACACTTTGATGCTTCAAACCGCCTCTTAACGAGCATACCCTTGTGACTTTGTCACAAAGATCAGATCTTTTATTTTTTTGACTTCGAGCATGCGGTCAAAAAAGAGCTTTGAAGTTCTGTCAAGAATGGACAGAGACTGCAACGCCCTCTTGCGTTTAAAATTTTCAACATTCGTTTCAAACGACAAACTCACTTCCGAGAGACTATCTTCGAGATTTATTCGCTTGGCTCTATGCATGTTAGACCCCTCCCCCTTGCGGGTTTTCGTTTGTACCGCCCATGAGATCTTCTGCAATCTTTTCGAATGTATCCTTCGTGTTTTCATAAAAGTGTACCCACAGTTCTTTGCTCCAAATTTCCATACGATTCGACACGCCCACAATCACGCAATCCCGCTTAATTTTTGCGTAGTCTTTTAAAAACTGCGGGACAAGAATTCTCCCCTGCTTATCGCAGTTAACTTCGCAAGCCCCGGAAAAATAAAGCCGGTTGAAGTTTCTGGCCTGTGCATTCGTGAACGAAAGCGACTTGAATCGAGACTCCTGCTTTTTCCATTCATCTTCTGCGAATACAAAGAGACATGAATCAAGGCCTCTAGTGATAAAAAATCGCTCCACATAATTTTCTTTGAATACCTCTCTGAATTTAGAGGGGATGATAAGCCGCCCTTTCCGATCGATGCTGTGTTCATGTTCCCCGTAGAACATTTAGGCTTTCCTCCACTCTCCACCACTTTATGGGTCTTCCTGGGAAAACTATACATCACTCCCTCCCCATTGTCAAGGTTTGCCCCTTAGAAAGAGAAAACCGCCCTTTTTTAAAAGGCGGTTTTGAGAGCTAAAAAGGTCTTTTTTTAGGCTAAAGAGTGCTTATTTTTTTATTTCTCTTTCTTTGAGGTGAAGCGCCATCTGGTTGATTTCTTCTGCCAAATCTTTTAGCTCATCGTGTTGTCTAAGCACAATCTTCGTGTCGAAATTCCCCTGTCCAATCTCCCGTAAAATCCTATAAATTTTTGGAAGAGGTCCTGCGATGCGGTGAGAGAATACGATGGACCCATAAAAAATAATCGGCAGCATGATGAGAATATTTGCGACAAACAAAAGATGCACGGTTCTAAAAATAGATACCAGTCGCCCGGGCGGATAGACATCCGCGAGACGCTGTCCGAGCATCATGAAAGTCGTGTAAAAAACAAGCAGACCCGTCACCAGGCAAGAGATGAGGACAAACAAAATCACGAAACGGGCAAAACGAAGCTGAAGCCCTTTCTCTACGAATATTTTTTTTCTGCGGAATGATTCGGTTGCCATTTTATCCTCTCGATAACATTGCGTTACGACGAACGGTTAAGACAAGTCTTTCTGTTTTAGAATTTTGAATCAAAACCGCTGCCTTCTTAACAGCAAAGTAACGGGTTGATGTTCCGTTCACACCAACCAAATAATCATCTTCTTTGAGCCCGGCCATATCCGCAGCGCTTTCGGCCCGTGACTTCTTGATTCGAATCCCTTCATACTCTAAGCCCATATCAAAACCTAATTTACTCGGATTGCGCTCAGCCTGCTTAATAAATAAATCCCGCTCGATCTCCAGTGTAAATGTTGAAAGCCGAGGTTCAAGCATTTTTTCACAAACAACTACAGGGCTTAAATAGCGCAATGAAACCCCGTCGATCGAGACCAAGCGGTCTCCTTTTTTGAGTCCCGCTAAGGCAGCTGTTTTTTTGGACTCCACAAATCCCAACAAAACCCAATCCCCCTTTTTTTCAAGACTTAAACCCATACGGTCTTTGAGTAGTTTTGCAGGTGATGGTTTGGTGGTGGTTTCAGAGACTGGCCCGCGACCTTGACTCCAGGAATCCTGAATGGCTTGCTGCTTTTCCATTTCATTGCGAGGGCCTTGAGACTGGCTAGCTAGCAAACGACTCCGCACTCCGGTGGCGGCATTGCGCGCTTCTTCAAAATCAGGATTAAGCTCAGCAGCTTTTTCGTAAAAAGACAAAGCTTCCCCAAGTTTCGACTGGCTTTCATACATTCGACCCATCTGGTACAAGCTTTGCTCGGGGTCATCGTACTTCACCTCTTTGACACCGCGCAGAAGAATCGGAATCTCTCCGCTTTCGGTACTCAAAATAATGCGGTCCTCGTGGCGCTCCACGACCAAACCTTTTAAAAGTTTTCCATTTTTTAAAGTGACGGTATCAGCCCAAAGATTGGGCAGTGGCAGGGCGATCAAAATTAAAAATAAGCAGAACTTTTTAATCGGGTTCATAAATTTTGGGCCAAAACGGACACTTCGGGGGTTGCCCGAAGCGCCGCTTTGACGGTTTTTTTGCAGATCCGTAAGCCGGGTTCTGTTTTAAACGATCATCTATCTAGGCTTATCATTACTGACAAGCTCAAGCGGTCTACCCGGAGATACAAGCGGGTAAGCACCCTCTCTCCCTATTTGACCTTGCTCCGCGTGGAGATTGCTCGTTTCACTCCGCCCTTAAAGCGGCTCGTCTCTGTAGCTCTGATCCTATTTGCGCCCGAAGACACGAATGACGGGAGTTACCCGCCACGCTGCTTAATGGAGCCCGGACTTTCCTCCCGCCAAAAACGCGGCGGGCGACCATCCGATCTACAAAAAAAATTCGTCGTCTAACGCCCTGTTGGCACACGCGTCGGCTTTTTTATTTTCCTCGCGCGGCACATGGCTGACGTTCAAACTCTTAAAACCTTTTTTTAGATGTGTTGCTAAAAAGAACAAAACTTTTAAATTTGGATCTTTGACTTTGTATTCACCGCTAAACTGCTTCGCCAAAAGCTCGCTGTCCGTACGAACTTCCAGATTGGGTATGCCCAGCATCAACGCTTCCTGCAAAGCCGTTAAAAGCGCGCTATACTCCGCAACGTTATTCGTGGTGACTCCAATTTTTGCTCCGAACTCCCGAATCAACTTCCCGTCTTCCTCGAGCAACACCACTCCAACGGAAGCGGGTCCCGGATTTCCCCGGGAAGCTCCGTCGATAAAAACAACGGCTTTTTTAATTTTCATTCCACAAAGTAAAGAATGCGCGCGCAAGACTCACAGGTAATAATTTTATCGCGCATATGAATTTCGTTCACTACCTGAGGAGGCAACCCAATGTGGCATCCGCCACAGGAGCCTTTTAAAAGGGGTGCCACGGCCAGGCCATCCCGGTTTTTCAAAAGTTTTTCGTATTGCGCGAGCAACCGCGCTTCGACTCCCGGAAGATGGACTTTGCGCTTCTCCTCGCCTTGAGCAATTTGCTGCTCGAGCTCTGAGGACTTTTTCTTAATAACATCCACTTCGGCTTTCAATTTTTTTTCCTCGCCGGCGAGAATTTCTTTTTCTTTTGTAATCTTCGCCTTGGCGGTCTCAACCGTATCTAAGAGAATAAGAATCTCTTCTTCTAAAAGGGATTTATCCGCTTTCAGACCCTTGATCTCCATCTCCATCGCGGAGTATTCTTTGTTGGATTTAAGCTGATAGAGCTGCCCGGAGAGCTTATTAATTTTATCTTCTGAGGAGGCTAGCCCCATTTCTTTTTCTTTTTGTTTGAGCTGGAAAGCCTTGTACTCATCTTCGGCAGCTTTTAATGAAACTTTCTTTTTTTCAAACTCAGTTTCAATCTGTTTTTGAAGAATAGGCTGCTCGGAAAGCTCTTTTCTCAGATGATGGATTTCTGAATCCACCGTCTGGAGCTCTTTGAGAACTTTTATCTGATCTTGTATCGCAATTGGCATAATTTTTTAAACACGTGGTGGGTACGACTGGGCTCGAACCAGTGACCTTTGCGATGTGAACGCAACGCTCTAACCAACTGAGCTACGCACCCCTAAGTATCTTTTACCATCCTAAAATAAATAATTTGGGCCTGGTTGGACTTGAACCAACGACTAGCTGATTATGAGTCAGCTGCTCTAACCACCTGAGCTACAGGCCCTTTTTTACAGACTACGAGCCCAAGCAAGCCTAAGTTTTTTATTTTAGCACAGAAATCACTGGTTGCGAGAAAAAGAAGCGTCGCTTAAAAATCCAGATCGTCCCCTCCCCCCATCTCCAAGAAGGTTTTTAGTTTTCTAGAGCGCGTGGGGTGGCGGAGTTTCCGAAGAGCCTTGGCTTCAATCTGACGAACACGTTCGCGGGTCACACTAAAAATAGAACCCACTTCTTCAAGTGTGCGCGGGTAACCATCATTCACACCAAAACGAAGCTTCAGAACTTTGCGTTCACGATCCGTCAGAGTCGTCAAAACCTCGTCCATCTGCTCACGCAACATCGCGTAAGTCGTGGCGCTCGAGGGAGAGACAGCGCGTTTATCTTCGATGAAGTCACCAAAGTGTGTGTCACCTTCGTCGCCGATAGGCGTCTGAAGCGAGATCGGTTCCTGCGCAATTTTTAAAATTTCGCGGACTTTCTCAACGCCCATGCGCATGCGCTGGCCAATTTCTTCAGGAGTCGGTTCTTTTCCAGTCTCTTGAACCAAAGTTCTTGAAACGCGGATCAACTTATTGATCGTCTCGGTCATGTGCACCGGAATACGAATCGTACGGGCCTGGTCGGCGATCGAGCGTGTTACCGCCTGACGAATCCACCACGTCGCGTAGGTGCTAAACTTGTAACCGCGGCGATATTCAAACTTATCCACCGCTTTCATCAAACCGATATTGCCCTCTTGAATCAAATCCAGAAACGACAATCCGCGGTTGGTGTATTTCTTGGCGATACTCACCACCAAACGTAAGTTTGCCTCAACCAATTCCTTCTTGGCCTTCTGGTATTTGGTTTCTTTGCGGCGAATCACCTGATACTGCTCACGCAGATCTTCAATGTTCTTGTGGCCAAACTTCTTCAGGAGTTGAAAGCGTTCTTTGAGAAGCTTTCCGATCTCGGCACGAAGTCGTTTCTTGCGGAATTTATCCAACTCGCGATCAATTTTTTCAATACGAATCACGCCGTCGCGAATTTCGTGGAAAATTTCTTCCACGACGTAGGGCGCTACTTTGAATTCGATCAACAATTCCGTAATGTTGGCACCACGGCGAACTTTATTTAAGCGTTTGAAGAGCGCTTTGATGCGGCGAAGCGTTCTCGGCGTATCATCGCGAACCTTGTAATCTTCGTCGATGTACTCGTCGACATTCCCCTCGTTTTTCACGAGCTTTTGGGTGAACTCTACAATGTAATCACGGGAGTAGGCATTCTCAAAAACAGCTTTTCTAAATTCCAGTTCATCCGCTTCAATGCGCTTGGCGAGTTCCAATTCCTGCTCGCGTGTTAAAAGTGAGATCTGCCCCATCTGGCGCAAATACATCCTCACTGGATCATCCATCTGCTCTAAACGAGCAGGCGACATATTTGTGGGAGCAGGCTCTTCTTTTTTCTCTTCTTGCTCCGAAGACTCCGAATCCGAATCCTTCTCATCGTCGTCATCCGAATCTTTATCCGCGTCTTCTTCGTTGTCCACAACGTCGATTTGCTGTGAATTTAAAGTCACGAGCACATCATCGATGTCTTCTGCCGAAACCACGGTGCGCGGCAAAATACGATTGATATCGTCGTACGTTAAAAATCCTTTTTCTTTTCCAAGGGTTACAAGCTGCTCAACACCCTTACTCTGAATAGACGCGCTGTCCGTGGCGTCCTTGGGCGCGGCTTCGCCAACTTTTAAATCTTTGGGCTCTTTGGCATCTTTGACAATGCGGGCCACTACTGCCTTTTTCTCAACCTTGTCTTTATTGTTATTCTTAGGTTCGTTTTTCTTATTTTTTTTCATGTTGTGTCTTCATTCCTTTGTTTATCTCGTTAAACTCGAATAAAATTTTTTGAATCTGACTTGCATCCCCTGACGCTTGCGCCTGGGACAACTCTGCCCGCAAAACATCGCGCCGATTGTTCACGCGATTGCGCTTGGCGAGCGCCACACAATCCTCAAATGCTTTCTCACGCTCGGTCATCGACTCGGTCTCTGCAATCGCCGACGCGATAAACGCCGTCGCCTTCGCATCTTCCCGAAACGTCGTTAGCAAATTCGCTGCCGACACGTATTCCTTAGAACTCAAAACTTTTTCAGCCACCGCGTGTGCGGTCTCACTTTTAAAATCTTCAAGCCGTATTTCATTCTTCGCGCGACTTGCGAGCTCTTCATTTTCCAAACAAAGCCCGAGCAGCATTCGCTCAAAAGTGCTGGGCTTAACACTAGCAACTTCTTTTGCTTCTAAATTTTTTTCAGGCGCTTTCCATCCTGCTTTAAACGCCGACTGGCCTTTTTTAATTTCCGCCGCAACCGCTTCTTCCGACAACGCTAATCCCCTGGCCAATTCCTTCGCCCAGGCCGAGCGCGAAATCTCATTTTTTACTTTCGCTAAAAACCCCGCCATTTCATTGGCGATCCGGATTTTCCCTTCAATCGTCTTCGCGTCGTTATTTTTTTTGGAAAGCGACAGCTTGTATTCAAATAAATTTTTTGCGTTCAGCACTTCACTTTCAAATTTTTCCCGGCCATACTCGCGGATGAACGAATCCGGGTCGTGCCCTTCCGGCAGCCGCACAATCTTCACTTCCAAATCTTCTTCGAGGAAAATTTCAAGTCCTCGTAGCGTCGCCATCTCGCCGGCCTTGTCCGCGTCGTACAAGATGTACACGTTTTTCGTGTGCCGTTTCATGAGCCGCGCTTGGTCCGGTGTGAGTGCCGTGCCTAAGCTCGCGACCACGTTTTGCACGCCGGCCTGATGACAGGCAATCACGTCCATGTAGCCTTCTACCACCATCACCGCGTCTTTTTCGCGAATGGCTTTACGCGCCTGAAACAAGCCGTACAACTCGCGCCCTTTATAATAAATTTCCGTCTCCGGAGAATTTAAGTATTTCGGCACCGAATCGTCCAGCACGCGCCCGCCAAAGGCCACACAAATACCCTTGCCGTCTAAAATCGGGAACATCACTCTCGAGCGAAACCGGTCGTAAAACCCGCTCCCCTCTTTTTTTGAAAGAACCAGCCCTGCTTTTTCTAAAATTCCGTCAGCAATCTGTCCGTGCGCCGACTGGTAAAAACTGTCCCACGTCTCCGGCGCCCAACCAATCTTAAAATCTTCAACCGTCTGCTCAGTGATTCCGCGCTTCTTTAAATAGGTCCGCGCTTTTTCCGCGGCCTTATCCTTGAGCAGTGTGCGGTGATAAAAATCCGCAGCTATTCCATTGGCCTTTAAAAAAATGTCTCGCCGCTTATCGGCTTCTGAATCTTTAAATCCGGACTTTGGAATCTCAATCCCTGTCCGCAGCGCTAAGTCTTCAACCACCTCGAGAAAATCTTTTTTTTCGATTTTCATCAGGAAGCCAAACACATTCCCGCCCGCCCCGCATCCGAAGCAGTGAAAAATCTGCTTGTCCGGACTCACCATGAACGACGGCGTTTTCTCGCCGTGAAAGGGGCAGTTTGCTTTAAAATTCCGCCCCGCGCGCTTCATCGGGGTGTACGCCGAAATAATTTCGACGATGTCCGCCCGGTCCTGAATTTGGTTGAGCACCGCTTCCGGAATCATGCGGCGCTCCTTATTTTTTTAACTGCGGTGAAAAACTCTGCACGTATTCAAAGAGCATGGGCGCAATCTTTGCGACCTTTTGACCGACAACCGACTTTTCTTCAATGTCTTTTTTGAGGGGTGTGAGCGGCAATTGGCCGATCAGCATAAATGTTAAGCTGAGTAAAATCACCCAGCGGCACATCCCCACGAGCATTCCGGCAATCTTGTAAAACACGCCACCATCACCGGCATTCAAAATTTTAACCAGCAAAAATGAAGCTAGTTTCGTAATCCCAAACGTCACCGCAAACACCAAAAAGAAAGCCAGCGCTGTTGCGGCTGTGCTATTTAAAACGGTTCTCAGCGTAATCAACTGCGCCACTGGGTCGTAGTAATAAAGCGTTACGACCGCCGTGACGACGTATCCGACAATGCGAAGCAGCTCCGGAAACAAACCGGACTTATAGCCGACCCAGGCCCCTCTCAAAACGGCAATAGCCGTTAAGTAGTCTGCCCAGGTTAGCCGTGAGATAATCTCATTCATGATAGTAAGTAATTAGAGTATAGACGGCAACGCGTGGAGTATACCACCGATTATTCATTTTGTCAATGTGTTAATCGATAAAAAATTCAGAATAGAGAGCATGTAAATCCCCGCCGTCTCGCTCCTGAGAACCAGCGGTCCCAAACTCACCGGCAGAGCTCCCTTTTTGACCGCAAATTCGACCTCGGACGCGCTAAAGTCCCCTTCCGGACCGATTAAAACGAGTGTCTTTTGCAAATTTTTCCCCTGCAGCGCTTCGGAAACCAGCGGTCCTTTTTGAGCCAGCGTCGGGATGAGGATGGTGTTATACGCCTCTTTTAAACTTCTCATGAAAATTTCATAATTTTGAATGGGTGCAATCTCCGGAATTTTCGCGAGCCCACACTGTTTGCAGGTTTCTTCGGCAATTCTCTGCCAACGGTCACGCTTCACATCCCAGCGCACCTGAGACAACTTCACCACACAGTGCTGGGACACGAGCGGCACTATTCGCGCCACACCCAGCTCCGTCGCCTTCTGCACCAAAAGTTCCATGCGCTCGGGCTTGATCACGCTCACGGCAAGCGTTACTTCGATTGGAATTCTACGGCTATCTCCCAGACTTGCGTCGGTGTTTTTATCGAGCGTCACACTCACACCCTCTTCGCGAATCGACCGCACCACTCCTCTCAGCACGCTGCCCTTACCGTCCAAAAGTTCCACCGCTTCGCCAGGTTTCACACGCAGCACAGACATGGCGTGACGGCTCTCTTTAGCGTTTAGCACAACAACGCCTTCTTCGATCTTTTGCGGATCGATCACAAATCGATGCATAATTTTAACTTAAGGGTTTTCTTTTTTAAGAACAGATTCAACGAGTTGTTCGACTTTGGTGAATCGCATCCAGCGACTCTCGGACACGAGAACTGACACGGTCCAGACTAGCAGTGAGATCAGGATAACGGTCAATACGCACAGAACAGAAATTTTAACTGAAAGCGCAATCGGCAAAAGCAGCACAATCGCGAGTGGAAGCGCCACGACCGCCACGGCCAGCACCATCACACAAAAAAAAATGAGCAGCATTGCCAAGAGCTGCCGGCGCACCATTTGCATGGCCACCGCGTAGCCTTGCACGGCTTTTATCTTGGCAAGTTCTACGGTTTTATCTTGGTAATCTTTCAGAAGACCGAACGTCGCGCCCAGCAGCGCGCCTTTAAAGCGGTCTATCCATGCCATATACGGTTGGATCAGCTCGTCAAAAAATTTATTTATTTTTGGAGCTGCCGAGAATATACCCGAGGAGTAGCGCTCCCAGCGCCGCGCCACCGATATAAGCCCAAGGATTTTTCTTAACCTGTTCATCCACTTCCTCCGCGATTTCTTTAGCCTTGTCCCCGCCCTCTTCAATGGCTTTGGCAGTCATCTTGCGGACCCGGTTGAAATTGTCCAGGTTGCGGTCCGTCATTTCCTCAACCGCTTCCCTGAAATTGGAATACTTATTGGTGATCAAGTTTTGAATTTCTTCTTTTTTGTCTTTAGCCGCTTCGTTGAGCAGGCTCAGAGCTTCTTCGAATTTTTTGGCGCTGGAATCGTTTGACATGGGCGTATCCCCTTTTTTGTAATTATAACATATAGAACGGTTTATCGCTTGATTCGGCGTCTCAGTTTAGAAACGCTAGCAAGCGCTCATTAAAAAAATTCGGGTTTTCCAAATTCGACAAATGTCCGGCCTCCGGAATCACATGCAGGATTGAATTGGGTATTCTTTGCCTCATCGCCTCTGCATTTGCTAGCGGTGTTAGCTTGTCTTCCTCCCCCACTAAGATGAGTGTCGGCATTTTGATTTTTGAAAGGCTCGCCGTCGTGTCGGTTCGCGCGGCCAGGGCTAGGAGCGCGCCGGAAATTCCAAGTGTTGTATTCCCGCGTATCATTTTGAGCACGCTTTCAATAAGCTCAGGCTTTGTCATCGCGGACTTTTCACCTAAAACGGTTTTGACAAATCCGCCGGCAAACGCCTCAACACCTTCGTCCTTCACTTTCCGAATAGTGGCGGCGCGTTTAATTTTAACTTCGTCGCTGTCCGCCTCGCTTTTCGTGTCGCAAAGCACCAGCGCTTTAAAGCGGTCGGGGTGCCGCTCGACGGCGCGCAGAGCAATGTAACCGCCCATCGAAAGACCGCAGAGCACGGCAGTTTTAATTTTAAACTCATCCATTCCTGCCATCAAATCATCCACAAAAAATTCGAGCGAGTACTGCCCATCTCCCACCTCGCTCTGCCCGTGCCCGCGCACGTCAAACGAAAGCACGCGGTGTCGGTCTGACAACGCTTTCGTTTGCGGCTGCCACATGGATCGGTTAAACGGAAAGCCGTGTATAAAAACCACCGTCTCTCCGTGCGGGCATTCCTCATCCGTCCATGCAATCCCGTTTATTTTTTTATCCACTTCGAATCTCCTCTAAGAAAACCGCGCATGTCCGGTTCTCGCTAAACTCTCTTCTTTGTGCATGCGCTCATCGAGTCCGATTCGTCGGAACAAATCCGCTAGACTCTGAAAATCCCCGTAGTCTTCTTTAAAAGCACTTTCAAATTTTTCGCTCTCGTACGCCGGGTTGTCCCGTACAAATTCCATGTACTCGTGCTCGGCGTGGTCCTCAAAATCAGCGTTCAGCGCGTAACTCCACAAAGGTTTCACCACATAGAGCAGCCAACTCACATGATAATAAAAAAACGCTATGACCTGCGGCAGCACGCGGTGAAGCAATAAATTCTCGCGCAGATTTTTATGCTGAACCAATTCCTCTAAAATCAAAAGATGCCACTGCTCGTTGTCCTGCTGATGCCGGCTTTCTTTGACGAAATCAAATATACGCCTGGCAAAATCAGGCTTGCTGTACGTGTGCGTCATGGCAATGTAGCCAATCTGCTCCCACGACTGGTACGGCACCCGCGCAATCACTTCCAACACTTTAAATTTTGACAGTGTCCGTTC
Source organism: uncultured Planctomycetia bacterium (assembly GCA_964606485.1). Classification (GTDB taxonomy): domain Bacteria; phylum Omnitrophota; class Gorgyraeia; order 2-02-FULL-51-18; family 2-02-FULL-51-18; genus CAZSGP01. The sequence continues at coordinate 410,050 of CAZSGP010000001.1, read as the reverse complement.
ACGACCGTAAAAAACATCCAAAGTCGCAAAAAGAACGCGCGCCAAAAATCCATACGGCCGCCTGGGTGACGCTAGCGTCTTCGCTTGCTCAGCTTTTAAATTTATTTCGGATGGGCTCATCTCTCGCTTATTCCTCCGCCTATCTAACCATTATATTAACGCAGAATTTAAAAATCGGGAATCAGTGGAAATGCTAAATACCTTATCGGGAAATACCTACAACCCCGCGAGCTGTCCGTACGTCGCGAGAATGGATTTCACCGACTCCGTCATCACTTGAATGAGATAGTAAGTTGCGACCAGTGTCGCGGCGGTGATGGCGAGTTTCCAGACGCGGCTAATTTTAGGGTTGAGCCACACGAGCGGCAACGCGAAGGGTCCCACAAAAAGAAATGCGGTCACCACGGTTTTCGTTTGCAGATACCACGGTTGTGTTGGGGACTTGCTTAAAAATTCACCGCAGTGTTTACATTTAATGGCTTCGTCTTGAATTTCTTCTGCGCAAAACGGGCACTTTTTCATGAATTGTCGGAATTCTCTTGTGAATTTGAGCGCGAGCTAAACATTTGACCGAGTAAACCCGCCGCAGCACCCACGCCGGCACCCACGAGTGCACCCTTGCCCGCTTTGCCATCCGAAGCGCCGGCCGCAATCGCGCCGGTTGCCGCTCCGAGTAGCGCGCCGCGGACCATCGGGTTTCCGAGCGCGTCTTTTAAGGAGGGCGATGCTTTTGTCACAGGCTTTACCTTGTTGTTTTGCAATAGCGCAATTCGATCGGCGTGCCAATTTTTAGATTCCATCTGCCGCGCGTCCACCGACACCGGATCGCCTTCGTTTAGTTCTAAAACTGAGTCCAGTCCCGCAAGCTGAGTTGCGCTGTCCACATTCACGCGCAGCGCATTTGGAAATGGCCGGCCTTGTGCGTCGAAAACGGTCACGTCCACCGTCCACGAACCCACCGCCGCGACACGGCCTTCAATGGTTTCGGCAAATGCCACCGCTTGCAACAAGCTCGACGAAAGAAGTAAAAAAGAAAATGATCGCATGAATCGATTTGCCATTAAGGTTCTCCTGAATAATTTTTACTATTCTAACACGTTTAAAATTTACGCCTTAGGCTCTTCTTCCCCGGCGGGTCCTGAAAACTCTTAATCGTATTGATCAGGTACCCGGCACTTCTCTTGGGGTTATCCGTGCTTTTGACTGAAATTTTTTGCGCCGCTTCTTGCACCACGGCCTGCCCATAACGGTTTTCGAGCTCTATCAAGTCTTCCAGCGTTGCAATGTCATTTTGTTTAAACACAACGCTTGCCGTTCGAATGGCTCTTTCCAATTTCTCCGCGCCCACTTTTGTTTCAAGCTTGCCGAGATTTTCCCTTAAAACTTCCGGGTCATAAAGCGTTAAGGGCGTGTAGGCGCTGGCGTGTTCGTGCTTGTGGCTCTCAGGGTCTATCGCGCCATACTTCACGTCTAAAAGGTTTTGACTTTTGAGCTCCCTGATCGCGTCCGAGATAAAGTCATTTGATACATGGTATTTTTCGGCGATGTCTTTTCTAAAAATAAAAAACCGCCCGCTCGCCCCCGCCGCGCGCGCGAGACTGATCACATTAAGGTGTCAGTTCTTGAAACTTGAAAAACGGTTGCCCCAAGTTGCCGTTCAAGATTCAAGAACTGACCCCTGGTACTTTGAGTGTGACTTCGAAATATTGATCAGCGGGGATGTAGACGGTGTCGGCTTGCGATGACCAGAGATTGGAAATTAATAAACTAGAGACGAGGAAAAAAGTTAAGAGGCCTTTCTTGATGGGCATTGGAAAAGTTTAGCAGGCGGGAAAGTGAAATGCAAAGGGATGGTGTAAACCCAGTATGCATCCCGGAAGCATACTTGCGCCAGTTTAAATCCTGACTCACTAAAAAGCCAGCCCGTTCAATTTCTAGAGTGAAAATGTTAAGAGCTTCAAAAATATTGAAATATATTTGGAAAATTTGAGGGGGTCTGACGTCTAGTGTAGTAGGAGGAATAAGCCATGTCTAAAAATAAGGCCATTGAAGTGTCGTCGTTTGTGTCTCACGAGTTAATCGTACGGAAGATCTATGTGGTTAGAGGTAAAAAGGTCATGTTGGATAGGGATTTGGCCGAGCTCTACGAGGTTGAAACCCGGGCGCTAAACCAGGCGGTTAGACGCAATATTGACCGTTTTCCGGCTGATTTCATGTTCTCACTCACAAGGGAAGAAATTCGGAACATATCACAATTTGTGATAAGTCTAAAACATGCTCCTAACGTATTCGCCTTTACCGAGCAAGGTGTCGCAATGCTCTCGAGTGTTCTGAATAGCAAGAAAGCAATTCACGTGAACATCGAGATCATCCGCACTTTCGCACGACTCAAAGAATATATTCTGACACATAAGGATCTACAGAAGAAGATTGAAGAAATTGAGGGTCGCTACGATGAGCAATTTCGAAGTGTGTTCCATGCAATCAAAGAATTAGAAGAACCCATCAAAAAACGCCGGTCGAGGCAGATCGGATTTCACGCGGGGTCTTGAGTTTGAGCGCGTAGATACAACTTTTCTACCTTCGCACGAGCCCATGGAGTCTTGCGGAGAAATGTGAGGCTGGATTTAATGCTCGGGTCCGAGTTAAAACAGCGGATGCGGATTTTTCGGCCAAGTTCTTCCCAGCCGTATCGAGCGACAAGACTCTCAAGGATAGCTTGAAGCGTGATGCCGTGAAGTGGGTCAGTCATGGGTGGATTTTAATCGACAAGCTCATACCCCATTCGCCGCAAGGGATGATACAAACGACCAATCGCCTGCTTAGGCGTCGTGCCTTCGCACAAATTGTCCATGCAGATTGCCGCATAACTGCGCCGGTTGCGGACTTTGAAAACCTCCACTTGTTTAGAGCTAATTTTTTTAAGCGGCTTTTGTTTCATGAGTATTACCCTCCCATTTAACCCATCTTCTCCAGAATATAAACTTTCTGCTTCAAACTTTCCACAACAGAAAGTCTGCCGCTCTCGTTCGTGGGCTTTTGGCTTTCGACGAGTTCAATAGTGAATGCACCCTGATACAACGCTTGTATTTCAAGGGTGGGCACACTAAACGGTGGACCGTCCATGGCGGAAGCATCGTATTCATAAGTAAATAGTAAACATTTACCGCCTTTTTTGAGAGAGCGCTCAACCACCTGAGCGTAACGCTTTCGCATGTCAGCTGGCAATGCGACTAGAGCAGCCCTATCGTAAACAAAGTCGTACGAACCGTTTTGATTTAACGCAAAGAAATCTCCACAGCTAAGGGTGATATTTTGGTGGGTGTAATGAGTAAAACCTTCCCCGCTGGTTATTTCCGGTGCCGGAAGCTGATTTTCTTTAAAAAAAGATTTTACCGCATCGTCGTACAACTCTACCCCGTGCACAAGCAGGTTCTGCTGGCTTAGCCAGAGCAGGTCTTTTGATTTTCCGCACAAAGGAACAAGCACCTTTTGACCCTTTTGAGGGGCTAAGCGCGGGAAATATTCTAAAAGCTTGGTGTTGAACTGAGCCTGGTGAAAATGCGTTCTTCCTTCTTGCCAGACTTTTATCCAAAAATTTGATTCCATAGCTATTTTATTGTTCTCAAAAATTGCATCCCGTCTACGACTCTCCAAAAACAATAATTTTCATTAAACCGTTGCCGTAGCGGATGCTGATGTACCCGTCATTTTCTACGGCTAGAAAAGGTCCAAAATCAGACACAAAAACAGAGGGCATTGGGCGGGTGTTCATGCGTAGATTATATCAGTAAAAAGGACGGCATTCTCTTGAGAAGAATGCCGTCCTGCCAATAATTTGCTTCTATTTATCTTTCTTGCACGAACACGGACAACTCTTTATACAGGAAACGACTCCCGCAATGCCGGCGAGTCCCACGAGAATGTAAACAATTCTCACGGCGTGCGGCACGCTTCCCAGCAACCGCTCGACCACGTTGAAGTTGAATGCTCCCACCAAACCCCAGTTGAGCGCACCCACCACGAGCAACAGGCCAATCAGCTTGCAGATCAAGCATTTACCGTTCTGTGTCATGCTTACCTCCCTTTACCGACGCGAGATGATTCCCGCAACCTACCTACATGGTACCAGTTCTAATTAATTTTTATCTGCCCATTTTTGACGGCGGGATTGCCAGCGCTCTTCCATCTTTTTGAAGGCGGGAATTTGATCGGGAGTAAGAATTTTTTCGATTTCTTTTTGTGAAGATGCGCGCAACTGTTCAAAACGAGGGCTCATCTCTTCACGAAGCGCTTTAAACTGCGCGCGTTTAGACTCCAAAACCACGCTCACCTGATCTTTCTGAGCGGGTGTTAAATGAAGTTCGCGGCTAAACTTTTCAATCAACTGACCGTGCCGGCCGTGCATGGGTCTCTCAAAACTGCGCGTGGCCGCAAACCAACCCACGAGGCCGCCGATTAAAAGTGCAATAATGATTTCTTTGAAAGGGGCTTTCATTGTTCCTCCATGACAAAACTCAAAATATCGTCGGCTTCCGGCACATTGCCGGTGATCGCCATGCCGGAAACAGCATCGGTTCCGCCTAAGATAATCGACTCCGCCGACACCGGCACTCGAGCGGGCAAAATCGCTAAAAGTAGCATGGCGGCAATTCCAATGACCGGCGCAAACCAGTACGACGGAATGCGCACAAGACGCGGAGATGACTGCGCCTGACGGATGCGACCCATCACACTTTGAACAAAAGCTTCTGAAGCAGGCTCGCTCTTTTGAGTGAACAGCGCCTTTGAAATTTTCTTCCAGTTTTTAGAGTCGTCGTTTTCCATAACTTTTTTCCCTATCCTGTTAGACGCCATCCGGCGGTAAAAAGTGTCGCAGTTTCTCCTCAACTTCCACTCTCGCTCGGCGCAGAAGGGCCTTTACAGAATCCACCGAATTCTCCATCACTTGCGCAATCTCCTCATAACTCATACCGTCTCTCTCCCGAAGCGTTAAAACAAGGCAATAATTAGGTGGAAGCGCCGAAAGAACCCGCTCAACAAGCTGTCGAGCATCCATGGTGTCTCGAAAATCCGGTCCTTGAGAAAACAGATTTAAAAGCCCTTCCTTTTGATCTTCGGCGATAGCATCCAGAGATTCAACGGGCTTGCGGGATTTGGAGCGCAGCAGTGTGAGACAGTGATTCGAAGCGATGCGGTAAAGCCAGGTGTAAAAAGACGAATCCTCGCGAAACTGGTCGAGCGATTGGTACGCCTTAAAAAAGGCTTCTTGGGCTGCGTCCTCAGCGTCCGCTTGCCCGATCATTGTGCGGCAGTGAGCCAATACCCGTACCTGATACCGACGCACAATGTCCGCGTAGGCTTGGCAGTCGCCTTTACGCACGCGCTGTATGATTTCAAGATCCTTTTGTTTTTCGCTCAACTCTTCCATGATTTAAGCATTATAAAGCCCGAACCGGATTCCGGCTCGGGCTTTATTTTTTTACGCTACCGCGCTTTAGGACTCTTGTGACTCGCTAGACTGATGTTTCTTCTTATTCCAATTGCCGTTCTTATGTTTCTCAGCGAACTCCTTCTTCATCGCCTCATGCTTTTCTTTCTGCTCCGGTGTTAAAACTGCGTTCACCTCGGCATCGATTTCTGTCTTAAGCGCTTCCATTTTTTGCTTTTTGGCTTCAAAGATCCCCTTGATCTGGTCGGCCTGAGCATCGCTCAACGCAAGCTTTTCCTTCATGCGCTCAATTCTCTTTTGGGCAAAATCGCCCTTACCCTTCGCCGCACAGGCTCCGCCGTCATTGGCGAATACAGGAACCGCAATAAAAAGCAATAGCGCTGCCAGAATAGATGTAATTTTCATTTTATTCCTCCCGTTTCTATAGAGTTAGACGCCGGCGAAAGCGCGAAAGTGTCGCATTAAATCAAGTTAGATGGCGTCTCGCCGAAAACAATCTACAAAGTGATCATTCACCATCCCGGTCGCCTGCATGTGAGCGTAGCAAATCGTCGAACCCACAAAACGGAAGCCGCGTTTTTTTAAGTCTATGCTCATGGCGTCGGACTCAGCCGTCTTCGCTGGAATGTCTTTTAGGGTTTTAATTTTGTTGGGCTTAGGCTTATGCGCAACAAACCGCCAGAGATATTTGTCGAAACTACCGAATTCTTTTTGAATTTTAAGAAACGCTTTTGCGTTGTCGATGGTCGCTGAAATTTTAAGACGATTTCGGATAATTCCGGGATTGTTTAACAGTTCGCGGACTTTTTTGGCGTCGTACTTTGCAATTTTTTTAGCGTCAAATTGATCAAACGCCTTGCGGTAGTTTTCGCGTTTTCTTAAAACCGTGAGCCAGCTTAAACCTGCTTGAGCACCCTCGAGGATGATGAATTCAAAGAGTTTGCGGTCATCGTGAATGGGCACTCCCCACTCGGTGTCGTGGTAAGCCACGTACAGCGGGTCGTCCCCGCACCAAGAACAACGCTTAGTCGTAGAAACTATTTCTTGGTCTTTGTCCGCCACTGGAATGACCGCCTTGTGACTGGCCGCCTTGAGAATTTCCACCGCGCGAATTGCCGCCGCCGTAGGGTCTCGAATTCCCACCACCCCCGTAAGGACGGGAGTGCTGTCCGCCGCCATGCGGCCGGCGATGTTGGCTCGAATGCCGCTGCTGCTGAGGACGAAACGGCGTCGAAGCTCCTGAAAATTTCTCCGGAGGAACGGCCGGGTGAATAGAAACTTTAAGCGATCCGCGAATCATTTTTTCGATATCGCGAACATTGGCCCCCTGATCCGGCGTTGCCAAAGCAATCGCGTGACCGGAGTGTCCCGCGCGGCCGGTGCGGCCGATACGGTGAACATAATTTTCAATGTCGTCCGGCAAATCGTAATTAATGACAAGCTCGATCCCCTTCACGTCAATGCCGCGTGCGGCAATGTCGGTGGCGACCAGTACGCGGTAGCGCCCGGTTTTAAAACCTTCGAGCGCTTCACGGCGCTGACCGAGCGAACGGTTGGCGTGAATTTCATTCGCCGTATGCCCCGTCTGACGCAAATGTTGAGTAATTTTACGGGCATTAATTTTCGTGCGTGCAAATACGAGCACGCTGCCGCGGTACTGCTCCAGTAATTTTCCAAGCAGCATTTGCTTCATGCCCTGACGGACAATGAAAAGCTCCTGCGTAATTTTGTCCGCTGTGGTTCCCGGTCGCGCGATTTCAATGCGGATCGGAAGTTTCATGTATTCGGACGCAATTTTTAAAATGGATTCCGGCATCGTCGCCGAGAAGAATAAAGTCTGACGATCCTTGGGCAGAAACTTGGCAATCTTTGAGATCTGCGGCGCAAAACCCATGTCGAGCATGCGATCCGCTTCGTCGAGCACCACGGTCTTCAGATCCGCCGGATTCACCGTGCGCTGCTGAAGATGATCTAAAAAACGTCCAGGCGTTGCAATAAGCACGCGCGTGAAAGATTTCTTCAATTGCTGAACCTGCATGGACATATTCATGCCGCCGATCAAAATCACGGTGCGGATGTTGTAAGGCTGTCCTAATTTTCTCAAAGTTTCATCAACTTGCACGGCGAGTTCACGAGTGGGCACCAAAATCAGTGCGCGGCCCGGGTTCTGCAGAAGGCGTTGAATAATGGGAATTCCGAAGGCGAGTGTTTTCCCGGTTCCCGTTTGGGCGATTCCGAGCACGTCTTTTCCTTCCAGGCCAATCGGAATGGCTTTTTGCTGGATCGGTGTTGGAACACTGTACTTCATTTTGTCTAACAATTCTAAAATGCTTGGCGCGATTCCCAAGCCGTAAAACGTCGCGGTTTGATTTTCATTTGTCATAAGTGGCGTGAGTATACCATGGACGGCCGTTCATTTGATATACTGCTGATCCATGAATTCCACCGTCGTCGAAGCGGGCTCTTTGCCCATAGAACAAACCATCGCCAAAGAACTGGCGGTGAAACCTCATCAAATCTGGGCGGCGATCCGTCTTTTGGATGGCGGCGCCACCGTTCCTTTCATTGCGCGCTACCGCAAAGAGGTTACAGGCGGGCTAACGGACACTCATTTGCGCGCACTGGCCGATCGGTTGGAGTATTTGCGAGAACTGGAATCGAGACGTAAATCTATTTTAGACTCGATTCAAGAGCAGGGAAAATTAACCCCCGCCGTGAAAGATGCGATTGAAAAAGCACAAACCAAAGCCGAACTCGAAGATCTCTACTTACCATTTAAACCTAAAAAAAATTCCCGGGCCGAAGCCGCTCGCGCCGCTGGACTCGAACCCCTTGCTCTCAAAATTTTAAACGACTCCGCTACGGACCCCTCAGCAGAAGGCTTGAAATACGTTTCCGAAATTAAAGGCATTGCCTCGCTTGAGCAAGCACTAAACGGCGCGCGGGACATTTTGGCGGAAACTTTTTCTGAAAATCCGGAGCTCGTGAGTTTCTTGCGTGAAAAATTCTGGCGCGAAGGTTATCTTTACTCCAAGGTTTCCGCAAAAGATAAAATGCAGGTCGCTGACGCTCAGAAATTTTTAGATTATTTTGATTTCCGTGAAGCGCTTGCGAAACTCCCCTCTCACCGGATTCTCGCGATCTTGCGCGGGCGCGCGGAAGGTGTTTTATCGGTTCGAATGGAGACAACCGGCCTTGTGGGCTACACCGATAAAAAAACCGAAGACGAAGAATACATTTTTGAAATTCTTAAAAAATTTAACGTGCGCTTGGCTCGGTCACTGCGAGACCCGTGGCTCTTGGAAGCAGTGAAGTTTGCCTGGAAATACAAAATTCGCGCCGGCCTTGAAATTGATTTGATCTTGCGGCTCAAAAAGAACGCGGAAGAGGAAGCGATTCGCGTGTTCGCTCAAAACTTAAAAAGCCTTCTCTTGGCAGCACCCGGCGGTAGCCGCGCCACGATGGGTCTTGACCCTGGCTTTCGCACCGGCGTCAAAGTCGCTTGTGTCGACAAAACCGGAAAAGTGCTCGAGTGCGCCACGATTTACCCTCACCCACCGGGCGACGACTGGAATGGCGCGCTTCGAAAATTAAAAGAGCTCGCTCAAAAACACTCCATCGAACTTGTCGCCATCGGAAACGGCACCGCGTCACGCGAAACCGACAAACTGGCCGTCGATCTTATAAAATTATTGCCGGATTCTAAGATTCAAAAAATTGTGGTGTCTGAGGCGGGGGCGTCGGTGTATTCGGCGTCGGAACTGGCCTCGAGTGAACTGCCAACGCTCGATGTTACTTTGCGTGGCGCGGTTTCTATTGCGCGGCGCCTGCAAGACCCGCTCGCGGAACTCGTGAAAATCGATCCCAAGTCCATTGGTGTGGGTCAATATCAACACGACGTGAATCAAATTCGTCTCGGTAAAATGCTTCACAACGTGGTCGAAGACTGCGTAAATGCCGTCGGCGTCGATGTGAACACCGCGTCCCCTTCTCTTTTGTCTTACGTCGCCGGCCTCACGCGCCGCGTGGCCGATAAAATGGTTTTGTACCGCAACGAAAACGGTGCGTTTAGATCGCGTGAAGATTTTAAGAAAATATTCGAATTTGGTCCGCGCACATTTGAGCAAGCGGCGGGTTTTTTAAGAATTCCAAACGGTGACAATCCGCTGGATGCGTCCGCCGTTCACCCCGAGTCGTACCCAGTCGTGCATAAAATTTTGGAGCGTCAGTCGCTCGACCTTAAAACGCTTCTAGGCAAATCAGAAATCTTGCAAAATTTAAAACCCGAGGAATACGCCGACGAAAAATTTGGCGTGCCTACGGTTTCCGACATTTTAGAAGAACTCGAAAAACCAGGACGCGACCCGCGCCCTGAGTTTAAAGCGGCGGTGCTGAATTCTAAAATCACTGAAATGGAACACTTAAAACCCGGCATGATTCTGGAAGGCACGATCACCAACGTCGCTAACTTCGGTGCGTTTGTGGACATTGGCGTTCACCAGGATGGACTCGTTCACATTTCAGAACTCGCGAACGACTACGTGCGAGATCCGCATGCCGTTGTTAAGACTGGGCAAATTGTCACCGTTAAAGTTTTAACGATTGATCTCCCCCGCAAGCGCATCGGCCTCACGCTTCGAATTAAAGAAACACGGCACTAGTAACGCGTCATCCAGTCGGCGTTGAGGGGTATTCGGTTCACTACGCCTGCGAACACCCCTCAACTCCGACTAGCCCGGCAAACACAAAGAAGCGGAAGCCAGTCAAAAAAGTTTCCGGAGCGAAAGGCATGCGCCGACCACAGAACCCAAACGTTTTGGATTTTATTCGCATGATAATTCACCAAAAAACTCATCTAACATCGGAATAGGCGTGGCCCGCCGAAGGCGGGGGACCTGGAGCGAGGAAGCTTTTTTGACTGGCTTCCGCTTAACGCTGAGCCGCGAGAAGTTCGGTGTTTGTGGGAAATTTTTCGAGGAGAGACACGAGCGTTTTGGCGGCTTCGACACTGCCGAGCTTCACCAGTTCGCGGCGGAGTTTGCGCATGTTGCCGAGTTCGGGACCGGTGGCCAATAATTCCTCACGTCGCGTCATGCTTTTAGAAATATCAATTGCCGGGTAAATGCGGTGCCCGGAGATTTCGCGGCTTAGAACAATTTCCATATTGCCGGTGCCTTTAAACTCTTCAAAGATGACTTGGTCCATGCGGCTTCCGGTGTCGACTAAGATTGTGGCAAGAATCGTGAGTGAGCCGGCATTTTCAATTTTGCGCGCCATGCCAAAAATTCGTCGCGGTACTTCGAGCGCTCGCGCATCTACTCCGCCTGAAAGGGTCCGTCCACTCGAGCCACGTTCGGCATTGTGCACGCGCGAGAGACGTGTGAGCGAATCAATCACCACCATCACGTTTTCACCATTGCCCGCCTCGCGAATCGCTTGGCGCATCAATTCGTCTGCCACGCGGATATGATTTTCATAACTTTCATCGGAGGAGGACCAATAAAGCGTTGCGGGAACACTTCGTTTAAAATCAGTCACCTCTTCGGGGCGCTCGTCAACGAGCAGGCAGTAAAGTTTTATCGCAGGCTGAGATTTCGATACGGCCTGACAAATGTGTTTCAAGAAAGTCGTTTTACCGGAACCGGGAGGTGCCACAATCAAACCCCTCTGCCCCATTCCGATGGGACAAATGAGATCTATGGCGCGCGTGGTGAATTCTTTAGAGCCGTCTTCTAGGCGAATTCTCGGAGATGGGTCGACGGCGATACCGGCTAGAAACCGACTCTCCGCCTCGTCGCGCTGACGCGGACGCTCATGCCGGTCGTGTCTTGGATTAAAATGTCTCATGAGGCAGTATCTTACACTTTAACATCCCACAACGGAATGCCCAGATGCTGGCGAAAATTTTCGCCTTTTAGGGGATTGAGCTTGCGCGTAGAAAAATCTCCCCGCTCGCCCAAGTGCTGGCGATGCTCGCGCAAAAGATCACTCGCCCCTAAATGAAGCGCGTGCTTGCCGTACATCTCACCGGCTTCATCAATCGTTTTGGAAATTTCCTTCATGCCTTTCACGCGCACCGGGTCTTCAAATAAATCTCTCTGCATTTCGATGCCGCCTTCCAAATCTTCAAACCACACGCCGGTTGCGCGGTAGCGCACATTCGGTTCAAACAAGCGGTCGAAAAGTCCCGATACAATTTTAATCCCCTCAAGCGGTGAATCGGTGTGGCGCTCAAGCTCTGCAAAAAGCCCTTTGCCGCGGTGATCATTATTTTTTAAATACGCCCCGATCGCTTTGGTGCGCAGTCCGTGGCGGCGCAACTTGATAAACGCCGACTCCATGTTGCGAATAAGCTGAGCACGCACCACCTCACGGTCGCTCGACGCCGGTGTAAAGGTTTTAGTTTTGCTAAGCGTCGCTTGCGCTTCTTTTTTCTCAATCGACACCGGGTAAACCGAATCACCTTTTAATTCATGCCAGAGCTCGACGCCAATTTTTCCAAGCAAGCTTTGCGCAAACAGTTCAGGCTTTTGAATGTAGTCCCACACCGTCGCGACACCATGCTTATTCAGAAGTGCGGTGCTCGCTGGTCCAAATCCGCAGACGCGCTCGACCGCAACGCTTTTCAAATACTCGTGAAGCTCATACCCTTTTACACAGGTAAAGCCGGAGGGCTTGTTGTCTTTGGAGCAGATTTTTGCAATCGATTTGGTGAGACTTAAACCTGCCGAGACGGTGATCCCAAGTTCCTTTTCGACCGTCTTTTTCATTTCTAGTGCAATCGACTCGTACGAACCGTGATACACGCGCCGCAAACCCGTGAGATCGGCAAATGCTTCGTCGATGGAGTACTCCTCCACATCCGGCGTAAAGCGCCGCAGAATTCCGTAAAAACGTTTGGACACCAAACTGTACGTTTCGTAATCGCACGGCAAAAATACCGCGTCCGGACACAATTTTTTAATTTCATAAAGCGGCATGGCGCGCGTCACCCCACAGCGCTTAGCCTCAATGCTAAATGCGGCCGCAATCCCGCGGTCTTTTCCGACAATCACGGGCTTTCCTTTTAACTTGGGGTCAAGCGACTGCTCGACACTCGCAAAAAAAGAATCGCAGTCGATGTGAACAATGGCCTTTGGAAGCGAATGCAAGTTGAGCGTCATTATTTGTACCTCCGGATCACAGCGACGACAACGCCGCCGATATTCAGTTCTTGTTTGGGAGCAATGGGCGGATATTTTTTATTGGCAGCTACAAGCCGAACAGCCGAGCCGACTCTTTCGTAATATTTCATCGTCCACTCGTTGTCGACCTGAGCGATCACGATGTCCCGGTGCTTGGCTTGGCGGCCGCGCTCAACCAGCACCAAGTCCCCTTCGTGAATGCCCGCGTCAATCATTGAGTCGCCCGACACTTTCACGAGAAAAGTTTGCTCGGGGTGCTTGATGAGGTATTCATCCAAACTCATCGTGTCGACAAGCTCTTCTTCGGCGGGACTGGGCCACCCCGCCTGCACGCTTCCCAAGAGCTTCACACCCAGAAGCGAATCAAAAAGAATTTTTCCCTTGGAATCCTTTTTTAGAAATCCTTTTTCGATTAATTTTTCGACCAGTTCAAACGCGGCGTTTTTGGATTTGTAAGAAAAAAGTTCGGCTATTTCCTGGAAACTCGGCGGGCGCTTCTGCGCGCGGTAAAACTCTCTTAACTTTGCGACGGCCTTCGACCACTCAATCGTTTTTGCCATTGGGACTCTCCCTCTGGACATACTATACTGAACGATCGTTTAGTTTGTCAACTCCTTAGATTTAATTCAATCGGCGCTGAGGGGTATTCGGTTCACTACACCCCTCAGCTCCGACCAATCATCCACTTTCCACCGTGGTAGACGCTCTCACCACCCAGCAAAACTTGCGTAGTGTCTATAAACACATCAACATGATGCTTGGCCATGCTTCGGGTGAATGCAGGCTTTTTGTAAACGGTGTGTTTGACGCCGAGCGACAAATGCACGCCGCACATGCGCTCGTACGCTCCGATGTCGATCACCGTACGCTCTTTCGTAAACGCGCGATTTAATCCAAATCCAAGCTCTCTCACCCAGACATCCCCCTCGTCAGCGCGAATCGTGGCAAGCACGCGGTCAAATTCCGGAGTCGAATTTCGAACATCTACCACTTTCCCACTTTCAATCACAAGCGTGATGGGTGTTTTGGGTTTGTTGACTTTAAATTCCGCATCCCCAAATGCAAAAATTTGCGCGCAACCATTCACTCGGGTTAAATCCTGCGCTTCCGAAAAAACTTCGCCGATCGGAAACTGCCCGCCCACATTTTTCATCTGAGAGTAGTTGCCGGTGTTGAGTTTTGCGGATTCGAGCATCCCTTCAACCACCAAACACTCATCACCACTTTTAATTTCGGTCCGCGTGGCGCGGTCCATCCGCTTTTTAAGCGCTTCCCCTACTCCGCAAAAATAATCCGGGTCATACGCCAGCGAATCGATGTAAATTTCGAGCTCCGTGTCTTTCATTTTGGCTAAATGCACGTGCTCAATGACTTTGAGCGACTGGTTAAAGAGCTCCACGCGCAAACGAAAAGCCTCTAAGCGAAAATTAGACGACTGAATGAGCACCACAAGATCGGACGGCTTTAAGCGTTTAAACGTGGCGAGCACCTCGCTGGGCGACGTGGAATCAAAATCCACAAATTGCGCTGAGGGCAAGCAGTCCCGGTAGGCGCGGCTTAGAATTTTTGAGAGCTCACACTGCGCATCGGACACGATAACCGCCGATTGAAAATCGGAATGTTTTACAGATAACGAAAGAATATCTTTTATATTTTTTTGGGCGGCGGAAATCACACTACAAGGCTTCGGTTAGGTTTTTAATTTTTTCCAGAGCTTCCCAGCGCTCGTAGAGCACAGCGAGCTCTGCTGTGATGGCAGCGAGGCGCGCTTTCGTTTCAGCGATCTTGATGGAGTCTTTCATCGTGAAATTGGGATTGGCCATTTTTTCAACGATCTGCGCTTGCTCGGTGTCTAGTTTTTCAATGAGAAGTGGGATACTCAGCAATTCTTTTTGCTCTTTTTGATTTAATTTTTTAAGCTTAACGGGCTTTTCAATTGTGGGTGATTTTAATTTTACGATCTCTTCTTTTGGGGTTTCTTCCTCCTCTGAAACTTTTTGACTGCGGCGCGCGAGCCAATCATCGTAACCGCCGGGGTATTCGTAAATCACGCCGTCGCCTTCCAAAATAATCGTCGAGGTCACCACGTTGTTTAAAAATGCGCGGTCATGGCTCACCAAAATAAGCGTGCCGGAGTAATTGACGAGCAGCTCCTCTAAAAGCTCTAACGTTTCCACGTCTAAATCATTAGTGGGCTCGTCCATCACGAGCAAATTGGACGTTTTGGTAAAAAGCTTAGCTAAAAGCAGGCGGTTACGCTCCCCACCCGACAACACTTTAACGCGCGTGCGGGCGCGGTCGGGCGAAAAAAGAAATTCCTGCAAATACCCCATCACGTGGCGCGGTCTTCCTTCTACTGTGACCGTATCGGTTTCACCACAGACGTTTTCAACCACGGTTTTATTTTCGTCGAGCTGTTCGCGAAGCTGATCGAAATAGGAAATTTGTAAATTGGTTCCGAGTGTAACCACGCCTTCCTGCGGTTTGATCTCACCTAAAAGAATCCGAAGCAGAGTGGTTTTGCCCGTACCGTTCGAACCAATCACACCAATTTTATCGCCGCGCATGATGCGCGCTGAAAAGTTCTGAATAAGTTTTTTTTCACCGTACCCGTGGGTAATATTTTCGGCCTTCGTCACGACATGACCCGAGCGGTCGGCTTCCTGTGCCTTCATGCGCACTTTACCGATCAGTTGTCGCTGGGCCTTTTTTTCTTCGCGCAATTGTTCGAGTGCGCGCACGCGGCCTTCGTTTCGCGTCCGGCGCGCTTTAATGCCCTGACGAATCCACACTTCTTCCTGGGCTAGCTTTTTATCAAACTCCTCCCACTCCCTCGCCTCTGCGTGAAGTGCCAATTTTTTTCGTTCTAAAAATGTCGGATAATCACAAGACCAGTTGTGAAGATGCCCGCGGTCGAGCTCCATAATTTTTGTCGCGAGCTTCGTCATAAACATACGATCGTGCGTCACAAAGAAAATCGTCCCGGTGTATTCTTTTAAAAATCCTTCGAGCCACTGAATGGACTCAATGTCCAAGTGATTGGTGGGTTCGTCGAGAAGCAACACGTCCGGTTTTAAAGCGAGTGCTCTCGCCAGAAGCGCACGGCGCTTTTGACCACCGGATAATTTTTCAAAAAAACTTTCGGGGTCGAGCTTCATGTGAGAAATTACGTTTTCAATTTCGCGCTCGGTTTCCCAGCCATTGGTGCGGTCCATTTCGGTTTGAAGCGCGTCGAGTTGCTTCAGGAGCTGAGGCGAAGATTCGCTTTGCAGACGGTGGCTTAAATGGTGGTAATCCCCTAAAAGTTTGACGCGGTCCGGAAGCCCCGAGAGCACAATGTCATACACCGAACCGGTAATGTCCGACGGCACTTCTTGGGGAAGCAGCGTGATGCGAATGCCTTTTTGAAAACCAATCTCACCGCTGTCGACTTTGATTTGACCCGCAAGTACGCGCATGAGCGTGGTTTTTCCGGAGCCGTTGCGGCCGAGTAGTGCGATGCGCTCGCCGGCTTCGATCTGGACGCTGATGTTGTCAAAAAGAAGCGGCCCGCCGAGTGCGAGCGACACTTCCTGAATGCTAATGAGGGCCAAGATTCACTTCGTATCGGCCGCAATTTTCGATTGGCTGTTCAACAAGAAAGCGACGGAATTCGCGCATCGTTGTGGCATTAACCATTTTAAAGCGTCCTTCGAGGTGCCAACGGATCGCCGAAACAAATTGCTGATGACTAAACAAAAGAACAGTGCCGGATGGAATTTTTTTTAAACGTTCGACAGTCGCTTCACAGCGCTTGATGAGATTTTGAAAACTTTCAGCACCGGGACCATCTACAAAAAGAGAATCCCCTCGCTCCCAGTAAATAGCCGCGTTCGCCATACGGTCTTGCACGGTGGTGCCATGATATTTATCTGGAGATAGGTAAGTAAATTCCTGAATGGCCCACTCCTCTAGAGGGACGGCCGGAAAACGCCTGGCCACGGGAAGCGCTGTGTTTCGAGCGCGGTCAAATGGAGAGCTCACCAGTAAAGTCGGCGCGGTCACAATGGTTTTGGCAAACTCCTCCGCTTGCACAACACCCTTAGCCGAAAGAGCGGTCGAAACGGGATCCTGGGTTTTTTCCCCGGCGTTAGCGACGCTTTCCGCGTGGCGGATGAATATCGCCTTCGGCATGTTTCTCTCTTTGCGCTTTGCGTTCAATAAACTGTTTGAGTTGAGTCGAGCCTCTAAACTGGGGTCGACCGTCTTTGTGGCGCTCTTCGTCTTCGTAAACGTGTTTGCGCTTGGAGCGCCGCAGGGTTTCGTCGAATTCTGCGGATGGAACGGCCGGGTGATGGACCACTTTCAAAGCGGTCTTCATTAATTTTTCAATCGCGCGAATGTCTCCGCTTTCGTTGGGCATGGCAAACGTGATGGCGTGACCCGCAAGTCCCGCGCGGCCGGTGCGACCAATGCGATGCACATAGTTTTCGGTCTCATCCGGCAAATCAAAATTCACCACGAGCTCTATCCCCTTCACGTCGATGCCGCGCGCGGCTATGTCGGTGGCAACGAGCACCTTGTAAACGCCCGTTTTAAAACCGTTCAGCGCATGACGCCTTTGGCCTTGGGTGCGGTCCGAGTGAAGCTCATTGGCGGTAAACTTCATTTGTCTCAGCGCTTCAGCAAGCTTCCACGCATTGGCCTTGGTGCGCGTAAAAATAAGCACGCTTCCGCGGGTTTTAGATAAAATTTTAGACAATAGCTCGAGCTTTGACTCCATTGGAATAATATAAAGCTCCTGCACAATTTTTTCAGGGGCCGCGCCCGAGGGGGCCACTTCCACTGTCACGGGTGCTGTCATATACAAAGCTGCGAGCGTTACCACGGCCTCAGGCATGGTCGCGGAAAAAAATAAAGTCTGACGATTTTTGGGTAAAAATTTGGCCAAGCGCTCAACTTGCGGCGCAAAACCCATGTCGAGCATGCGGTCTGCTTCGTCGAGAACCACCATTTTAAGATCTTCTGCGTTCAACGTTTTTTGTTCGAAATGATCCAGAAGCCGGCCAGGCGTCGCAATAATCACACGGATCGTTTCTTTTTTAAGAAGCTTCACCTGTGTGGCCATGTCCATGCCGCCGATCACAATCACGGAACGGATGTCGAAGGGGTTGCCTAATTTCCGAATGGTCGCATCCACTTGAAGGGCCAATTCGCGGGTGGGGACTAAGATCAGCGCGCGGCCAGATTCGGTGCGAAGGCGTTGAATCATGGGAACGCCAAACGCCAGCGTCTTCCCCGTGCCGGTTTGCGCAATGCCCAGCACGTCTTTTCCTTCATTTGCTACAGGAATCGCCTTCACCTGCACGGGTGTCGGAACTTCAAATTTGAGACTTTCCAGCACGGTTAGGATTTCGGGGCTAATGCCTAAACCATTAAAACTTTTGGGGTGCGCTTGACTCATAACCTTCTCCTGTGGCGCACAGTATAGCCTAAGTGGGCGCTAGATGGCTATCCCGAGACAAAAGCTCTTGTGTGCTAAAATGCGTCCATGCCCACATTCGATGTAATCATTATTGGTGGAGGAGGAGCTGGCATGGCTGCGGCGATCAGTGCCGCACGAAAAGGTGCGCGTGTTCTCATTTGCGAAAAAATGCAGAAACTCGGTAAGAAAGTTCGCATTTCCGGAAACGGCCGCTGCAATCTCACAAACGATAAGCTTGATAGCTCCTTTTTTAATGCCCCAGCAAAGGCACTTGTGGAGTCGGTTTTTGCTCAATTTGGACGCGCAGATATTCTCAAATTTTTTAAAGAGCTGGGACTCAGACTTTATTCCGACAAAGACGGCCGCGTCTTCCCTATCACGAACCAGGCGGCCTCAGTGCTCGACGCGTTGGAGCTTGAACTAACGAGGCAACGCGTTGAAATAAAATACGACTGCCCGGTAACGGAAATAAAAAAAATGAAGGGCGGCTTTCTACTGGATACACCCGCTGGATCTTTTGAAGCCAAACACGTCGTGCTCTCCGCCGGTGGAAAATCCTACCCCGTTTACGGCACGGATGGAAGCGCCTACGAATTGGCAAAACACTTAGGCCACACCATCGTCAACACCGCTCCGATCACGGTTCCGCTAACGAGCGACGACTCCTGGTGCAAGGAACTTACCGGTCAAAAAATTTTGGCGTCCGTTCGATATGAAGTGGGTACTGTTACTGGGCACGCCGTAGAACACGACCTGCTTTTTACAGATTACGGATTGTCGGGGCTCGCGGTGTTTGATTCGAGCGACGAGATTGCGATTTCGCTGCATCGCTCGCTCGACAAAGACGCATGGCTTCTGGTCGATCTCATTCCGTTTATTCATGAAAATGAGCTAGAGAAAGAAATGGCACGCAGACTGAGGCTTAATTTCCCTAGCGACAAGCTACTGATAGGGCTTTTGCCTCCCAAGTTTTCGCGAGTACTTCTCAAAACTCTTGAAACTCGAAATCCCAAAACCATCAGCACGGCACTCAAAAACCGCCGCTTTCACATCACGGGGACACGCGGGTGGGCTGAAGCAGAATTCACCGCAGGGGGCATCAGTATTTCGGAAATTCAATTAAAAACATTGGAATCTAAAAAATGCCCTGGACTATTCTTTGCGGGCGAAATTTTAGACGTGAACGGAAAACGCGGCGGATTTAATCTCGCCTGGGCCTGGGCCTCCGGCACAGTCGCAGGACTTCACTCAGGCAATTAAAGCCTAAACTTTCCCTGATCGTTAAATCCTTTTTTATTTAATCCTTTTTGGAATTTTTTATCCACGTCGTCAACAGCCGCACGGACGCTATAAAGAATTCTCTCCACCTGATCCGCGGTAAACTCATAACTGGAACTCGATAAATTTCCAATCAAGTCAATTTTAGAAATGGCGTTATTTACGCGTGACTGTGCGAGTCTTTTAAATTTATCTGCTTTGGATTCTTCCGGACTACCAGCCAATTCTTCTTCGCTCATTGCTTCTCTCCCTTTATAAGAATGTTAACCTACTACCCCATGCAGCTATCCAATTGATCCGTGCATATGGTTTTCGCCCGATTGTATGCTGACTCGCAGGAACTAGAGTCGCCGGATTTATCGGCACATTTTTTTCGAGCGTCCTCCGCGTATTGAAGACACGAACTATACTGACTCTGGCAACTGGAGGCTTGTTGGGAATCGGCTGAGCTCTGAGCCGTGACAGCGTCGTCCACGGTTTGCTGCGTGTTGTTGTAAGCAGCCTCCGTATTCGATTGACGCTGGTCTTGCTCGGCGCGGCTGTCGCTATAAACGGTTTCGGCATTGCTGCCGGCATTTTCACCTTGCGATTGCTTGCGAGAACCTTTGGCGCCTTCTGGTTTCTTAAAACCTTCTTTAGGAGATCTGGACTTTTCGGAGTGCCCTTGAGATCGCCCTGGCATTTCCGATCGATTCATTTTTTCGGACTTTCCTAATTTTTCGGAAGAACCTCCCCGAGCTGAAGCCTCTTTGCGAGAAGCGCCATCATGCGAAGATTTAGAATGTTTCTGAGTGGATCCTGAGGAGCGATCATGATCCCCTCCGCCACCCGGAGCGGCTATGGCCAAGTTAAAAATTAATGGGATGCCTAGCGCCGCTATCGCTAAAATTTTCTTAGAGCCAATTCTCATAAACGGATCCTCCTTTGATCTATTTATAAATTATCAATATTAACTATATATTACCATAATTATATAATTTTTTCAAATGAAAAACCCCTCCAGGAATCGCTCGCTAGAGGGGTTTATAGTATTTGTCGCACAATTCGTTAATCTTATCTTAAGGCTCTTCCTTTTGCGGCGTCGCCTTGAAGGATAGCGAGTGTGCAACTGAGTTTCGCGATGAGTTTATTCTCGCCATCACGCACTTCGCACTCGGCCATTCCCATCGTTTTACCGCGCTGGACGACCCAGGCATTGGCGGTCAACATCGAATTCCATACGGGTCTCAAGAAATTACACTTAAGCTCCACCGTGGCGTAAGTTTCGCCTTCATTGCAGGTGGTCGCAAAAGCGGTGCCCATGGCCGCATCCGCGATGTCACAAATAATCCCGCCATGCGTCGTGCCAATCTGATTGCCATAGCGCTCATCCACCGGCATTTGCATGGTGACACGTCCGTCCTCCACAGTCGTGATGCGCATGTCGAGAAGTTTGGCGACGGGTGGTGCGGGCTTGTCGCCCCGCGCAACAGCGCGAATATATTCGATGAGTCGAGACAAGCTCTCTTACTCGGCTTTTTTTCTGGAATTTGGTGCGTCAAAGGGCAGGACGCGGCCGACGGAATTTGAAAACATCGCACCCGTTCCAGCAAAGCCTGAACGCTCCGCTTCTTTCTGCCAGAAACCCTTTTCCTTTGACGGCGGATTTAATTTTTCCGCTTCTTTTTTAGCCTTCTGAGATTTTTTGTACTCTTTAATTTTTTCGTATTCGGGCGTTCCGCGTTCTGCGGCCATCAGCACCCCTTGACCCAATAGAATCATTCCAACCACTAAGAATATTTTTTTCATGATTTCTCCTTAAGAAACGCGTCTATTGTATGCCAAAGCTATTGAAAAGAAAACGCCTATTCAGTATATTAAACCAAGGTAAAGTCATGAAAATTCGAACCCGATTTAACCTCATCCTGGGAGTCCTTCTCATTGGGATATCTCCCCTCTTATGGGCTGCACAAAGTGTGCGCGAAACGCCCATTGTTCAAATTATTAAGGAAGTGGAGCCGTCGGTAGTGAATATCAGCACTGAAAAATTGGTTCTCCTGCAGCATAATCCTTTTTGGGGAAATTACGGAAATCAATTTGATAATTTTTTTAATACCTACAACCAAAATTTTATCAATGCCATGAAAACAACAAGTCTTGGATCGGGCGTCGTTGTTTCGGGCGACGGACTAATCATCACCAATGCGCATGTGGTTCACATGGCAAGCCGCGTGTTTGTGACCTTACAGGATGGTCAGACGCTGGAGGCTAGCCTACTCGGAACGGATAATGACGATGACCTTGCTCTCCTTCAAATCAGCCCACCCTCGCCCATTAAACCGGTGCCGCTTTCGGATGATATTCTGCTCGGCGAAACCGTGATTGCGATCGGAAACCCGCTGGGACTCAATGGCTCGGTGAGTTCGGGGATTGTGAGCGGCACGGGTCGCTCGTTCAACGCGGGAACCGGAAACCATTCATTCACGGACCTCATTCAAACGGACGCTTCAATCAATCCGGGCTCTAGCGGCGGCGCGCTTCTTAATTTGGAAGGAAGACTTTTGGGAATTAATTTAGCAGTGGTTCAGAATGCGCAGAATATTGGCTTTGCCGTACCGGCATCTAAAATCAAAAAAATGCTCGCCGAATACGAAAAAGTAAAAGAAAAGTTTAAAAAGAAAGACGTTCCGATTAAAAACTAGTGCGAATGCCCATGCTCGCCGTGAGCATGACCGTGTGAAAGCTCTTCCTGCGTGGCTTCCCGGATGCCCGTGAGCTCGATATCAAACACCAGATCTTGCCCTGCCAAAGGATGATTCCCATCAACAGTAATCTCGGTCTCTGAAACGGCAATCACGGTAAAAATGGGCGCATGGGATTCTGGGCCGCCGCGGAAACGGTCGCCCACGCTGATATTCGTCGAAGGAAATTTATCTCGGGCGACGGCCATTTTGAGATCGGGGTTCAATTCGCCGTACGCTTCGGCAGCGGGTACCGAAATTTTCTTCTTATCCCCTTTTTTTAGAGAGGAGAGCTCGCTCTCGAGTCCCGGAATAATCTGATGACTTCCTTCGATATATGAAAGTGGCTCGCCCTTCGAGGCATCCAACTTCTTACCAGACTTGTCTGTGAGCACATAATTAAACGAAATAACTCGCGGCATCTTTTCTCCTAAAAAAAACGTGGACCTGAGCGGGGTCGAACCGCTGGCCTCCTCATTGCGAACGAGGCGCTCTACCAACTGAGCTACAGGCCCAAAAAATTGGGTTTATTCCATCGAACTTTCTAACCACTGCAAATATTTTTTGTAACTCTTACCGACGCGAACCGCTAGAATTTCCGGCACTTCGTACGGGTGATTCTGAAGAATAGCTTTTTTGATCTTCTTAAAACTCTTCTCGGGCGCTTTAATGAGAAGTAAAACTTCTTTGGCCGTTTCAACCTTGCCCTTCCAGCGGTATCGCGATTCCCACCCGCCCTGAAAAGAAACACAGGCCGCCAGTTTTTTATCCACTAGAACCTTGGCGAGGGTTCGCGCCGTCTCGGTATCAGGCGCCGTACAAAAAATAATCAACGTTAGAAGCGCAGCGTAACTTTATAATCCCCGCCGGTCTCTTCCATGATGACATGGCCTTCACGGGCAAGCCACCCTAAACTCATCATCACAACATCCTTTTTCTTATCAATTCCCTTGATAAGCTCCGACAAAAAACAGGTCTTGTTCTGATCCAAATAGTGCCAGATATCTCCAGCCACAATTCCAATTTCAGTGATCATTCTTCCCCCTTACGATGAGCGTACGAAATTCGCCACTATGATAATGACCATCCTTCAATAAATCAATCTTAAACGAAACGCTCTTCTTGGCTTTTTTTGTTATAGCTCTTGCACTGCGGGCACTGGGAAATCTCTTGATGTGTCGAATCCACGTAGGTATACCCGCAAATTGTGCACTCCCAAACATCCGCCTCTTCGCGCACAAACTTTGGCAAAACCGTCGTTTTCTCAAAAAATATCCATAAAACAAAAATAACGAGCAGCGAGCTCATGATGTACAAAAAAACCATCGTTGAGACATCCACTCGAATCATCGCTAAACCCTCGACTTCCAGTGACGCAAATATTCAGGATCTTGATCTGCGGACTCAGATTCCGGTGACAATTTTTCTCCGCCAATCAACTGCCGTAGAAGCGACGGTTCATTTTGCAAGCCCGGCACGCTAACCACCTGTCCTTGAGGCAATGCTTCGCGCTCAAGCGTTCTTGTTTCCAGTTCAACGGGTGATTTAAAATCAGAGAGTCTCCGGTAAACAACCTGGGAGGTCTCGGGACGCGAATCTACCAGTGTTCGGAAAATAGTGTCATTTAAAACGGGGCCCAGCGAAACAACTTTTGCGTGCTCTTTAAATGCAAAACGCTTTGGGTTGACAGAAATAACCACCGCAAAAAACCAAAACCCATGCCACAAGAGTGAAATGGACAATGCTTTTAAAAAATTCCGGTCCGTAAAAGACCAGCCCCAAAAATTGGAGTTCAAGCGGTACTACCCCCCTTTTGGCCGGTAGCAATGTTAACCTGCGCAATTCCTAAATCCCGGCACAAATCCCACACTTCCACAATGCGCCCAAGCGATGCTCCCGAATCCGCCTTTAGAAGGATGGA
Organism: uncultured Planctomycetia bacterium; assembly: GCA_964606485.1. Lineage (GTDB taxonomy): Bacteria > Omnitrophota > Gorgyraeia > 2-02-FULL-51-18 > 2-02-FULL-51-18 > CAZSGP01. The sequence goes on along the minus strand of CAZSGP010000001.1, from coordinate 386,031 downwards.
TTTTTTGTCCTCAGCGGCCGCCTTTAATTTTTGAGTCAAATCTTCAATCGTGATCGGACTCTCATTTAAGAAAAGTAAATCCTGCGCCGTAATTGTGACAACTAGATTATCGCTCGAAATAACTTCCGAGGTGATGGCTTTCGGGAGCTTCACAGAAATTCCCGGTTGTAACACAAAATTCGAAGTGAGCATGAAAAATATCAACAGCTGAAACACCACATCGATGAGAGGTGCGATGTCGAGCTGGCCTTTTTTAATTTCCGTGCGTCTTTTGATGCGTTCAAACCGCATAAATTAAAGCTCCGACTCGTCGCGTTTTTCGCCCAAAATGTTTAAAAGATCGGTTGCGCTGCGTTCCATTTCTAACACAAACCCATCCACCCGACTCACCAAATAGTTGTAAGCCACAAACGTCGGAATCGCCACACAAAGACCGAACACCGTCGTTAAAAGCGCTTCCCAAATTCCTCCCGCCAGATCCCCTGGATTCACGGGATTGAGCGAGGTCGCCTTACTCTGAATCACCTGAAACGCCGCGACCATTCCGGTCACGGTACCAAGCAAACCTAAGAGCGGAGCCACATGCGCAATAGTTGCTAAAACAGGTAAGTTTTTCTCAAGACGCGGCACTTCGTGAATGGCCGCATCTTCAATAGCCTCTCGCACATCTTGCCGCGGACGGTCGTGTTTCAAAATACCAGCCTTGAGCACACTCGCGATGGGCCCCTTCGTTTTATCGCAAAGATCGAGCGCTTCCATCACTTTGTTTCTTTTTAAACTTTTCGAAATTTGTTCCATAAAACTTTTTGTGTCAATCTGCTCTTTGCGCAGCGCCATCAAGCGCTCCACCACAATGGCAAACGCCACAATCGAACAAAGCAATATCGGCCACATGATCGGCCCGCCCTTTTGCATGAATTCCCACATAACGCTAACTCCTCCTTTATTTCTTGTTCTTAAGTTCTTGTTTTAATTTTTCGATTTGTTCTACTGCAAAATCTTTTTGGTTTGAACTGGAAGCCGCAATTTTGGAATAAACTTTTATCGCATTTTCGTTCTGACCCAAATCTTCGTATATCTTAGCTGAGCGCAAACGGGCGCGGTCCATGTAGATCATGTTCTTGGGGTATGTTTCGCTGACTTTCAAAAACTCTTGAGCCGCTTTTTCGGCCTCACCTTGCGTTTCATACACTTCTGCTAAATTAAAATTTGCTTCACAAGCCATTTCCTCGGGCGCGTCCTTCAGAGCTTCGCTAAAATAAAACGCCGCTTCTTTTAAATGTCCCTGGGCGCGCAAAATCTCACCAAGCTTTTTCGCAGCCATGGCACGATTTGTTCCTTTTTCAACCACGTTGATGATTTTTAAAAGCTCAAGCCTGGCCTCCTCAGATTTTCCCTGCGACACCAAAAAATCCGCCACTTTCAAAAGACCTTTCGCCGACAAGGGACTTGCTGGAAATAATCCCGCTAAATCCTGAAATTCTTTGACCATGGCCCACAAGTCGCCCTCTCGCTCAAACGTCGACGCAGTTGAAAAATGAGCATCGTCGGCCAGCGAACTTTTTGGGAACTTCGACCCGATCTGCTGAAAGTATTCCCGAGCCTTCGCGTACTGACCGCGGTTAAAATAATATTCGCCCAAGCCATACAGAACATCGGGCATCATTTCGCTTTCCGGGTATTTCTTTATAAAATCTTCAAACTCGCGGATCGCTTCTTCGTCGCGATTCATTTTAAAAAAGCACCACCCCATCTGGTACTTTGCGTAGCGACCGATGTCCGTATCCGGCGCTTTCTCCACGACCGATCGAAACACCTCGAGCGCCTTGTCGTACTCCGCTGTGCTAAAAAACGCACTGCCAATTTGAAAATAAGCCTTATCTTTGAGAGAGCTTTCTGGAAACGCTGCGATCAGCTTTTTAAATTGCTCAATCGCGTCTCGAAAATTTTGTTTCTGAGCAAGTGCTGTTCCCAATCGGTACATCGCCTCAGCCTTGAAATGGCTTTGCGGAAAATTAACGAGCATGCTCTGAAAACTAAAGATCGCCGCGTCCAAGCGCCCTAACTTTTGCAGCGTACAAGCGGACTGATATTGCGCATAATCCGAATAAAAACTCTTCGGGTGTTCCTTGAGCACTTGGTCATAGGCCTCCAGAGCCTTTTCGGGTTCCTGGTTTTCGAGATAAGTGTCTCCAATGCGGCAATACGCTCCCACCTGCAAAACCTCATCGCTGCTTTCTTCGGCCACGATCTTAAAATGCTCAATCGCGATTTGGGGCTTTTTAAGCGCCACGTACGCCCAGCCCATGCTAGTGTGAATGTCATTGATCAAAGAACTTGTCGGAAATCGTCGAAACATTTCGTCGTACAAATCAGCGGCATCCTGATAACGACCTGAACTATACAAACAGTCCGCCTTCCAAAAATAGGCCTGATCCAGTAGCTTTGATTTCGGAAAGCCTTGAATGATGCGATCAAGCTCTCGCATCGCATCCTCCTGCCGGCCTAACTTCGAAAGCGCACGCGCCCGTCCTAGTAAAAACAAATCCTCCGACGGCGAACCGTTAAAATCTTCGCCCATCAGCGAGAAACTTTCCAAGCTTTCAGCGTATTTTCCGATTTGTAGATAACTCCATCCGGTCCCGATGAGCACCTGCGATTTTAACTCACCACTCACCCCCGACTCGATGGACTTTTTAAAATAGTCCAGCGCTTCAGTGAATTCCCCCAACCGGTAAAAAGATTCACCGGCAAGATACGCCGCATTCGGAAGTTTGGGGTTAAGCGAGTTTTGCTGAATAAAATCGGCTAAGGTTTTCGAAGCGGCTTCGTACTTTTTTTGCTCAAACTGGCATTGCCCGATTTTATAAAGCGCATCTGCTGCAAGCGTATGTCCTTCGAAATTTTCGACCACTTCCTGAAATTCCTGAATCGCTTGATCAACATTCTTAAGTTCTGCGGTGCACCACGCGCGGGAATACTTAGCGTAAACAAAATATTTTGATGACGGGTACTTCTGAATGAATTCGGTATAAAACTTAATCGCCGACGAATAATCTCCCGACTTGAAATACGTCTCGGCGAGCCAATAAGACGCCTCTTCGTGGAGCGAGCCCGGCATATTTTCACGGGTAATGGATTCAAAAACCCCAATGGCCTTTGGGTAATCCTTCATTTCAAGGTACGACTGCCCTACCCCGATTTTCTCCTGGGCGCTGTCTGCGAGCGCGGGAACGGTGAGGCAAATAAGAATCAATGCTTTTGAAAGATGTTTTCTGAAGTTCATAGGCTAATGGGGGGTTATTTTAGCACAGATCTAAGGAAGCGTCCCGTATGAGAACGGGGGTTCTTCGCCACTTCCTCTGGGGTTCCGATGGCCACGACTTCTCCGCCCTTATCCCCACCCTCCGGACCCAGATCAATGAGATAGTCCGCAGTCTTAATCACGTCGAGATTGTGCTCGATCACAAGCACCGAATTCCCCTGGTTCACCAGGGTTTGCAAAACTTTAAGAAGCCGGTCAATGTCAGCAAAATGCAGTCCCGTGGTCGGTTCGTCCAAAATGTAAAACGTCCGTCCCGTGGCGCGCTTAGAAAGCTCGGTGGCAAGCTTGACGCGCTGAGCCTCTCCACCCGACAGTGTGGTGGCCGCTTGACCGAGTTCAATGTAATCTAGCCCCACCTCATGCAGCGTTTTAAGCTTCGACGCAATCATCGGAATATTTTCAAAAAGCGCTAGCGCCTCTTCGACGCTCATTTTCAAAACATCGGCGATGGATTTTCCTTTGTAGCGAACCTCCAGCGTTTGTTCGTTGAAACGATGCCCTTTGCAAATTTCGCATGTGACATACACATCCGGCAAAAAATGCATTTCAATTGTTTTGACGCCATCCCCTTCACAAGCCTCACAGCGCCCGCCTTTGACGTTAAAGCTAAAACGCCCCGGCTCGTAGCCGCGAATTTTTGCCTCGGGGAGTTTTGCAAATAAATCCCGAATCGGCCCAAAAAGCCCCGTGTACGTCGCCGGATTCGACCGCGGCGTGCGTCCAATCGGCGACTGGTCAATTTCAATGATCTTGTCAATTTTTTCGGCGCCCAGTATCGCTTCGTGCTTGCCCACTTTTTCTTTAGAGCCATAAATTTTTTTGGCTAGCCCGCGAAATAAAATGTCATCCACCAGCGTACTTTTCCCCGAACCCGACACGCCGGTAACGCAAGTGAAAACGCCCATCGGAATTTCCACGTCGACGTTTTTCAAATTATTCTCTGACGCTTTTTTAATTACAATTTTTGGATTCTTTTTGGTTTCCCGCCGCTTGTCCGGAATGACTATCCCCGCTTTTCCCGTCAAGTATTGGCCGGTCAGCGAGTTTTTATCTTTCATCACTTCTTCCGGGGTTCCGGCTGATACGATTTTTCCGCCGTGCTTTCCAGCACCCGGCCCCATGTCGACCAAGTAATCGGCGCGCTTCATGGTGGCTTCGTCATGCTCGACGACAATGAGTGTATTTCCCAAATCCCTAAGCGTCATCAACGCATCTAATAATTTTTCGTTATCCCGCTGGTGCAATCCAATGGAGGGCTCGTCCAATACATACAAGACACCCATGAGCCCCGCCCCAATCTGCGTCGCCAAACGAATGCGCTGAGCTTCCCCGCCCGACAGCGTGCCGGACATACGGTCGAGTGTTAAGTACCCCAAACCCACATTCAACATAAACGAAAGCCGCGCGCGAATTTCTTTTAGAATCTGCCGCGCAATAAACTGGTCCTGCTCAGACTGCTTGATGTCCTTAAAAAATTTGTCCGCGTTCTCAATCGAAAACGCCGTAATGTCCATAATGCTCTTGCCATCCACCGTCACCGCCAGCGCTTCCGGCTTCAAGCGCTTGCCCTGGCAAGTTTCGCAAAATTTCAGACTCATGAATTTATTAATTTCTTCTTTCATGAATTCCGAATCGGTTTCCTTAAATCTCCGCTCCAAGTTCGGAATTACGCCCTCGAACGTCGACCACCGGTCCCCACCCTTGTCCTCGCCGTACAACACCAATTCCTTTTGCGCCTTCGTCAAATCCTTAAAAGGAGCGTCCATATCAATGTGATTGCGCTGGGCAAAGTAGCGCAGCGATCGCCGCAAATAAATCATCAGCGACTTACCCCCGCGATTCCACGCCGCTATCGCACCACCCCCCAAAGGACGCGTTTTATCCGGCACCACAAGCTCCGGATCAATCTCCAGGCAATTCCCAAGCCCATCGCACTCGGGACACGCGCCGTAAGGACTGTTGAACGAAAAAAGCCGGGGTTCTAGGGTTTGAAAGCTGAGTCCGCAGTGCACACAGGCGTGTAGCTCGGAAAAAATCTGATCCGGATCCTTCTTGTCCTCCTCCGCAATCTTTAAAATTCCTTTTCCGGTCTTGAGCGCTGCTTCCACCGAATCCGTCAGGCGCTTTTTAATGCCCTCTTTGAGAGCTAAGCGGTCCACCACAATATCAATCACGTGCTTTTTCTTTTTATCGAGTGTAATTTTTTCCGACAGCTCGCGCACCACGCCGTCCACACGCACGCGCACAAATCCTTCCTTTTGAATGTCTTTAAAAATTTGCTGGTACTCGCCTTTTCGTCCTTCAATCATCGGCGCCAGCACTTGAATTTTTTTATCGGCAAATTGTTTTAAGATTTGCTCGACGATTTCCTGCGAACTTTGCCGCGAAATTTTCCGTCTACATTTCCAACAATGCGGCACGCCGGTTTTAGCGAAAAGTAGACGCAGGTAATCGTAAATTTCCGTGGTGGTCCCGACCGTCGAACGAGGATTCGACCCAGCAATGCGCTGCTCAATGCTAATCGCAGGAGACAAGCCTTCGATGTACTCGACATCCGGCTTTTGCATTTGGTCTAAAAATTGGCGAGCGTAAGCCGAAAGACTTTCGACGTAGCGGCGCTGCCCTTCAGCGTAAATCGTATCGAATGCGAGCGAGGACTTTCCTGATCCGCTTAAGCCTGTAAAAACGACAAGCTTATTGCGGGGAATCTTGAGATCCACACCCTGCAAATTGTGTTCGCGGGCGTTTTTAACGAAAATGTAATCTTTTTCCATAGCGCTCCAATTCACCTCCCCGGCACTTCGTGCCCACCCCTCCTTGGTAAGGAGGGGAAATTTCCTCCCCTTACTAAGGGGAGGTGTCCGCCTCAGCGGACGGAGGGGTGATTTTAGTTCTTCAATATCTCCGGAATCGGCCTCGTATCAATCCGAATTCCCCCATCATGCTCGATGATCAGCGTGTAAATCGTGCCCGGCACAAACACAGAGCCCGGCGCTTCAATCTGCGCGTTTTTAATGCCCACTTGCTTGCGCTGGTCAGGATCCAGCGCCACCTTCCAGAATTTTTGCCAAATTTCTTTTTCGAAGCGCGACGGTGTCTCTGAAGTTTTGTACCCACCCGGGACTTCCGCCGTCGGCGTAATTTCGAATTCCTGCGTGTCCTTGCCGTCCAGCACGAATGCCTTCAAAAAGAGGTAGATGCTCTTTCCTTTCATGCGATTGCCTTGCTCGATGTATTTGTCATCAAATCGCACCACCAGCGTCTGAAACTGAATCAAATTGCCTTTAAAGGTAAAGTATTTCGCCTTCATCGGCTTGCCCTTCACGTCGTATTCCAAAAATTTAATCGTCGTCGTGTACTTGCGCGTGTACTCGTCGATGCTGGATTCGGTGACCAGCACTTCGGCAATGCGGGATTCGGCCTTTAAATTATGGATAATTTTACGAAAGGTGAGAAATTCTTGAAAAAATTTGACGCCAAAAGCGAAAATGAGAACCAGAACAAAAACAATTCCAGCGTTGGTGAGAGTTTTTTGAACGCTCTTAAACATCAGCGTTTCTTAAACAGCTTTTCCCGGACGAGACCCCCAAAAACATTGAACGCGTTGCGTTTTTTATAGTTCCAAGCAAAGCGCGTCGTTTCCACCACAATCCAAAGCGCATAGAAATAAACAATTTCCTCACGCACACCCGGGACTAAAAATTGAATGAGCCACAACACAAAAAGACCAATAGCCTCCACCGCCGCAAAATCCATGCCGAGTAAAAATAAAAATCCAAGATACGATTGCGTGATCGTGAGTAAAATCTCAAGTCTTTGATGGCTGTCAAACTGGATGGGCGCCACGTGCCCCACTCCGAATGAATAAATCACCGGTACCGTCGCCACCAGAATCGTCCATTGATTGATTGATGACGACACAAAATTCACAAGCGCCATCGGCGCCTTTCCGGATTTCGCCCAGTGAAACGCCGACAGTTTTTCAGGAAATTCACTTAAGAACGGCGCCATCCACTGCACAAATACAAACTGAGACACCCCCATTGACACCGCAAGCCCCAACATCGACTCTAAGAAGGGGTGTGCACAAAACCAAAGTATTAAGGCGCCTGCCACAAAAAAACCGAGTATCCAAAAATAATTCGCCGGGGGCTTGGCCTTCATAATGGCCTTAGGAATACGCGACAGATCCTCTACCCCCTCTTGTTCTTGAGCGGGCATTCTTGAAAGCAGGAACAAATAAATAAAATAAATAAAGCCGAGCGCCACGCTGTCCCAAACCGTCAGCGTCCCCTTTAAATAAATAAATAGGAAATAAATCAGCGCGGGTAAGAGCGAGAGTACGGCAATCGAGTGCTCGTCTTCCATTTCAATGGTCCACCAGCGCTTCTGAGCGCCTTTAGGCCTTTTGCCCCATAACACGGCTACAAAGTAAACCATGGGCCAGCCAAATCCCACAAAAAGCCGGAGTGACCCCGTAAAATTCGCGGTGACCAAGTGCATTTGAGAAGGGTCTTTAGCGGCGCCGAGAGCGATCACCGCTTCCACAGCAAATTCCGGAAGCGTCTGCACCCACGCCAAAACCGCTAGGGCCAAACCTTGGGAAATATAAAATTGGCCGCATTCCGCCGCCCAGGCAATTAGAAGGGCCGCCAGAATAATCGCCGGAAAAGTCCACAGCGCATGAATCGCGGCGCCTGAGTGTATTAGAGCATCCATAGAATCTTAATATATCACCATAAAAAAATTAAAACAACGCTAACTGGTCGGACAGTAAAGCCCATTCTTCCAGCGAAAGGGTCTCTGGACGTCGGATAGGATCAATTTCAGCGCGTCTGAGCGCATTGCCAACAAGCGCCTTGGCGAACATCCTTGACGATTCGTCCGCCAGCGCATTCAAAATTGTTTTGCGTCTTTTTTGAAACGCCTTACGGACAATCTGAAAAAAAAGCTCACTGTCTTTTACCGCAACGAGCGGCTCTCTAGAAAATACAAACTTAACGATTGCCGAATCCACTTTAGGCGCCGGAAAAAATGACTCTTTTCCGATCGTTCCCACGACTTCCACTTTTGCGTACACCTGTGCAAAAATCGACAGCGCACTCCACTGCTTAGTCCCCGGCTTTGAAGCGAGCCGCTGGGCCACTTCTTTTTGAACGGTGAGCACTGCCTCCGACACCCATTCACGCTGCTCAATGAGTCGTTCTAAAATGGGGCTCGTAATGTTGTACGGAATATTGCCAGCCACCTTCACCGGCTCCGTGAGGGATAGTTCTTTTTTAAAATCAAACTTCAGAAAATCAGCCTGAAAAAGCTCGGGTTTTTTTTCAGAAAACATGGATTGCAAGTGTTGAATCATCAGCGGATCGTACTCCACAGCGATCACCCGACAAGCTTTCGACAAAAGATTCCGTGTTAAAAATCCAAGCCCCGGGCCAATTTCAAGAACGGTCTCACCCGGGACGATCTTCAACGCGTCGGTAATCGCCGTCAAAGCTTCCACGGACACCATAAAATTCTGTCCCCATTTTTTTCGCGCGTGAACGCCGAGCTTGGAGAGACTAGACTTGGCTTCCTGAGTGAGATTCATTATTTTTTATTTCTATTGCGGGCCAGCGTCATTGCAAGCGCCAATGCTTCCGTCATTGACCCCGCATCCGCCACGCCGCGTCCGGCTATGTCATACGCCGTTCCGTGATCGGGCGACGTGCGCACAAATGGAAGGCCCAGCGTCACATTCACGCCGCCACCCCGCGAAATCATTTTGAGCGGAATAAGACCTTGGTCATGATACATGCAAATTTCGGCATCATACTCCCCTGCATAGGCCCCGTAAAACACCGTATCCGGCGCAAGCGGGCCGATAATTTTTGAACGAGTCAATTGCCGAGCCCTTTTCACCGCAGGTTCTATGATTTTAATTTCTTCATTTCCAATATGCCCTTTTTCACCCGCATGAGGATTCAAACCACAGACCACAAGCTTTGGATTTTTTATTCCAAACGATTTTCGCAATTCTTGATCGGTCATTAAAATCGTTTCAATCACACGTTTTTGGGTAAGCTCAGTCGAAACGTGTTTGATCGGAGTATGCCGCGTCACGAGTGTTACGCGCAAAGGTCCACCCACGAGCATCATTTCGAATTTTCGAGTGTCTGAAAGCCTAGCCAAATACTCCGTATGCCCAGGGATATCAAAACCCGCCGCTTTCACCCCTGCTTTGTTGATGGGAGGAGTGACAATGGCATCTATTTTTCCGCAAAGCGCTAACTTTACCGCCTGCTCAATGGAACGCACGGCGAGCACAGACAATTCATTTTGGGACGCTCCGTACCGCCACCGCGACGGCAGCGTAACCGTGTCATCAAAAAAAACAGACCGCCCAAAAAGAGCGGTCACTTTTTTTAATTTTAGTTTTTTGGCAAGCGCGCGGTAAAAAGATTCGGGGCCTAGAAGAAAAAATTTTGACCCAGTAGTGATTTGTTCCAGACTTTTTAACGCGACTTCAGGGCCGATTCCGGCAATGTCCCCAAGTGTTACCCCGATCCTCACCGGATTGAAATATAAGCCTTCTTTTTAAGCCCTTTAATCCACTCGTCCAGCTTAACGCGAAGCTTGTCTTGAAAAAGTTTATCCTGAATCATATCTCGAACTTCACTCAGAGGCTTTGTGGAAAATTTCTCGCGCTCCTCAACTTTAAAAATATGGTATCCCAGAGACGTGCTGATCGGTTCGGTGATATCACCGGGCTCGAGCACAAAAACTCTCTGGTCAATCTCGCCCATGAGCTGCCCTTTTTCGATCCAACCCATCTCGCCGCCCTCTTTGGCTTCCGAGCCCTCCGAGTATGCTTTTGCTAATTCTTCGAAAGATTTTTTAGCCTTAAGCTGGTTATACAAGGAAAGCGCAAACGCCTTAGCCTCTTCATCCGTACGACTTCCCAGTCGAATTAAGATTTGTTGCAAACGAATGCGGTCGCCTTGAGCAAACTCTTCGGGATGAGCCTTGTAATAATCACTCACTTCCCCCGGAGAGACTGAGACTTTGGACTTCACCTCAAACGCCACAAGTTTTTGCGAGTACAGCTGGTCGTGCATCCGGTCCCATAATTTTTTTTCGGTGAGCCCTTGGTCTTCCAGCGCCCTGATAAACACGTCGCGGTTTGGGAATTTGTTTCGAACTTCGGCTAGCATTTCATCAACTTCTGCGTCTTTGACAATCACCTGTCTTTTTTTGGCTTCACTCAAGACCAGTTTATCTTCGATGACCTTGTCTAAGAATTCTTTACGGGCCTGCTTTATTTTTTCATCGTATTCTTTTCCGGAAAAAGAGGTGCGGTATTGGGCGAGCACGGGGGCCATGACAATCTGAAGATCTTGCTCGGTCACGATTTCATCATTCACAACCGCAAGAATCCGCTCAACGACATCAGCGGCAAAACACGCCGGCGCAAACGCCAGCAGCGTAAAAAAAATAACGGGGAGCGCTTTACGAAACGTTTTCGAGAGCTTTCTCATCAAGGTCCACTTTCACATTCTGGCGCAAGCTAGCAGTAAAACCTTTAAAGAGCTTGGCCTTTTTCTCATTTAAAAGCTGCCTCTCGATCAAACCTTTCACCGATTCAAAGCTCTTTAAGGATGGCTCAATGCGATCCGTCAACTTGATCACGTGGTAACCGAATTGGCTCTTCACCACACCGCTCAGCTCCCCTTTTTTCAACTCAAAAGCTGTCTCTTCAAATTCCTTGATCAATTGCCCCTTCGAAAAAAATCCGATATCCCCACCCGCAGCAGCCGAGCGATGAATCGATTTCTCGCGCGCCAACTGCTCAAAATCCGCTCCGGCCTGAAGCTTCGCGAGAACACCCCGTGCCTCGTCTTCTGTTTTAACCAAAATGTGAGACGCCCGTACAGTGAGCTGAGTCATAAACTTTTCTTTATTGGAATCGTAAAAATTTTGAGCGTCGTCCGGTTGAATGCTGATTTTTTTGTCGATTTCCGTTTCCACCAATTTCGCAATAATGATTTTTCGGCGCGCTTCCGCAAACAGTGCTTTGACGTCAGCATCCTCTTCAATGCGTCGTTTTTTAGCTTCTTTTTCGAGATAGAATTCATCGATCATTTCATTGACGAAGTCGGCTTTTCGCTGAAGAGCAGCCGCTTTCACTTCCTTTGGAAGTCCGCTGATTCTATTTTTAAACTGTTGCGCTGTGATCGCGCCATCTTTAAACGTTGCGACCTTAGGGCTTGTGTCTGAAACCTGCTCGAAACAACCGCTCAAAAGAATGGCTCCGACGAGTACGCCTAAAAATTTAATTCTGTTCATTATTTTTTTCCTAAGTTTGAAGCAATATACCACATTTTCTACTTCTCGGATAGCCTCTTAACCGTCTCTTTGAGCATGCGGCAGTACAGATCAAAGCCCACCGTGGCGATGTACCCGCTTTGCTCGGTTCCGAGAATATTTCCCGCACCTCGAATCTCCAGATCCTGCATGGCAATATGAAATCCAGAACCCAGATACGCAAATTTTTCAATGGCCTCTAAACGCTTGCGGGATTCCGACGTCAGCACCGCGTGTTTCGGGACAAGCATGTAGGCGTAGGCCTCTCGGTCAAAGCGCCCCACCCGGCCCCGAAGTTGGTACAGCTCGGATAAACCGAACAAATCCGCCCGGTTAATGATCAGCGTGTTGGTGTTGGGGATGTCAATGCCCGACTCAACAATCGTCGTCGAAACGAGCACGTCGATTTCGCCATTAATGAATTTTTGCATTACTTTTTCAAGATCTTTGGAGCGCATTTGCCCATGCCCCACGGCAATCCGTGCGCGAGGCGCTAGCTTCTTGATTTTAGCGGCAATCATTTCAATTCCATTCACGCGGTTATGAATAAAAAAGGCTTGTCCTCCGCGTTCAAGCTCCCGGTTCAGGGCTTCGGCGATAATTTTTTCTCCGCCGTCCGTCACCACCGTCTTCACCGCTTGGCGACCTTTAGGGGGCGTGTTGATGTTGGACATCGACCGCGCGCCCACAAGCGCCATGTAAAGCGTGCGGGGAATCGGCGTCGCGGTGAGTGTCAAAACATCCACGAGCAGTCTGAGACTTTTTAATTTTTCTTTGTGCCGCACGCCAAAGCGCTGCTCTTCATCAATCACGAGCAGTCCCAAATCTTTAAATGCAATGTCTTTTGAAAGAAGCCGGTGCGTCCCGATCACAATGTCACAAGCCCCCTCTTTTACCGCCTGAACGGTCTTGTCCTGTTGGGACTTGGTTTGAAAACGCGAAAGCATTTGAATTTCGACCGGAAAATTTTTTAGGCGTTTCCGAAACGTGTTCCAATGCTGCTCCGCCAAAATGGTTGTCGGCACCAAAATGGCTACTTGCTTTCCGGCCGTCACCGCCTTAAACGCCGCGCGCAAAGCCACCTCGGTTTTGCCGTATCCCACATCCCCGCAAAGCAGGCGGTCCATCGGAGTCTTCGCTTCCATATCTTCTTTTACATCCTCACAGGCTTTTTCCTGATCCGGCGTTTCGTCGTAGGGAAATTCATCTTCCAGGCGTTTCTGCCAATCGGTGTCTTTTGGAAAACGGTAGCCTTCGAGCGCCTGGCGCTTGGCCTGCAAATTCAAAAGATCCCCGGCAAACGAAAACACGCCTTCTTGAGTTTTATTTTTTAATTTTTCCCAGGATTTTGAGCCAAGCTTCGACAAGGCCGGGCGCATTTTTCCAAATGCCCGGTAACGAGACACGAGATGCAAGTCTTTCATGGGAACATACAGCACGTCATGGCCGGCAAATTCGAGAGTCAAACAATCTTCTTTTTTGACGCCTTTTCCGCGAAAGTGTTTCAGGCCCTTGTACCGCGCAATCCCATGAATAATGTGGACGGCGTAATCCCCCGGCTCCAAATCCACAAATGGATCCACCGGTTCCCCGTAATCATTCGGATTCATCACAGCCGGCAACTCATGACGCTGACCGCCGCGGCGCAACTTGGTAGAGGTGATAATCACCATTTGATGCGGCTCTAAATTTTGTCCGGAGGATGGATCAAAGGTGTGAATGTGTTCGACGACGTCGCCATACAAACTGACGCGCACCGGAAGCGCATAATGAGAAGGAAAAACATCGACCACTCCACCACGAATGGCAAAGTCCCCCGGCTGACCGACTTGAGTGTTGCGGGAGTATCCGAGTTCTACGAGGTTTTTAGCAAGCGCGTCAAAATCAATTTCTTTGCCCGCATAAAACTCGAGCGTGGGGAACATTACATTTTAAGCGGTGCGGAGACCCCGAGCAGTCTTAAACCCGAGGCAATCACGGATTGAATGGCGCTCATCAGCGCTAGACGCGCTTCAGCCACGTTCTTCGGCTCTCCCACCACGCGGTTTTCGGTGTAGAAGCGGTGGAAGTTGGCCGCAAGTTCCATGAGATACGGAACCAGGCGGTAAGGCTCAAGTGTGCGCTCAGCATCCACAACGGCGTCCTCAAACTGACTCAAGAGCCGCATGATTTTAACTGAAAGCGGATCGCTGAGAGGCGACAAGTCGTTCACCTTGTTCCAGTCGAATGCTTCGACGCGCTCGGCGTAAGTTCGCTTCACACTTTCCACGCGCGCGTGTGCGTACTGAATGTAAAAAACCGGATTGTCCGGTGTCTGGCTTTTGGCCAAGCCCAAATCAAAATCCAAGTGCGCATCAAATTTGCGCATCAAAAAGAAAAAGCGGCCCGCATCACAACCCACTTCGTCTAAAATTTCTCGGAGCGTCACAAACTCCCCCGCCCTTGTCGACATGCGCACTTGCTTGCCGTCTTCATAAAGCGTCACAAGCTGCGCAATCAGCACCTGCACCTCATCGGGATTGTGGCCTAGCGCCTGCTGAGAGGCTTTTAAACGGGCAATATAGCCATGATGATCCGGCCCTAAAATGTTAATCAGCTTCTCGAAGCCGCGCTCAAATTTTTCATGATGGTAGGCGATGTCCGGCGTGAGGTACGTATACGTCTTATCACTTTTAATCAGCACGCGGTCCTTGTCGTCGCCCAGTCTTGTGGACGCGAGCCACACAGCACCCTCATTCTCATAAACAAATCCTTTTTTCTTAAGCTCTTCGAGCGTCGACTCGACCCGACCCGATCTCATGAGACTCGCCTGGCTATAGTAACGGTCAAAATCCACTCCAAACTCTTTCAAGTCCTTTTGAATGTCTTTTAAAATTTGTTCGCGCGAAAAAGCGCGGCACTTTTCCAGCTTCTCCGCCATCGAAAGCGCTTTGTATTTCTCGACCGGGAACTCTTTTAAGAATTCCTGCGCAATGGCGATCAAATACTCACCCTTGTAAAAATTTTCAGGGAGTTCTTTCTTTTTGTTTTCAATGATTTCTTCGATGCGCAGGTTGAGCGACTCCCCCAGCGTCTGAATCTGAACACCCTCGTCATTGTTGTAGTACTCGCGATGAAGCTCATGTCCGCAGAATTTTAAAATCCGCGCCAGCGAATCGCCGAGTGCCGCCTGGCGGCCATGCGCCACGGTGAGCGGTCCGGTCGGATTGGCACTCACGTATTCTAAGAGGATTTTTTTGGCTTTAAAATTCTTGGGTTTTCCGAATTGTGTCCCCTCTTTGCGGATATTTAAGAGAACAGATGAAATTTCGTTTTGGGAGAAGTAGAAATTAATGAACCCGGGGCCTTCAACCGCAATCTTTTCAATTTTTTCTTTGATGGCACCGGTCGATATTTTCTTCGAAATTTCTTCGGCGAGTGCTCGCGGCGCTTTCTTGCGCTCTTTGGCAATTTTAAAAATAGCGTTGGTCGAAAGATCGCCGAATTTTTCTTCGTTCGGGGCTTCGAGAGAATTTTCAAGCATCGCGAGCGAAAACTCTTCGCCGAGCGATTCTTTCAGAGCGCTCGCAAGCGCTTTGGCGAGACTTGTTTTAACGCTTTCGCTCATGGGCTAGATAGGGCTTCTTAGGAACATCGCCCCACAAATTTTCAATGTCGTAAAACCCGCGCGTTTCCTGAATAAAAACATGCGCGATCACCGCTCCAAAGTCGAGCAGCACCCACAGGCCGTCTTGATAGCCCTCTTTGTGTTGCAGCGCATGCCCCTCACCCTTCATCGTGTCTTCGATGAAATCACAAATAGATTTCACGCGCACCGTGGATGGCGCGCTCATCACCACAAAATAATCACAAAAAGCCGTTTTGCTTTTCATTTCCATAATCATGATGTCGTCGGCTTTTTTTTCGTACCCTGCTTCGCAGACTAAGCGGACTTTTTCGTTGTTTTCGATTTTTTTCTCCTAATCCTTGTTGAGGATATATCCTTCGCATCCATCGGAAGCGCCAGCGCCCAAGACGGCGTCTTTAAGGGGTACCCCGGACGACTGGCCACCACAAAATGGCAGAGTTTCCGGATCTCACCAAGCGACTTCCATTTCCGAAGTGACTGTAGGGTATCAGCTCCCGTTAAAAAAAACAACACAGCGTCCGCCCCGAACTTTTTTTTGAAATACCGCAGCGTGTCAACCGTGTAAGACACCCCTTTTCGCTCAACCTCACACAGTGAAATTGAAAAATAAGGGTACAGCGTAAGAGCTTTTTTTAAATGTTGAATGCGCTCTGCTGGCTTCGATAAAACGTTCGGATCTTTGAGCGGTGTTTGATAGGACGGGACAAAAATCACGCGTTCGAGATTGAGCGCGTCGTAAGCATTTCGGGCTAAGACCAGATGCCCCTCGTGGACGGGGTTGAAACTGCCTCCAAAAATCCCGATCCGCATCTTACGAGCGGACTTGACCACTGCCTTCGACAACGTATTTGTAGGAAGTCAGCTCTTCAAGCCCCATCGGCCCGCGGGCGTGCAGTTTGTCGGTCGAAATTCCCATCTCAGCGCCCATTCCAAACTCTCCCCCGTCGTTAAAGCGGGTGGACGTGTTCACAAATACACAGGCGCTATCAATGGTTTGGGTAAAAAGTTCTGCGGCTTTTTTATTTTCGGTCACAATGGCGTCAGAATGTTGCGAGCCGTATTTGTGAATATGCGCCATCGCTTCATTTAAATTTTTCACCACGCGAATTGAGAGAACTAGGTCCAGGTATTCCGTCGCCCAGTCCTCTTCCGTCGCCTTTTCAAGTCCAGAAACAACTTTGCGCGTTTTATCACAGCCGCGGATTTTGACGCCTTTATCGCGAAGCGATTCACAGATTACCGGAAGGAATTTTTGCGCCACGGCCTCGTGAACGAGCAATGTTTCCATCGCGTTGCACACGCCTGGATTCTGCACCTTTGCGTTCAAAACAATAGCTTCAGCTTTTTTAAGGTTTGCATCCCGATCCACAAAAACTTGACAGATACCCTTGTAATGCTTGATCACCGGAATCTTTGAAATCTGCGCCACCTCGCGAATCAACCCTTCCCCTCCACGAGGAATCACAAGATCAATCTGTTCGTTTAACTGTAAAAGCTCTTTAACGGTTTCACGGCCGCCTTGGGCAACCAGCGAAAAAGCGTCTTTTGGAATGCCCGCGCTGTAAGCGGCTTTGCTCAGCACACTAAAAAGCGCCTGATTGGAGCGGAGCGATTCACTGCCCCCTTTTAAAATAACACTATTGCCCGACTTAAGACACAGCGCCATGCAGTCCGTGGTCACATTCGGACGCGATTCATAAATAATCAAAATGACGCCGATCGGCACGCCTACTTTTTTGATCAATAGGCCATTGGGGCGTTTGGTTTGAGAAATCACGCGCCCCACGGGGTCCGGAAGTCTTGAAATGAGAAGTAGCGACTCGGCCATTTTTTTAATTTTAGATTCGTCTAGCTCAAGGCGGCCAATGAGGCTCTGGGCGAGTCCATTTTTACGCGCTGACATTACATCTTTAGCGTTTTCTTTTAAAATAAGCGCTTGATGAGCGGCTAAACTCTTCGCCATGGCCACCAACGCATTTTGTTTGGCGCCGGGTGAAACCAGCGACAAAGCGTGTGAGGCCTTTTTAGAAAGTTCGGCCGTTTTTTGAGCGTTCATCGCTTCACATGCTCCGCAAAATTCTCAGACCAGGAACGCGCGCGCGCTTTCCGGGACTCCGGCTTAAAAAATGTTCCGACGTCCTCACCTTTAAATATTTTTCCGAGTATGTTTTTTTCACGTCCATCCGCTAAGATCACCGGAATTCCTGACGCGGTCGCCGTATAGACGGATTTGAGCTTGGCGCCCATTCCCCCGACCGTCAGCGCGCTACGGCTTTCCTGAACATGGCCAAAAATTTCATCGTCGACCCGCTCGATTATTTTGAGTCGATTTTTTTCAAGGCGCTCTTTGCCTCCAGCGTAAAGCCCATTGGTGTCTGACAAAATCACAAGACAGTCCGCCTCAATTAAAATCGACAAAAGGCTGGATAGACGGTCGTTGTCTCCAAAACGGATTTCATCGGTTGCTACGGTGTCGTTTTCATTCACCACCGGCACAATTCCCCAGTCCTGAATCTGTTTTAACGTGTGTCGCGCATTGAGATAGCGTTTTTCATTGGCCATATCGTCCCAAGTCAGCAGAACTTGCGCCGTCGAAAAGCCTTTTTTCGAAAACGCTTTTTCATAGCACTGCATGAGGTAGCGCTGTCCTACCGCAGCCGATCCCTGAAGCTCGCGCATTTGAGCGGGCCGCTCTTTTAATTTTAAAATCGTCATTCCGGCTCCAATAGCCCCGGAGCTCACAATCGAAATTTTAACGCCGCTCTTAAGAAGCGTTGCAATTTCCCCGGACAAACGCTCGATCGCCTTTTCATCAAAGCGCCCGTTTTTAGATAAAACGGATGTGCCCACCTTGACGACGATGTTGCGCAGTCCTTTTAAATATTCCATCCTCATACAGAGTCTCGCAATTTAAATAAAAGTTTTTCAAGCCCCTCTCCCGTTGCTGCAGAGATCGGGAACACCTGCTTTTTAATTTTTTTCTTAAATTTTTTCAAATTTTCTTCGGCTTCCGGTACATCCATTTTATTCGCACAAATGATCTGAGGTTTTGCCGCTAATTTCTCCGAATAACTTTTCAATTCATTGTTGATGGCCTTATAGTCCGAAACCGGGTCTCTTCCGTCAAAACACGCAAAGTCGATGATGTGTAAAAGCACCTTGGTGCGTTCGACGTGCTTTAAAAATTCAATTCCCAAACCCCGCCCTTCGTGGGCCCCTTCAATAATTCCTGGAATATCCGCTAGCACCAGAACCTTCTCTCCATCGTTAAATTTTACCACACCCAATACTGGGCTTTTCGTGGTAAACGGGTACGCTGCAGACTTCGAACGCGCGTTGGAAACTCTAGAAATAAACGTTGATTTGCCGGCGTTGGGAAAACCAATAATTCCGATATCAGCGATTAATTTTAGTTTAAGCTGAATGTCTTTAACTTCGCCCAAGCCGCCGGGAGTCGCATCAGCATTTTTATGATTGCCGTGCCCCGGTTCGCCGCCTTTACAGACTATGACTCGCGTGCCAATTTTATCTAGATCCTTTAAAAATTCCCCCGTCCCGTAATCAAAAACCTCGGTGCCCGGCGGAACCCCCAAAATCAGGTCTTGACCGCAAAATCCGCGCTTGTTGCTGCTCGAACCATTACTGCCTTTTTCGGCTTCAAAGGTACGGCTGAGCTGAAAATCCAGAAGCGTTTGAATGTTGGCCTGCGCTTCAATGATAATCGATCCGCCACCTCCCCCGTCCCCTCCAGTCGGCTTATAATGACCCGGACGACTGCGGTCTAGGCTTTGACACCCGTTTCCTCCGCGTCCTGCAGTGCAATTGATAATGGCTTCATCAACAAACATGAAAAAAAATCCTCATTCTATAAAAAATGTCATCCTGAGGCGCTTTTCGCCGAAGGATCTTCTCTGAACGATTCACTTAGAAAAGATCCTTCGCTACCGCTCAGGATGACGATTAAATTTAATTAACTTGCAGAGGGGATAACGTGAACCCGATTGGTTGGCTTAAAACTAACCACGCCGTCTTTGAGGGCAAATAAAGTGTAGTCACGGCCCTGAGAAACGTTCAAACCCGGAAAAAAGCGTGAACCTTTTTGACGGATGATAATGCTTCCAGCTGAAACAAATTCCCCGCCGTACGCTTTGACGCCGCGGCGTTTAGAATTAGAATCGCGCCCGTTTTTTGAACTACCTAGACCCTTTTTATGTGCCATAGTGGTTTAAGATCCTGCGTGAATGGATTTGATTTTAACTTTCAAATACTTCTGGCGATGTCCGATCTTGGTCGCTGCCTTTTCGCGGCGGATATACTTGAAGGAAATGACTTTCGGTCCCTTCTCTTCAGCCAAAATCTCGGCTTCGCAGTAGGCGCCTTTTAAGAAAGGTTTGCCAAACTGAGCCGCACCGTCTTTGGAAACTAAAAGCACTTTCTCAAATTTCAATGTTTTGCTTTTGCCGGTCTCTAGACGCTCGACATGAAGCTCGTCGCCCGCCTTCACTTTGTACTGTTTTCCACCGGTCTGAATCACTGCTATCATAAAATTTTCCCCTAAAAGAGATGCAAGGCTACCATAGCTTTTTTCGCTTGTCAAGCAACCTCTTAATCCGGACTTCTTCCACATGCAAATGCGGATCCGCGACGAGGCTAATCCGGTTCTGGGACTGCGTTTCAATCCCGCGGATCATCTTGCTATTTTCGCGCGTCAAAACTTCAATGACTTCAGGAGTCACCGTCACTTCGACATGCTCTTTTTTCATATTCTTTAAAAACGCCGTGACCTTGTGAAGCGCTTCGCTCGCAACTGTTTCCTTGGACTTCACAACACCCTTGCCCTGACAATACGGGCAGTTCTGAGTGGAGGCGCCTTCCAAGCTCTTACGCATGCGTTGACGCGTCATTTCGACTAAGCCAAGTTGCGACAAGTTGAGCACACTTGTTTTAGCGCGATCCTTGCGGAGCGAGTCTTCTAAAATTCTTAAAACCGAACGACGATGTTCCGACAAATCCATGTCGATGAAATCAATGATGATGATTCCACCCAAGTCTCTCAACCGAATTTGCTTAGCAATTTCACGCGCGGCTTCGCAATTGGTGCGAAACGCCGTCTCTTCGAGATTGCGCGTTCCGGTGAATTTCCCGGTGTTCACGTCGATGGCAACCAGCGCTTCCGTCTGGTCAATGACGATATGTCCGCCACTCTTTAAACTCGCTTTAGGCTCATAAATCCGGTCAATGTCTTTTTGAACGCCATGTGCCAAAAAGATTGGAACATCTCCGGAGTAATGAGCAAGCTTCGGGCGTAAATTGGGGACTGCGGCCCGCATAAAACGATCTACATTCTTAAACTCGTCTTTATCGTTGATGACGATGCGTTCAAAATTTTCGGTGAGCACGTCGCGCACCATGCGGAGTACAAGTCCGTATTCTTCATGAACGATATCCGGTGCCTTTTTAAGCGTGCAGCGGCGTTGGATCACTCTCCACTGATGCACCAAAAACTTAATGTCTCGCTCGAGCACCTTCGCGTCACAACCCCACGCCGCCGTGCGGACAATGAGGCCGGAGTCCTTCGGCAGATCCACACTTTTAATGATCTGGCGAATGCGCTCGCGCTCTTTGCGGTCGTCAATGCGCTTAGAAATTCCCACATGCGGGTGATGCGGCATAAACACCACGAAACGCCCCGCTAAGGAGACCTGACAAGTCAGACGCGCGCCCTTCGTGCCAAACGGCTCCTTCACGACCTGAACCAGAACTTCTTGATCCTTCTTTAAGACATCCTGAATCTGGACCATCGGCTCGTTCTTATCCCGGCGACCCGGACGACGCTCTAATTTTTCTTCCTGCTTTTCGGCATTCTCGACGTAAACCTCTTCTTCGGAGTCAAGTACACCCTGCCCCACCACGTCGGAAACATACAAAAAGCCGTTCTTTTCTAGTCCCAAATCAATAAACGCCGCACCAATTCCCGGTACAATTGAACTGACCTTGCCTTTAAAAATGGAGCCGACGAGTTGCCGGTCACTGTGGCGCTCGACGTAATACTCTTCCAAGTGACCGTCTTCGATCACACAAACTTTTTTTTCTTGAAACTCAACATTCACTAAAATTTCTTTTCTAGACATTTCTTTTTCTCCTGAAAATAAAAAAAACACATCAACGTCACCCGATTACGGAGTTGATGTGTTTAAAATTTCAAATCAGCTGCGAAAATAGAGTCGCAGCCGCGAAAATCACATTTTATGCCCTTGCGGAGCAGCTTGTTTGTCCGTGAGAATATGCACGGTCATAAAAAATAAAAGATCGGTTTTATCACCGGTCTTATTTTTAAACTTAAAAAGCTTCCCCGCAATGGGTAGATCCCCTAAAATCGGAACTTTTGTAACTGCAGTAGTGGTATTGTCTTTAATCAATCCTCCAATAGCGACGGTTTCGCCGTCCTTAATTCGAATCTGAGTCTTCGCCTCTCGATTGGTAAAGTGAGGGGCCACGATGTCTGTTGCCAGCGTGTCATAACCTAAAAGCGTTGTCACCGACGGATTGATGGTTAAAACAATCTCGTTGGCGCTGTTGATCTGCGGCGTCACGATCAGCGTAATGCCCACCGCGCGATCTCTGTATCCTGTAATTTCCATTCGTCCCGTGGTTGAGTTGCGTTCGAAGTTTGGGATGGCAATCGTGTCACCCACCGTCACTCTAGCCTCCTGATTATTCATCACAATCACATGCGGCTCCGAAAGAATCTTTGAATTATCACGGGTTTGAATCGCTTCTAAAACCGCCTGAAACTGCGTAAAATCAAGCGTTCCAAACGTAAACTGGTCTGCACCGGTCAGCGGAAAAGTAGGCTGAATATTTTCAGCAGCACCACCGGCTGGAAATATGGCGTTATCCGCCGTTCCGCCCGCTCCATCGGTAACCTCCAAACTCTGTTGACCTGGCGGTAAGAAGCGTCGGATCGCCGTTCTTTGAGTGGCTGGAAATGGAAACGAAGTCGGACGGCGAGAGCCTCCCAGCGTTACCTGCGTGCCCCATCGAATCCCCAAACGATCCGCAGAACCCAAAGTGGTTTCAATAATCTTTGAATTAATCATCACCTGAGCCGGGCCCTTGTCCAAGCGCTCAATGACTTTCTTTGTTTGCGCGAGAACCGTTGGCATATCGGTCACCACCACAGAGTTCGACCGCGTATCGGCTTGCGCTTTACCGCGTTCGCTTAAAATATCCTTCAGCGCGGCCACGACTTCAGAAGCCGTTGCGTAATTGAGCGTATAAACCTCGGTCGACAAATCTCCCTTTTTGAGGGAGTCGAGTGTGGTGACACGGATAATGTTTCCATCTTTCTCGTAGGCAAATCCATACGTCTTTAGCACCACATCCAACGCTTTTTCCCACGGGACGTCCACCAGGCGAATCGTCACTTGTCCCGTCACATCACTTCCGGCAACAATGTTCACACCGCTTTTGAAAGAAATGATTCGCAGTACATTTTGAATGTCTGCATCTTTAAAATCAACGGTGACATTGCCGGTTGCCGAAACTTCAGGCGCTGACGATTCCGAAGCGCTTGCATCCTCAGTTCTTTCGCTCTCTGAAGATTCTGGAGAGATAGGCTCTGTGCTCAAAGGAACTTGCGACTCCGCCGGAGAGGGATTTTCAGAAGAAATTGCGGCGCTTTGCTCTTGGGATTCGCTATCGGCGGAATAGGCTAAAAAACTAGGCTGGAGAAGGAAGAGAACGCTCAAGCAAGCACTTGCGGCAATTCTAAATTGCTTCACTTACGCTCCTTTTTTGAACTACTTTTAGAACTGCCCTGCGGCTTCTCTTCATAAGAGGGCTTAAAACCCTCGATCCCATTGATAGAGAAATAAGCCCCGTCGGCCTTAATTTTTAAAACTTTGACCGGACCGTTGGTTTCACCCTCTTTTAGAACCACATTATTGGCGACAACCATGGAGCCATTTTTGGGGTCAAAAACTACCCCTTCCAAATGGAGATCTTCCAGACTCTCCACACCCATCAGCCCCGTCGATTCTTTGGTGGTCAATGTTACAAGCGGAACAAAAGGGTCGCGGCGCCCGCCTGGGTCGTACCCTGCTTTATCGGCAAGAGCGCTTGGAACCAAAAAAATCATATCAAATGAAACCAAAAGAATCCATAAAAAGGTACGCCTCGTCATGACGTGCCCGCCTTTTTATACGCCTCAATATCCAATCCAATTAAATGGCGGTGCGAATCCTGAGGATTGGAGTTAATTCTCATATCCGTAATGCGGATAAACGTCTCGCCTGATTCGAGTCTCGCCAAAAAACTCCCGAGTTCATGGGCTCCGGCTAAGCCGTCTATTTTAATCGGAATCGGCAGATGCTCGTCTTTCGAATCCTTTTTATCCTCTTTGCGCGCCGCTTCTACCGGCTGGAGCGATAAAATTTTTACGCGGGAATCCGAAGCTGTCTTGGAAAGATTTTCGATTAACGCCGGAATCTCGTTCGGCGAGATAAACATTTTCTCTCGTGTTTCTAACTCCAATGCGGTGTCTTTCCAATTTTTTTCAATCAGCGCTTTATTTTTCTGATCCTGCCGCATTTCATCCAAACGACTTTTCAGAGAGGCAATTTCCGGAGTATTCTTGTACAAATAATCAATGCATGGCTTCACCAGCAAAAAGTAATCGATCGCTAAAAACGCCGCCAGGAAAACAATCACAATCAATTGCTTTTCTTTGTCTGGTCTGTTGCTGATAACGTTTATCAAAGCGGTTTTTTTGGTGTTCACAAAACCAATGATCAGCTCTTTAATTGGCAACGCCATTAAAACTTATCCTTCTTGAAGGTGCAGTTGACGACAAAATCGTAAACATCCACATCTTTGATTCTCTTCTGATTAATCGTTAAGAGCTCCGCCTTTTCAAACAACTCACCTAGAACCAGACCGCTTTTAAGCTCCTTGATAAAACGGGCAACATACGCTGTTTCTTGACCGGGAGGCGCCACCGCGCTCCCCTCAAGTTTTAGCACCTTTGCAGGCTTCGAAGGCTTCTTGTCTCTACCCACGGCTCCGGATGTAGGGCCATCCCCTATAGAGAAACCCGTCAACCAAATTCCCTTTGTCAGACATTGATTCATTCCATTTAAAAAAGAGGACCAGAAAAATGTTCGCTGCGTTAAGGCGTCAATCGCTTTCAACTTTAGATTTAAATCCGCAATTTGAGTCTTGCGCGCCGACAACCCCTTGCTCATCTCCGTTAAATCTGCAACCTGCTTTTTAACCAGCCCCAATTCCGCGAAACGGTAACCGGCAAAGATTGTCAAAAAGATTTGTCCGGCCAGAAACAGAACAACAATTGAAAGAACCCCTTTAATAAGCGGGTTTTGTAAAAACTTCCACTTACTTTCGCCGGACAACCGTAAATTTTCCGGGAGGAGGTTGACAAGAATCATGACGATGACCCCGTCAAATCGCGCAGAGCTAACCCGAGCGCAATATTGAGCTCGGGGGCGCGGCTCGTCAAAAACGCCTGGTCCACATCTTTGAATATTTCAAGTTTTTTGGTGTTGTCCCAAGTTTGGACCGATTTTCCGAGCGCTTCCGCAAAAACCTCTGCCGCGCCGTGAGCCATGGACCCGCCGCCGCTCATCCAGATTTGAGCTAGTGATTCACCCACCTCTTCTTCATAGTAACTAATGGACGTACGGATTTCCTCTGTCAGCGCTTCATACCCTTTTTGAGTGGCCGTCTTTAAGGCGTCCAGCGTCTCCGGATTTGTCAGCGCATCGGCGGCTGGCCGGGTGGTTTTAAATTCTTCCGCCTGAGCTTCGTCCATACCCTTCGTTTCCATAATAAACTTCGTAATTTCTTTACTGCCAAGACTCACATCGCGGACGTAGTAGGGTTGTTTATCACGAATAATCGTGAAGGACGTGGATTCATGACCAATATTCATAAGGCCATATGTTTTATGCTCGCTTCTTTCCCCTAAAATTTCAAACGCATTCGCAAGGCAAAAAATATCCACGTCGACAAGTTCGGGGAAAATATAAAATTCTGACAAGATCCGTAAACGCTCTTCGATGTAATCTTTTTTGGCGGCTACTAGCAACACACTCATCGTTTTTTCGGGGATGCTTTCGCTAAGAATTTGAAAATCAAGAGCGCAGTCGTCAATCGGAAACGGGACATGGTTTTCGGCTTCAAACCGAATAGCACCCTTTAATTCAATCCGACTCATCAAGGGGAGCGTCACTCTGCGAATCAAAATAGATGGGCCTGTAATCGAAATTCGGACATGTTTGAATAATTTTTTAGCGGCCTTCGGTGAAACGCCTTTTGGCGGTTCGAAAAGAGTTCTTAGAACCTTTTTAAGGGCTTCCGGTGTGGGATCTGCTAAAGGAAGAACGCTGACCCGCTCAAGACGTATCGACTTGTCCTCACGGATAATGTCAACGCGCTTCACGGACGAAACACCGATGTCTAGCCCAACCACGGTGCTCTGTTTAGATCTCTTCAATAATTTTATCCTTTTGTTCCAACTCTTATCTATAGTTTAGCAATAATTTCTTAATTCTTTCAAACATTTTTTAGCCTCAGCCCTTTGAAATTTGACAAAAAGAAGGCAAGTAAGCCCGCGAGCGTGGCTAAAGACATCCAAATCCCGACCTTTTGAATCGGCGGATCGTAACTCATCTCAATCACAGCCTCCCCTTTTGGCAAAGTCATGCCGCGCAAAATGGCGTCTACCCGCTCGACGGGAATTCTTTGGCCGCTAGATTTGAAGCGCGCGCGCCAGGAATCGTCATACACTTCGTTTAACACAAGATAGCATTCGTTCGGTGAAGAATATTGAAATACAATTTTATTTAGTCCATATTTTAAAATACGAAAACTTTGCTCCGGCGATTTTTGGTAAGAGTATTCTGTTTTTTTGTCTGAGTTGAATACAATGAAACCTGTCTCCTCCGGATTCAAATCATCACGGTCCAACTCCCGCAAAACCTCTTCCCCGTTTTGCCGGTGGCATAATTTCGAAAGAAACCAAGCCTGCGGCCCATCGGTTAAAATGCGGTGCGCCTTCGTTTTCATAAATTGCGCGTATGAAAAAAGCTGAGCCCCTCCGTCTCCCCCCAAAAATCCCCCATCGGAGCGCACTCTAAAAAATAAAGGGGTGAGATTATCATCTAGCGGATATTTTTTTTCGCGGTGAAAATTTTGAAGGCCCGAAAATGAACGGTCTCTCTGACTTTGAAGGCTCTCAATCCACTCCAGTGCCGCGGGGTTCTTTTGCCAAAGCACCGCATCATTTTTGGAGACTGCGTAAGAAAAGTCGGCCACTAAAAGCACGCTGACAAGCAGAAAAAATACAGTTTTCCCGACAATTTTTCTCTCGAGAGCCAATAAAATGAGCCAAAAAAAACAAAGTATCAAAAGACTGTGGTGCCATTCTCCCAAAACTTCCGGCCACACCGCCGATCCACTCACAGTCCATTTCAAAATTAAAAATCCGGCGACAGCATAAATAAGAGGCATTCCGAATTTTTTAAAGCTGTTTTTGAGCTCCATCAATGCATCCACTCCGAAACCGGCCAAGAGACAAAAACCGAGAAGAAAAAATCCTCTGAAAATGGATGAGCTCAGACGGATTTTGTCCATCAACGGCCACGCATGAAACATCCAGGGTCTCACCGGGGTGTGTGCGCCCATCGCCGCAAGAAGGCAAAACAAAGAAATAAAAATTATAATCATGATCAAGCGCCTGCGTTTTTTATCCCAAAAAAAAGCGGCCGCCGCACAGGGCAGAGCCAGTGCTCCCATATAGACATTGCTCATTAGAATATTGGCGTCTGGGATGGAGTCTAAAAAATGGGTGTTTGTGGCAAGGCTTGGGGCAAGCAAAGATAAGAGATTGGCGGGCGCGAGCGCATGCTCCGTCACAATCGTTTTGAAACTAAGGGTCAGGTTATGGCGAACCGTCTCTTTAAAAAAGAATAATGCCGGCAGTAAAAAAGCCGCTGAAAGACCTGCGGTCAATAAACCCCACAGTAGATAAATTTTAAAAAGTTTCTTGGGGTGCTTGGAAATAAAAAACGAGAGCCCCATCACAAACCCTATTAGATATAAAAGAACGATGACTGTGCCCGGGTATCCTCCGGTGAGTGCGAGTGTGAGACAAAAAGCGGCTCCAATGGCCAAGCGAGGCTCCGGGGCAGCAACCATCTTTTGAAGAAGCCAAAAAATCCACGGTGAGAGCGCATAAACCACGATCTGCCCAAAATGTCCGGCGTTGGCCACAAAAATACCCGACGACATAAAACTGATTCCCGAAAAAAAAGCGGCGGTATTCGAGGTGTTCAGGCTTTTAGCCCACACGAACACACCTAAACCTGCCAAGAAGATAAAGAAAAAAAGCTCAAACTTTAAAAATCCGTAGGAAAACCCTGGAAAAAATGAGGCGATGATTTCGGGCAGGAAAAAAACTTTGTTTTCCAAGCCGCAGGACCAAGGCATGCCGGAAAAAATGTACGGGTTCCAATAAGGAATCTCAAAATGACGGTACGCGTCTGCATTGAAAAGGCTGATCAGATAATGAAAGGTGTTGATGTCCCCCATCAGCACCGTGTCTCGGTTAAAAAATGGAATGAAGCTGAGCCTGAAATAAATAAACTGCGCCGCAATCAATAAAAAGAGTACAGCGCTTAATTGGCGGGATGTGATGCTAAAAACCTTTCCGCTCGAGCGAACATTCGATTCACCAAAACTTCATCATTAGAGTTCTTTTCGATTTCGGAACGGTACCGGTCGAGGTACGACTGGGCCCCCGCCCTATCTTTTCGAAGCACGTAGGCCATCAGCACATAGTGCCGTGATTCCTTGATCGACGGCCAATACTTCTCGGCCACTAATTTCTCGTACGCCTCAACCGAAACCTTTCCTTTTAGAAAAAAGGCCAAATCTGCGTACCAAGGCATATCGGGGAATTTTTGAATCATTTGGTCTAAGTATTCCGTCAGGACATCATCCCATCCTTGGCGATAAGCCAATGAAACAATCTCCACCATTACCGCCGCTTGCCTGGACACGTCTGACGAGGTTTCTTGGATTCCTATATTTCCCCACTCCAGTGCCTTCTTGGGGTTTCCCATAAATTCGTAAGAGCGCATGAAGTTTTTATAAACCGTCCATTCGTTTTTGACCTTTGGGTAGACGGTTTCAAGCTCATCGATCGCCTCTTGATATTTTTCCAAGCGATTGAGCGCGATCACGGAGTTGAGCAGATAAATGGGCTGTTGTGGGCTTCCAATATCGTAGGCCTTTCTAAAAAACTCGTGGGCCTTGGCGTAATTTTTCTTATAGGTGTGGTAAAGCGCCATATTGTAGTGATTGGCTTCTGACTCCGGCTCAATTAAAAGTGCCGTCTTAAGCGGGACGTAAGCTTCCTCCCATTTGCCTTTCTCGCACAAAAACCGCGCCAAATTAATATAGCCGTAGTACGAATAGGGTGACGGACTTCGGGAGAGCGCGGTGCAAAACTTTTCAGCATCGTTATAAAGCAGATTGCGCTGAACCGTCCGGAAACTCACAAATGCCGTAAAGGGCACGTAAATTAAAAAAAGCAGTCCCACCCAAAACGCTTTTTTCTGTTCAAGAATATTTTTAAACAATGTGCTAAGCATGATAATGAGTCCTATCAGCGGAATATACAAGTAATGCTCAGCCCATTCCGGGTAATAATGAATAATCTGCAGACTTGGAAAGTATGCAAACAGAAAAATCGAAAGGCCAAACAAAACGCTTCCGCGGTACCGGAGCGCCGCAAACCAAGCCGCCCCCAAAACCGCAAGGATCTGAGCCGTAACCAGCACTTGATGATCGGTAAAGGATTTCGCGAACGAGATCCCGTCGCAATAACGGAATGCCTCAGGCGCTAAAAGCACCTGCAGATAACTGATAAACGGCGGCCCCATCGATAAAAACCGCAAGAGGCCCCCATGAGAACTAATACTCCCCGGCCCCAATGGAATTTCCGTGCCGTACTTTCGAAAAACAATGTACGCCAAACCGATCACGGCAAACCCAGCAAATCGCCGCACCAAATCCCGAAGCTTTGTCCGGACAAAACAAAAATCCAAAATAAAAAGGTACACAGGTAGTAGAAGCCCGCTTTCTTTAGCGAACGGCGCAAGCGCATACAGCGCATAAACCGGCGCCATCCGTCCTCTCCAGTACAGCAAGAGTGCCGCCATCACAAAGAGGCCGCCAAACAAATCACTTCGAGAAGCAATGTAAGTCACTGCCTCGGTGTGAATCGTGTGAACTCCAAAAAGCAGGGCGCCCAAAAATGCCGCGCCGATATGCTTGGTGATCCGATGAAGCAGTAAAAATAAAAGTGCGCAAACGGTTAAATGAAGCGCGGTGTTCACGAGATTGTAGCCTAGCGGATTCGACCCCCAAATCTGCCAATCCAGCGCAAAACTCACCAGCGTCAACGGCCGGTAATAGTCATTCCACAGCACGCTCGACCCTGGAGCGAAGCGCTGAAAAAACCCTACCTGAAAAAGCTTCGGAAAATTAGAAAGGTCTCTTAAGAGGGGGTTTAGAAGAATAATATTATCTTCATCGAATAAAAAATTATGTCCTAGCGAAACACTGTACAGACAAAAAATAAGAATTGTTAAAACAAAGATAGCGGTGACACGCGGATAGTGGAGATGGAAGGCGGGTTTTTTCATTCTAAAATTTTCCGGGCTTGAATCAAAAATTTATCCACAATAACCGGCTCCTCAGACTCGGACCGTATGCGACTGGCATTGCGCTCCAAAAAAATACTTAGTCCAATCTTATCATTTTTAAGAGTCAGTGTCGCGAGCACATAGGGCCAGCTCGCCTCTTCTGTGCCGGGATAGCGCCTGGAGAGTTGGGTGCGGTACTCTTCCAAGCCTATCTCGTTCGACAAAAGTTGACCGGCAAGCGCATACCAATCCTCGCCTCTGTGTTCAACCGCAAACTGATTTACGCTTTGCTTCATATCCTCGAACCAGCCTTCACGAAACGACAGCAAAATGATTTCCATTTGAAGCGCTGTCTTGGTGTCTGGTGTTAGCGTCGACAGCTCCAAACCTTTAGCAAGCACCGCCAAAGCTTCTTTGGGCTTCCCAGAAAACTCAAGCGCCGACGCAAGACTTCTATAAAAAACACTTTCATTTTTCATTTGCGGCTCGATCGTAAGCAATAGTTTTTCGGCCTCCGCAAAGTTTCCTCTGCGCTTTTCTAAAATGGCCGCATTCATCAAGTACATGGGTAGCTTTGGATTTAGCCGGGAAGCTTCTTTGAAATACTCAATCGCAAGACTCGTCCTGCCCAAACGCGATTCACAGAGACCCGCATTAAACTGAATATTGTCATAATCGGGGAATTTTTTAAGTGCCGGCCTCAAATAGGCAAGCGCTCTCCCCCACTCATTTCTTTCCATCCAGTACCGTGCAAGATTTTCGAAACCAAAATGTGCATACGGCGAGTCACTGAGAATCAGGCGGTGATAAAAAATACGGGGGCTCGCATAAAAGCGGTTGCGCTCAATAGTCCGGTAAGTTAAAAATCCTATCCATCCCAACACTATGGAAAGCACTAAAAAATAAACGGCCGATTTCTTGGCAATGTTCATAGTGGCAAATACCCCGGCGAGCGCTAAACCGAGCGCCATCATCGTCAGATACAAATAATGTTCGGCCCAGTGCGGCGCTATCTCCACAAACTGCAGTGCCGGTAAAAGACTGATGCATGGAATGCTCAGCGCGAACAGAGGCCATCCGCCGCGTCTCCAGAGACGAATCATTAAAAATAAAATCGCTCCGTAAAATAAAGCAGTTAGAACCATCACCGGCTGGATGGTGCCGTATGAAAAATTGAGACTCTCGCAGAATTTGAAAGTCTGAGGAGCGATGATCGCTTGAGCATAGCTCATCAAACCGTTTCCCATAGACAACACGCGCATTAAACCTTCCAGCACATTTGAATCGGCAGGCCCAAGCGGCACCGAAACCCAGAACTGGCGCAAGATCAGGTAGCCCGCCCCGAGCGCCGCATAAGGCATCATTCGAAATCCTAAATCCTTAAACTTTGTTTTAAAGAAGCTTCGGTCCAACAAAATGAGATAAAGCGGGAGCAATAGCCCTCCCTCTTTTGAGAAATAAGCCAGCGGATAACACAAAACCGCTAAGGTATATTTTTTTTCCCAATAAAAAAGCAGGCAAGCAACTAAGAAAAAAGCGCACATCAGATCTCCCCGCGAAGCCACATAGCTCACCGCTTCGGTTTGGACCGGGTGAAGCGCAAAAAGCATAGCCCCTAGAAAACAAGCGGCTCTATTTTTAAAAATTTTTTCCAGTAGGAAGTAAAATCCGATGCTGACAAGAACGTGAAGCAAAAGATTCACGAGATTGTAGCCGAGCGGGTTGGTTCCGCCGACGGCGTAGTTTAAAAGAAAGGTTAAAAGAGTTAGAGGCCGGTAGTACTGTGACCACTCGAGAGACGCCCCTGGATTTAAAACAGAGAAATAGCCGCTCGAAAACACTCGTGGCCAATGTGACAAATCCCGCACCAGAGGATTAAATAGGATAATGTTCTCTTCGTCGAATAAAAAATTATGTCCAAGCGAAAAACTATAAACGGTGAAAATGAATGTGGTGAGGAAAAAGACAATCCCCGCCGCCTTGGGTTTCAAAGCGGCGGGGATCAAGTTTTAAACTAAAGCGGAATTAATCCAGACGATGGCTCTTGGGAGTCTGGGCCGAAGCCGTTCCCGAGATAGCGCACGAAGGATAGGTTCCGATGTTGTTTGTCGTATAAGCCGTCGTAGTCCCCGGGCAAACTGGGAACGAGTTGTTCTTCAGATAAGCCGTGCAGCTTGTTGAGCTAGTGGCCACACCGCTGGCGATATTGTTTTCGATGGCGTACTGTTCCTTGGCCGCGTCAATTAACCGGAGGTTATTGATACAGCTATTGGAACGGGCGCTGTTACGAGCCTGAACGAAGTTCGGGACCGCGATAGCTGCCAAGAGACCGATGATCGCAACCACGATCATAATTTCAACTAGGGTGAAACCTAGCTTATTATTGCGTTTAATCATGTGTTTCTCCTTTTGTTGTACAAATAAACCTATATTCCAAAATCTGCCGGGAACTGTTTAAGAGAGGACCTTCTATGATTAGGATGGCGGTTCATTCTCTCTCTTCAATAGTTCTTAACAGGTTTATCATCTATTACTCAAATAGTAGCATATATTATATCGATTGTCAAATAACAAGCATCTAAAGTTTATTCATCTTTGCTCTTTTTAAAAAACACATACACCATCGACCCCAAAAAAGCCAAGCACCCCATCCACATCCATCGCACCCCACTCGAAAAATTTTGCGGCTTGTACTCCGGAAGGTCTGCTTGGGGTATTGCAAACGCGTAAATAGTGGTCGGCTCGACAGCATCAAAATCATTATCCGTTGTAACCCAAAGCAAATGTCTTCCGTCTTTGAAATCGGGCCCAAAGGCAAGTCCTTCAAATCTCTCAGGCATATTGTCACCCGCCAAACCCAGCCGATCGTCCATCAAATCTATAAACAATTTTTTTTCTACTGGAACGACGTTCTTAGGGGCAGATCTCTTTCGAAGTCCTCCCAGCGAGGAAATGTCAGATGCGCCGGAGACATCAATTTTGTAAATTCTTTTAAACTCTGCCCGATTTCCCGGTTTCGAATCTTGTTCGATAACGAGAAACTGAGTATCGCTGACCGCAACCATATCGCTAATCCCTCCCCGAGCATGGTCTAAAAGATACAAATATTCTTTCGTAACTCTCGTTTTCAAATGAATCTCAAGCAGTCTCACACTTTTCCCAATGCGCTTATTTTTTTCGTCAAGTGCCCGATCTTGCAATAGCGGATTCTGTAAAATTGCGTAGATTTTTTTACCGTTTGGGCTGATCGCAAGACCCTCAAAACCCCGACCCGGCTGACGACCAACCGTGTTGTGAGGCGGCAACTCTTTGGAGTGCGAGCGATCGGGATACAAAGGCAAAAACTTTTGGGGAATAGCGAGTCGATCAATAATTTTTCCGGTTTTGCGCTCAAATTTTAATATGGAGGGACCGTATTCATCTGCGATATAAACAATGCCTCTCGAATCCAATCGTAAAGATTCTGGATCCAATCGACGCTTAGACGAAGATAGCCCTGAGTATGGCTTAGAAGTAGAGCTTTTAAGAAGCGTCGTGGCCTTTAGATTAATTGCCACTTCTGCGCCCGACAACTTCAGATCCACCTCATGAAAACGAGCTTGATAGTCCAATGATCCGTTTCCGGGCCCGCGATCTGACAAGAAAAGATAACGATTGGATCGGCCCGTATAAGTGATGCCAGACCCGGCCGAACCTAAACGATTCTTCGGCGTGCCATCCTCATAAGCTCCCGTCAAGCCGGATAAATCCGTCGCATCGGCCAAAATAGCACCCTTACCGACGAGCTCAACCTCAGCTCTAAGGACTGGACATAGCGATAAAGTCGTTAAAACAACAATTAAAATGCTTTTAATCAGGGTCAACGTATTTTACGATACCATTTAAGCTCCCAACCATTCGTTGGGCCATTAATCAACAAATCTTCGTCATAGTGAACCGGCTGTCCCAAGCTGGCCGTATCGCAAATAATAGCGCCGTTGAGAGTCGTGCTACCGCTTGTACTCACGGCGGCATATGGAGTATTAATGAGGCCTGTCAGCGCACTGTTCCCGCCAAGGGATACACTCGTGCAGGTACTAGTCCCATTTATAATCAACGTATCGGGGTTACTGGAACCATTGTTATTAACAATGCCGGTGCCCCCCATATCAATGTTTCCTTTCGTATATATAGTGAGCGTTGACCCGCTGGCAATCGTCACATTGGCATTGCCCGTCGTTGAAAGTGCCGTTCCGGTAGTGGATAAATAAACAATAACATCTCCGGTGATCGTGATATCGTCCCCCCCTCCAAGCGACCACGCTGTGTACTGATAGGTGCCGGCAGTGAATGCGCGATCAGTAGTCAGAGTCCCAGCATCAACCGCCGAAGTAGAGTAGGTCACATCACTTATGGTTTCATTGGCTGAGGCAGACACTATGCCGCTCACGTCAGATGAATCTGTAACACCGCCGCCAACACCAACAACCGCGTCTCCCTCTATGTGGCATGATCCATTCCATGAGACTGCCGTGCTTGACGCGCTATTCGTAACAATATCGCCATTGGCATTAATATTACTGCCGCCGTACACACCTGCGGCAGAATCATAGCTGTCGGTATATCCATTCCCACTCAAGGTAACGAGTCCCTTTGCCAAAACAGCACCCGGATATTTTGGCTTGGCCTGGTAAGCGACCAGGATCTGAGCTGTATTGCCGATGCGTTTCTCAGTTCCGCCGGTATAGGTTGTGTTGACCGTCAAAATGGGAGCAGTCGCATAAGCAGCAATGGTGGCATAATAATTCCCGACCGTTGTCCCGCTGGTGTCTGTAAAAGTGATTGGCGTACTTACCGATCCGGTGCAAGCGGAGGTGGCAGAGCCGCACGACCCCGCCCCCGTCGACCATCCGTTCCCTGAGGCGTTGGTGGAAAAATTATTATAATTGTATCTCCAGAATACTTCTTCAGCCACCGCGTCTGCAATATTGGTTGCGTTAAACCCCTCTTGGGTGGCAAGAGTCATCCGCTTCTCTCCGGCCAACTTCTCCATGTACGTCGCACAAAGCACAAACAAAAAAATAGTAAAAATAATTACCGTTAAAAGTGTCATTCCGCTTTGATTATTCATTTTTTTAAACATGGGACAAGGCTGCTTATGTGCCATAATTCATGAGTTTCATATTGGAGTCGGCAACCATAGTTCGGGCCCTTCCGGCGATTGTTTCGGATGACGTCAACGCCACATTAAAAAAACTTAATGCTTCTATCTGTGACGAGCTCAAGCTGCTAAACGCCGTGCCAGATGATGTGGAAAGTGTAAACGCCGTAATATTCCTCGCGATAATTTTTCCGCTAATGTCACTACCGCCGTTACGGTTGCTTGTGCCTCCCAAAACATCCAATGTGCGCGTAAGATTCGTGCCGCTTAACTTATAAGTAACGTAGTCATATTGACTCGTAATATCCGTAGGAATCTCTAAGGCGCTAATACTCGGTAACCGAAGAATCAGCACGGATGTTCCGGTTGTGTCGCTTCCATAGCTACTTTCAATTGCAATAGCCTCTCGAACATCCTTCGAAAGTACGTTGATTGCGTAATAACCGGTTCGGTTGGAGGTAAAATAACTGTCTTGAGCAAACAATGAGTTTCTCATTCCAAAAAATGCGGTCAGAAATGCCCCTAGCACCAGTACGCTCAGAGACAAAGCGGTTAGGGTTTGAACTACTGTAAACCCACTACGGCCTCTCACCTCCACAAAACCATCCACCTAACCACGCACGCACCAAAAGAGCCGCCCTCTTTTCTAGGACTAATCATCGTCGTCATCGCCGTCATCGTCGTCATCATCGTCATCGTCATCATCGCCGCCAGATGGGCTTCTTGCAACACCGGATCCACTATTGATCCCGGAGCGAGAAATTTGAGTCGTTGCACTCGTAGAAAGGCTTTCTCCTTTCGCTCCAACCCAGGTAACAGAGACGGTGATCTTTTTAATATCACTTCCTGCCGCATCAGCCAAAACAACACTCCCAATTGCCCCAGGGATCATAGCCAACTGAGCGTTGGTAAACGAATAGGGGCTACCATAACCGATGAGAGTATCGAAGTTGGTGTTGCGAATATCTTCAATTTGCTCACGAACAGCGTTTAACGCATATACATTCGATCGGTTGTTTCGCGAAGCAAAAACACCGCTGTCGGTAATCAGGAGCCCTACAGCCGTAAGGGCCACGATCGCTAGCACCGATGCAAGCAGTACCTCTACCAACGTGAATCCCGATCTATCTGCGCTTTTCACAAAAACTCCTTTTCTTCTACTGCTCATAATCATTCATCATCGTCGTCATCGTCATCACCGTGGCCGTGGCCGTGGCCATGATCATCGTCGTCATCGTCATCATCATCGCCGTCGTCGTCATCATCGTCGTCATCGTCATCGTCATCGTCGCCTGAACCGGATGGATCAAGGCTCCCCGTTGCACCCGAGCCGCTATTAATTCCCGATCGAGCAACCAGTGTTGTGGTGCTTTTGGATACGCTGACTCCTTGTGAGTTGTTCCAGGTCGCAGTAACTGTGACTTTCTTTACATCACTTCCCAGTGAGTTGACCACAGACACTGTGCCGGTAGCACCCGATATTTTTGAAAGCTGAGCATTCGAGAATGAGAATGAACTGCCATACCCTGTCAGAGTGTCAAAGTTAGTGTTTCTTAAATCCTCCACCTGCTCTCGAATGGCATTTAGAGCGTAGACATTGGCCCGATTATCCTTTGCCTCATAGCTTCCGCTATTGGCCACCATCAGTCCAACAGCAGTAAGAGACACGATTGCCATGACAGACGCGATCAGCACCTCAACCAACGTAAACCCGCTCTTACCACTGAATCGTTTCATATGACTCTCCTTGGACAGTTTTTTGACATCAAAATCTCAAACCTATTATTGCATCAATTCTAATTAAATTATATATTATATTTAATAAATGTCAATATTCAATTATAATATTTATTAAATTATAAGTATTGTTAATTTTTAATCTTCTAACTTATTAAGAATACTACATAACCCTATTAAACTAGAGATGTTATGTTGGCTATAGTCAATTCGTGTCTCGTAGGATAAATGACTACGGCGATAGGCGCCGATTGATTTTTTTGGGAATGGCATATACATGGAAGATTCGGACCCAAATTGGTTTCCTAGCTGAAATTTGACAGCCTTCCCCAGCGAGTCCATTACCTTAATTTTAAAATCATTCATTCCTTGCCGCTCGGCTATTCGATAAGCCGCTATCAAACCTTCGCTTCGAGTAGCGGCAGGCGTAGCCCGCGGGGGCTCGCCCCATCCCCCGATATAATCTTCTATGGCTGAATGTTGAATCTGGCTCTTCATAATAGCCTCCGCAATTCGAAGGGCATGCTGGGTATGACTAGCGTCCGGTCTGTGTTCAGCCAGAGCATTTAATCCCATAATAAGCCAATGATCATGGATGAGCTTTTCCGTCGCTAAACCCTTATCCCTGACATGAATCAGAAAATCGGTAGCTTTTTGGGCGCTGTCTAGCCAGTAAGGTTGCGGATCATGTTCATAGAGCCTGACCATGGCCAATATAGCTTCGCCGGGGTAGTACTCCGATTGAAATGGAATTTGATTGCCGCTAGGGTGCTCTCGTTTACAAATAAACTCGCCAGATTCTAGTTGTGAATCTCGAATATAAAGGCCGAGCTTGATTAACTTATCCGCCTCTTTACGGTCTCCGGTGACTTGCATATACTTTGATAATGCAACAACCGTCAGAGCATTGGCTCCAAGTTTCACACTCGTCCCGTCCACAATTGCAAGCGCATTGCCCAAACGAGTCTCCACAGGTCGCGCATAACTCAATAAGTGGCTAATAGCGCGGGTGGCGGCCGATAAAAGCTCTGGATCCGGTGCCGCCTCATAAAGCTCCATCATTGAATAGAGGGTTCCCGCATGACGCACCACGTTATATGAATTTATCACCCGGTTCACTTCGGGCTTATAAATATAATTAAATCGTCCGTTCTCATCCGTATTTCTCACAAGGTATTCGCCTGCGCGTTTTGCTGAATCCATCAAAATCTCTCGACTCAGCTGATCGTACACCCGATGACCCCTATAGAGCTCCACAACCGTATCTTTGTCGCTAAAATAACTTTTTGTTTTAAAGCGGAAAATGTTTTGGGCTTCTTTTCTATTGGAGATCCATTCCGTAAGCTTTGAGGTGGGGCGGCCCGCGGAACTGATGTAACCGCGCGAGGAAAGAACTTCCGGTATAAGCGCGGAAGGCGACGGTTTGCCGGTGGCAATACCCTCTAGACCAAAACTAAGCCCTTCAAAATCATCCGGGTTATTAGAAGCCGCAACTCTGACCTCTGAAACGATATCCAGCTTAACCCATAAATTTTTCTGAGAGTTTTTAAAAACCTTGCGAGCCTTTACTATCGATTGCTCCAGAGCCTTTGTGTAACCGAGGCCCGTCCCAGAAAAAACTCGGGCCCTAGACTTACCAGTGGTTACTGAAAGAAATGCGATTCTAGGGGCTTGATCATTCGATAGATCTAGCGGCCAACTATGAGCAGTCTCGCCAGGTGATTTCAGCGCTAGGTGCGCGGAGCGAACCATTTGAGCCCCCTGTTCGAAAGTTAAGGTATTGCCAACACCTTCAACATTTTCAAACCATACCACCGATTTTTCGTTTGTCTCCTTTAAGTTGGAACGAAGAGCTTGATCAAACAATTTGGGTGCCCCCACCCCTTTTTTCGATAAGCTCGCAGCTGTTTTATACGCAAGCAGTGCGAGTAACGTAAAGGCGACAAATAGTATTAAAAGAGCTCCCGCGGATTTGCGAGTAAAAAAAGCAGGTCCTACTGGCAGTCTCTTTGGGTTTAAGCCCGCGGAGCTGTTAGAAATATCTTTCACGTAGAACTGAATGGCTCCAAAAATAAACAACATCCCAAACATTTCTAATAATTCCTCACCCAAAACCTGTGCGCTGTAAAAGTCGTGCCCATGATGTTTAAACCAATTTCTTAGCCCCTCCAAAGCGATAGAAAACAGCAGGCACCCTAGGCCCGACAGACCCCAAAAGCGCATGCGGGCGCTAGAAGCAAATCGATTTAAAAAAAACACGGCGAAGTAAGAAAAGATGATCAATAGAAGCGGGATAAAAAGAATTTGCCATTGGGTGACATGCTCGAAGCCCCCGCCTTTTGAAGCGGAAAACTGACGAATCTCGCGCCAGCAAATATTCTCGTGAAGCGCGGTCATTTCATCTAGTGACATTAAAAAGCTTAAAAACGCCACTCCTAACCATAGCACCGGCAGCTTAAAGTGCTTAACCCCCTCAGCCAATCGCTTCTTTTCCCAGTAGTAGGCAACCACAGAGGAGCAACCCATCAAAAAAAGCACAAAACCTGAAAACCATGTTGGAAAATTTCTCTCCCGGTCCAGATTAAACCACTCCACTCCACCCACCTGCCAATCCTGGTACACGCCGTGCAGCACACCAAAAATAACTGCCGCGGCAAACAGGCTAAACAACAAAATGTTCAAAAGCCGCTCGGATGGTCTCATCATCGACGCTCCGCCGCGGAGGTGATCTCAACAATTCCTTTGGCAACCTCCGGAAAACACCGGCCAATCAATGGATCGTGTCCGGGTAAAATATAGTAAGGGGACGCTGAGTCTGCGTGAAAACGCCGAATCATTCGTAAATTTTCTTCGGAATCCGCACCGCCCCCAATCGGTTGATGCCATTGGCTGTTTCGATAAAGATAAGTGGTGTCCCCCGCGATAATAAAATTGCCTTCCAAGCCCTTGACGATCACCGCCTGAGACCCGGGCGTGTGTCCGCCACCCAGTTCAACACGAATGCCGCTAGCTACATCCGCATCTCCGCTCAACAATCGTAAACGGCCTTGCTCATAAGCTTGTTCTAGCGCCTCGAAATCCTTGTATCGCATACCCTTAACCTTTTTTTGATTGCTCACTTTTAGCTGGAGCATATGCTCCCACTCTCGGCTCTGCATCCAGATAACGGCATTCGGGTACATCCGCACACCGCCCGCGTGATCCCAATGCGCATGAGTCAAAATCACATCCGTAATTTCAGAAGGCTCTATTCCAAGATCGGAAAGTTTTTTTGATGGGCGAACATACTTTGAAAAATGCTTCTGGCGCGCCAAAGATGGATTTTCAAAACCCGTATCAACCAGTATATTTTTACCAGACCCCTGAACGAGCCAAAATCTCCAATCCAAAGAAACCTTCTTATTTTTATCCCCCCCGCGAATCAGCTGTCGTTCAGCCATGAGTGATCGTCCGTAACGAATTCCATAAACCTGGTATCCATTATTTTTGTCTTTCAAATCACCGGAACACAAATTAATCAAGGTTGGGCTGGCCAACGTTACCGCGAGAATCGTCAAAGAAAAAAATCCTGCTATAGCAAACCTATTCCGGTTCATCCAAAAAAACGAAACGGCAACCGCACCATAAATAAGCATAGCGCAGGCAAATGCACCGTTAAAACCTAGTTTCATCGAAAGCATCAATGCTAGGGGGACACCAAGCGCACTTGCCCCTGCATTTGCGGCAACCGCCGCCCCGGCAAATGAGGCGTTTAAACGCTCTTTAATATTCTGGATAAGGTAAGGAAATGGAACTCCCATAAAAAATGATAACGGGGCTAAACTCGCTATGGTAATAAAGCACTTTATGATCAATGCTTGATTGGAAAATTTATCCAAAAAAATGGGGGCAAACTGCTGGTGCATCCATAAATTCACCACCACGCCAATAATTGAAAACACCATAGCCCTCAAACCGTGGCGGGCACCCCACAAACTGCCTAAACCTGAGAATACCAGCATAGATCCTAAAACCACGCAAAACACCGTGACGGGAGACCCTAAAAAAATTTGATACCGCTGCATCAAGACAAGCTCTACCAATAAATACCCAACGCCTGTTAACGATGCCATGCACAGCACTGATAGAACTTCAAATGACTTGGCATTTTGTTTTCTCATCAACCCTATCAACCAAGCTCCCAGAAGTAAAACCAATAGAAGCGTTCGCAGATAAACACTGTACAAAGCCCCCTGCCGAGGATCGGTGTTAAACAAAAATGGCCGGTCATCAGTCGCCGGAACTAGGTTGCGCTGTTTGTGCAATTGCGGGTTAGCAGTTCCGCGAATCAGGTTGGCATAGGTGGTTTGAACATTCTCCCCGGGCGAGTAAAGCAAAGTTGTTTTGCAGTCTATGGGTCCTAGACGCCTCTGCTGGATTTTCTCTATTTCTCGCAACCGATCAATCTCATCGAGCCATTTTTTTAAATCGGAGATTTGCTCTTGCGTAAAGGGAGACTTCTTTAGGATGATCTGGATGTAATTATTTGATTTTGTCTTCCATTGAAAAACAAAAAAATGATTTTCAGGGTTCTGTGCTCCCGCATCCAACAGAGCGCCCCGCATGGTTACCAGAAACTTCCAGATGCCAGGCTCCTTTGATGGGCGATCAGCGGGCTCCTCAATGCTTAGAAATCCTCTTGGAGTCATATGATCCCAATACTCTCGCACCGCCTCTTTGGTATGGAGATACTCAGCACTGACCCCGCTATAATGCGCCCGGCCGCGAGCAGTGTGCGCGTTTAATAGAGTAAGGACGTCATATTGTTCGGAACTAGTTTGAAGAAAGCTGCGGGCATCCATAACCTTGACATCGATGCCCTGGTAACTGTTTGCGTTAAATTCAGAGGCTTCACTCTTCTGTAAAGCAACCATGGCAGGGTTTATCTCTACTCCCGTGACGGAGTTGCTCAGTTGTTTGGCCGTTTTAGTAACCCCATCTCCAGCAAGACCTAGAATAAGAATTTTTGGGTTCGTTGCCAGCCGGCTGGGTATCCGCGGATCGATTTGATACTGCTCAGGGATATTTTTGCGAATCGTATCAATGGTAAAACCGTTCTCATAGGCCTTTAGCAAATCGCTTTTACGGCTTCGTCGTACCAAATCAACCCGCCCTACAAAAGATGACTTTGAAAAAATGATTTCTGAGCCGGGAAAGCTCGCCTGGATTTTAGGGGCTACGATATTCAGCCCCTGCCCCTGTTTTTGCGTATAAGCCATTGCCGTGAACGCCATAAACCCAGCGAGCGCCAGATAGGGGATTACGGAGAATCGGCGGCCGAACATTCGATAAGCCTTTGCAAAACAAACGGCTACCAAGCAAGCGATTGCCGCTAAAAACCAAAGACTACCCTCCTCTTGAAAATAAGCCAAACAAAAGGGAAGACAAAAAGCGCCTAGCGCCGCTCCCAATAAATCCACACAATACACAACGCTCGGTTGCAACCATACGAGACCTAATGTGATGAGTGCGCCGCAAATCATAAACGGAATAAAAAGTAGCGCCAAACCAAGCGCTAAATGTGAGGGCTCATTTGACGCCACAGCAAAACTAGCACAAATTGAAATTGGCAGTAGCGCCGCAAGTCCGACGCTCAATTGCCCCGCCGAATCCATTCTCGATATTCTCAACCCCAGAATTCCTCCCACGGCAATTCCAATGAGTGCGAGCGGAAGCACAGAGTGCGCGGCCAGGGTATCCACCGCAACGGTCAAAATTTGAAAGTGTAGTACTTGTAAAAAAATCATCGTAAATGAGCTTCCCGCAACTCCCAGCAGCAGCCATGTTGAGCCAATTGAAACAGGAGGAGCTTCTTTGGCGTTATCGGCACGATGCTCCTGACTTGGTTCTTGAAAATAGAGTTCTGAAGCTACCGCTAGCCACAACGTAGTGCCAAATAAATAGGCAACCGCGCCCATCCAATCAGCGGGCGCCCATGCGCTACCCAGTGTTAATAAGCCTGCGCCCAACCACGATAGAAGCCACCCAAAGCTCAAGATTTTCGTCCGCAACGAGGCTCCAGGCGTCATCCAGATGAGTGTGCCGCTTACACCTAAAAACATACCCCCAAGCAGATAGACTCCAATCGAATGAAAGATGTTTGAATCAAGGGGATTGAGAAAGTTCATTTTGATATGAAATCGCGTAAACTCCGCCACGGATAACGCGGCCGATACCAATAAAAACCAAACCCATTGAAAAGTACCCCGTCGCCCCCAGTCCCACCTCTTAAGAAGAGTTAGCAATGAGAAGATCGATATCCCGATTAACTGCATACTGATAAACCAAGAACTCAGTGTCATTGCACTTGAGAGAGTGAAATAGGAGCTCCTGCCCTGACCCCATTGATAATGCGGAAATAGCTGGTGCAGCAAGCAAAGAATCACATCAAAAATCAAAAGAAGCTTAACGCAAAGTCTCACAAAATTTCTCCCTTGCCCCTCCTTCTCTATTAAGCGCATTGCCGGCTTTCCAATATCTTCTCTATCCGACTTCCTAACTTGAGCCAAAGCTGCGCATCCAACTGGGACCCCACACCTCCGGCTGGACTAATTTTAGAGAGATCACGAATAAATTTTCGGATAACACAGTGCCGAAGCAGCGTTCGATCACCATCTATAGCCTGGCAATATTCATCC
Organism: uncultured Planctomycetia bacterium; assembly: GCA_964606485.1. Classification (GTDB taxonomy): domain Bacteria; phylum Omnitrophota; class Gorgyraeia; order 2-02-FULL-51-18; family 2-02-FULL-51-18; genus CAZSGP01. Next base: position 342,452 of record CAZSGP010000001.1, on the reverse strand, counting down.
TGCGATAGCAATCCACACTGCAAAGCCTGCAATGCGGACTGAAGTCGTAGCTGATGACCGAACCGGCTCTTAAACACCAACTGCATGGGACACATCAGCGTCTTCCGTAACGCATGCACAATACCCGGGACTATGTTTAGGGCTAGCTGCCTCAGCACAAGAAAGACATTCTCCACATCAAAGGATTGATTTTCATGCCGAACCTTTCGTCTATTCCATAAACGTTCGTACAAATCTAAATAATTCATAATCATCGCGTAAATTTTTTCATCAAATTCGCCTTGCTTCCGCTTAAGCGTTGCGCGAAATCGGTCAGCATGAATCTTATTAAACGTAAGCTCTTTACCCCCAAACTCATTTCGAATACGCTTATGAAATTTGAAATAAAATATTGGTTTCACCCAACCGGTATGACGAATTGCCGCGTTTGTATCCAGCCAGACAAAGCGATTCCGGCTCTCGTCTAACCACAGGTTCGCCATACTAAAAGGGTTGTCCGGATGAATTTGTCCAACAGCCTCCAATCCAAGACTCAGAGCAATTGTGGCGAGCTCCGACTGCGCCTGGCGAAATAACTCATACTCATTGCCCGCCTTGTCAAAACGAGGTCCTCGACCGCTCATTTTCTCTATCACTTGAGCGAATCCATTCGCTAAAAGCGTGTAGCCAATGGACCGAGGACTATAAAACTTTCCCCCAGAAACAATGGGGAGAGTCAGGTGAATGATCTGAGTGGATAGGTGTTCGATCTGAGCGGATAATTCATCCTGCTGGGCTGGAAATGGCTTAAAATCCCAATTCACAATTCTCCAAAAATGCTGCCACGGATCGGGCTGAGTTGTTTTAATCACAAAGCCCTCACCCCGAAGGATCAGCACTTTTCCAAAAAAACCCCCGCCTCTCACATCCGCCACATTGACAACCTTACTCTCACTCGCCTGCTCACCGCCGGCCGAGAGATATTTAATATCAATCTGAAACTGATCTCCCGGAGCGTATAAATGATATGAGTTTCTCATCGGCACCAACTGCACAGTTAAGGAAAAATTAGCTTTAAATTTATCATTAATTACTATTTATATACTATAATATAACATAGTTATCAATAATATCAACATTATAGACTTATATATTTACACTATTAACAAGCTGAACTTAATTGAGTCGATGGCTCAGCGGGGTTTGCCCGGAAGAGGCTCCTGACAGGTCGCAACTAGGATAGGTCCCCACAGCATTCGTGGCGTACGTAGAACTTGTAGCCGGACACTGCGGAAATGCATTATTTTTCAGATAGGGCGTCAGGCTATCAGAGGTGGTAGCCCCGCCATGCGCGATGTTATTTTCCAAAGCATACTGCTCTTTGGACGCATCAATTAGGCGCAAGTTATTCACGCAGGCGCTACTGCGAGCGGATTCTCTGGCTCTGACAAAGTTAGGGACCGCTATAGCAGCCAGCAATCCAATAATAGCTACGACGATCATAATTTCGACGAGTGTAAATCCGGCCTCGCTTAAACTTCTATTCACCTCTTCCCCCTTTTAAAGTTTTAGGGTAATAAATTTCCGATAAATTATTATGCGCCTGAACCAAGTCTGGCTTTAGCTCCAGGCAACGGTTGTAGGCAGCTATCGCCTCCGGGTGTTTACCCAAGGAATTTGCGCACAACCCCAGACCAAAGTACGGGAAATACTGATTCGGCCCAAGCTCCACCGCTTTTTTAAAAACAAGATACGCTTTTGAAATTTCACCTCTCTCATAAAGTGCGAGCCCTAAATTTACATTCACGGCAAGACTATTGGGGGCATAATCTAGCGTTCTTTCGTAAAAAATAACCGGGTCTTTCCATGTTTTGGACTGTTCAAATGTGGCGAGTCCATAGCCTGCTAAAATTGCGGCAACACTGATCACCGCCAATTCCTTTAATTTTGACTTTTTGAAGAGAGGTGCTGTCCACTCAGACAACGCTAGAAAAACTCCAATCGACGGAACATAAAGCCAGTGCTCCGCCATTGAGGCGTTTAGTAAAAATAAATTGGATACAGGGATTAGTGCAACGAGAAACCAGGCGCACCCAAAAAAAATGGCGCGTTCCCCTCGCCTCCACAATTGAACCATGACTAGTAAAAGAATGGTCATCGCCACAGCGCCGCCCCAGACAAATGGATCGGACCATTTGTAAATCGTAAAACCATATTCCATGTGCAAGGGCGACGGCCACACGAGCAGTTTGAGATAGTTCAAATATGACGCGAAAAATCCGGGTATTCTTTCAAAAATATTTCCGTGTCCGGACTCAAAAATCATGAAGCTCCTTAAGAGCGTCAGCCGGAGCGCTCCGTAGGCTAGGGTGATCCCTACCGATAACCAAAAGAGGAGTCCTGGAAATTTTGTTTTAAAAACGCGGTGATGCAAAAAAATAAGCACCGGAAAAATAAGCGCACTTTCCTTTGAAAGAATGGCCATTAAAAAAAATGCTATTGACGCTATTTGGATGCCAATCCTGCGAGATTCCAGTGATTTCAGGTAACCTAAAAAAGCCGCCAGCAAAAAAACAAGGGCAAGAGAATCGGCGCGCCCTGAAATATAAGCCACCGCCTCCGTGTGAACCGGATGAAGCGCAAATAAAAGTGCCGTCAAAAAAGAAGCGGTTTTATCTTTGAGTATTTCAAAGGCAGCAAAATAAACAAGACTCGCAGCCAGAAGATGCCATACGATGTTCGTCAAATGGTACCCATCCGGATTCAGTCCCCACCACGAAAAATCCAACATATAACTAAAGACTTGCATGGGGCGGTAAAAAATATAGCTCACGGCGGAACCCTCGCCGATGTTGTGAGAAAAAATGAGAGGGAGGTTTTTAAAACTGCGGATCAAGATATTGTCGCGGACTAAATTAATGTCATCCCATAAAAATGCGCCGCTTAAAATGCTGGAATACGCAAGAAACCCTGCAAGGCAAATAAAGGTGATATAAAAAAAGTGTGGGCGTGTTTTCAAATCTAGCTAACCATGTTCGCGATCTTAAAGATTGGGAGAAACATACAAATCACGATACCGCCGATCACGATACCCAAGAAGGCAATAATGAGCGGCTCGATCAAACTAGTGATCCCTGAAATAGCGGCGTCCACCTGGTCGTCGTAAAAATCAGAAACCTTGCTCAACATTTTTTCAAGTTCTCCGGTCTGCTCACCGACCGCGATCATGCGCACCACCATGGGCGGAAATACTTTTGATTTGGCAAGAGGCTCGGAGATATTTTCTCCTTCACGGATGCTCGACTTAACGCTGTCGACGGCGTTTTCAATCACTTTATTTCCGGCGGTTTTTCCAACGATTTCAAGCGCGGCTAAAATCGGCACGCCGCTCTTAACGAGTGTTGCGAGTGTGCGGCAAAACTTGCTCACCGAAACTTTTCGCATAATGACTCCGAAAACAGGCATGTTGAGCTTAAAGTGATCGAATCGTAATCTCCCCTTAGGTGTCTTGATGTACTTGCCCAACATTACAAATCCGGCTATGGCTCCAAAAAACCACAGAAAGAAAGTGCTGATCAAATTATCGCTGATGGTGACTAAGATTTGTGTCGGGAGCGGGAGTGCGGCTCCGAAATCCGCGAACATACTCTTAAACACAGGCACTACTTTAAGCAACATAACCAGTGTAATGCTAAGCGCCATGGTCGATACAACGATCGGATACGTCATGGCGGATTTCACTTTTCGGATGAGTGCATCCGTTTTTTCAAGATAGGATGCCAAGCGCTCCATAATGTCATCGAGCGCGCCGCTCGACTCCCCTGCTTTCACCATGTTCACAAATAAAGGAGTAAATGCGCCCGGATGTTTTGCGAGCGCCTCGTAAAAGGCAGTTCCGGTGGCCACATCGTTTTTAACGATATTCAATATATTCACAAAGGCGGGATTTTCAGATTGTTCCGATAAAATTTCAAGCGCCTGCAAAAGTGGGATACCGCTATCAATCATGGTTGCCAGCTGTCTTGAAAAAAGAACCAAATCGGTTAATTTTATTTTTTTGCCGGTTTTGGGCTTGGCAACCTTCTTGGTTTCCTGAGCGTCTATCTTGATGGAGGTCAGAATCAAGCCTTGTTGGCGGGCAAAATCGATGACAGCTTTCTCATCATTAGCGTCCATAACGGCCGTAATACTTTTTCCGGTTTTATCTCGTGCAACATAACGATAATTTGGCATGTTATTCGTCCTCTGCAGTTATGCGAATCACTTCGTCGAGCGTCGTAGAACCCAAACAAAATTTTTTAAGCGCATCTTCTCTCAAGGTTGTCATGCCATGCTTGACGGCATAATCTTTGATTTCATAAGACGATGCGCGTTTAACGATGAGTTCGCGGAGCTCGTCGTCAATCATCAGCGTCTCAAGCACCCCCATGCGTCCGCGATACCCGGTAAAACTGCAGTTTTCGCATCCGACGCCTTTCATGAATTTTTTTTCTTTGATATCCGGGAACATTGTATCGGGGTTTAGACCCATGCGCTCGAACACCTCTCTGGGAATATCAATCGGCTGTTTGCATTGTGAACAAACTTTTCGGCATAGGCGTTGTGCAGCGACTAAAATTACGCTGGACGCGATTAAGAAGGGCTCGATGCCCATATCCGCCAAGCGGGTGACGGCACCCGACGCATCGTTGGTGTGAAGCGTGCTGAGCACAATTTGTCCCGTCAGCGACGCTTTGATCGCGATGTCGGCTGTTTCTCCGTCGCGGATTTCACCCACCATCACCACATCCGGGCTCTGACGCAAAATAGCGCGAAGGCCGCTGGCAAAATCAAGACCAATTTCCTGGCGCACCTGAATCTGGCTAATCCCCCGAACCTGGTATTCGATCGGCTCTTCGACGGTGATAATATTTTTATCGGGCGTGTTGAGCTGATTTAAAATGGAGTAAAGTGTGGTGGACTTTCCACTTCCAGTTGGGCCGGTGATTAATATCATTCCAAAGGGCTTTGCCACGGCATCTTTAAAGGCATTCAACGTTTCAGGCAAAAATCCAAGATTATCCAGTCCCAAACTCAGAGCACTTTTATCTAAAATACGCATAACCACTTTACTGCCGTGGTGAATCGGAAGGATTGATACGCGAAAATCAATTTCCTTTTCTTTGCCGTCTTGTTGAAATTTAATTTTAAAACGACCGTCCTGTGGAATTCGGTTTTCAGTAATGTCCAGCTTTGACATGATCTTTAAACGAGTCAAAACCGCGTTTTGATTTTTCTTTGGAACTTCAACGCCCTGAGCTTCCTGCAGTCCTCCGTCGATACGGAAGCGAACCCGAACTTTTTCTTCGTAGGGCTCAATGTGAATGTCGCTTGCCCGACGCCTCAACGCCTCTTGCAGGATAGCGTCCACGATTTTAACCACTGGCGCCTGATTAGTCTCCCCTGCGAACATGCCGGAGTCAGTCTCGTCCTGAACGCGAACATCCCCAATCGTATTGGCCACTTTAGCCGCAGCAGCCGCAGCCGTCAGAGGCTTTACTCCCGTCTCTGGTGTTACAGGCTTATCCTTCACGCGTCCATAAATACGGTCGAACGCCAGCTGAACATCTCCCTCCGAACACATCACGCACTCGACGCGATTATTTTTAAGAACCGAAACGTCGTCGAGCGCAAAAATATTGAGCGGGTCCACCATCGCGAGCGTTAGAGTGTTGCCCACGTTTGAAAGCGGGACAAATAAATACCGCTTCGCGTAGCGCTCTGGCACCATTTTTCCGATCTCAGAGCTTATTTTTTTGTCCGCAAGGCTTACCGTTGTAATTTTTAATTCTACACTTAAAAGCAGCCGCAGATCCTTTTCAGTGACAAGCCCCATTTGAATGAGAGCCTCTCCGATTTTTCCGCTCTCTTTGTTGGAATAAAGTGCCACGGCTTTTCGGACATCCGCCTCGGTGACCTTGGTGAATTTTTTGAGACCGTCCATTAAGAATTCGTTTAGGTTTTTCATGCCTTGCCTTCCGTGTCTCGAACCGTCACGCGCATAACCTCTTCGGGAGTCGTGATACCTTGTAAAATTTTAGCGTTTCCATTTTCCCGGAGGGTGAGCATCCCTTCCTTGCGGCCTTGAACTTTGAGTTGGTATTCGGGAGCGCCCTTCAAGATCAGCGCTTTGACGGCCTGAGAAATTGTGAGCGTTTCAAGCAGCACCGCGCGACCAGAGTAGCCTTTATTTTTACAGGCATCGCACCCTTTACCGCGGTAAAACACTAATTTTTTTCCGGCGATTTGTTTTTCGGTCATTCCAAGCTGTTGAATGAGTTCATTGGAAGGCTCGTAGCCCTCTTTGCATTTCTCACACACTTTTCGAACGAGTCTCTGTGAACCGGCGAGCAGCAAGCTTGACGTTATCAGAAACGGCTCGATGCCCATATTCACAAGACGCGTAATCGCTCCGGGTGCCGTGGTCGCGTGAAGCGTGCTCAAAACCAAATGTCCCGTTAAGGCCGCCTTGACCGCCACGTCCGCTGTTTCAGAATCGCGGATTTCACCCACCATGATGACATCTGGGTCTTGGCGTAAAATCGACCGGAGCGCCGCGGCAAACGTCAGCTTCACTTCGGAGCGGACCGCCACCTGATTGATTCCGGGCAATTGAAATTCGACCGGGTCTTCAACGGTCACAATATTGGTTTCAGGCTTATCAATTAATTTTAAGGTGGAGTAAAGTGTTGTTGTTTTTCCAGAACCCGTCGGGCCGCAGATGGCAATCATGCCGTGTGGATGCTCTGAAGCTTTTTTGATCGCCGCGAGTGGCTCCGGCTCAAATCCAGATTTTTCTAAATCGAGAACCGAAGATTGCTTATCTAGCACGCGCAAAACAATTTTTTCGCCAAAATAAGTTGGCAAAACCGAAACACGGAAATCCACTTCCTTGTCTTTTACTTTCGCCTTAAACCGACCATCTTGAGGAACACGGTGCTCGGCAATGTCGAGCTTTGACATGACTTTGATTCTTGAAACCACTCCCAAATGCATGACTTTCGCGTCCGTCACACCTTCCTGCAGAAGTCCGTCGACGCGGTAACGCACGCGCATACTTGCTTCTTCGGGCTCGATAAAAATATCGCTCGAACGCCTGAGCACACCGTCCACAATAATGGAGTTGGTCAGTTTCACAACCGGTTCATTATCGAGCGCAGAAAGCGACTCCGAAACGCTGGCTGCCGGCTCGGGCGCTGCCGCTTCCACCGCCATTTTCCCGGCTTTAACCGCAATCCCCGTCGCCGTTGCGCCAATCCCTGTTCCAACACCGTAGTATTGTTCGATCGATTGTTTGATGTCGAGCTCGTTTGCGAGCACCGGCCTCACTTCCATTTTGGTCAACCGCTTAATGTCATCGATCGCCATCACATTCATCGGGTCGGCCATGGCAACGGTGATGGTGTTCCCAAATCGCGAGATAGGCATCATGCAATGGTTTTCAGCCATGCGTTTCGGAATACCCTGAAGAATTTCGGGCGTGATTTTATATTTCGAAAGATGGATGGCCGGAATACCGAGCTCAATACTGAGCACTTCCATCAAATTGTCGCGGGAAATATAGCCCAGGCGAATCAGAATGTCCGCCAGATTTTCTTTTTTCTGCTTTTGCAGTTCCAGCGCTTCGTTTAATTTTTCCTGGGTGATGAAATTATTTTCAACCAGCAGCTGGCCAATTTTTTCTTTCGAAATCGAAGGCATTGGAAACCTCTATTTATAATACTTTGCGATTGCTTCCTTAATATCTGTCGAAGTGGAAACAAAAGTTTGAATGCGGCATTTCGTAAGCATTTCAATGTCTTCGATGGCCTGATAATTCAGCGGATTAGACATGGCCACGGTCAAAACATTGCCCATCCGGTCCACCGCCACGATTTCGTACTGTTGGGCGACGTTTTCAGGAATCAGCTTCACCACCTGCGCATCCATTTCATAACCGGCAAGCGGCATGTACGGGAAACCATACTGCGCCGTCAGCGCACGGGCAATCGCATCTTCTGTCGTAAACCCAAACGAGACCAAAATTTGTCCGATCAGACCACCCTTCTCATCCTGCGTTTTAAGAGCATTGTCCAATTGCTCTTGGGTGATGATTTTGGAATCCATCAAGATTTGACCTAAATTTTTTTGAATAACTTTTCTAGGTGGCATTGTCTCTACCGATTATTAATTAACCTTTCTAGTTCCGGAATATCATTGGAGCGATTGTACGCGTCTTCCCTTGTAATCCGGTTCGCCTTCACAAGCTCTGCTAAACTCATATTCATCGTTCTCATGCCTTCTTTTTGACCCATCTGAATCGAAGAATAAATCTGATGAGACTTCGAATCGCGGATCAGTGTGCGAATAGCCGGCGTCGCAATCATGATTTCTGGAGCCAGCGACAACCCGCCGCCCACGCGAGGAATGAGCTGCTGACAAATGACGGCCTGAATGACGAACGACAACTGAACGCGCACCTGCTGTTGTTGATGCGCCGGAAAAACGTCAATGATACGATTAATGGACTGCACCGCGTCCGGCGTGTGAAGGGTTGCAAAAACCAAGTGACCCGTTTCAGCCGCCGTCATGGCCATTTCAATGGTCTCCAAGTCGCGCAGCTCACCCACGAGTATCACGTCCGGATCTTGGCGCAGCACATGTTTCAATGACTGGTTAAACGAGTGCGTGTCCGAACCCACTTCGCGCTGAGAAATTACCGCCCGCTTGTCTTGAAAAACAAATTCAATCGGATCTTCCATGGTCACGATATGAACTGGGTCCGTTTGATTGATGTAATCAATCATCGCAGCAAGCGTCGTCGTTTTACCGGAGCCGGTTGCCCCGCAAACCAAAACCATACCCGAAGGCTTGCATGCCAAGTTTTCGGCAACTGCGGCTGGAAAACCAATTTTTTCAAAATTCATCGGCACGAACGGCAGCGCGCGGACAGCGGCCCCAATCGAACCTTTGTGAAAATAAAGGTTCGCGCGAAAGCGTCCAAGGTCTTTGATGCCGAACGAATAATCAAGCTCTCGCTCCTGCTCAAACACTTTGAAACGCTCTTCACTTAAAAACTCCATGATGAATTTCATAATTTCATCTTTAGTGTAAACCGTCGCGTCTTCAATCTGCACAAGCTCCGAGTCTACCCGCATCATGGGAGCCATATTTTCGCCGATATGCACGTCCGACGCGCGTTTCGAAAGCGTGTATCGGAGAAGTTCCGTCATTGATGCAAATTTTGTCGCCATTTCTCAGGTCTCCTAAAAAGCTTCTATTGCGTTTCTGCCCTTAGAGCGAGCAGTCTTCATCCGAACTTGCGCCTTTAGAAATAGTTCGTCCGCATTATTCCCATCAATGGGGTTTGCGCTAACACCCACACTTAAACCGATTTTTAAATTTTCTGAACGTTCCGTTTGGACCTGAGGAAGCCCATCCACTTCTCTTTGAATAAGCTCCGCAACCTCCACTGCTTTTTTGGAATTGGCCCCTGCCAAAATCAGCGCAAAGTCATCATCTGAAATTTTAGCGGCGGGCTGGAAAACTTCTAGATGTTTCCGAATAATGCCCGCTATTTTTTTAAGAATCTCATCCGCAGCAGCTTCCCCATATTTAACACGGTAAGCTTGAAGATTTTCCACAGCGATACAACTGAACGCACATGGCTTCTGGAAATGGTACGCCCGCTGAATCTCCTCTCCTAGACGCTCCCGAATATACGACAAATTATAAAGACCGGTCAGCCGGTCGCGTAGCGAAAGCTTTTCGACCTCGTTGATCAGCGCTTTAGCGTTGCTTGAAATAATCTGAAGGCTTCTAGACAAATCCTCTAGCTCATCGGCGCCTTTTTCAATTTTAATTTCTTTCATCGATTCGACGCGGCCCGAAGCAATTTGTCGCGCCGCTAGCGCCGCGTTCACAATGGGACCCACTAGCTGCTGGGTAACGATATAACCCAGAATCGATAGCACGAGACTAAACAGCATCACCGCAGAAATCGTCATTAAATTTTGAGGAGTCACGAGAAATGGAAATTTCACAAAAAGAGACGCCACGTAGAGACCGACCAGGATCGGAACGAGAGACATCAAACAAAAAGCCGTTAAAATTTTATACCTTAACTTTGTGGGCATAACTGAAAGCTTATCAAATGTTGACATGATATTTTTGTCCTCTATTGATAAGAAGTATATATTATGAATTATTATTAGTCAAGGATGCTTAAATATTTATTAGAATATAGGCCTATGCATCTTTATATTTAAAAGAAGGCCTACGGAAAGCATGGTAATCACCACAGACGTCCCCCCGTAGCTGACAAGTGGAAGCGGCACCCCTACCACTGGCAAGAGGCCCATCGTCATACCCAGATTCATGATGATCTGGCAGGCAAGAAAAACGGAAATTCCGCAGGCAAGTTCCGACCCAAAACGGTCGGGAGTCTGGGAGGCAATTTTAAACCCCTTCTTAATCATCCATCCAAACAAAACCATAACAATTAATGAAACAAAAAGTCCGCCCTCTTCGGCGATGACGGGAAAGATAAAATCCGTGTGCCGCTCAGGGATAAAATTAAGCTGATTTTGAGTCCCCCCCATAAAGCCTTTTCCAAAGAGACCTCCGGAGCCGATGGCGATCTTGGATTGAATAATCGTATACCCCGTTCCCAGGGGGTCCGCGTTGGGGTTAATAAAAACAAGTAGCCGCGATTTCTGATAGTCTTTTAAAAAATGGAAAAGGATAGGAGTGGAAACCAATGCCACGAGAAAAAGTGCAAACAAATATCTCTTTTTAAATCCCCACAGATAAAGCATCGAAAATAAAATGGGGATCAGTAAAAGCCCTGTCCCCAAATCAGGCTCTTTTAAAATCAGCAAAAATGGGACGCCAACCACAATGAACGGGACGCACATTTTAGCTCGCGAGATATTTTCAATACGGTTATTGGAGAAAAAACTGCTGAGCACAAAAATGCAGGTTAGCTTCGCAAACTCGGACGGCTGGAAATTAAAGCCACCGACTTGAATCCAGCGATGCGCCCCTAGGCGGCTGGGCATAAAAAGAACAACAACTAAAAAGAAAAGGCTCGCAAAATAAAGCGGCCAAGCCCAATCTTGAAGCCTGAAATAATCCACGCGCACCGTAAGGAAAACAAGCAAAACCCCAATCCCCATCCATAAAATCTGGCGCACCGCTAAACTTTGATCTAAGGGCTGCCCCACGCGAAATGAGGCGCTGTAAATACTCGCTAAGCCGATTAAAAAAATAAGAATCGGCAAGAGAAATAGGGTTCTATCAAAATTTCTAAAATTAAATTTTTTTCGCATATTTATACGTAAGCCATTTCCTTCAGCTGACCAAAAACGGCGGACGCTAATCTTGCGGCAGCCACTCCTCCGCGGCCGCCATTTTCCAAAAAGACCACGACCGCCACTTTTGGCCGGTCGAACGGCGCAAAACCCACAAACCAGGCATGCGTTTTGTCTTGTCCGGACTGGGCGGTCCCTGTTTTTCCGGCAATGTGAAGCCCCGGCACTTTAGACAAGCGGCCGGTACCGGTGTCGGAGTTCACAACTGCGTCGAGCCCATCGCGCACCATTTTCCAAGAACCTTCTTTGACGGCCACGCGCTTTGCGCGTTTTTCGGAAACTTTTACGTCGCCTATTTTCAAAATGACGTGAGGTAAAATCACATCGCCCTCGGTTGCCGCAGCAGCAATCATCACGAGCGCTTGTACTGGAGTGACTTGCAAATAACCCTGGCCGATCGAAAGATTCGCCGTCTCCCCTTCATACCAACCTTCCTTGCGCGTTTTTCGCTTCCATTCCTTGGAGGGCACAAACCCGGGCTTTTCTCCGGGCAAATCAATTTGCGTCAAACGGCTAAATCCAAATAAAAATGCTTTTTCAACAATCGCGTCCACGCCCGCCAAAAGCCCAACATTAAAAAAATACACGTTGCAAGAATGAGAAAACCCTTCGGTCATGCTTTGCGGCCCGTGGCCTTTTTCGTTCCAGCATCCGAAACGAATTCCGCCAAACATCGAATATCCCGCGCAATTAAATGTAGTGTCCGCGGTCACGCGACCTTTATCAATGGCCGCAAGCGCCGTAATAATTTTAAAAATGGATCCCGGCGGGTACTGGCCCCGCACCGCGCGATCCACCATCGGAGCCGAACTATCGGTCAAGTACTGCCCCACATCTTTTCGGCCGCGCTCAGAGGCAAATAAGTTGGAGTCAAATGACGGCGAGCTATTGATCGATAAAATTCCGCCCTCTTCCAATTCCATCACCATCACCGCACCACGCTGGCCTTCTAGTAAATTCTGCACAAATTTTTGAAGACGCGCATCCACGGTCAACATGAGCGGCTTACCTTCTTGAGGCTCCTGAACGCCCAGTGTGCGGACGGGCTTGCCGCGAGAATCCACTTCCATTTGCACGCCGCCCGACCGGCCGCGCAAATAACTCTCATAACTTTTTTCGACACCGTCCCGACCCACCCAGTCCTGAGCGCGATAGCCAAAATCTTCAAGCTCGTCAATCTCATCGCGGTTGAGCGGCCCAATAAAACCCAAAAGATGCGCCGTTGCTTCGGCTAAAGGGTATTCCCTGCGTGGCCGCGTTTCCACCATCACGCCCGGCATTCGATCGGAAAGTTCTTCGATTTGAACGGCTTGCTCTAAAGAAATATCTTCAGCCAGTAGAACGCTGTTATAAATTCCGGGTTTGCGTTTTTTAAAATTTTTCTGCAACTCTTCCGGCTGGACGTCCAGTAGCGGAGCTAAAACCTGGCTTGTTTTTGGAAATGTTTTCTTCGCTTCGCGCACCATTGCGGAGCAGTTAAAACTAAGACGATTTTGAGCAAGAATCTTTCCATTGCGATCAGTAATGACGCCGCGCGGCCCTTCTAAAAAAATCGCGCGCAGTCTATTTTTTTCAGAAAGTGATCGGTAATAATCCCCACGCAGAACCTGCATGCGGTAAAGATTTATTAAAAGCGCGCAAAGGCCCACCAGCGCGAAAATCCACAGATGCTTCGCCCTAGAAGCCGAAAAGCTCGTGGCCATGAAAGAGGGTGATGCTTAAAAAATGACTTAAAAAAATTCCAAGCATACTCAAGGAAAAGCGCGTGAGAAAACTGTCTTTAAAAAGCTTTCGAGAGGCCATCCCCGTCGTAAGTCCCGTGATCGATAATACAAATATCCAAGGCCCTAGCCGCCCCACTCCGTACAAGTCGAGCAATAGTCCCGCCAAAGCTCCGAGCAACGCTCCGAACCCAGGCCCCTCCTGAATTGCTCCCAGGACCACACAAATCGTCACTAAAAAAATGATTTTAAAGGGTAGTACAAAATTGAGACTATTTTGTAAAAAATAAGCCGCAAACAACCAAAAAAATATTTTTATTTTTTGACTACTGAACACAGGCCACCTCTTCGATCGTGCTAAAGTCTGTGGCGGGCTTTAATTCCGCAACTTGATAAATTTGCCCCGGCTCTTTCCACGCCCGCGTAAGTACGCCGATCTTTAGGCCCTTGGGAAACACATTTCCAAAACCCGCGGTCAAAACCTCATCCCCTGGCTTAATTTCTTGTTCGATGGACAAATATTTCACCCGGCATTGGCCGCCAGACGTTCCATACAACACGCCGTGCTGACGCGTGCGGCCGACCACCACCCCAATTTTAGAGTTCGGGTCCGTGACAAAAAGCACTTTTGAGACCGACGGTCCACATTCCACAATTTTTCCGACTAAAGAATACTCTGACAGCACCGCCATGTTTACCCGAACGCCCTGCTTAAATCCTTTATCAATTAGACAGGCCCGGTTCCAGGAAGCAGCAGAACGCCCGATCACACGCGAAAAAATAACGTTCCGATCTCCGGAAGCAATTTGCTTTTTTAAAGATAGAAGTCGGGTGAGACGTTCATTTTCAATCGAAAGCTGTTGGGCGTCAAACTGGGCAATCACCTTTTTTGAGGAAACACGCTCCATCTCTCTAGCACGATCCGCATTTTGGGCAAAAGCAAACAGGTCCATAGCGCGCCCGGAAATGGTGGCCGAAAAAGAAAGAGGTCCTTTGAGCAAAGAATAGATCCGGGCTTTTAATTCTACGGATTGGGACAGAGGGACTGCGGCTAAAACCGCTGTAACAACAATAACGCCAAAAAAAATGCGCGCTGGCCTTAGCACACTGGGGCTAAATTCAAATCGTTAGTTTTCGATCGTTCGGTTTGTTGAAACCGTGACCCGTTTGAGATAGTGAAGTTCGCTTAAGATCCGACCCGTTCCGGTCGCCACGGCAATCAATGGATTTTCCGCAACGTGAACCGGCAGCCCGGTTTCTTCTGAAATAAGTTTGTCGAGGCCTCTTAACAGGGAGCTGCCACCCGCCATCACAATTCCGCGGTCAATCAAGTCCGCGCAAAGTTCCGGAGGCGTGCGCTCAAGCGTCACTCTCACTGCTTCGATAATATACTGAACCGGCTCCGCTAGCGCTTCACGGATTTCTTCAGAGGTAATTTTCACCATCTTCGGAAGACCCGAAACCAAGTCGCGGCCGCGGATTTCCATAGAAAGCTCTTCGTCGAGCGGATATGCCGAGCCGATTTTAATTTTAATTTCTTCAGCGGTGCGTTCACCAATCATCAAATTATAAGTTTTTTTGACGTGCTCAATAATCGCGTCGTCCATTTCGTCGCCGCCGATGCGGATTGAGCGCGAAAACACGATACCCGCAAGCGAGATCACAGCCATTTCGCTGGTACCGCCACCGATGTCAATAATCATACTGCCGGCGGGTTCCTGAATAGGCAATCCCACACCAATCGCCGCGGCCATAGGCTCTTCGACCAAGTACACTTCGCGCGCACCGGCGTGAAGCGCTGAGTCTCTCACCGCGCGTTTTTCAACTTCGGTAATTCCTGAGGGAATAGCAATGACCATGCGGGGACGGACAAAACGTTTGCGGTTATGAACTTTATTAATGAAGTAGCGGAGCATGCTTTCAGTGATTTCGAAGTCGGCAATGACGCCGTCTTTCATAGGGCGAATGGCGACAATCGAACCAGGGGTTCTACCCAGCATACGCTTGGCTTCGTCGCCGACGGCTAGCACTTCGCTTGTGCCTTTACGGATGGCTACAACGGAAGGTTCGCAGAGAACAATGCCCTGCCCTTTCACATTGACGAGGGTATTGGCCGTTCCCAAATCGATCCCCATATCATTGGAGAAAGCTCCGAGAATCCAATTGGTTAATTTGTTGAAAAAATCAAGAATGGGTTTCAAAAAAATCCTATCGTTTTAAGTCGAAGGCGGCATTATAACAGTGATTTTTAAACGCTGTCAATTCGATAATCCACCCCGACTTTCTTCAAAAGTTCAAAGAAATTGGGAAAAGACGTGTTGATGCAGTCCAAGTCCTTGACCACCGTCTTCCCATCGGCCACAAGACCCGCCACAATAAACGACATGGCCGTGCGGTGATCCTTAAAGGAGTCTATTTCCGCGCCCACGAGCTTGGTGGGGCCTTTGATAAACATGGAATTTCCCTCCACCCGAACATTTGCTCCCATCGCTTTCAAACCTTTGGCCATTGAGGCAATGCGGTCCGTCTCCTTAACACGCAGTTCGTCGGCATCGAGCACCGCGCTCTCACCCGTCGCCTGAGAGGCCAAGATACTTAGAATTGGAATTTCATCAATTAAACGAGGGAGCTCTTCTTTTTCAATTCGAAACGCTTTAAGAGGCCCCGACTCTATCCAAAAATCCGCCACTTCTTCAGGACCCTCCGAGTACACTTTTTCAACGGTGATCTTCGCACCCATCCGGCGCAGCACATCCACAACGCCCACGCGGGTGGGATTCCACAGCACCGATTTAAAATGAATTTTAGCGCCCGGTAAGAGTGCCGCAATCGCCATAAAAAACGCGGCACTCGAAATATCCCCCGCAATCGAAAAGCTCTGCGCTTTGAGCGCTTGGCCGCCCTCCATCGAAACCAGGGTTCCTTTTTCTTCGATCTTGGCGCCAAAATATTTCAAAAAGAGCTCTGTGTGATCGCGGGATTTTTCAGGCTCCGACACCGACGTTTTTCCCGATGCGTATAGCCCAGCAAGTAAAATGGCTGACTTCACCTGAGCGCTCGAAACGACCAAGCTCACCGAAATTGGTTTGAGCGCCGCTCCATGAATCGTAAGCGGCGCAAAATTTCCGTCGTCACGCCCGTCAATCCGAGCCCCCATCTGTTTTAAGTAACTCGTCACGCGCTTCATGGGGCGCGACGAAAGCGATGGGTCGCCTGTTAGAACACTTTCAAATTTTTGTCCCGCCAGGATGCCTGATAAAATCCGCATCGACGTTCCGGAATTTCCTAAGTAGAGCGGCTCGGCAGGTTTTTTAAGCGAGTGAAGCCCAAGACCTTTGATTTCAAGTTCGGACGGATTTTGGGAATGAATTGAGACTCCCATCGCCTCAAACGCTTTGCGCGTGCATTCGCAGTCTTCGGAAGTGAGCACATTTGTAAAATGAGAAACACCTTCGGAAAGTGAACCGAAAATTATCGCCCGGTGCGACAAAGACTTATCTCCCGGAAAGGACAATTCCCCCGAAACGGGTTTCGTGGCTCTTTTAACTTCTACTTTTTTCAAGTTCAAGCACCTTCTTGAATTCTTTGGGTAAAGGACTTTCGAGTTGCACCATTTTACCAGTTCTAGGGTGCGTGAAAATAATTTTCGAGGCGTGCAGCATAAGCCGGCTTCCGGACGGCGTTCCGTACAACACGTCCCCCACCACCGGATGACCCAGGTGTTGCATGTGAACGCGGATTTGATGCGTACGACCCGTCATGATCTGCACTTCTAAAAGCGTGCTATAGCGGTAACGCTCGATCACCCGGTAACGCGACTGAGCTTGTCGACCCGCTTTGTCATCCGGATGACGAACCGCCATTTTTTCACGGACTTTCGGATCACGACCGATGGCGCCGTCTAAATGACCTTCTTCAAACTCCACGCTCCCTTTTACGAGCGCGGTGTAAATTTTGGTGAGCGAGCGCGCGGCAAATTGCGCCTGAAGTTTGCGGTGAGCGATATTTGTTTTGGCGACCAGTAAAATTCCAGACGTATCTTTATCAAGTCTGTGCACAATGCCTGGCCGCTCCGACCCGCCAACATCCGACAAATGCTTCGCCTGACCCAGCAGCGCGTTCACAAGCGTTCCGCTCGAATTCCCCGCACCCGGATGCACCACGAGTCCGACCGGCTTATCAATGGCGATAATCGAGGCGTCTTCAAAAATAATATTCAGCGCAATTTTCTCAGCCTCCAGCGTAAACGGCTTCTTTTCTTCAAGCTCTGCTTCCACCACGTCGCCCTGCACGGGTCTTAGACTTGGTTTGGCGGGCTTTGAGTTTACGAGCACTTTTTTAGCTTCAATCGCTGCCTTAATTTCTTCGCGCGAGAAACGGCCGTCCAGACGTTCAGTTAAATAAAGATCAAGCCGTTTAGAAATAAGAACTTCGGGAACGGTTATTTTAATTTTTTCCATAAAACTCCTGACAAAACAATGAGTCCAACGCTAATCCACTGTGGAACGGTGAGGCCAGCTAAAATCGTTTGCCCCTGTCTCCAAAACTCGAGCAAAAACCGAAGAAGACCGTAGCAAGCTAGATAACTCACAAAAACACTTCCCGCTTTTAGCGGACGCTTTGACATCCAAAATAAAATTCCCGCCAAAAGAAATAAACCCACACTTTCATAAAGCTGAACCGGCTGCTGAAACCCAAAAAGAATTTTTCCGCCGCAACAGCCGTTAAAAAAACATCCAATCCGTCCAACCCCGTGCGCGAGCGCTAAAACCGGCGCTAAAAAATCGGCGAGTTTCGCTATTTTTTGTCTGCGAAAATGAGCTAGACCCCACCCTGTCAGAGTGGCGGCGATCATTCCGCCATACCAAACCAATCCCCCCTGCCAAATCCATAAGGCGGTCAAAGGATGGCTTTGGAATTCGGCCCCATTCTGCAAAACATACTCAAGGCGCGCCCCAGCAATACCAGCTACAAAAACCCAAAAAATAAAATCAGAAATAAAATCCTTCGAAAAACCCTTAGCCTCTGCCCGGGATAAACTCACCGCGTAAACGAGCAGCATGGCCAGCGCCGAAAAGAAACCATAAGTATAAACCGTGAGTGGGCCTATCCGGCACAGTTCAGGATGCATCGCTAGATGGCTTCCGGAACATTTGTAGCATCATGAGCCCCACTCCAATACAAATACTACTATCGGCCAAATTAAACACCGGCCAAATTCTAAAATCCAAGAAATCAATCACATAACCAAACTGGAGCCGGTCCACCAAATTTCCAAGCGCACCCGCGAACACAAGCGACCACGCCCAAAATAAGATCCGCTTTGAGCAATCGTATGGCTGTAAAAAAAATACTATAAACGCCCCGATAAAAATAAGCGAAACGGCGTTCAAAAAAAGAATTTGATGTTTTAGAATTCCAAAAGCCGCGCCAGCATTGCTCACGCGCGTCAGATGAAAAAAACCGGGTAAAAGCGGGAAGCTTTCTCCAACTGAAAAAAAATGAATCACGACAAGCTTGGAGATTCGATCAGCCAGAAATATTCCAGCCGCGCAGAAAATAAAAAGCGACTTTTTTATCGCTTCTTCTCTTGTTTTTCCTGGCAGGGAACGCACAATTCTGCGTAAGGAACGGCTTTGAGTCTTACTTTTGAAATTTTCTTATTGCAGGACTCGCAGAGACCAAACGTTTTGTCCTCGATTTTATCGAGGGCGGTATCAATGCGGTTTAAAATTTTCTGTTCGTTGCCGGCAAGACCTAGCGAAAATTCGCGGTCGTAATTGTCTGTGGCCACATCCGCCATATGAAGACTGTAAGCCGAAAGATCGCCCGCGGCATCGCGCTGGGACGTTTTTAAAGTGTCTTCGGTGATATGCTCAATTCCCTTGGCTAGCTGCTCTTTTTTCTTCGTGAGTAGTTCTTTGAACATCTGCAGGTCTTTTTTTTCCACAGCTAAACTCCTTCTACTGCTTCCGCACAACGACGACAAATGGTTGGATGAGCCTTCACACTGCCCACATCTTTTCGCCAATTCCAGCAACGTTCGCATTTCTGACCGCTAGCCGACCGAACCGTGACCGTAAATTCTGCTTCGGTGAGTCCGGCGCGATGAGCAAGCTCAACGCCTGAAACTAAAAAGAGAGACGGTAAATTTTCCTTAAAACTTTTCAAAAAATCAAAATTATCGGCTTTTGAAACAGCTAATTCTACCTCAGCCTCTAGCGAATTACCAATCTCTTTTTTCTCGCGTTTTTCTTCCAATGCCTTCAAAACCTGGTCGCGAATTCCTAGAAATTTCTCGTATTTTTGTTCTAGATCTATCCGACGATTTCCAGTCTGAGGCTTAGGCCAAGCTTCCAAATGTATACTCTCGGTCTTCCCCAGAAACTGCCACACCTCTTCTGAGGTGAAGCTTAAAACGGGAGCTAGAATCTTCGCAAGACCAGTTAAAATTTCGTGCAATACAGTGCGGCTCGAACGCCCCGAAATCGAATGCCGGGAATCGGTGTAAAGCCGGTCCTTTAACACGTCCAGGTAGAACGAAGATAGGTCTTTGACGCAAAAGTTATACACGGCGTGATACGCCCGGTGGAAAGCAAAGCTCTCGAATGAGGAATTCACCTCTTCTTTGAGCGCCTCAAAACGAGACAACGCCCAAGCATCTACCTCGAGTAGCTCGTTTGGCTTTAACGCATCTTTTTCGGGGTTAAAACCGTGAATATTGCCAAGCAAGTACTTAAAGGTATTGCGAATCTTGCGGTAACCATCAGCCAGACGCGCGATGGATTCTTTAGAAATACGAATGTCATCTGATGTGTCACTCGACGCAACCCAAAGCCGCAAAATGTCCGCGCCAAATTCTTTCATCACGTCTTGAGGGGAAATGACATTGCCCACGGACTTGGACATTTTCTTCCCTTCCCCGTCGACGATAAAGCCGTGTGTCAGCACCGTTTCGTAAGGAGCCCTACCGGACATCCCAACAGACACGAGCAGCGAACTCTGGAACCAGCCGCGGTGCTGATCGCTTCCTTCCAAATACAGATCGGCCGGGAATTTTTGAGCTTCGTTTTCAATTAAAACCGAAACGTGGCTCGTGCCCGACTCAAACCACACATCTAAAATATCTTCACCTTTTTTCAAATCTTTGCGCGAACATTTGGGGCATGTAAATTTTCCGCCGGTGAGCTCAAGCGTCGACATCGTAAACCACGCGTCCGAGCCGTGTTTTTTAAACACGTCGCGCACGTGGCGAATGAGCGCTGCGTCTACCACCGCCTCGTGACATGCCTGACAATAAAATGCGGGC
This sequence comes from uncultured Planctomycetia bacterium, assembly GCA_964606485.1. Taxonomy (GTDB): domain Bacteria; phylum Omnitrophota; class Gorgyraeia; order 2-02-FULL-51-18; family 2-02-FULL-51-18; genus CAZSGP01. Next base: position 322,053 of record CAZSGP010000001.1, on the reverse strand, counting down.
ACCGGAATTCCCCAGTAACGTTGGCGCGACAAGCACCAGTCTGGCCGTTGCTCCACCATTCCTGAAATGCGATTTTGACCGACCTCGGGAACCCACTTTACCTTACGGATGGTTTCAAGCAACTTGTGCCGCAACTCAAATTTATCAACGCTCATAAACCATTGGCGCGTCGCACGCGTGATCACCGGCGTCTTGCAGCGCCAGCAAGTCGGGTACGAATGCTTAATTTGTCCGGCTTGAAGCAGATTTCCATTTTGCTCCAGCACTTCAATAATTTTGGGGTTGGCTTTAAAAATAAATTGTCCTTTAAAATCACCAGCCTCTTCTTTGAAGACGCCCTTTTCATTCACGGGCATCAGTGTTTCTAATTTATTTTTAACACCGGTGCGGTAGTCATCCACGCCGTGACCGGGAGCGGTGTGCACGCAACCGGTTCCGTCGGTGCGCGACACGTAGTCTGCCAGCACCACGCGTGAAGGGCGCTTAATAAAAGGGTGCTCTGCCATAATTCCATCGAGCTCTTTTCCGGTTTTCTTAAAGAGAATCTGAGTGTCGGATGGATTTTCGTATCCCGCGCTCTTCATCACTCCATCCACTAACTCTTCCACCGCTATCACGATGCCATGATTTTTAGTTTGCACAAAAACGTATTGAAATTCGGGGTTGAGAGCTACGGCAACGTTCGCAAGAAGCGTCCACGGTGTTGTCGTCCAGACTGAGAACGAAACTTTCTGCCCCGCCGGAATTGAAATCCCCAACTTTAAAAATTCGGAAGCCTCTACTGGAAAGAGAATATAAATTGAGGGCGAGATGTGGTTTTCGTTGTACTCGAGTTCCGCTTCGGCGAGTGCAGTTTCGCAAGACACGCACCAATGCACCGGCTTTAAGCTTTGGTAGATCATTCCCTTTTCGACAAGTGTGGCAAATGCGTCGATGCTGGCGGCTTCGAACTCCGGGTTCAACGTCAGATACGGCTTCTCCCACTGCGCCAAAATTCCTAAACGTTTAAACTGATTTTTTTGCTTTTCGACAAATCCCATCGCGTAGTCGTGGGCTTTTTTACGAAAAGTCGGCGCATCAATCTGGTGTTTCGTGATCTTAAGCTCTTTGAAAAGTTGGTGTTCCACCGGCAGACCGTGACAATCCCATCCGGGGATATATGGCGAATCAAAACCTTTCATGGTTTTGAACTTTACAATCATATCTTTTAAAATTTTATTCAGCGCATGTCCGATGTGAATGTCGCCATTGGCGTAAGGCGGGCCGTCGTGCAGGATGTATTTTTTGCGCCCCAAGGCCGCACTGCGGATTTTTTGGTAGAGCCCCTCTTTTTCCCAGCGCTCCAAAACCTTCGGTTCTCTCGCAGGCAGATCGGCCTTCATGGGAAAATCGCTGACGGGCAAATTGAGTGTTTGTTTGTATTCCATGGCTGGTCTTAAGAGAGCCTAGCCGCTAAATCAAAAATCGAGCGCACCACAAAAATTCTCAGGAAATAAAGAAATAAAATGGCGAGTAACGGCGATAAATCGATTCCAAATTTATAAACCGGGAGCAGCTTCCTGAATGGGTAAAGCAAAGGCTCGGTGACACGCTCGATAAACTGAACAATCATGTTGTAAGGGTCCGGGTTCACCCAGCTTAAGAGCGCACGAATGATCACAAGCCACCAGAAAAAGGTGATGGCCATGTCGAGCACCCCAGCAACCGCTTGTAATAAATTTCCTGCGACAAACATTATTGCCCCTGACTAATTTCTTTGGCTCTTTTATGAGCCGATTTGACTGCGTCCTGCACTATTTTTCCAAAACCCATTCGCTTAAACGTCAGAAGTGCGGCCTCAGTGGTCCCCTTTTTAGAAGCGACGCGCTCAATCAGCACTTCCGGGTCTTCCTGGCCGTCAGCCATGATTTTACCGCTTCCGAAGGCCGTTTGATAAACAAGTTTCTTGGCAATATCTACTTTCATACCCTGCTCGTAAGCGGCCTCGATTAACTTTTCGGCCAAGAGAAAAAAGTAAGCTGGGCCCGATCCGCTAATGGCCGTCACAAGATCCAATGTTTTTTCGGGGACCTGCGCAATTTCTCCAAACGCGCTTAGAATATTTTCTGCTATTTTCTTGTGCTTCCCAGTGGCGTGACGCCCCAAACTAAATGCCGACATCCCCGCTCCGACAAGGGCTGGCATATTCGGCATGACGCGGATAATCGCCGCATTTTTCTTACCGGCCTTCGCTAAAAAGGATTCAATTTTTTGAATCGGCACGCCGGCAGCAATGGAAATGACGAGCGCCCCATCATTCAGAGAGGTTGCCACCTCCTCGCAAACCTGTTGGAGGGTCTGAGGCTTTACCGCAAGAATCAAAACATCGGCGAGCGACACGCAGAGACGGTTTGATTTGGCAATTTTTACGTGCACTTCTTTTTTGAGAAGATTGAGCTTCTTCAAATCCACGTCATAAACCGAAATGTTTTGCGGGTAAACCGATTTCTCGACAAGGCCGCGAATCAAAGCCGTGCCCATATTACCCGAACCAATCACCCCGATCTTAAGACCGGACAAAACCGCATTTTTACTCATGAAAAAATCGCTCTCCCGAGACGCACCATGTTTGAGCCTTCTTCGATAGCTATCTCATAATCATCGCTCATCCCCATCGATAAAATTTTCATCGAAACATTCGCATGCTTGAGAGATTTGCAGACGCCGAACATTCCTTTTAAATTTTTAAACGCTTTGCGCTTGGCCGCTTCGTCAGCCGGGTGAGGCGCGATTCCCATCAGCCCCTGCACCGTGACACCCGGAAACTGCGCAATTTCATCAATTGCACTGTAAAGGTCTTCGGATTTAAAGCCATATTTCTGAGTCTGTTCCGCAATGTTCACCTCAAGTAGTATGGGCGTCACTCGATTTTCTTCGACACTCGCCTTGCTGATCGTTTCAGCAAGGCGCACCGTGTCCACCGATTGAATTAAACTAAAAAGAGAGAGAGCTGTCTTTACTTTATTGGTTTGCAAATGGCCAATCATTTGCCAACTAGTCCCCTCGCCCTGCACCTGCGGCACTTTTTCCTGAGCGTCTTGCACGCGGTTTTCAGCAAAAAGCGTGATCCCAGCGCTCCTCGCCTCTAAAATTTGAGCAACAGTGCTCATCTTTGTCACGGCAACAAGCGCCACATCGTCGGCCTTGCGCCCAGTTTTGAGCGCTGCGGCTGCAATTTTTTCACGAACTATTTTGACGCGATCTTGGATGTTCACAATATCTTTAACCATAAGGGGTAAGGCGTAATCTAACACAGCGAAATTAAAACTGCAATAAAGCCTAGAATTGGCGGGTTTTAAGCAATACGAGCGTACACGCCTCAAGCGTCTCAATACCCCTTGATTTGGCTTTTTGCTCAAACTCTGGGTTTTCGGCACCCGGATTAAAAATAATTCTCCGGGGAGCGATTGCGATGATCTCATCAGAAATCGAAGAGGACACTTTAGGATTCAAGTAAACCGTGACCGTGTCCATTTTTTGAGGAACCAACTTCACCGAAGAGTAGACAGGAGTTCCTTCGATATCTTTCAGCGTCGGGTGAACTGGAAAAACGGTATGCCCTTTTTCTTGGAGAAGTTTAACGGCTTTGTAGGAGTATTTTTCGGGATCGTTCGACGCGCCGATCACCGCGACGTTCACGAAATATTTTTGGCGCGGCGCGCCCAAACAACAGCGGTTCCGGCTATTCCACCGAGCACTCCGCCCACAACGAGAATCATCAGCACCACAGCTGCAATTAGAGCCTTTGAAATCGGAGACTGGGGATCACCCGTGCACACCGAGCACGCCATAAAAATAGAGCTCAAATTCATTATAAGCCCTCTTTTTTGGATTTCTTCCAAAACCAAACCCCGTAAGGCACAAGCACCTGTGCCACAACGAGCGACATGACACCCCAAACAAACATCCAGACGTCTTTCGTCACAAAATACCGGTGGACGGCCCATGCGCCAAAATAAAGACTGATGGAGACTGCGGCCATAATAAAGAATAAGTGGATGTATTTGAGCGACATGGTGGAACTATTCTACCAGATTAGTGATGCGAAAAAACAGGCAGGAGCAATAAGACGACAAAAAAAGCGACCGTCAAAGCTAAGATTGAGGTGATAATTTGTTTTTCTGAGAAAAGGTGCATGAAGTAGCCTGCCACCAGCGTTCCTTTGATGGTGGCGATGATTAGGGCCACGATGACGGCCATGTGAATCGGAAGATGCAAGTACGAAACGGCCACCGTGACCACGGTGAGAAAAGCCAGCGCAACAAATACGCTGATGTACACCTTCACGTGCTTTTTAATGTCGTCGTGTCCCGCGTCCATGCGAATCCCCTACAGTAAATAAAGTGACGGAAAAAGAAAAATCCAGACCAAATCCACAAAATGCCAGTAAAGACCGGCCGCTTCCACGCGTCCGGTAAACTGCTCAGGGCTCGCCTTCCACATCTTAGAACCCGGAAGCAACAGATACGCATTGACGATGATTCCGCCGATGATGTGCAAACCGTGAAGCCCAGTCATCGTGAAGTAGATTGCGTAAAAATTATCAGTGCTCGGGAAATGATGGTGCTCAAATTTGTGGGCGTATTCGAAATATTTTATGATTAAAAATACAAACGACAATAAAATAGTCAGCGTCATGTGGAGCTTAAATTTCGAAAATTGATTCATCTTAAGACTCGCCCACGCCATCACCATTGTGACGCTCGAGGTGATGAGAACCATGGTGTTTAGCGTCGCAAGTGGCACATTCAAATGCTCCCAGCCATGCGGCCAACTCGTTGAAGCGGTGCGCAGAAAAATATACGCCGAAAAAAGACCGCCGAACAACATCACTTCCGAGGCTAAAAAGCACCACACACCAAGCTTGGAGTTGGTGATACCGGTCACCGGGTGGGGTTTTGAAATAAAACGGATCATTTCGCTCATTTTACGTCCTGCGGAACAAAGTCCGCCTTCTGCCCTTTCAGGCTGTAATCGTACGCACCGCGGTAAACCACGGGCGGATGGTCGAAGTTGCCATGCGGAGGCGGTGACACAGCACTCCACTCAAGCGTCGTCGCCTGCCATGGATTTTTGTCGACTTTCTTTCCTGCAAAAATACTCCAGAAAAAATTTAGAATAAATGGGATTTGCGCGAGTCCCAAAAGCCAAGCCGAAATCGACATCACCACATTGAGCGGCTGAACCACTTGAGCGTGTGCGTATTGCATCGGGTCGTACAAGCGGCGCGAAACCCCGGCTAAACCCATGATAAACATTGGCATAAAAACACCGTTGATAAAAATAAATGAGCCCCAAAAATGAAGTTTGCCCAAAAACTCGGACATTTTGCGTCCCGTGGCTTTGGGAAACCAATAATAAATCCCCGCAAAGAGCGCAAAAAGGGTTCCGGGTGCGACCACGTAATGGAAATGACCGATCACGTAATAGGTGTCGTGCAAATGAATATCCGGCGCGGAAAGTCCAAGCGGTAAACCCGTGAGCCCCCCAATTGCAAACATGGGTAGAAAAGCGAGCGCAAAAAGCATCGGAGTGTTAAATCGAATGGACCCACCCCAAAGCGTCAAAACGAGCGTCGTCAAAATCACCACCGACGGAATGGAAATAATCATTGTCGTGATCTGAAAAAAGGTATTCATCTTGTCGCCCATGTTGGTGAGATACATGTGATGCGCCCAAACAATAAACGACATAAATCCTAAAAAGATCACCGAATAAACAAGCGTCTTGTAGCCGTACAGCGGCTTGCGAGTATTGGCGGCGATGACTTCGGCGATAATTCCAATTGCCGGCAAAATCAAAACATACACTTCTGGATGCGCCAAAAACCAAAACAAATGCTGCCAGAGAACCGGGCTTCCGCCGCCGGCATTGCCAAGAGCCGCCCCATTCACCACAAGACCCGACGGCAAGAAGAAACTGGAGCCCGCCAAACGGTCCATGAGCTGAAGTGTTGCGGCCGCCATGAGCGGAGGAAACGCCAACAAAAGTAAAAAGGATGTAACAAACTGTGCCCACACAAAAAATGGAAGTCTAAAAAAGGACATTCCGTCAGCCCGTAAATGAACGATGGTGACAATAAAATTAACCGACCCGAGTAGCGACGAGTTGATTAAAAACGCCATTCCAATCAGCCAGAACGTCTGACCGAGTGGCGCAATGTCCGACAGCGGCGGATACGACGTCCATCCCGACTGAGCCGCGCCCTGTGGCACAAAAAAACTAGCAAGCATAATGACGCCGCCGATAAAATAAAGCCAGTAACTCATCATATTAAGCTTAGGAAACGCCATATCAGGCGCTCCGATTTGAAGCGGCATGACAAAATTCCCAAACGCGCCGACGGCGAGCGGAACAACCCCTAAGAAAATCATAATCGTGCCATGCATGGCTCCAAGCTGATTGTAAAACTCAGGCAGCATGATTCCGCCAATCATAGCGGTATCGGGAAACCAGCCCCCTATAAAAGGAAGCGGTTGACCCGGGTACGCCAACTGCCAACGCATAAGAAGCATCAAACAAAATCCGAATAATAAAAACACAAGAGCTGTAATGCCGTACTGAATACCGATCACTTTATGATCGGTCGAGAAAATATATTTTTTCCAAAATGGCAAATCGTGTCCGTGCGAACCGTGGTCGGAATGCGTCATTGAGATGCCTTTTGCTCCTTCAGCCAATTTTGAAATTCTTCTTTTGTCTCCACTACAAAAAAACCTCTCATCCGATAATGCCCTAATCCGCAAAGCTGGGCACATGCAATTTCAAAATTTCCTGTTTTTTTTGCTTGAAACCAAAGTGGAACCGTCTGACCCGGAATAGCGTCTTGTTTTACGCGCATAACAGGGAGCGAGAAGCTGTGAATCACATCCTTAGAGGTTAAATCCACAATGACGGGCGTGTTGACCGGGATATGCAACTGGTTGAGCGACACGACATCATCCTTACCCGCAGGGTCGCTTGGGTCAAGACCGATCGGATTGGAGCCGTCTATTAATTTCGCGTCTGTTTTTCCAAATACCCCATCGGCCCCTGTGTACCGAATATTCCACGCGTACTGTTCGGCGACCACTCTAATTTGAACGGCCTGATCCCGCGGTGGGAGCTCTCTTTTAAAATGATGCCAGGCTGGGAGCGCAAATGCGCAAAGCAAAAAAACCTCAAACAGCGCAACACCAACCTCTAGATAAGTGGGGAGCTTAAAATGTTCGTGGCTATGAGAAACCTCATGACCGGGACGCGCGCGAAAACGGATCAGTGTGTAAACAAGGAAAATTAGCCAGCCAATAAATAGCACGGCCATGAAAATATGGATGACGTTGATCAGTCGATCAACTTGATAACCATCGACGGAAACGTCGATTGGTAAGCCCCAACGGTAATATTTTTCCTGCATGAGCGAACATTATCCATACCGAATGGCTAAAGTCAATGCTCTGCAGTCGTTAGGACTTTAGTTGAGCGAGCTTTCGGGACAAATAACCACCGGTGAGACCGTCGATATTCGCCGTAAGCTCCTCGAGCTTCAATTCCTTTTCAATTTGAACCGATAAATCGTTCACGGCAGCAAGCTTCATTGAAATTTGAAGTCGGCGTCGCTCGTAGTAAAGATGCGTCACCTCGTTGACCACGTCATCTCGCAGTTCGGTCATGAGTTTCGAGCGGGTGTCGATCGAAGTTTGGTCGTCATTCCATACTAAGTCACCTAAATCCCAACTCATCGAGACCGACCAATCAAAATTTTTCTCATTCGGGCCTTGAATAAAATGGTCCGGGTCATCGGTCCCCCCGCGGTCGAGATCTATATTTTGATTCTCCCCCCTTTTCCCGCCGAGCGAGACGCTTGGAAGAATCGCTTTCTTGGCCGCAGCTTTTCTCCACGCCTGGATTTTGTCCGGATGTACTTCGGCGTAGGTAATGGCGGCGTTTTGAATATCCCGAATGCTAGGTTCGGATGAAAACTGATAAAGCAGGTTCTTAGCTTCCGGTAGAACGCTCTTTGCTTTTTCGGAATCTGCACTTTCTATCTTTAGGTCCGGATAACTCCATTTAAAAATTCCGCGATCAGTCGCAGCGATCAAATAGTCTCCGTGAGTACTGTATGAAAGCTGTGTAACCTTGAGCGACCCAAGACCCTCTGAAATATTTTTAAACTCTTTCGTTTCCGGATTCCAACCCAGCACACCTCGATCCGTAGCCACGTAGAAAGAACGCGTCGAGCGACAAATAGAGCTCAACCTTTTTCCGGAAAAGTTTTCACGCCCCACAAATTCCCAACGATCATTCAACTCATCACCCTCCACCAAACCTTTCTGTGTGAGAGCATACACCTGGTTTGATTCGGCGTTTCGGACTACCGATGAAAAAGAGGGGCTTAGGAAAATTTCTTCTACTCCAAATTGCTGGAGAGGCTCTTCATCTGAACGATTCACCCATGAAAAAACGCGGCTCCACGAAAGATGTGCCGCCTCACTTTTGTAGATTCCTTTTTCGGTGATCACAAAATCGGGGGCATTTAAACTCTGCCCAAGATCAATTGAGCAAACAGACTCCCCTTCTAGAAAATTTTGCGAGTCCATTTTCTCATTCTGAGTCGAGATGGCTTTTAGGCCGTTAGCGGTTCCTATAAAAAGAAGGTGTGGGTACTTGGCCGAGGTGGCGAGTGAAAAAACGCCCGCCGATTCCTTGGAGATGGGATTCCACAAATCCTTCCAGTGAAGCCCGCCATCTAAAGACACTTTCACTCCGCTGTCCATGCCAAGATAAATTATTCCCGGAGTGACGGCATCAGGTAAAACACAGGTGAGTTCGTGATTACCGCGAAGGCTTAAAATTCGCTTCCAAGTTTTGGCGCCGTCTAAACTTTTGTAGAGTTTATTTTTTGAACCTGAATAAACCGTATTAGCCGTAAACGGGTCGGGAGTGACAAATTTCATTTGAACGTCTTCGAGGCCCTGAGAGCCGCTCACCCATTCGGCACCTGCGGGAACACTAGATAGCGCCAATCCTATACACAACACTGCGATCGTAAATCTCGCCTCTTTCAAAACAGCTCCCTCCCTCGACTCGTACGGGCAACCTTACCCGATACTTTGTTTTTTGTCAAGTTTATTTGATTATTTATCAATTAGTGACGATTCCGGTCGAGCGACCGGTAATGAATCGCCTCTGACACATGCCGGTCTTCAATCGTTTCCGACCGCTCTAAGTCCGCGACCGTGCGCGCGACCTTGAGCGCCTTGTGATAGGACCGCGCCGAAAACCCAAGGCTTTCGATAGCCATCTTAAGAAGCGCCTCGGCTTGGGGCGACGCTGCGCAAAACTTTTCAACTTGCCGGGCCTCCAGCTCCGAGTTTGAAGAGATCCCCTCTTTTTCGTAGCGCTTGCGCTGGCGATCCTGCGCCTCTTCAACCCGCAAACGAATGGATTCCGAACTCTCCCCACTGGCCTTGTCAGTGATCTCGCCAGACTTAAGACAAGGCACTTCGAGTTGTATGTCAATCCGGTCTAGCATCGGCCCTGAAATTTTGGACAAATATTTTTTAACCTGTACGGCATTGCAGTGGCACTCACGCTTGGGATCGCCGTAATTTCCGCAGGGGCACGGATTCATCGCGGCAACTAACATGAATCGCGCTGGAAGTGTCAGTGTCATCGCCGCGCGCGAGATCGTCACCGTCCCCTCTTCCATCGGTTGACGCAGAACTTCCAAAACATTTCGCTTAAATTCGGCAAGTTCGTCCAAAAATAGCACTCCATTATGCGAAAGGCTGATTTCGCCAGGCTTCGGGTAAGTTCCCCCGCCCACCATCGCGGTGTCGGAGATGGTGTGATGCGGATCCCGAAAAGGCCTTTGCTCAACGAGCGACCTGGATTTTCCAATCAAGCCCGCCACGCTGTGAATCTTTGTCGTTTCAACCGCCTCCTCAAACGTGATTGAAGAAAGAATCGTCGGAATGCGCTTAGCAAGCATGGTCTTCCCGGAACCCGGCGGGCCGATCATCAGCACATTATGCCGACCCGCAGCGGCAATTTCCAAGGCACGCTTCGCCTGAAGCTGTCCTTTGATGTCAGAAAAATCTAAATATTTCAAAACCCTTCCTTCACTCACTGAAAATGCGCGCTTGCCCTTTTTTAATTTAAGCTCCGCTTCATTTTTTAAAAACTGGATAATCTGATAAAGATTTTTAGCGGGTCTCACATTTAAACCTTCAAGACACAAGGCCTCCTTGGAATTAGACTCCGGAATCACAAATTCCTTTTCGGGAAAATTTTTTAAAATGAAAGCAGCGCGCGGCAAAATCCCTGCTATCGGCTTGAGACTTCCATCAAGCGACAACTCCCCGCAGAAAACTTTGTTGGTGATCGAGTCAAGCGGCACGGCTTCGCTAGCCGCTAAAATTCCGACCGCGATCGCCAAATCAAAACCCGAGCCCTCCTTTTTAAGATCAGCCGGCGCAAGATTCACAGTAATTTTTTTGGAAGGAAATACGACTCCGCTATTTTTAATCGCCGCACGCACCCGGTCTGAACTTTCACGGCAAGCTGCGTCTGGCAAGCCCACGATATTAAAAGCAGGCAATCCATTGGCCAAATCTACTTCCGCTTCCACCAAAAAAGCTTCAATTCCTAACACAGCACTGGATAAAACCGTTGCTAGCATTTTATTATTCTCCGAAGGCGTTTTGAAAATGTTCAAATACGGGTTCTTTGGAACTTTCGGCGAGCACGCTCACCACGTCAAAACGGCAGGGATAATCAAAAAGATCGTAGCGCTTAAGATAGCCCTTGGCGCATTTAATGATCTGTCGTCTTTTATAAAAGGTTACCGCTTCCCACGGATGACCCATCGCCAAAGACGCGCGGCATTTGACTTCCACAAACACCAACTGCCCCCTGTCCTTGGCGATAAGATCGATCTCTCCAAGCGGACTCGTATAATTTCGAATGAGAATTTTATAGCCCAGTGATTTTAAATAATCACAGGCCAAGTCCTCGCCGAGCTTTCCCTGAATCTGCTTGGAATAGTCCACGCTTAACCCCGCACGCCGTCGGTTTCGCGGTCGTAGGCTTCCATCACCTTGTCTTTCATGTAACGACCCAGCTTTTCATCCGTTGGGATAACGGTTTCGTACCACTTCCCATCTTTCCCGGCCTTAGCTGGAAGACTCACAAAAATACCGTTGTCTCCTTTTAATACCGAAAAGCCGCGAAGCACCAAGCTGCCAGCCACTTTCACATCCGCGTACGCCCTCAGCTTGCTGTCCGAATTGATTTTCCGGATATCCACCACTTCTACGTCTATCATCGTGTTCATCGTTTCCTCCTTTTAAAATCTCTTATCCATATTTCCTGGATTTGAGGTGTCCTCCAAAAACATCTTTATCGCTTTAAACACAACTTGAAATTGCTGATCGTATTTTTTCTCCAACTGCTCAATTTTTAGCTGCAAATCGCTATGCGCTAGAGCCCATTGCCTGAATTTAATAAAAGTTCTCATGATTTGAATATTGGCTCGAATCGCCTTTTGGCTTTTCAAAACGCTTGAAAGCATCGCGATCCCTTGCTCTGTAAACGCATATGGCATAGCTCTCCGCAATCCTCCCCAACTTGAAATCACAATCTGTGATTTCAAGTTTTCAAATTCGGCTACCGTAAGTTGAAATATAAAATCGTCTGGAAATCGACTCCGATTACGCTTAACCGCTTGGACCAAAGCTCGTGGCTCAACACCATAAAGCTCGGCCAGGTGTACGCTCAGCATAACCTTTTGATTTCGGACCGAAAAAATGCACTTTTCCATATCACTCCTCCCACTACACAAGACGTCAGAGGGTGCGATTTTTACCAAAAATAATTTCTAGATTTTTTAAATTATTAACGATTTAGCTCTGAGAATGGCTGTGGGGAGGCGCTAAAGCTTAGCGCAATTTTGAACGGAAAATTTGAGCGGATTTGGGTGAAATATGAGTCGTGATCTCAACGCCGCGATCGGTGTCTTGCCGGCGAATCACATGGCTTTGTTCGTACAAAAACGGTAAAAGATCGTGGCGTTCTTTAGGAATAAAAAATTGAGTCTCTTCAAAACCGGTCATCAATTCTCGTGAAAGTAGCGCTTTGAGCTCCGGAACACCCTGGCCAGTGAGCGCCGAAATTCCAAATGCGCCACGCTCCTTAAAATCAGAGACGAGATCAAGTTTGTTAAACACGCGCAGAGCCTTTTTCTCTTGGGCTCCCAAGCTTTTGAGTACGCTTTCAACAGCTTTCTCTAAAACATCGCGGTCTTCCCGGCTATAGTCCATCACGTGAATCAAAATATCCGCATGAAGCGCTTCTTCAAGCGTCGCTTTAAAAGACTCAACCAAATGATGCGGCAAGTCGCGCACAAATCCAACGGTGTCGACAATCAGCGCCTTTTGATTGTGAGGTAACTCCGCCAGTCTCGTCGTGGTGTCGAGTGTTGAGAAGAGCTGATTTTTTACCATCACTTTTGAATCCGTCAGCGCATTGAAAAGCCGTGATTTCCCGGCGTTGGTATACCCCACAAGGGCAATCACCGAAAAATCTTTTTCTTTTTTGCGGTCTAGAGCCTGCGCCCGGCGCTTTTGAAGGGTGGCAAGTTCTCTTGACAGCTTTACAACCTTTTCGCGTGCCCGGCGACGATCCACTTCCAATTTTTGTTCTCCCGGACCGCGCGTTCCGATACCGCCTCCTAGACGCGACAAATAAATTCCCTGTCCCGCAAGCCGCGGTAACAGGTATTTGAGTTGCGCAAGCTCCACCTGAAGCTTCCCCTCGTTTGAACGCGCGCGCTGAGCGAAAATATCCAAAATAAGCTGAGTCCGGTCGATGGTTTTTTGGCCTAGGATTTCTTCTAAATTTTTCTGCTGGGTTGCAGAAAGATCGTGGCTCACCACAAAAACATTCGCCTTTTCTTTTTTGCCAATCCGCGCAAGCTCTTCTAGCTTTCCCATGCCGATAAGGTGAGGCGCATTGGGAGTTTTTTCTTTGTAAATCATGCTCTCTGCGACTTCGAGGCCGCTCGCTTCAACCAGCGCCTGAAGCTCCTCAGAAAGATCCTTGGGGTCCGATTCATTTTTTTCTTGGTCGAGGAGAATCGTAACGGCAATCGCGCGTTCTTTCACAAGGCATCCTTGCAGTGATTTAAAATTTTCTCCGCAATCATTTCTGGCGAGTCTTCTTTGGAGACAGAAATCTTCGTTGTTTCTTTTTCCGAGCGAAACCAGGACATTTGGCGTTTAGCATAATTTCGTGTATTTTTTTTCAAAAGTTCGACAGCTGATTCTAGCGTCGTTTTGCCTTGGAGATAAGCGCCTATCTCCTTTAGTCCCAGCGCGCCAGCAGCAGTCTGGCTAAGCGGCCGACTAGCCAAAGAACGCACCTCCTCAAGGAGACCTTGTTCCACCATTCGATCTACACGGGTGTCGATGCGCGCATAAAGCTCCGCCCTATCTCGCTCTAGAACAAAGACCCGGCAGTCCGTACTTTGCCGCAAGCCCGAACGGTTTGATTTTTGTTCCGAAAATGGCTTTCCGGTCGATTCAAAAATTTCAAGCGCGCGCACCACTCGCCGGGAGTCGTTGGGGTGAATTTTTTTGGCGGAAACAGGATCGACGCTCGCAAGTCGCTCGTGAAGACGCAAAGCGCCATTGTCGTCTAGGTCCTGAATAATTTTTTTTCGCAGCGCCGAGTCTTTGACAGGCGCTCCGATGCTTGATTCAAATAATCCATCTAAGAGAGCCCGCAAATAAAGCCCGGTCCCGCCCGTAAGAACAGGAATTTTTTTCTCCGTCCATGCTTTTTGAATAAGTATTTCGGCGTCTTTGCGGAATTGATCGGCACTGTATTCTTCTTTGGGGTCTAAAAATGCGGTGAGCAAAACTCCGGGGGTGCCTTGCGTTAAAACTGGCATGTGGCGATAAACCTGCATCGAATCACAGGAAATAACCACGCCATTTAACTTTCGGGAAATTTCTAGGGCCGCGTCCGATTTTCCGGAAGCCGTCGGACCCATTGCGGCAATTAAAAGCGGTTTGGTCACGAAGAGATTTTAGTGGGGTAGCCTTCTTTTTTTAGAGAAGTCTCTAAACGCAAGGCATCCTCGCGCGAAGAAAGTCGTCCGACACGAACTCGGTAAACCGACGCGGAAGGATCTTTTTGGACGTATGCATCCGAGTGGCTCGCTAGAATTTTATCGAGAAGTCCCTGCGCATTTTGCTTTTTTGAAAATGAGCCGACTTGCACGCTGTAAAATCCACTCTCTTCAATCCCCACCTGCTTGAGCGGCCGATAAAACCCGGAAGTCGCTCCACTGCCGGGACGGCTTGTCATTTCAGACAGGCGTGACTGAATATAAATGGTTTGGTCGCTCGTGGGGTATTTGGCCAGAGTTTCTTCGTAGCGCTCACGGGCCGTGCGCCAATCTTTTTCAAAATAATAGGTGTCTCCGAGTGAAGCCGAGGCGGCTGCTTTTAAATTTAGATTTGAAGAACGCTCCTCTAAAGTACGGAAACGGCTTCGCGCTTCCATGGTGCGGCCTAATTTTAAAAGGCTAAATGCCTGAAAATTAAGCACGTCTTCCAAATGTTCCTTTGAATCTAAAGAATTTAAATAAACATCGCAAAGCTCTACTGTCTTGGAATAATTTTTATTTAAAAATGCATTCTGGATCGCTTCATAAGCGCCACTCGCTTGGCGGGGCGAAGATAATTCGCGGCGCAGCGTCTCCCCTCTTTCGCGCCGAGTCGTCGTGCGTCCAAAGTCTGCGTAGGAGACTGTGGCTACACAAAGAAGTGCTATAAGTATAAAAAAATATTTTTTCATTTTAAATGAGTTCTCCAAGCAATGTTTCATCCGCAGCACCCGTGATCTTAACAGCCCTTAAAAGCCCCGTCAAATCAGCCTCTGAGGAGACAACTACACGCTTAAAACCGCGGGTGCGCCCTGAAAAACGACTTTCATCGCGCCGGGTTTTAAATTCAAAGAGCACTTCGAATGTTTTTCCAATAAGTCCCTGATTGATTTTAAGCGCCATCGCCCGCTGCACCGCTAAAAGATGATGCAAGCGCCGGTCTTTTTCCTCAAACGGCACGTCGTCTTCTAATTTGAGCGCAGGCGTTCCCGGCCGCGGCGAATACGTAAAAATGTAGGCTGCGTCAAACTGTGCTTTTTCGGCAAGGTCCACCGTGTCTAAAAAATCTTTCTCGGTTTCGCCCGGAAATCCAACAATCAAATCTGTCGTAAGCGTCCCCTCCGGCACAAGCCTTCGATACTCTTCAATCTGATCCAAATACCACTGGCGCGTGTGCTCACGCTTCATGCGGCGCAAAATAAAATCAGACCCCGCCTGCACCGGCAAATGCAAATGCCCGCAGACCATGGGCAGATCGCGCATGGCCGTAAAAAGCCGGGTGTGTGCATCTTTGGGGTGGCTCGTGATAAACCGAAGTCGCGGAATTTTTGGCGCGTGCAATTGAATTTTCTCAAGTAACCCCGCAAAATCAATTTGCTCGTCCAATCCCTTTCCATACGAATTCACATTTTGTCCAAGCAGCATCACATCTTTAAACCCGCGCGCTTCCAAATCTTTGATTTCATTTAAAATGCTTTCAGAGGAGCGCGAGCGCTCGACTCCCCTCACAAACGGGACGATGCAGTAGGTGCACTTGTGATCGCAACCCTTCATGATCGTGACAAGCGCTTTGGGGTTTCCCGATCGGTAGCGCGCATCCTCGAGCGAGTATTCTTCGTCTAGCCGGTCGACGGCAAGCCGGGCTTTTTTTCCGGAGCGCACTTCATCAACAAGAGCTGGAATTTGTTTTAAATTTCCTGGGCCGCAGACGAGGTCAATATGAGGATTCTTTTTAAAAAAATCTCCTGCGTGCTCCTGGGCCATGCAGCCCATGATTCCCACTACAAGTTCAGGGTTATTTTCTTTTAGTTTTCTAAAATGCCCCATACGTCCGAATATTTTTTGCTCGGCGTGATCACGCACACTGCAGGTGTTGTATAAAATGAGATCCGCCTGCTCAATTTCAGCTGTTTTTTCGTAACCCTTATCCAGCATCAAGCCTTCGACGGCTTCGGTGTCCCGTTCGTTCATTTGACATCCGAAGGTGCAAATATAAACTTTTCGCATAAGTCTTTGTTTTTAATTTGGTTATCGATTAAAAGGGCCCCACCCGCTTCTGTGATCAGAATCGGTCCTCCCCACGCTTGATCATAATACCAGCTTTTAAAAGGTTCCTTAAGTGAAAAATCCTTAACTTTGTACTCCCTGCTGTATTTTCTGCTGTCTGTAAAGAACGTATTAAATATCCCCCGGTAAACTACTCTTTGTTGGACAGGGTCCATCTTTTTCCATACGGGCTCAAAATTGCTCAATAACGAAAAGACCTGGTCGATCTTTCCTTCGTAGGCAACCGCTCCACTTAGCTTCGTCTGCAGATCTCTTGATTCTTCTTCGGCAGCTCTCTGTTCCTCCAAAAGACGATAATTTTCATTTTTGAATTGCTGCAATGTCAGTGCCTCGCGGTAATATGCATCACGGCATTTGGCTTCTTCCCTTTTTAATCGTTGTAAATTGGCTTGCAGATCATTAACTCGACGCGACAAATGGGGAAAACTATGCGCAAACATTTTTTTCAAGTTGTCTCGTGTAAACTCGATCAACTGTGGATTCCGTAATATCTTTTTAAGAATATCGAATGCTAATTCATGAACAGCATCAGCCCGAACGCATTGCCCAGGACATGCCTTGCGAGTTCGTTGAATATATGTGCCGCAAACATACCAAGGAACTTTTATATTTTTTGGACGATTGGAGTGTCGACGCTGACCAACCATATTGCCGCCGCAAAGAGCGCACTTTAGAACCCCTTGTAGCACATAACTTGAAGTTGCCCGGCCCGGCGAAACATTTTTCGTCTCTTGTTTTCTGTCAGCATTAACCGCCTGCACTTTTTCCCAAATATCTTTATCAAGAATAGGGACCATAACGGGCTGTTCGCTACGCACACCATTCCAGAGTAGATGCCCATCATAATAAATGGCACGGTTCAAAATAATTTCTATTTGTCTGGTGGTAAAAAGCCGCCTCATTCTGTTACGAATCCCCATTTCTGCAAGTCGCATACATAACGAGTAAATAGCCATGCCTTGAGAACGAAGTGAATAAATAATTTTCACTACTTTAATTTCTTCTGGAACCTCAATAAGAAGTTTATCCCGTTTGTCATAACGATAACCGTAAAAACAAGAACGTGCACCCTGCCAATGTCCCTTCGCGACACCCCTTTTCATACCAGGCATAACACGCTCAATTAGCCTATCGCGTTCAAATTCGGCTCCGACCAAATCTTCCCGCATATTTCTTTTTCCGCGTGCAGAAACGAAATCTAGATACTCTGTTGGAGACATAATTTCGATTCCCAACCCCATCAAGAACTCGACCGCACGCAATCCTTCGAGCGTATTACGCATAAATCTGTCGATTTTCCAAATCACTAGCACCTGGAACTTACCCGCTTGGGCATCTCGCAACATCTGTTGATATTGCTCACGATCGATCTTATGCCCACTCTCAACTTCTTTATAAATTGTCCCCTCGACTAACGATTCGTCCCGGCGTATCAAGCCTTGGCAATCTTCAAGTTGAGTGTCAAGCGAGTGACCTTCTCGCTTTTGGTCCTCTGTCGAAACGCGAATATATATTGCCGCTATTCTTTTTATTACTTTTCCTAACATCTGTTCTTCTTCCTTTGAGACCGAGCAACGAACGAAATCTTTATCCCAAGGCCTTTAGTAAAAGCTCGAACCATACGCATCCCTTCACTGAGGTTTCTCGTAAGGCGATCGAAGTCGGTAACAACCAATACATGAAATTTTCCACTCCACGCGTCTTTCAACATCTGCTGATACCCGGATCTCTCTAAATCGCCTGTGCTAGCTATATCCATATAAATTGGCCCAGCTTGCCATGTTCTGTTTTGAGCAATAAATGAACTACATTTCTCGATTTGATTAAGCAGCGCTTCACCTTCTTTAAAGTGACCGCTTTGCTCTATTGAATTTCTACCAACCCTCGCATAACACGCCACTATTCTTTTATTTTCTGACATCTTGAACCCTCCCATTTAGCTAAGAATCCCCTGTTCTTCTGCGTATTGAATAACCCCATTTGATAAAGCTGCTATTACCGAAAAAAATGAGTTTAGGTCAGCGAGACACCAAACTAAGATTTGAAAATCATCCGGCTCGCTTATGAGAATGGTTTCGACAACAGATATTTCAAGCGTAACCATTGGCATCCTCGCAACAATGGGCACTATTCTTTTGGATTATATTATATACGAAGTAGGAATTTAATACAAGGCGTATGCCGTGGACGAGCTTGATACAGCTAGTGGCTATTTTTTCTTTGGTTTGGGACCACGTTGGCGAGAAGAAGAGAGATATTTCTTCAAAGAAGCGCTGTCGATAAGCCAGATAGCTTTCGAGTCGTTGATCTTTGCATACCGACCCTTCAGTTTGCCTTTCGCCAATAGCTGGCGAATATAAGGAACTGCGAAACCTGCGCGCTTTGCCGCTTCGTATGTTGTCAGTGGGTTGTTTAGCATTCTCTCCGTTAATATACTCGCATGGGTCACTGATTTCATCATGATTCTTTTGATTATAATAAGCGCTGAAAAAGTTCATTGGCTAGGTACCTGTTTTCCATCCGTGCTGTTTTCAAAGATCTGCTGAGGTTCGCATTTGTAGCAGATACCATTTAACTTCCCTTCGTCTTGACCAATTGCAAGAATTTGGTTGCACTTCTTGCATCTATCAAGCTTCTCCCATTCTTCTTTCAAGTACGCCGCAATTTCCGATTCGGACTTCCCCCGGACTCCAGGCAAAAAACTTAGCAGTCTATCAAGATCAATCCAGTCAAGTGAACCATTATTAAACCAGTCTGATGGGGCCAGGACTTTACCCTTCTCATCTCGGTGCTTGTTGTGGATGTGCACAACAAATTTTCGAATTTTTTTATAAACTATTTTAGCTTTTTCAATGTTGATGCTTATGGGTCCAGCAAATGCAGCAAGTTGCAATACATCGCGAAGCGACCCTATTTCCTCACTGTCGTATTCGAATAAATCGCGAAGCGGATTGAGCAGGTTGCCTAAGCGTATAGCATCATTAGCATCTTTTGAGCAGTATGTAGCTGACAGAGCATGCCATACATCAAGTTCAAAATCTGATAGTTCCCATACAAATTGAACAGCGTCCTGAATCAATGTGCGCTCATCATCGCTCCAGAGAAAAGTTTTGCAATCTGAGCATGGTGCCAATTCAATAAATTGTCTGTTGCGGCTACCGTCATAAACATACGAATTCTTATCATCCAAAATAAAGACTTTCATTCCATACCCTCCTTTATATTAACCTGCTCATTGAAACTTTCTTATTTCACTCGGAATGAACAGTCCTGAAATTCGGTCAATACGTCTATCAAAAATGATGTCGCTGCGCTTAACAGGACGCTTCAGGACTAGTCCTTCAAGCGTCCTGCATCGAGAAAGGGCAACATAAGTTTGCCCGTGATCAAAAGCCCCACGGTCTAAATCCACGATAACTTTATCAAGAGTAAGGCCCTGACTTTTGTGAACCGTAATCGACCAGGCGAGTTTGACCGGAAACTGTTCAAATGTACCAACTACTTCGGGAGTAATGCCTCCTGACGAACCGCCATGCTCATATACAATCTTGTCCCATTTCACGGGATGTACGTCATATATTCCATGATCAATCTGTGCCTTGATTCCGTCGGGTGTCAATTCAACAACCCGCCCGATACTCCCATTTACCCATCTCCCTCCGGGGTCATTCTTGATCATCAAAACTTGGGCTCCGACTTTGAGTATTAGATTTTCGTCAGCAGGATATGACCGGCGGTCATATTCACCCTTAATCGTTGCTTGATAAAGAAATTCTTCGCCCGGTAGTTTTGACAAGCGCGAATGGTTTACAGCGTCTGCGGCGGCGTTTGTGGGCACGAGCCTAATGCTGTCCCTCCACACTTCAGCAAGTTCGGGGTCGACCCGTGTATTCAGTAACCTCAGATCATCGTCGCTAACGTTGTTGTTTCTGATCCTGTTGAGCAGGGACATAAACTTCTCGTCCTTCTGCCTGAAATTTTTTGTCAGCGTAAATGAGTGAAATTTGGCTTCCTCAAACACCTTTGCACTGAAAAAGTAACGGGTTTCATATAACTCTGCATAATGTTTGGCCAGCTCCTTGTCCAGCACAGGCGGAAGCTGATAGAGGTCGCCGATTAAAAGAATCTGCACACCTCCGAACGGGAGATTAAAACAATTCCGGTTAAGCCGGAGTGAGTAATCGACTGCGTCCAACAAATCTGGCCTGACCATAGAGACCTCGTCTATGGTCAGAAGATCGAGCTTCTTGAAAAGTCCATTTGTTGGATGACGTCGGATATCTTCTTTTTGGATTAAAGAATGAGGGAACTTAAAAAAACTGTGGATGGTTTGCCCTTGAACATTGACCGCTGCAATGCCCGTTGGCGTCAGAACGACAAGGTTCTTTTTAGTATTCTTCCGAAACGATGTAAGCCAGGTTGACTTACCAGCACCCGGAACACCCGATATATATAGAGACCTTGAGGTTTTCTCGACAATTTCGTAGCCCTGCCGAAATTCTTGACTCTCTTCAAAATCTGGCGGAAGTGACAAGGCAGCGATCGAAATTTCTGGCATAACAATCATCTCCTATTGAAAGTTAAAAAAACTCGGACTGTCATTGCGGGCTCAATAGCATGTAACAACAGCCCGAGTTTAAACAGAACATGCTTAGAACGGTGTTTCATCACTTAACGTTGACTCATCTTTCTTTGGTGGATTAGTAGGTGATTTGGCCTTTTGTTCAGGTGCTTTGAGGCCTCCATCCATACTACCGATCCATATCACACGTTGGCCCTTGAATTCACCTGTACTAGGATCTAACTCGTCGTTGAAGATGACACCAACCTCGCGGTTCAGAAGGAGTTCATCCCAGTCAACTTCACCGGTTGGTAATTTGCCGGTTAGGGCCAGGTAAAACTTACCCGCTTTATTTTTTGGAGACCAATCCATCGGAAAACTGAAGTAAGCAATTTTTACAAATTGCTTCTGTCCGTCTTCCGACCAGGCCGTATGCTCCGGACACTCAATTTTTATGTTGAGCGAATTTGGATACAGGTCAGAGGCCTTGATTTCCGTGACTATCCCTTTGATTTTCTTCCCAGTTGGAACCTTAATCTCAACCAACTTTGCTTTTTTCCCAATAAATCTACCCATGTCTTATCTCCTTCGATTTTCTGATTTAACAGTAGTAACCATTTACTTCCTTTTTTCCCTTTCAATACGCTTTCGTCACCTTTAATTAGTTCGGGCCAGCCCTTTCAGGTGGTGGCTCTACTTGCGTTGATTCTGACCGGTCATCTTTAATACCAATCAAAGTGGCATTAAAAGTTTTTTTGATCAGATCAATGGACTCGAAACTGGATTGATTGAGTTTTGATAATTTTTTGATTTCGTCTTCGGTAAAAATAAACCCTCTTGAGACACCTTTCTGCATTAAAAAACCTGCTTCCTTTTCTGAATAAACAAACCAGACCTCACAATTGAATCGATCACTCCAAAATGGAAAGATCCACTCGCGATCTTCGTTCCAACCGCTCACGGATAGCGGCACAACTTCTGCGATTAGCGCTTCGAAACCCACCAAAACATCTTGAAGTTTGTCATTATTTTTTGTGGTCAATGCCGCATGGATACTCGCATCAAATTTCTGTGCTTCATATATGAACCAGGGCCGAACAGATGCGGGAAGGCTCTTATGTGCTGCGGCAAGGCGCAGGGCAGCTTCTCGATAGTCTTTTTCCATCACCTTAAGGGCGTTGTCTTGGTCGATGGGATTTGCCACGGGCTGGCTGCCTAAGCCCTCCAAATCCCCCTTGCCTTTTAATATTGGAATACCCATTAGAAATTCCTGTCTTTTTGACTTGTTTGCTCTAACCTCTTAGTCCACAAGTAATTAAATAAGACAAATAACAAGACAAAATGACCGTCGCTCATCGGCTTGGATGGTTCCGCATAGCTGAAACAAGGTCTGCGGGTGCTTTCTTTAGATCGAGCACAAGCCCATGGAATTGCCTGCCGTTGATATAAGGCCGATCATATTTGATGTAGTAGTCTTCCTCGCGAAAATGGTCCAAAATTGCTCGCTTTGGAAAAGGCTCTTCCCCTTTTCGCTGTCGAAAATCTCGGGCCCACATGTTATAAAGACCGTTGAAATAAAACTTCACTTCTCCAGCTGCATCGTCTACCTGGAAATAATCGGATGGAACAGCCCGGTTACAGATAAGCACTTCGATATCCTCAAGGAATTGATGAAGGACATGGTCTTCGTCCTTGGCCTCTTTATCGTGCTTTGCCGCCTCAACAACCCATTCATAAAACTCATCGAACTCCTCGCTGGATGCGATTGAACGAAATCCGGCAATTGGGACCGCATAGTTTTCGGCAAGACGGGTATCGAATTGATGGTCAGCTTGAAGTTGCGTTTTTATGGTCTCAATATTCTCGAGGAACTCGCTCACCTTTTCAGGTGTTTTCTCGAGAATCCACATTGAGGTTATGGCGCTTAGTCGATAAGCGACGTTGTTGATTTCATGAAGAACGGAATCCTTGCGCTGATTGCGACGCAACATAATAGGAATGCACCGGCTGCGAAGTCCAGGATCACTCGGAAGCTGCTCCCCTGAGAGAAGAAGCGCCGCTCGAACTGGCACGTTTCGAGTACCGAAATCACTCTTTATACCTTTCACTGAAGTGATTTTGTTATACACGCTTCTTAGGAAACTGCTCAGTCTGAAAGTTTTTACTTCGTTTCGAAATTCATCCAGCCACACGAGAAGACAAGACAGATACGCTAATTTCCTTGAAATTCCTGTCTGAGTTGCTTCCGTAATGCTGATTCCATCAGTATCACCCAAACCAAAAAACCAAAGAAGGAATCTGGCGAACGTATTTTTTCCGCACTGAAATTTTCCATAGATAAATAGAAAAGGAAAAAATTTAAAACGATTAAAGATTTCTCTGCTGTAAATCACCGCCTTGATATATCCAAGCGCTAACGATGAGTTGTGATTTCCAATATTTTCCTTTGATTTCTGAACAATGAACCTCAGAAGCTCTCTTGATTTTTCAGGCTCTTCAATACGTAGTTCTGGTAAGACCGCCTGATCCTCATCTTTTATTGAAAGTGAGACTGGTTTAAATCCGGTATTACCAATCCAAAAGACCCCATCATCGTCACTTGTAATTACTTTTCCATCTTTGAAAAGGGCATTTCCAAAGAGCCATAATTGAAACTCCTGCAGGAAGCCGATATGGTCTGGCTGAATTATTTTTCGGCCTCTATCTTTGGCCATTTCATATTTCCAAATCTCGGCTAGATCGGTTCCGTTCCCCTCAAAAACAAAGTTTCCCTTTGAAAGACAAAATTCTTTGAACCTTGACGGAGTGACCATGTGCTCGGGTTCGAGTATGAAAGGCCGCGTCTCCTCGCCGTTAATGTCTACAAACGCAACTTCTCGCACGGAATTGCCATTCGACACAATGCGGTTTTTTATACGGATAGTGAAATTGGTGATTTGGACACTGCCCCTTCGTCTTTGGACGAAATAGCGTCCGTTCCGGATTTCAATTGGAGATGTAATTTCGGGAGGTTTGACTGCATTAGATATTAGGGAAGCAAGTAGTGTTTTAGGATCTTGTGAGGCCTTGAGAATTTCGTCGATGTCTTTTGCGCCCTCGAAATTCACAAGCCGTATATCATATTCATCCCCGATATAGCGTCCTGAAACTAACTTTTCATATTTCTTGCCGGTGTCGTCGCTGTCAAAACACGTATATGCGATCTTTCCTTTTATATGAGGGGCTAGCGCTTCAAGTTGCTCATTAGATATCGACCCAATAAACGCAATGGCCGCCGAGGCTCCCCCCTTACCAACAACTGACAAGACGTCATTCTCACCCTCGCAGAGAATAACTTCCTTCCCATCCAGCGAATCTTGGTTAAAGCCAAACCACCTTTTATCCCAATACTCCTTCTTTACCTGATGTTTCTGCTTTTTAAGCGGGTCTTTTTGCGTGAAATGTGACATCTCGCCATCCACATACTGCGGATAAACATACGTATCTTTGAAAAGATCCTTCCCCGCCGAGTTCAAAAGTCCGGATTTCTGAATTTCTTGTTTCTTAAACCCCTTGCCGATCAGATAATCGAATAGCCCGCCATCCGCATATCCTATTTTGAGCTTTCTTAACACCGAAGGATCATGCTTACGAACCACGGTTTGATACTCAAGAACTGTGGAGACGAACACCTTGTCATCCTGCCCACCAGCGTAGCGGATGGACCGGCTTTTAAGTCGCTCTAGCAAGTTATGGCTGTAGTATTCAGCCGAATGACGCTTTGCTTCCTGTGTCCGCAGATACCCTTCGCACTCCTTCTTGTTTTTTAGTTCACAGCCGATCTTTTTGGACACATATTTAAGAGCTTCAAATCGTGAATTAAACTCATGCCTTTTTTTAATAAAACTGAATACGTCGCCCCCTTCATCACATTGGAAGCATTTATAAAATTGATTCTTAATCTGAATCCGGAAGCAGTCGTGACCTCCGCAGAAGGGACACTCGTGAAGACCAAGGGTATTGCTTCCTGCTTTTTTAAGCGCAAGACCCGTTTCTTCATGGATCAGGTCCGCCAGGACGACCCGGCTTTTAATTTCTTCAAAATCGTTCATTTGCTCTCCAAGAACACAAGACAATAAGACAAAAAGACAGTGCGAAAATTATGTGTCACTTTTTTATTCATCGGATCATTCCCTCGTATTTGGTCACGATGACATTTTTGATAGCGTCGCCAATATTTGATGAGAGAGGGAAAATAATTTGGCAGCGTGTGCCATTAAATAGGGTTTTTTCGGGATACGCGAGTCGATAACCATCGCCGGACAAATCAATATGAAGCGCGATATCGCCTAAATAAAATTCCTTGCGATAGACGAACGAACAAAAAGCTACGAGGGTATTTTTTGGACGAACCGGCGTGACGGAAACTTCTGATATGAGGGATGCGATTGACATCATTATTTCATCGGTCATCAAATTCTCGATTCTTAGTTTGGCCTTGAAACACAAAAAACCTGTAGGATGAATTTTTCTTCCTACAGGTCCGATCTTAGTACGTTCTATATTTTAATCAATTTGTGACGGTTGGAAATAAAGTAATCATTTTATACTCATATAGTCTCCGCCAATATACCGACAGCCCATTCTGTACTTTCTACAAGTATCATCAAAACAATTGATCCATGTTCTTGATGAGACTGAAACTCCTGGGTTTAAGTATAGGGTTGCGATGGTTACAGCTGATTCAGTCCCTCTATACTTCTTCATTCGCTTGATCCGTTCAACGATACGATATGCCCGTCTGTACTCAGCGTGATCTCTAAATCGATACCTGATTTCCGTTTTGTGCCTGCGCAGGAATATCCGCATCTTGTCTTGATGTTTTTTAAGAATAGTTCTCACTCCCGCTTTTTCGTCTCTCTTTAATTCATTCTGTCGATTTATTAAGATCTTCCACTGGCTAATGAGTCTTCTGTTATGGTAATCAATGCGTTCTTTGCTCATTGTCTTATCAACTGAAACCTTTAACGTTTTTAGTTCTCTCATGTCCTGCGCGGTGACACGCCCAATGAAGAATGATTCTTTATTTTTTGTCACTTTTCTATGGTTTTTTTTGAATAGCACCTCACCGCCGAAACCCAGATAATCCTCATGCCTAATGACCGGTATGTCCGCAAAAGCGTTACATATTACTTTTATATTTTGTTCGTTAATCTCCCCTTTCCTATTAAAAGCACAAATTCCAGGCCAAACCGGTTCCACAATTCCATATTGGTTCCAAAAATGAGAGCTAACCTTTTGAAATTCTCTGTCGTCTATTGGCTTAATTTTGACTATCCGCCCATCAACTTTCTTTAAGCGGAAATTTTTAATCTTGTTCAGAAAAGGCAGCCAAATATTTTTGTAATCACCACGATATCGAGAGCCTATCCTTATAAACTCCCATTTATCAAGGGCAATTAAAACCTCATGTTGGCGTATTTCATCCTGATCCTTCGCCACGCTTCATCACCTCTCATCATGATCATCAATACAATCAAAAAATACAACGCGCTATTCTTTAAACGCAACATTTTATTAGGTTTTCTATTTTGCCTTATTTTACTCGGATAAAGAAAATAACCATAATCATTTTGGCTTCAAGTAAATCGCGACTTACATCTATTAAGATTATTGGTTGGTGGGAAAGCGATTGGCAGAATCTGCCCATAGCACATTGGCCAGCTTCTTCGCCAACCTGCCACGTTCTTCTTTGGTGATCCCTGGCTTTATTTGTGTCAGGTGGATCGTCGTTGGCTTATCGGCTTTTTGGCTTTGAATGTTTGTATTCATTTCTTATCGCTCGCTTTCTCGTATGACACCAGCATCTTTGGCAATGCGTAGGCCACGAGCGCTGGCTTTGATACCGTTGAATTGGACCGCCCGGGGTCTGCTACGCCAGTATCCTTCAATAACTGTACAATTTTCTTCTCGGAATCTTCCCGCATACTTTTTTCAAAATCAGCTTGGTTTTTAAGCGTCTCGGCCCTTACTTTATCTTCACGTTCTTTTCCCTCTGGCGTCAATCCCGGCGTAACGCCTTTGGCCATTTTTTCCACTGAAGCTCTGGTTTCTCGAATAAACTTTTCTCGGTTTTCTCTTTGCTCCTGAACCCATCCCTCGACCCCACCCGGTCCAAAACCGGCGATCTTGCCATCAGACAGCATGTAGAGATTGTCTCGCTTCCATTCTTGGACTTGTTTTGTGGCTTCTTTTTCGATTTCTTCAGGCGTTAGCTTGATGTTGGGATTCACATACACCCTGTTTTGAATATCAAGGCGGCAAGCGGCCAGACGAAGCTCGTCTGTTGTAAGCTCACGACCGTCTACCTTGGCCTGTTCTCTGACTTTCAAAAGACCCTCTGCGTTGCTTTGCCATGATTTCTCCATACGGTCGGCAGGCCACTGTTCTTTGGGCATTACGGCTTTTTCTCGAATGACGGGGTCCTTTACCAAAGCGCCGTTCATCAAGACAAAACCATCGGGTATACTATCGGCGCTTAACTTGCTAGGGTCAATGGGTGTGCCGCCGCTTAAGCCGACTGTTTCACCGCTAAGTGTTTTTGGGGTTGGAAGAAGCCCAGTTCCAACAGAAGGGCTAGATGGTCCACTTACTTCTAGCTTCCCTTGGGATTGAACCACGTTCGGTGATTGGGCAGTATTCCGCCCCTTATAGACGCTGTCATCGCCCGGATTATTGTTGTTTGGGTTATAACCTGTAAGCCGTCCATAATAGTCACTGTCCCGAACATACCCATCCTTAAAAAAGGTTCCCGAGCCACCCATCTGCTGTTCCCGCTCCATCCTTTGACGGCTTCCTTGTAACATATCGTCTTTTGAGATCGTCTGACCTTTTTCATTAAAAAACGCAAGCGGCATACCTCTGTCATCGACATAGATATGCTGTGGGTTGAGTTTTGATATATCCTTATTTACAAGGTCGACGCGTTCCAGGCTTTCAACGACACCGCCATTACCGTCGGCTGATACATATTTTCCAAAATAGTTTTTGGCAGGCACCTCATCAGCCCCGGCTAACCTAACCTGTAAAAATACGAAGAGCACCAATAATAGAACAGGAAGCAAATTATATTTAAGTGAGATTTTTTTCATAATTTATCCTCCAGCTTGGCTTTCTTCGTTGTATCAATCACCCAGTAAAAAACCCATCCCTCGATAATGAGAAATGGGCGCACTTATTCACTCGTCTTTCTCGGTAGCCCAACTGTCCGTATTAGGACTTGTGGCTTTGCGCCCCTGCGTTACCACAGGTTAGCCCTTGTCGAGGAGGGTTTTTATACCCTCTATAAGTATACCATATAAATAGGGCACGCGTGCGGTGTCTTTTATGACACCGTCTGAGATACTGATTCTATGGCAAAAGACCTCCGTAAGCAGATTTGTTACCGTATCCGAGAACTACGAGCGAAAAAGGATCTCACCCAGCAGGAGTTGGCTGAAAAAGCGGGTCTGGACTATAAAAGCGTCCAGCGTCTTGAGGCCAAAACGCCTCGCTTCTACCCTAAAATTCACACTATCGCCAAAGTGGCTGAAGCTTTTAAGCTCAATCTATCAGATTTTTTTAAGGGAATTAAGTAAGAGGCTGTCAGACTCTTATCAAGGCTCCCCTTGATTTCAGCCATCTCTGGATTTCTTTCTGAATCTGAGGCATTAAAAACTCAACGAATTGCAATTTATTTTGGAGCGCTTTCAGGAATAGCTTGATGTGCTCTGGATTTCCACCAGCCGATAACCTGTTAAGAATTACGTCCAGATATCTCGCCTTCACATCTGGCGGCAATTTATCGATATAAATTAACCGAATAAAATCACTCAATACAGTAATCAGCGACTCAATTGTTGTGTCTTCAGCGAGAGTTTCAATAAGCGCATCAAAATCTGCGTTTCGGGGCTGAAAGTGATTTTTTTCAACCGCATGAAATAGCATCTGCGCTGAAACCGACAAGTAGTGGTAATTCCTCTTTGATAACTCGATGATCTTATCGCAATACTCCATCTCGCTTAAAAGACCCTTCTTACCAGCTATCACCATGAAGTTTTGAATACTAAAGCCTCTTATTTTGTATTCGTTAAACAATAAACCACGAAGCAAAAAGTCGTCACTAAATAATGGAATCTTTCTATCCAAACAAAGCTGGATTAAGTGAATGTAAGATCGGCCGTATACCTTCTCTTTTTCGGTGAGAGAGTCTTCGAGAGGACTGTCCAACCCCATAATCGTCATTTTCTGGACCGCGGCTCGAAGCTTCTCCAAATACTCAAGTCGTTTTTGCGCTTGCTCTGGTTTCACTTCGTCCCGATATGTCTTACCCTCGAGGTGGAAAAGTGTCATAAACCCTTCTTTTTGCCTACCCCTTGCTTCAAGTAGTTGGGCCTCTATTTCATCGACCGTGGCTCTTTGAACATAGACATTCTTAAAAACCTTCTGAGGCAAATCGAGTAGCTCTAATACAGAAAGGGTCAAAAGCGATATAAGATCAATAACGACCGTATCCGAATTCTCAACCAAGTCCTGTTCATTTCGCTGCTCTTCTACGCTTCCAGATGCACAATACAACCTCAAGCCTTTTTGAGTAACTAACCCCACCCAAGTAACAAAAATATCCCTATTTAGAAGATTTGAAAGAAGGTTAATAGGTAGCTGCTTAGCCTTATACATTTCGACAATTTGCTCCTGGCGCTCGGACATCAAACGAAGTCGATTTGCAATCTCGGCGGGATCGGCTTTAACCATTTGAAGAGTTTTATCATCAGGGAAGTCTTTATTAAAGTTGTCGAGAATTTCTTGAAACGCCCTAACATATTTACTCTTAATCTCAAGAACCTCGTAGATGTCTTCAATGTCATTTGTCTTAATTTTTATAATTTCGCCTTTTTGCTTACCAAAAAGCTGTTTTCCGAGCCCTGAATCTTTATATATTTCGTGCTTTGAATAATTCGCCTTTGGGTCAGAGGAGATAAAAAACGTCTCTTCCCTTCCATTCCTTTTAATTCGAATATAAAAATCGTCTACGATGATATCCGAATCCAATAGCGGCGTTTTCTTTTCACCCCTATTCAAAAACGTATACATATAAATAAGCTGGGTTTCGCTATCGCGATAGTCTAATTCGAGAGCCTTATAAAGGGTCTTGATCGCTTCCTCATAGTCACCCACTCGAGCGAAGAACTTGCCGAGTAAAACCAAATACTGCTTATCAACTATCCCGTCTTTAATTTCGTAAAGAAGCTTTTTGCCTTCATTGAGCTTCTCGCCACCCATTTCAATAAGAGTGGTCGCATAATTTAATTTATGCCGATACTGCTTTGTTTCAATCTTCGTTAGCTCATAGAAAAGCTCGGAGGCTTCTTTCAGGTGATCAAGAGACTGATAAATGCTGGCTTCCAACTCGAGGAGCCCGACATTCTCCTGTCCCTTTTGCCTCAGGTTCTTACATATCTCCAAACACTTATTTATATTTTCTCGACGATTTTGCTTAGAGTTATAAAGGCACGTCAAATAGTCCATAAGAACTTGATCAAAGAGCTCGGCGCTTGCCAATTGCTCAAAAAGCGGTATCGCGTCATCGTATTTTTTGGAACGCTTATAAAACACGGCGAGCTCAAGTTTCGCCATATTTTCATCGAGCCCGTTCCCCTTTGCAGCCTCTTTAAGCAAAGCTTCCACTGCTTTAGTGTTTCCCCTGGCCTTTTGCAAGCTGGCTTCGGTTGCCAAAATTCGAGGTGCGCGACCAAAGTGCTTATATGCTTTTTTAATCAAGTGCTCTGCAGCATCAAGGTCTTTTTTCAGGATGAGACTTTCGGCATGAAGAGTTTCCGAAAAAACCGTCTCTTCATCCTTGTAGTGCTCTTTGAGAAGTTCAATAAACTCATCGACTTTTACGTCTTCTCTCTCAAGATAACAAGACGCAAGCATTGGAAAGATGTCATCTTTTTTTGCACCCACTGTAAGCGCTTTCTTGAAATCAAGGATTGCTTCATCAATGCGATTGCGAATCCTAAATAGACGACCCCTGTTTGCATAAATTAAAGGCGAATTATCTTTCAGCCCAATAGCAAAATTAAGATCTTCTTCGGCCTCGGTGAACCTGTCCAAAATAATGCGAGCGGTCGATCGGTTCACTAAAGCATCCCGTAGTTCTTTTTTCTTATCTGATTCCCTCAATAACTCTATAGCAGCAGATAATAGCGTCTCGGATTTTTTGAGTTCGCCTATACCCTGGACTGAGAGAGAAAACTTTCTTTTTCGATCTTGGAGAATATGCTCCAAAAGATACGAGCCATACGCAAAATTGATTTCTGGCGATTGGGGCGTTAAGGTAACAGCCTTATCAAAGTGTTCCACCGCCTTGGGGTGGTCTCCTGCATCCGCGAATGTCGTCGCAATGTTCAGTAGCGCCTGGCTATCGTTTTCAAATCGTTTATTAATTTTCATAGGTCATTCCTGATAAAGTTTTAAGGCTTCTTCTATCTGCCCCGATTCCCTTAGGAGCATAGCCTTGATGTTTATCGCCCCATTATCATCTGGACTAAGCTCAATGGCAGCATTTATAAAACTTAGGCCTTCGGCTGGCTTACCTTCAAGCGAGCTTGCCACGGCTCTATTTTTGCAAGCGATGACGGATGTCTTTCCGATTAGTTCGTAAGCCTTTTTGAAATGAAACGCGGCTTCATCGCCTTCGCCCATACCCGCGAGACATGCGCCGAGGTTATTATGAACCTTAAATCGAATGAGCTTAGCCACCGTCTGGTCAGAATTAAATTCTTTGAGAAGCTTTTCATAGATTTTTCGGCACGCTTTAAACTCTTCCCCGTCAAGCAACTTCTTGGCAGCATCCAATTCGGATTTATATTTTGACTGCGATGCCTCATCTTCTTCAGCGTCGATAATTGGTTTTGTTGAAACGGTCGTTGGCTTGGTCGTCGCCATCGCGTTTGCCTCAAGCGCTTCAACTATTTTTTCAATCTTTTTCGTTCGTTCATTTGTTTCCGACCACTGACCGATAGTCCCCCCTTCGGTTAATGGCAGATCGAGCATTTCAAAGATTTCGGGTTGAGTGAATTTATCAATCATTACTTGCGTAATGAGCACGCCTCCAATAGCCTCGACTTTTTCAAGTTTCGGGTATTTCTTCCAAAATTTTTTATTAGTCCGAAACTCCTTATCAATGTATTTTTCAATATAGCCTGGCAACTTATCGTCGTTCGTAATAAAACGCCACTCTCGAACTTCCACCTGCTTCTCCAGACAACCAAGTAAATCACTTTTTATTTTTCGTTTGATCTTGGCGAGAGTTTGGCCTCGTGATCCAAATGCGGCATAAAAAATACGCGCTTTTGGACAATACCCATCGTTCTTTTCGTCCCCAGCTTTTCCGGCAGCTCTTACAGGCTGATAATCACCTGGGTGAAGCTTTAAGCAATACCGATCACAAAAATCTTGGAACTTATCTCCTGTAAGCGTGGCGAGCTGACCGATGATGATTTTTCTCACGGCCGTGTTATCTAGCATACATTGGCGGATAAATTTTTAGGGAAATAGAACTACGAAATACAGCGGCGGGAAATTCAGGGCGCTTGTAAAAGTTGATAAATCTCTTTTTTGGGTAATTCCCACGTGTCATCAAATAGTGGCCTCTTCATGTGAATGAGAGGTATTTTACTCCAAACTGATGGGCTGTTCACGCGTTCTTTTAATCGAGCAAAACGCCTATTTAAGATCAATCTTTCCGACAGCGGTCTTCAGGTCTTCGCCTACGATGTGAAGATACCGCTCAGTGGTGCGTTGGAAGATTTATCGTCCGGTAAATTGAGACCCCTGCAAGATTTCTCCTGCAGGGGATTTTTCTCAATCAAGCACTGGCAGTTCTCATATCATTGAGCAAAACCCTTGATAATTGGGCATAGGTAAAAGGTTCTTTCTCAAGATGAAATTCATCCTGGACGATTGACCTTATATGACTGCCCAATATGTCCGTGCAGTGCCAGAGCTTGCCTGCGGCCATTCTTGCATCATCGTGAGAATTAAAAGCGTCATACCATTTTTTAATTCTCCCGGATTGTAAGTCATCCAACGCTTCAATTATTGGCTCCGTTAGATGACCACCTGCGTGACCGCCTTGCACTCCTTTTGCGTAACCTAACTGGTAAATCATTTTCATGTCCTTTCTATATTTTAAATGTTAATTGTTTCGTAAACTGCTCTTCATTTGCTACGCCCTGGAAATAAAAAAGGCCAGGCTATGACACACCAAACCGTGTCGTAACCCAGCCATACCTTGCCATACCGTGTCAAACCTACGCGATGCTGGATCGCTTTGATTTGTTATTTAATTGTATTGGGATTGTACCACATTTTTGCTTTAAGAGGGTAGTTTCTCATAACACTCTGGAGTTCTTATGCTTCTAGTGCCATCCAGATGCATTTAATGGAGGCAGTGATGTATCCCAGTAGTATCCCAAATAATCATCATAAAGCTGACTTTGAAAACGTGGATGAGTTGGCGGGGTTTTGGTGGGATTTAGGGTTAGGGTGATGACACGAGCTTTTACAATTTTTGCAAACAAAAGTGCATTCATGACTTTGATGCATTCCAATGCATGAGCCTGTTGTCTGAAAAGCGATTCTATCTAAAGCGTTGGCGAGTGATGCGCGATTCATAACAAAAAGCCCCATTATTGCCGTGACGGCTACTAACGAGGCTCTAACGCGAGCCCATGAATGAAAAACCGGTAAAGGCCTAAACTCAACTGTCGGTTTGCTTTTAAGAGGATCTTTAAGCCCGAGCACGTATTTCCTAGTAAATGAATACTGCTCGGCAATAAGTTGCATGAGAATGGCCAGGCTAATACCTACAGTCAAATAGGTCACGAAAAGAATGCCATCCTCACGAATGCCATAGCACTCAAATACCATTCTTGGAAATGTAGAGGCTATTTTGTTAAAAACATGGATGCCGAAAGCGTAGTAACCGATTTTTGCAAAAAATGGAACAGTCCTTCGATAATGGAAAATTAAAGGCACTGCTGAAATTGAAATTAAAAGAGCGATCAATTTGGGATTGTCCGTCAAATGCCTTACATACATAGAAACGTAATATGCGTAAGCGGTTGACGCAACCCCAAAGTAAACAGCTACCATTCGAGGTGTAAAAAGTTCTTTCGTGTAGCGCCTGATTCCGTAACCCAACAAGAAGAACGGTAGAAGGTAATTAGTTCCATTTATTGAGAAAAGACGAGTTGGCTCAAAAGCAGCGTTAAGTGCCAACGCTAAAACAAACCATAGACTCCATTTCTTAAAGGTATCGAATGCCTTTATGGAGTCCATAAAGCCAACGAAAATGAAAATGCAGAAAATGGAATACAGGAACCAGAATTGCTCAAAAGGCCACAGGTAAATTTTATAGATTTCCTGTAAAGGGTGCGGACCCTTCACATGAAAAATATGATAAAAAATATATTGCATCGCCGATACAGCAGTAAATGGGATCACGATACGACGAGCCTTACCAGTCACCAGTTTCTTAAACGTCTCACGTATAGCAGGAGATTCAGCATAAAGATATGCCGATATGACAGTAAAAAGAGGCATTCGGATCGGCTTAAGCAGATAATAGGAAAAGTTTAATGCGGAGGAAATCAGCGTATGGCCATTATGGCCTAAGTCGTCTCGGATAATGTATCCGGCTACGACGAGAATTATAGCAAGACCCCGTAGGGTCTCGATCGATTGGTCTTTTTCTTTCATACAGGAACTCCTGATAGACTTTACATGTGTTTCCATTAACGACGCATGAAAACAGGATTAAGACTTTTTAATTTAAGCGAAGCAACTTCAACAAGCCGAGCTATGAAAGGGAAACGTAAAGGCGAGATTTTTCGACTATAGATATTATACCATTTTTGATCTAAAATTTCATCCAAAACTAATTGAAAAACTGTCTCTATAACGAAGTTCTATGCAATCTCAAGGCATTGGCTACGACGGACACCGAACTAAAACTCATCGCCGCACTCGCAATGACCGGAGAGAGTAGTATTCCAAAGAAGGGGTAAAGAATCCCTGCTGCAATGGGCACGCCTAAAATATTATAAATAAAGGCAAAAAATAAATTCTGACGAATGTTTCTCATTGTGGCTCGACTGAGTTTCCTAGCTTTTGCAATCCCACGCAAATCTCCCTTGACCAGAGTCACTCCTGCACTTTGCATGGCTACATCCGTTCCCGTACCCATCGCGATCCCAACATTCGCTATGGCAAGTGCCGGAGCATCATTCACACCATCCCCAGCCATCGCGACGTGCCTGCCTTTGGACTGAAGCTCTTTGATAATCTCGCCTTTTTGTTCAGGCAAAACCCCCGCCCTTACTTCATCGATGCCCAATTTTTTTGCTACGGCTTCGGCGGTGACTTGATTATCGCCGGTAACCATGATGAGCTTAAGGCCTTCTTTGTGAAGCAATTGGATCGCCTCAGGAGTCGATGACTTAATAGAATCGGAAACGCCTAGAATTCCAAGCGCCCGTGCCTTATCCGCCAAAAACATGACAGTTTGCCCGTCTTTTCGTAATTCATCGGCCTTAGTAGTAAATCTTGCCGGTGAGATGCCAAGCTCCTCGATCCATTTTTGATTTCCAAGAACGATACTTCTACCATCCACAGTTCCCATGACACCCTTACCCGTTATTGATTTAAAATCTTTGGCTTCAACTAACGAGACGCTTTTAGATTCAGCTTCTTTCACAATCGCTTGTGCTAGTGGGTGCTCACTCCCACGTTCAAGACTGGCCGCAAGATGTAAGAATTCCATTTCGCTTAACCCTACTTCTGTTGTCAGGGAAACAAGTTTCGGCTTGCCTTCTGTAAGAGTTCCCGTTTTATCAAAAATTAACGTGTCAACCTTTTGAAAAACCTCGAGAGCTTCCGCATTTTTGATAAGAACTCCAGCTGTGGCGCCGCGACCCACCCCCACCATGATGGACATAGGCGTGGCAAGCCCCAACGCGCAAGGACAAGCGATGATAAGAACTGCGACCGCATTCACGAGAGCATAGGCCATTCTCGGTTCAGGGCCAAAGAACCCCCAGATAAGCGAGGTTAAAATTGCTACGAAAATCACAAGCGGAACAAAATAACCAGAGACTGTGTCAGCCAGACGCTGGATCGGCGCACGGCTTCGTTGAGCTTCGCTTACCATATGAACGATCTGAGAAAGTAATGTTTCGCTACCAACGCGTTCAGCCTGAACAATCAATGCTCCCGTACCGTTCACGGTGCCACCTATGACTTTCAGGTCTTTTACTTTTTCTATTGGAATGGATTCACCGGTGACCATCGATTCATCCACGGAACTTGAGCCTTCAAGAACAACGCCGTCTGTGGGCACTTTTTCACCCGGTCGGATACGTAGCCTATCACCACGCTTCACCTGCTCTAGCGGAATGTCATTTTCTGTTCCATCAGAAGCAATGATTCTTGCCATCTTTGGCGCGAGATTTAAAAGAGCTTTGATCGCTTCACTTGTTTGGGTGCGGGCTTTGAGTTCCAAAACCTGGCCCAATAAAACCAAAACGGTGATTACAGCGGCTGCCTCGAAATAGACAAGAACCTCCCCGCCATGTCCCTGGAAATTTGAAGGAAAAATCCACGGTATGATGGTAGCGATGGTGCTGTAAACGTAGGCCACGCCCACCCCCAAAGCGATTAGCGTAAACATATTCAAGCTACGCCTGATCACGGAAGCAATTCCGCGTTCAAAAAACGGAAACCCACCCCACAAGACAACCGGCGTGGCAAATAAAAACTCAATCCAATTTACAAGCTTCATCGAAAGGATCTTCCCTATTGGCTTGCCTGGCAGCATTTCTCCAAATGCCAGAAGAATGATGGGAAGCGAAAGAAAAAGACTACCCCAGAACCTGCGGGACATGTCTTGGTATTCCTTATTTTCTACCGAGACGGAAGCGTCTTTCGGTTCGAGAGACATTCCGCATTTAGGACAAGAGCCCGGCCCCTCCTGAACCACTTCCGGGTGCATGGGACATGTGTAAATCATAAAGATATTATCCTAGTTTGCATTATTTACATCTTCGCGTGTTGCTCCGCAGACATGTTATGGTCGTTGGCGCTATTTTGACATCCTGAGACAGTTCCAACCATTAACGTAATTAAGACTAGAAATAGTAGTTTTTTCATTTATTCTCCTATGTTAATTATATCTTGGTTATTCTTTATTTTTTTCTGCTTTGATGTTAACCGCAACAACCGTGAGACTTTTCTTCGGGCTTTGTGCCAGCGGGTGTGGACAGAAACTTTTGTTTACAGTTGTCACTGCAAAAGTAGAATGTCTGTCCATCGCGCTTTGTAGAGATAGCGGATGATTCGTCTACGGTCATTCCGCAGATAGGATCTTTGGTTACAGGGTTCGATGTTTTCATTTTTCTCCTTCTTTCTTTATAATTCGGTGTTAGTTTTTTACTCGGCAGGCGCAATTGTAGATACTTGCGATTGTGGCTCCGGTAAGCCAGCCCAAAATAAATATCTCAATGATGCCTATAGCCATCTCTCCTATGGACATATTCATCCTAATGATTGAAGTTACGTCAAGGCCGTGCAAAAGACTATTAAAGAAACGAATCGAAATGTCTTTTCCTACGGTAGCCATAACAAAAAAGCAACCTAGACGTAACAACGCAAATGTGGCTCCAAAAGCGAAGCCGAACCTTTTTATATTAATGGCACCCATGCCCAGCCTCCTTTTTGTCTTTATGTTTGCTTTGCCCACCCTCTTCGTTATCATTGTGCTCGCCATGCCCTCCGTGTCCACCCATCATGAATAAGTGGCAGGCGAACATTAAAATAATAAAGATGAATAAAGAACCCCCTCCGCTTATTCCAAAACGAGGTAACACAAAAATTAAAAGCAGCGGCAAGGCACAACCTAACATCATCCATAATCCACGATTTTTACCCATTTACTTCGCCTCCTTCATGATCTTTAAGATCGTATCCTCCACTTCCCGCGCCACCCCTTCTAGTTGGGGTGTGTGTTAAACATCGCCAGCAGAGCAGCGGGCTTCAAAGTAGCCAGAATGGTTTTACCATCTTCCTCGTAATCTGTTTCAGTTTATGAAGCGGATACACCTTCTCTGGGGCATCTTAATTCAAGGACAAACATTACGAAATCAGGGCAACTGCTTGATTGTCTATCAGGGAAATAGCTACGGTTACTCATCCCCAGATAGTCCCCCATCCCTGCAAAGCATAACACCTTAAACTTTTGGTCCAGATAGATTCAATGTTGATCTCAAAAAAGACCAGCAGACGATTCGTCGCCTGCTGGCCCGGGCTGAATGATTAAGAACGTCCCTTCATCTTCGCTTGCTGTTTTTCGATAGCGGCCTGATACTCCGCGATTTTCACTTCCTTTTTCTCCATATCCATTCCGCAGTGCGGGCATTTGGCGGCAACCATATAACCGTCCATCGGGCACTGGAAAACCTTCACGGTTTCTTCCTCAGCGCCGACCATCGGCGCCATCATCATCAGTCCCAACATCAGAATTCCGAGCTTTTTCATCTATCCCTCCTATGTTTTTAAAACAGACGTACTTACATTGCCATCACATTATTACAAACAAACTACATCCTTAACGCACCACATCTTTGGTGTATCGCTTGGGATCTTTCAAAAACCGCTCTTCACACTTCAACGAGCAAAACCGGAAATCTTCGCCTTCATAGCTTGCCTCAAACGGCGCGAGGTTAGGATCTACTTGCATCCCACAAACCACATCGAGCTTCTTCTGAATGGACGTCCGAACCGGTGGTTGGCTCTTACGCTCTACGTTCTCAATAATAATCTGGCTAACAATTTTCTCCACATCTTCCCGTCGACACAACGATGTTCCTTCGTGCATCACAGCCGCAGTTCCCGCTGCCATGCCCAAACGGAGCGCCTCCTCCATTGTTTGTCCCCTCGATAATGCAAGAGCACACCCCGCAAGAAAGGAATCTCCAGCACCCACCTTACTTTTCGTTTCGATATCGGGCGATTGGGCACGCAAAACAGACTCCTTCGTAATAACAAGGGCCCCCTTGGGGCCGCGTGTTACGGCAACAACTTCTACTCCACCATTTATGATTTCGTAAGCAGCATCAATTATCGAAGCCTCATCTGGCAAAGCACGGCCCGCAAGACGGCTCATTTCATATTCGTTCGGTTTAATAAAATATGGCTTGGCTTCAATACCGAGTTTAAGGGCATCGTTATCCGCATCAAGAAAACATTTGACCCCCGCGTCCTTGAAAAATTGAATAAATCGCGCATAGAAATCAGTGGGAGCGCCGGGAGGAAGGCTGCCACCCAACACCCACCACTCAGGCATTGGCTCATAGCCCGAAACGCAGCTGAAAAGGCGATCTGTGACATCCAAAGAGGCAAAGGGGCCATCGGCGTGCAGCCGCGTCTGCGTGCGATCCGACTTGTCGGTAATGATCACGTTAATCCGTGTTTCTTCGAGAACATCAATAGTTTCAAAAGGAAATCCTTGATCACTAATGAGACTTTTTAACATGTAACCTGCACAACCACCCGCAACTGAAAAGGCCATCGTTTCCCCACCAAGCTCCTTAATAACCCGCGAGACATTGATTCCCTTGCCCCCTGGATAACGACTGATCTCGCGCACACGAACAG
This sequence comes from uncultured Planctomycetia bacterium, assembly GCA_964606485.1. Lineage (GTDB taxonomy): Bacteria > Omnitrophota > Gorgyraeia > 2-02-FULL-51-18 > 2-02-FULL-51-18 > CAZSGP01. Next base: position 282,499 of record CAZSGP010000001.1, on the reverse strand, counting down.
CGTCGTCTTTGACAAGCTTGTCAATTACCATGTGTTGATCGATGGATGGATTAATTGTGATTGTGGCTATCATTTTAATGACTCATTGGACAAAGGCCTATCTTATGAAGCCAGGGGCACGAAAAAAAGCACCATAAAAGAACAAGGATTAAGCAAATAAAAAGAACCCAAAGAACATAATGTCGATACTTTGTTTTAATATCCTTAAACGCTTCCCGAAAAAACGCATGTTCTGCAAGCCGCAGTTCCTTGAAATGGCCTTCCATCTCTCTTTCCTTTTGTTTATCTTCTTCAGTCATGACTCATCTCTCTAATGGCAAGATACATTGCAAATCTTCCGAAGAAGCATGTGATTCCAAAACCAAGAAACAATAAAAACGCCAAATGCCAGCCAGCCTATTGGTCTTGGAACCAAATAAAACGATAGCAAAACTAAAACAATACTTACTGGTAATAGAATCAGTAAGGGTCCAAAGTTACGATGAAGTTTGAAACTTTCGTATGCAGCCGATATCGAGAAATAAAGCGAAATAAAAACCATAATTCTTATGGTCCACTGAAAGAGTGTAGACCCCATCCATTCGAATGGAATAAGTGCCATGAAAACCGGCAATCCCAAAAAGCAAAGGCTCGAACAACCGATGCCAATAAGTCCAAACAGCCCCTTAAAATTTTTCATGAGATCCTCTTACGAAGACACCACTTCGTTCTGCTTTAGAACCCACGCCGCTTTTCCTTCACGCATCTCAAATTTCCACTTCCAAATAGCGTAGACGGCAGGATAAACCAGAAGCTCGAGCATAAACGAGGTAATGAGTCCTCCCACCATCGGAGTGGCAATACGTTTCATGACATCGGCGCCTGCCCCCGTTGACCACATGATCGGTAGAAGTCCCATAAACGCTGCCATTACCGTCATCATTTTGGGCCGCACCCGCTTAACGGCTCCGTGAATGATGGCCTCTTCAAGATCTTTTTCGTTCCTCATTTTTTTCTTATCCACCGCATCGTGGTAGGACAAATCCAAAAATAAAAGCATGAACACACCCGTCTCGGCATCAAGCCCCATGAGCGCGATCATCCCCACCCACACCGCAATCGAAACGTTATACCCCAAAGCCCATAACAGCCAAACCGCCCCTATAAGCGAAAACGGTACGGCGAGCATCACAATGCCCGCTTTGACGATAGATTTCGTATTCATATAAAGCAAAAGGCAGATAATGAAAATTGTAAGGGGGAGAATGACTTTAAGTCGTTCCTTGACTCTCATCATATTTTCATATTGTCCGCTCCATAGGAGTGAATAGCCGGGCGGCAGTTTCAGTTCTTTGGCGACTATCTTTTTTGCTTCCTCCACATAACCGCCAATGTCGCGTCCCGCCATATCCACATAGACGTAACCTGCCAAAAGTCCATTTTCGTTCCTAATCATTGAGGGGCCCGAGACAAGCCGTATATCCGCAAGTTGGACAAGCGGAATATGCTGGCCGCTTTCGGTGGGCACCAGCACACGCTTTAGCTTCTCGATATCATCACGAAATTCCCGAGAATAGCGGACATTGATGGAATAACGTTCGCGACCTTCGACGGTCGTCGTGATGGTCTCACCGCCAATGGCTGTCATGATCACCATCTGGACATCAGCGACACTCAATCCATACCGCGCAATCTCATCGCGATTAAGCTTAAAATCAACGAAATAACCTCCAGCAACCCGCTCGGCATAAATACTCCTCGTGCCCTTCACATCTTTCAAAATCATCTCAACATGTGTTCCAAGTTCCTCAATCTTTTTGACATCAGCACCGAATATTTTGATGCCAATCGGCGTGCGGACTCCCGTGGTCAACATGTCAATGCGGTTTTTGATGGGCATCGTCCAGGCGTTGGTGACTCCCGTGATTTTGAGCGACTGATCCATTTCGTCGATCAGCTGTTCATATGAAATGTGGCACGGCCAAAAAGGACGAAAAGGCGCCTCCATCCAATCGGGCAGCCAGGAGTACCAGCGTTTCACTCTCCGCCATTCTTCTTCCGGTTTAAGAACAACCACGGTTTCCATCATCGAAAAAGGAGCGGGATCGGTGGAACTTTCAATGCGTCCCGATTTGCCGAACACGCGCTCGACTTCGGGAAAACTTTTTAGCACCTGGTCTTGTTTTTGGAGGAGAGCTTGCGCTTCGGTGACAGAAATACCGGGAAGAGTTGTCGGCATGTAAAGTAGCGCCCCTTCTTTAAGGGGAGGCATAAATTCCGTGCCAAGACTAAGATAGACAGGAATAGTGCTCAAAACCAATAATAAAGCCGCAATGATCGTGCCTTTCCGATGCTTTAATACAAAACGACAGGCAGGCTCGTACACACGGAAAAGAACTTTACTGACCGGATGTTTCTCTTCCTGGTAATAGGTTCCTACGGCAAGAGTGGTGACAACTTTTGAAGCAATAGCTTCCGAACGGCTTTGCGCGGCTATTTTCTTTTTCCACGGCCAGCGAATTTGAATAGGTTCCATATGGGTAAAAAGCATTCGCATCGCCGGGTCCAGTGTGATAGCGAGTATCGCGGCAATTGCCATGGCAAGATTTTTTGCCCATGCCAGTGGTTTAAAAAGCCTGCCTTCTTGATCGATCAGCGTAAAAATCGGCATGAAGGCCACTGCGATCACAAGGAGCGAAAAAAATACGGAGGGACCGACTTCCTTCAAAGCATTGAGACGAACAACATGATAATCCCCTTTTCGGCCGCCTTCGATCCACTGCTCAAGACGTTTATAAGCATTTTCTACTTCGACAATCGCGCCATCCACGAGAACGCCGATTGAAATTGCAATACCAGACAAGGACATAATATTGGACGTCAAACCTAATCCATAAAACGGGATAAAGGCCAGAATTACTGAAATCGGGATTGTGACGATAGGAATGACAGCTGACGGAAAATGCCATAAGAAAATGAGGATCACGATACTAACGATAATCATTTCCTCAATGAGCTTTTCTTTTAAGTTGTGTATTGCCTCAAGGATAAGCTCTGATCGATCATACGTAACCTCTAATTTAACGCCTGGAGGAAGAGACGGCTCAATCTCTTTTATTTTCGCCTTCACACGGTTGATGACGTTAAGAGCGTTTTCGCCGGAGCGCATAATAACGGTGCCACCCACCACGTCTCCCTGTCCATCAAGATCAGCCAAACCTCTTCGAATATCAGGGCCCAATGCGACCGACCCGACGTTCTTAATAAGAATGGGCGTTCCTTTTTGATCGGTGCCAACAACGACTTTCTCCAAGTCTTGTACAGATTCGACATAGCCTCGCCCTCGCACCATGTATTCAGCGCCGGAGAATTCCAAGAGCCGCCCACCAACCTCCTGGTTGGACTGCCGAATGGCTTCAACTACTTTGGTAAGAGGAATGTTATAAGCAACTAATCGATTTGGATCAATGGTGATTTGGTATTGTTTGACAAAACCTCCAATAGAGGCGACTTCGGCGACGCCAGGAACGCTCTGAAGATAGTACCGGAGATACCAGTCTTGAAAACTTCTTAACTGCTGAAGATCATTTTTGCCAGTAGTGTCCACCAGCGCGTATTGAAACACCCACCCGACACCGGTGGCATCAGGTCCCATTTCGGTGCGGACTCCTTCCGGCAGTCGCGGTGTAATTTTACTTAAATATTCGATTGTGCGGCTTCTGGCCCAGTAGATATCCGTTCCATCTTTGAAAATGACATATACATAAGAAAATCCAAAATCGGAAAAGCCACGAATTGCTTTGACGCGAGGAGCCCCCAGCATCGCCGTCACGATTGGGTATGTCACCTGATCTTCAATAATGTCCGGGCTTCGATCCCACCGAGAGTAGATAATAACCTGCGTGTCGGACAAATCCGGTATGGCATCGAGTGGCACATTTTTCATCGCCCAAACGGCCCAACCAAGTGCCACAGCTACAAAAATAAGCACCAGAAATTTATTGTGGGCTGAAAACTCGATAATTTTTTCAATCACCCCACCGCGTTTAAGCGATGGGTGTTCTGAATTACTGTCCATGTTGGTGTCCACCGCCTTCACCCATCCCATCCAAAGCCGCCTTTAACCGGCTTTCTGAATCAATTAGGAAATTTCCGCTGGTGACAACAGACTCGCTTTCCACAGCACCCTCTTTTAATTCGTAAAATCCATCCGCTTTGAAACCTACTTTTACGTCACGAGGCTCGAAAATACCTTGGCCCTTGTCGACAAAAACGATTTGCTTTGTTCCTGTATTGAAAACAGCCTCTTCTGGGATGGCGAGCACTTCTCCGGAATTTACGGCGATCGAAGCATTCACAAACATTTCAGGCCTTAAACCGCCATCAGGATCAGTAAGAACAGCCCTCACCTTTGCGGTACGCGTCATAGGATCAAACACCGAATCAATGGAACGGATCGTGCCGGTCAGGGTTTTCCCAAGGGTCGCTGAAGTCTCGACTGAAATTGTTTGACCAACTTTCACCAAAGGCAATTCATATTCATAGATCGGCGCATAAAGCCATGCCTTGCCGCTTGGGTCAGTCAATAGAAGACTTTTGTCAGGACCATCCCAGGTGGCAACTTCATCAATCAGTTCTTTGCTTAATCCGAGAAGTCTAAGGCGCATTTGGCTTGATTCCACAAGACGTTTGGTATTTACTTCGACTTCAGGATTTGTATTTTTTTCAGCCTCTTTCCACGCCCGGGTAGACGAGATATATTCCTGCTCGGCTTGATAGAGTTCAGGATCATAGGCAATACGGCCTACAGCACGTATCGTCTTTGAGATCACACGCTTTTCAACTTTTGCCGTTCGAACGCCAATAAATTGACGCTTTTGCGGTGTGACGAGAATCGGCGCGTACCCCGAAGGCACAGAACTCCCAGACGCTGATTCCATGACTGTTTCGTCATAGACAGGGACTAAATCCATGCCCATCGGTGATTTCCCAGGCTTATCTGCCTTGTAACCAGGCATCATGGGATCTGTCCAATAAAGAATCTTTTTTGCAGAGGCAGTTGTGCCTGCTTCAGCCACGTGCGTACCACAAACAGGGCAGGAAACCGCCTCTCCGGCCTTGGCGATAACCATCATTGGGCACTTCTGTCCCTTTTTCATCATTGGGCAATTGTGCATGTAGCAAATATCTTCCGCTTTCTGAGGATTACCTTTCTCTACTGATGGCTCAACGCTTTCACGCTTCACAAGTTTCATATTGCAGATCGGGCAATCTCCCGATTTGTCGGACGTATAGGTGGGATGCATTGGGCAATAATAAACAGCCTGAGCATGATTTGCGGCGGGGTTTGATTTATTCAGAAAAACAACCGCAACTCCTCCAGCTACGGCCAAGGCAATCAATATAAAAATAATACCCTTCTTTATTTTCATGCGCTTTCTCCCTCGTTCTTCAAATCGTCTCCAACGACGAGCCGAAGGTCGGACAAAGCCATCTCGTAATCGGACATGGCTTTGTAATAGCCGATTTGAGTATTTTTAAAAGTTCTTTGTGCGTCTATGAGATTCAAAATATCGGTCCTTCCTGCTTCGTAGGATGAAATCGCGATATCCACTTGCTGTTTAGCGGTGGGCAAAATACTGCTTTCATAGGTATTGAGAGCATTTTGAGCAGATTCAAATTTGGCATAAGCCTCATAAACCCTAAAAAGAGTCTCGTTTTTCATATCGGCATACAGGTATTGGGCAGCATCGACATCCTTTTTAGCGCTTGCCCATCCCCCGCCGATCCCCTTTAAAAGCGACCAGACCGGCACCGAAAAACCGATAAAGTTGTCATATTCACGGATTTCATCCTCTCCGTTGAATTTTCTTGCTTCAATTCTTCCTGTAATGTCCGGAAGCCATTCAGTTTGGGAAAGAAGCCTTGAGGCTTTGGCGCGTTCCACGCCAACTTCAAATGATTTAAGCTCAGGTCTTTTTTCTAAAGCGATCTTTTCAAGCTCGGGAAGCGTCAAAGAAAACGGAACACGTTTAAGCTGCTCTTTAACCGGATAGGCGGTATCCAAAGGCTTATTCAACTGCCTTGAAACCGCAGCCTCCGCGATGTGGGACTTTTGCTGCCAATCGAATATTTCAATCGATATTTGGTCGAGTTCGATCCTCACTTTAAGATAGTCCGATTGATCTGTCTTGTTAGCCTCATAGCGGGATCTGACAATGCCGGAGAGCTGGTCTAGGAGCTGCTTGTTCTCTTTGAGCGCCAAGAGAGTCCGCTTTGACAAAAAAAGCTGATAAGAGGGCTGCTCTATTCTCCAAGCGACAGCCCGCTCTTCTTCTTTGTACATCTGGTAGGCCATGTCGGCTTCTTTAGAAGCAATGACCCCATTAAGAATAAGTTTTGTCGGAAAAGGAACAGATTGCGTAACCATATACTCATAATTCATTCTCTCGCCCGTCTTGAATAGTTCCGGCTGTCCCTCAACGTCAACACCGACCATCGGGTCTTCAGGAAGCCATGCCTTGATAACTTTTGCCCGAAGAGCTTCATACTGCGATTTTTTGGATTGAATGGCGGGACTCTTTGTAAGCGCATCGTTAACAAGACCATGAAGGCTCACTACATCGACTGCTTTCGGAAGTGTAATATTTTCACTTGCCGCAAAAGCATTGGACAAAACAAACAACGTCCCAAAAAATATAACTTTTATTTTATTTTTCAATGAAATTCTCCCCCGGTCAGTCGTGACACATGCAAGGCTCTCCTGCACAGCAGCACGGCGATGACGCGTTTTGCCCCATGTCTGCGCAAGCTTTCTCCGCAGCCGCAACCGCATCTTTGAGAGCAGAAGATAATATTCCAAGACTGATAAGTTGCACACTAAGTTTGTCGCCAGATTCTTGAAGTCCGAGGAGAAGCATCGAACGTGCACACTTCTTGCACTTAGGAAGACTCTTAAGCGTTTGGCCGAAAGCTTGAGTTGCCTCTTCCGTCTTGCGGACTTGCTCATACAGCTCTTCCAATCCTAAGCGCCGCCAGAGATCAATAGTATCAGTGATTGTGGTGTTCATTTTTCACTCTTTCATCTTATTAAGATTCTCACCGTACCCGCTTTGAGCAGCCATCTGACACTGTCTCTGATAAATCCTTTCGAGATACGCGGCGCTTTGGGAAGGCGTCAGGCCCTTATCCACCTGGAGAATATGAGAAATAACTTTTTTCTCGAGAGAAATTTGAAGTTGACCGATCTCCTCCACTCTTTTGTCGATGGCTTCATGACTGATGCGTTTATTTTTGATCTCTTTAAGGAGATCCACGCGCTCTTCACAAATTCGCATACAAAGGGCATCCACCTCTTTACGAAAAGCTGTTTCAAGCTTTCTCACGGACTCTGTCTGAGAAGCGTCCAAGCCCATCTCAGAATACATAGCTTGGCTGGAACGCCCTGGCATCGACATCATGCTGCAGAATTTTTTACCGCTCCAGAGTCCCCCCAAAGTCACGGCGGACACGATCACTGTGAAGAGGAGTAATTTTTTCATTTAGAACCCTCGATTTGGACTGCCGTTAAATAAGTTGCAGCTAGTGAAGAAGACGAAATGCCTTTAAACTCCTGTAAACCTGAAAAATGACGGATGGACGCCGGAGATGTTGCGGCAAAAGCACCTTGCCCAAGCTCCCAACCAAATCCGCCTATGTTTCCGATAAAAAATGCTAAGATCGAGAACGCAACGGCTTGCCTGAAATTTGGCGTAGGGACCAAAGCTTCAAGACTATTCAGTAGTCTTTCAAGCCACGGTAAACTTTGCCGCTCGGAAACTTTTGACCAAAAAACGGTTTCAAAACCTCGCGAAACCTCGATATTCTCTTGAGGACTTCGTAAAAGCCCGTTTAAACGATGAATGGCTTCTTCCTCTTGGCGACACGAGACGCATCCTTTAAGATGCCCAGAAACGATCGCCGCTTTATTGCCGTCAAGAGCCCCGTCGACCCATTTCATCAATTCTTTTTTGTCCAGCCCGCAGAGCTTTTTCATTGATATCACCCTTCCCCCTTCACCTACCCATGAAACGCACCAGAACCCGCAAACCCCCTAAAAAATTTCTTAATTCCCCCGTTACCCACCCGTAACAACCATAGGCTATAGTTTTTATATGAAACTTAAAAAACCCTTAGTTCAACTGGTGGTCCTTGTAGGCGTCTTATCGATAGGTCTATCATCAGCTTCTGGCGCGCAGGAATCAGCAATAAGCGCCACAACCCTTAAGTCTTCAGGGGACCAGCTCCTAAGAAACGGTCAAGCCGTTGCTGCCATAGAAGCTTATAAGAATGCGCTCTCGCTAGATCCGTACTTTAAAGATGTCTATTTCAATTTGGCTGTTGCGCATTTTTCAACCCAAAACTTTACTGAGGCAATGACTTGCCTTGAAAAACTATTAGCTTTGAACCCCAATGATTCCGAGGCCGCCTACAATCTAGCCTGCTTATATCTCTATCAAAAGAACATCCCAAAATCTCGGGCCTTACTTGAGAAGGCTTCATCTTGCTGTCCCGAAACAGCTGATTTCAAACTCTTTATCCAAAACACTCTTGGACTTTTGGACCGAATCCAAACACTCGATCCTCAAGCCCAAGATTTTGTCTTAACGCGCATTATCTCAAATGCGCTGTATCCAGCGTGGTAACGGCGAAGCGACCGTTCCTATATTCCTCGTACCTTCTTTCCAGTAACCGCCCGTGAATACCCCGATTTTCAGGCGCTTCCGAGAACTGAATGATCGATAGCTTCGCGGTCCCCGCGCTTTCTACAGCATAAGCTGAAGTTGCTATCATCGCTAAAAGCCCCATTACACTGACTATCTTTTTCATGGCTGCATCCTCCGTTTAAACCTTCTGTTTCATCTTAATGCTTCCACTTATTTAAACGTTCAACTTCTCTCAAACCCCCACAAATTTTATCTGTATCAAAATAAAAGACTTATGAGAGATTTTTGGACAATTTATCCCGGAGAATCTCTTTTGCATGGTAAATCCTGCGTTCAACAGCTTTTACTGAAATCTGGAGAATGCCAGCAATTTCCTGATAGGAATTTTCTTCGAATTGAAAAAGAATGATCGGGACTCTTAGGCGCTCAGGCAGCGCCTGAAGGGCATTTTCTACAACTGTCTTGAGCTCTTTTTTCTCTAATTCCTTGGATGGCGAACCTAAATCTGTGTTTCCGATGACTTCCAAGACAGGAGTCGCATCCTCTTCCTCGTTATTACCCATTGGCTGATTCAACGAGAATCCGGAGAATCTCTTCTTTCTTATGTGATCCAAAGAGGCGTTCGCAGTTACACGGTAAATCCATGTTGAGAATTTAGTGTTTGGACGAAATTCGACCTTTTTTTCATAGATTTTGATTAAGACATCTTGCGCGATATCCTCAGCTGTCGCGGCATTTTTAACAAAACGATAAGAAAGATTAAAAATCCTGTTCTTGTATCGATCAAACAGCTGGTGAAATGCCGCTTTATCACCTTTTTCAAACTTGGCATAAACCGACCAATCTTCCCCCGCATCGTCTACTTTTGCCAAATGTTGTGAGTTTAAAGTATTCTGCTCTGTCACAAGTTAGACCTCTACCCTTCTATAAGCCTACCTCTAATGAGCGTGTTGCCCATGCTCGTGATGTTCCGTTTGCATTACCTCGTCCATTCCTACTATTGTAGAAGGGGTCTTGTCTTTAAGCACAAAACTCTTCCGTCCCATTCCCACGCCGTGGAAGAAAACAAGACGTCCCCCAAAATCTACCTGCTGAAGGAGAATAATCGCAATCAAGAATAATCCTCCTACAAAAACAGGCTTGGTTTTCGGAAGACTTGATTTTGATACAAGAAGCCAAATGCTTAAAAGAGCACTCAACACAAGCACTGTAATCCCTAAATACTGATGCGCCAAGATCATGGTATGAGTCGTATCATCATGAGGCACGGTACTTCCTGCCTGTAACCCTGTCCAGACAGCGAAAGCCGATCCAAGCGTCCCAAAATAAAGCGTCCATTGCCCGGTTTTCAAAAAATGTTCTTTTTTAAATACTAATCCCAAAAGATAAAAGCCTAGAGAAGACAAAAGAAGAGCAATTGGAAAATGGGTAAAAAGAGGGTGAACGTTCATAAGCTCTTTAACCCCTTCAAGACCCCATTTCACACTCACAAGTAATTCAGACATGTGTCCTCCGCTTACAATTTATCTATAATTTAAACTTGATTGGTTGCGGGCAAGCATTTCCTCCGGCGTTATAGTCATACACGAGTCTCCCGCCGAAGTCCGCACCAAGAGTCATTGCGCCTACCATCGCTAAGAGCAATAAAAGAAAAAGAATCCTACCTTTTTTTGGGAATGGTCTTTGGATTAGGGCCCACAGCGTTGCCATCACGCATAGGATTGCCGTAGCAATCATGAAATTCTTGTGGGGGGAAAGAATCTTGTCTCTGACCGACAAGTGGACCATGACTCCTTGCTCGGCATAAAGCCCTGTTACTACGGCGACCGCCAAAGACAGGGCTCCGAGTAAAAGCACCCAGAACCCTGTCTTGGCAAGATCGTCTTTCTTAAAAATCCATGCCGCAAAATAAAAGAGCGCAGCCCCCATCAGAAGCCCGATGGGAAAATGAATCACAAGCGGGTGAATATTCTGTAAGTGCCGCGCTCCCTCTAACATGGCTTACTCCACCGACTCGACGGCCACATACTTATTGCCGCCGTTTTCATAAAGGTCGCCTTTCAGGGTGACCTTGTCGCCCATTTTACTAATAACATCTGCGGGGTAGCCTGTTTTATCTTCTTTTGGAAGAACCGTATACGTTTTTCCGGTTCCATCTTCAACGATACTTATCGGGATACCTGCTTTCGCGCAATCAATCGCGCACTGCTTGTGCCCGGGCCCTTTGGCTGCCATTCCCACGTAGCAGAGCGAGTCGACAAGCTCGCCTTTAATTGTTACCGAACCACCTGCCGTATGATCATGACCTCCGTGGTCATGGTGCCCTTCTTCAGCAAAAGCCATGCCCCATCCCAAAAAAGCCGGTAAGCCCAATGCAATTCCTAATGCTAATGCTTTTTTCATCACTTCGTCTCCTTTTGTTATTGTATGTGTTTCTTTATAAAGCTCTCGTAAGTTTCTTTAGATTCAAAGTAGAGAACTTCGTCCGATCCGTTTGGCTTTTTAACAATAAAGGCATCGGCTTTATCAACCTCCTTTCCTGTGTAGGGGTCAATGGACTTGCGGGTCGCCGGGTTCTCTTTTAAGGTTGTTTTGCAACCTTGGCAACAACCGTAATAAGTTTTCCCTTCCACCTCGACTGGGATTTGTTCCTTTCCAAAGAACTTGTTGTTCATCATGCAAACTTCATTCGCTTTTAATCCCTGGTTTTCAGCCAAGGAATACATGGGCGCAGCAATAAACCCAGCCACGACCAAAAGTAAAAGCGTCACCTTCTTTTTCATAGGAACCTCCCTTTTTTAATGTTTGTGCGGAGGAGCGACTGCTTTGAAAGTATTGGGGTCACCCTCCTTACTTTCTGCATCTAACTCAGGCTTTAAATTCATTCCGCATTTCGGACATTGCCCTGGGGTATTTTGCCGCACTTCCGAATGCATAGGGCAGACGTAAATCTTTCCGGAAACATCCATTTTTTGTTCATAGCCAGGCGCTATATCTGACACGGTTCCGGGAGGGTTTTTATACCATCCAAAATCACCGGGTAGCTGCACCTGTTTTGTATATTCCTCAGCGTTTTTGAAATTTGGAATATCATCATGCACTTTGAGAATAGTAAACATGCCACCCATGCCGACATTTCCAAAAGGGCCGTCGCCACCCATCATGGGAAGCGTGTTATCAGGGCCTTTCATGTGCTTGGCGTGATCGGCGTGTTCACCCATGCCGGTTTCACCCATAGCCATGTACTCCGGGATCTCTTTTTTGATCGTTTCCTCAATGCCTTTTTGGCTGACTCCCAAGAGATTGGGAATAGCATGGCCCATTGCATTCATGGGGTGGTGGCGCAAATGACAGTGAAGCGCCCAGTCGCCAGGAATAGCAATAAACTCGTAGTCCCGTGTTTGACCGGGACCAATAGCCACCGTGGTTTCAGGCCACTGGGCGGATTCGGGGATATCCCCACCGTCTGTGGCCACTATCTTGAAGTTGTGCCCATGCATGTGAATCGCGTGGAAATCCTGTCCCACATGCGCTACACGGACGCGAACACGTTCTCCTGGTCTTGCAAGAAGAGGTGCAGTGCCTGGAAACGCACGGCTATTGAACGTAAAAATATTGAATTCAGTCATCACATTCGGGTCAGGTCTTGAACTTCCTGGCTCGACAAACCATTCGTTTAAAAAAATTGCATAATCTCTATCGATCTTCGGAGATCTGTGCTTGGGATGAATGATAAAAAATCCCATGGCCCCCATTCCCATCTGAACCATTTCATCTCCGTGGGAGTGATACATTTGGGTACCATGTTGGTTAAGAGTGAATTCGTAAGAGAATGTTTCACCCGGCATGATAGCTTTTTGATTAAGCCCCTGAACACCATCCATGCCACTTGGCAATATGAGGCCATGCCAGTGAACAGCTGTAGGCTCCGGAAAATTATTGGTCACAAGAATCCTGACGCGGTCTCCTTCCACCGCCTCGATCGTAGGTCCGGGGGTTTGCCCGTTATAACCCCAAGCTTTGATTTTCATCCCGGGAGCCACTTCCCATTCAACGGCCTCCGCAATCAAATGAAATTCCTTAACCCCATCCACCATTTTCCAGGGAAGCGTTGAGCCATTTAGTGTAACAACAGGTGTATAGGGCAAATCCTCGGCTTTCACAGTAGGGCCTTGGACTAGAAAAAAACCAACCAATAATGCGAATAAAAATTTCTTACTCATGAGTTCCTCCCTGGTGATTTGGCAGCTTTGAGCTGACAGCCTTCTCAAGATCAGACCTTGCAATCCAATAGTCCTTTAAGACTTCTATGTATTCTTTATTCGCAAGGATCTCTTCTTGCTTGGCGCGAATGAGTTCATAATTGCCCACCAGCATGTAGTTCTGATGTTTGAGCGTTTCACCTGTTACTTTTTCTTTGATTGGAATAACAGAATTTTTATATTGCTCGACAAGTGTCCGCATCGCAAAAAGATGGTCTCTCTTCTGTTTGATTTGTGAGCGAACGTCGTTTTCAAGAGCTTTAAGTTTAAGCTCTGCCTGTTTCAGCTCGGCACCCGACCTTGAAACTTCAGTCTGCCCAAGATCATAGATAGGAACTTCCGTCCGCAAGGTAGGGCCTGTGACACGCCCACCTTCGACATCTTTCTCGGTGCTAATTCCTACTTCCGGGTGACCCAAGACGCCGAAACGATTAAGCGATAGCGCGTGTCTTAGCGCTTCAACATTTTTTCTGGCAATAAGAAGATCGAGCCTTTTTGACATTCCTATTGAAAGAAGCTCGTCATAAGACGGCTCAGAAACATGGATTTCCTCGAGTTCTTCCTTTACTTCCCATGATGGATCTTCTCCGCCAAACCCCATGAGGCGATTTAAGCTTTCGGTCTTTAGGACGAGATCGGCTTCCGCTTTTAAGTATTCAAGTTTGTTATCTTGATAAATGGATCTTTCGCTTGCGAGTTTAAGTTCGCTGATGTTACCTGCTTCAAACTGCCGCTTGGCCAACTCTTCTGAAGCTTCGGCCTGCACCAGCACTCTTTTACGCATGGCAAGCATCGCCGTTTCACCTTGGACTTCATAGAAAGCGGATTTCACGTCGAAAACCAGATCCAAGACTTCTTTTGTGATCTCGAGCTCCGCCTTGTGAAGCTCGGCTCCAGCGAGGTTGCTCTTTAAAGGAAAAAGAACAAAGCTCAGGAAATCTTGTTCGATGGCAAATTCAACATTGTCGTTAATGTCGTGATCCGGAACTCGATAACTGGCATCAAAGACAGGCTTCTCAGGTAGTCGCGTCCTATTAAAATCTGCTTTAGCGATACCCCAAGATTCTAAAACAGCTTGGAGGGATTGATTGTTTGAAAGAGCCGTTTGGACAGCGCTTTCAACTGTAAGCGGCGCTTTGAAAAAAGCTTGAGAATCACCCGCTGTGCTTGATTTTGTCCTCTCTACTTTGAAATCAATTCGAGAAGAGACGTCTTTTGAGATCCTGGCAAGATCCGCATCGCCCGCCATCGCTACTTGGGCGGATAAGTTTCCTAAAAGAAAACATAGAACAGATAAGTTCTTTTTTCGATTCATAAACCACCATTTCGTTGATTTGAAAATAATAAAAGAAAGAAAAAGCTACTAATTAGCTTTTTCCGAAGAAATGCTTAGAGGGAAACCGGAGGTGCGTGGGTGAAGTGGGTTAAAAGAAAAACCGAGGGCGGTGATACCCCCGGAGGAAATTCGATTTCGTACTTAGAGTCATTATTTAACTTTGGAATAATTCCTTCAAATACTGCAACCTGAGAAAATGATTCTTTAAGATATTTTGAGCCTGCAGAAATATCTGAAATATTTTTGACTGCTACTAGCGAAGAACAGCATAAAGACGCGGCATCATGCTTTTCTGAATCGGATTGCTGCTGGTTTTCTTCTGATCCATGGTGGTGATCGGAAGCATCATTTACTTTCGCCGAATGGTCGTGTTCTTCCGAAGCGAACGTGCATTCTACCAAACAGAAATTGCAGGCAAGTAGAAAAAAAACAACTAACGCTGTTGAGGTGGCTTTATAAATTGTTCTCATATATTATTTTTTGATTATAGCTCTATCTAATACAGATAGCAATGATAGTCACTATACAAGCTTGATCAAGCGCTGGCTTCCTCGTGTTCTTCCTTTGCTGCCTCAAAAACCTCTTTAGCCGCTCCAATGTTCATAAAAGCTATGGCAAGCCCGACAACTAAATCTGGCCATGCGGTGGGAATGAGAACAGTGATAAGCCCTGCGGCTATGATTGCAATATTGGCTAGCACGTCATTTCTGGCAGAAAGAAATGCTGCCCGTGCCATGCTTCCCGAATGCTCCCGATAGCGTGTCAATAAAAGTGCGCATGAGAAGTTTACAACTAGCGCCCCTGCGCCCGTAATTGATAGCGAAACCGGTGACGGGGGGATAAACAGAAAGAACTTTTGCCCTGCCGCCCAAAGTGCCGATGCGCCGGGAATGAGAATAAGAGCTGCCAGTAACATGCCCACACGGGCGCGATGAACGCTGCTCCAATTCATCGCAATAAGAATCAAGAGATTTACCGACGCATCTTCTAAGAAATCGACGCTGTCGGCAAAGAGAGAAACAGAGCCAATGCTGCGAGCCACAACAAACTCGATGAAAAAATAACTCAGATTCAAGAGGGCGACGATCTTGACCGCCTTTCTGAATCCAGGATTTATTTCGTTTGGCGTATCATTGCATCCACACTTAGTCACTAGATGTCCTCGTAGTCGTGCCTTTAATGTTCGCAAATACAGGCGTACTCTGCCCGCTTGCACACGTCGCACATCCCTTTTTCCAATGCAAACCGGAAGTTGATCGGTTTGGCCTCCACTGACTGCCTAAACTGCACGACAAGATTAGAGCCTTCGGCTTCGGGTAATTTTCCTTTACTCACAAGCACATCGCCATTTTTTTCAAACTCAAGCTGTGTTTTTTCGCCATTGGCCTCGGCAATGACGGTCACGCTTTGGTCAGTAGCGGCAACAGGCTTTAGTGCATCATCGTAAAAAGTAACGGTAACTGTGTTATCTTTTTCGACATAAAACTCGGCGCGAGGGTCCGTATTTTCAAGAAAACGCCCACCTTTAGGGCCGCCCGACTGCTTGTGATCATGGTCATGGCCTGTTTCGGCGTTTAAAATAGCAGGCGCAGCGCAGAGAACTCCTACGAGAGCGAATAAGGCGAATACTGTTTTCATATTTTTACTCCTATTTTTCCGTTAGCATTTTTTCCTTCCATCCACTCATAAAGCACAGGTAACAATACGAGTGTCAGAAAAGTTGAAGTGATAATCCCACCTATGACTACCGTAGCCAGAGGGCGCTGGACTTCGCCTCCGGCACCGGTGGCAATAGCCATTGGGACAAAACCAAGCGAAGCGACGAGTGCTGTCATAAGCATGGGACGCAAACGAAGAAGGGACCCATCCTTAACGGTTGTATGAAGATCCGTTCCTCGCGTCCTGAGCTGATTAAAGAACGTAATGATCATGAGGCCGTTCAAGACCGCGATGCCGCTTACAGCGATAAAACCGACCCCCGCTGAAATACTAAACGGCAGCCCTCTGAGTCCAAGCGCAAATATCCCCCCGGTTACAGCCAGAGGCACCGCCAAGAAAACAAGAAGCGATTGACGAAAACTGCGAAGCGCTACAAAAATCAGGATAAAGATGAGCGACATCGCCCCCGGAACAACCACAGCTAACCGACGTTTTGCATCGATAAGGTTCTTAAACTGGCCACCAAACTCGATACTGTAGCCCTCAGGAAGCTTGATCTCTGCAGCGATTTTCTTCTGTGCTTCAAGGACAAAACTTTCTACATCCCGGCCTCGAAGATTGATCATGATAGCTCCACGGCGCTGACTGTATTCGCGAGATATGGCCGCCACCTGTTCGCCCACACGAAAATCAGCCACTTGCCCAAGCGTCAATAGCCCGCCATCGTCCACACGCACAGGCAAGCGCTTGAGCTCATCTATATTTTCCCGAAGATCCTCGCTAAGACGCACCACAATGTCAAAGCGGCGGTTGCCTTCAATTAATTTACCAACTTCCTGCCCGGCAAGGGCAGTCTCCACCACTCGATTCAGTTCTGCAGCGTGTAGATTATATTTGCTCATAGCAGATCGCTTTGGAATGATCTCCAGCAGCGGCGCTCTACCCATGGCATCAAACTCAACGTCTGCCGCACCCGGCACTTTCTCGAGTATCTCACGAGCCTCACTCGCAATCTTTTCAATCACTGCAAAATCTTCACCAAATATTTTTACAGCGATGTCAGCTCGAGTCCCTTCAAGAATTTCGTTAAAACGCATTTCAATGGGCTGGCTAAACAGATGCGCCTCTCCGGGGACATGTTTGCCAAGTTCCATCGTCATAAGATTTGCTAAATCATCTTTAGTGGCACGCCTCCCGTTTATTTTTCGCCAAGTATTCTGCGGTTTGAACATGATATAGGTGTCAGCGACATTGACACCCATGGGGTCGGTGGCAACTTCTGCCGTTCCTAGGCGACTAAAAATATAATCCACCTCGGGGAACTTTTCTAAGAGCATCTTCTCACCACGCTTCTGCATATCGATGCTGGCATCAATGTCAATGCTTGTGGTGCGGATCATATGTGTAGCAAATGAACCTTCATCAAGCTGCGGGACAAATTCTGCCCCCAGCCGATTAAAGACAAGCATTGCTAAAATAACCAGAGTCACACCCACGCCGATCACAATTTTTCTTGAGCGTAGCGCAAAAACGAGAGTCGGTGTATACGCTTTCTTGGCCATACTTACGAGCCACGAATCCTTTTCCTTAATGTTACCTCCCAAAAAGTAAGAGCACAGAGCAGGCATTAAGGTCAGCGCTAGAACAAGTGAGCCCATCAGCGCAAAAATTACGGTAATGGCCATAGGCCTAAACATCTTTCCTTCGATACCTGTGAGCGCAAGGATCGGAAAATAAACGACCGTAATAATAAGAACTCCAAAAAACATGGGATTAGCCACTTCTTTTGTCGCTAAGAGCACCTCTTGCGTTCGCTCGGGTGGAGTGAGCCGCCTTTTAAGCTCATGCTGTTTCTCAGCAAGATGGCGAATAATGTTTTCAACCATCACAACCGCACCGTCTACTATGAGTCCAAAATCAATGGCCCCCAAACTCATAAGATTTCCTGAGACCCTGCCTTGCACCATGCCTGTGATGGCAAAGAGCATAGAAAGCGGAATGGCCAATGTCACAATTAGCGCAGCCCGCCAGTTGCCTAACATCACAAGTAAAACGGCAACAACAAGGATTGCGCCTTCAAATAAACTCGATTCGACCGTATGAATCGTGCGGTCAACAAGTAATGTTCGGTCATAAACTGGGATAATCTTTACGCCCTCAGGCAGTTTGCTTCCTAGCTCTTTCAGCTTCTCATCAACAGCTTTTGCGACCAATCGGCTATTTTCCCCTGCAAGCATGAGCGCAGAACCCAGGACACATTCTTCACCGTTGTAAGTGCTAGCGCCGCCCCGCACGGCTTTTCCGATAATAACCTCGGCTACATCCTTTACCCGAAGCGGTGTTGCCCTCGCACCGAACTTAAGCGGCAACTGCTCGATTTCCGCTATACTTTGCACCCGGCCCGCCGCCCGAACAGCCACCTGTTCGCCGCCAATCTGGATCACGCTACCACCTGCGTTTTCTACGTTCTCGCCGATAGACTCGGCAATTTCACTAAAGGACATACCTACACTTTTAAGTTTGTCGGGGTTGGCCTCAATAACGATTTGCTTTTCGTAACCGCCTGAAGCATTGACTTCTGCCAGACCTGGGGTCGAGCGTAGGCGTGGCTTAATGAGAAAATCGTGAATGAGCTTAAGCTCCATAAGCTGCTCTTCACGCGTGGCAGATTTTTTAGGCGCATCAGGCGCATACTCAATCACGTAATAAAATATTTCTCCAAGGCCGGTGCTAATGGGTGCAAGCTTCGGCGTGAGACCTGATGGAAGTTCATCCGTCACCGTTTGCAAACGCTCGCTCACAAGTTGTCGAGAACGGTAAATGTCCGTCCCATCCTTAAAGACCAGGTTGACCTGTGAGAGACCAAACTTGGATAGGGAACGAAGATCAGTCAACCCCGGAATACCTGCCATTTCGTTTTCTATCGGAAACGTGACAAGCTTTTCGATCTCCTCGGGAGCAAGTGCTGGCACTTCCGTGTTAACCTGCACCTGAATATTGGTGATATCGGGCACTGCGTCGATGGGCAAGCGAATTGCTGACCAGACACCAATGCCAACAAGGCCCAGCGTGGCAATGATCACAATCATCCTCTGTCGAACGGAAAACTCTAAAATTTGGTTTAGCATAATTAGTGGGAGTGTCCCCCTCCTTTGGTAGCACGAAGCTCGATAAGCCAGAGGGTTTCAACGGGCTTTACCACAACGTAATCACCCGCGAATAAACCATCGGTTATTTCAATTTTATTGTCAGATTCAGTTCCTGTCTTTACAGCGGTTCGAGAATAGGCGTTGCCGTTTGTCACATAGACAAACATGCCACCTGAAGTGCGCAGAAGCGACGATTTGGGAACCACAGTTACCGCTTTTTCGCGGGGCAGCGTAATCGTAGCAGCCACAAACTCTCCGTCTTTGAGTTTTGCGGTTGCGCTAGTAACGCCGACTATGACCTCGGTTTCGTCATAGGCAAGTTGCTTTTGAACCGCTACGACAAAGCCGTCTAATATTTCATTACCATCTGTCAGTAATTTAACTGGCTGTTTCGCCTCTACGAGAGACGCTTTTTCCGCTGTCAGAAATCCGGAGCCGTGCACATCGCATCCCGTGTGATCCATATTCAAATGTGTAAACCGATGTGTTTCTCCAAAAATCTGAACGTTAAAGCGAACTACTTGCGGTAGATTTTCTTCAATGACTTCTACGGTCTCAAGACCGAGGATTTTACTCGTCTCATCAGTAAACATGACGCCCTTGCCGGGCTTAAATGACGCGCCAGACGGCGACTCCTCATGTTCGGCGTCCTTACTTTCCTTCGCGCCGCATCCTGCTAAAGATACGGCCATTAAGAACATCAGAAAATAGTTGAAAAACCTGGAAGACTTCATTTGGCTGCCTCCCCGGTAGCAATAGAGGCGAGCTTCAGATTTACTCCTGTTAAAATATCCAATTGATTTGCGGCTTCGAGCGCTTCTTTCTTGGTATCCTGCAAACCTTCGATGGTTTCAAGATACTGCGTTTGAAGTTCGATATAAGTCGAAACGGGCACCGCTCCCAACCTGTAGTGACGGTCGGCAAGCTCTGCGGCTTCTCTAAAATGTTCAATAGAATCTGGCTGCCACTTTGTCATTTCTTTGAGTTTGATTTCGTACGTGGCCACTGCTTCGATCACCCGCCGCTCTGCTTCACGCTCGGCGAGCGTTAAGGCTGTCTCGGCCTGAACTCTCTGCGCTCTCGTCGAATCAATATTTCCTTGATTGCGATCCCATAACGGCAGCGGCACGGATACAGCTGCGGCAATAACGCGCTCGCGATCCCCCGCTCTTTCCTGTGAAATAGAAGGTCCGATAGAAACGGCTGGCAAGCGCTCGTTTTCTGCAAGACCTACCTTAAAATTCTGTCGAGCCAGCTCAATCTTTCTCTGGCGAACCACAAAATCAGCCGACTTTGCGAGCGTCACAAGCGTTTTTTGATCTTTTTCAAGCGGGCCAAATGAGAAATTTAACCGGGCAAGAGGCGCTATGGCATCAGGTGAAGAACCTCTTAGTTGGTTCAGGTCAAACAGTGCGGCTTGGGCTGCAAGAGATGCCTGGCTTGCCTTCCTCTGCATATTTAGTTCCATAGCCTCGATCACGCGGGTTTCAAGCTGAGGCGTGAGTCCCGCCTGTCCACGCTGGACAAGCACCTCACG
The DNA here is from genome assembly GCA_964606485.1 of uncultured Planctomycetia bacterium. GTDB lineage: Bacteria > Omnitrophota > Gorgyraeia > 2-02-FULL-51-18 > 2-02-FULL-51-18 > CAZSGP01. The sequence continues at coordinate 261,872 of CAZSGP010000001.1, read as the reverse complement.
CAAAGCGCTGAAATGCTCGGCGACTTCACGTGTTGCCACAGCCTTTTCCTGCGCCGCAAGTAATTCATAGATTGCGACCTTCGTGCGTGATACAAGTAGCGCCTTAAATTGCTCCAATCCCAATTCTGCTAATTCAATGTCCTTACTTGCAATTGCTTTTCGCAAACCGATTCGTCCCGGCCATTCAAATGTCTGCGCGACCGATAGGTCACCTGTCTTGCCTTTACCAGTCAGCTCATCGTCTTTATTCCAAACACGTTTTTGACCAAGCGAGCCGCTGACTTCAGGATTAACCCAAAGTCCAGCGGTCGTACGAGAACCTTTTGCTGCGGTAATTTCGGCTTCAAATATTTTTAGCTCTGGATTTTTTTCCAAGACTTCGCTTACCAAAATGTCGGAATTTAACGCATCCGTATCAGCAAATGCGCTTGTCGTCATGAGTAGTGCGACCAAGACCCAATGCATCGTATAAAAAATAGACTTATACACATTTCACCTATAGGTAGAAAACAACTGCTGTTTTGATTAATTTAGAACGAAAAAGGACGTGCTATGGTTAAGCGGAAATCGGGGGTCGAAGAATATAGCGAGTAGGCGTTTGGAGCCTCTGGAGGAATACTTCGGGAGAAATGAACGATACGGGAATTTCGGTGAAAATTGAAACGATGCCTTTCTCAAGGCTTATTGAGTGATTGCCAGACTGACAAATCATGCAACCATGTGATTCGACATTTCCGGATACGATCCCGTCATCACAAAAAGCCGACTCGATGCCACTCAAATGAAATGAGGCAATCGCAAGCAAGAAAGTGAAAACAATTTTTATTAGCAGCTTTTGTTTCATGACGCTAAGGATTCTAGCAAATTTTATTTACATTAACGAGAACTATTTTCTAGCGTATTGGCATCATGCGGAAAAATACGCTACGTCTAATCATTTTCTTTAACGTTTAATTGAATCTTTCCAACAGCTGCTCGTAGATCTGCACCAGCAATATGAAGATATCGCTCTGTGGTGCGTAGATTACGGTGCGACATCAATTCCTTTATGGCAAGTATGTTAACACCCTGCTTTAATAAAGTGGTTGCAAATGTATGTCGCAAGGTATGTGGGGACAATTTGTCTTTTTCAATTTGAGCCTGTTTCAGATATTTCTTAACGAGATACCAAACGGTAGCGCCATCAATCCGCTGATTGCGTTTGCTCAAAAATAAAGGCGAAGCATACAAGACATCTTTCCTACTCTTTAAATAGCGTTGTAGACAAATCATTACGTCGTCATTTGTGGGAAGAGTTCTCTCCTGGTTTCCCTTTCTGGTGACTTTGATAACTCCGTCTTCAAAATTAACGCTCCCAACATTCAACCCTACCAATTCGCTTAAACGTAGTCCCATCCCCAAAAGCATATTGATGATAGCAATATCCCGGAGCTTGAAGTATTGAGTAGCGTTCTTCTGGACCGTTCGTATAAGCCGCTTATATTCCTGCTCGGTAAGGTAGGATGGCTCTTTCCGTTTGACCTTTGGCATCTTCACCAAATTGGCGGGATCGGTCTTAACCTTACCCTCAACGGCAAGATATTTAAAAAAGGATTTGAGGGTCGCGAGTTTCCTGCCCCTCGTAACGGTAGCGTTGCTTTTCTTAATACCGGTATTTGCCAGAAACTGCAAATACGCTTTGATCGTATATTGGTCGATATTGGCAATAGTGGCTTGCGAACCCGTTTCTTTGGCTACAAATTGCCCGAATTTAGCCAAATCGTGGCGATATGCCTCTATAGTCCGGGGTGTGAGCCCCCTTTCTGTGGCCTTATAAGCTAAAAACTCGGCTATTTCCTGCTTCATCTGGCGCGTCCCTTTCCGTTGTCACTCGTATCATCTCGGTTTCCTGATCACTCAGTTTATTTATAATTAAATAGTAGATTTAATCGCAAATAATCTAAACCAGAAATACAACTCCATCGCATCAATACTTCCCTAAGTGCTTACTGTTCATAATGCTACTGCATCGTGGACTATCAATTAGGCAAGAATGATGACGAAATTGTATGTTTAATCTCAAATAAACGGGGCAAGTTAAAGGCCGGAACTGACACCCCATTTAGTAGTAAACCCGAACCTCGCGGATCTTCCCTGCGTTCTCAACAGCTCCATGGACCGCCCCAGCAACGGCGTCAGCCACATCCTTGGAGCCATGCGGTGGGTGATCCACTTTAGTCCCTGCAAGCAGCTCCAGTCTTTTAAGTTCATCGAAAAAAGGTTCATACCGATAGCACTTTAGCTGACCCTGATACATCTTTTCCTTTAACGTGTCATAGGCCTCAGTATCCCTATCAATACTCAAGACCTCACATTTGATCCAATTTTCTTTTAGGATTTGGATACTATCAATAGACTGCCAGCCGTCGAAGGTGACCTTGTCTATCTTGAATTGAAGTTTATTCTTCATGTGAAGAATCATTTCTCGAATGTCTTTAAAAAAGATCTCCCCTCCCGGCGGCGCTTTGATACGGCGCATAAAATCGACAATAACATTATCACCCTCGTCATGCGCCATCGCTATTCCTGTGGCATCTCTTTTGTGACCAAGATCGACGTGAATGTAGTGATAAAGGCTGGGCTTACCCTTAAACCATGGCTTAAATTTCCCGTATTCATCAAACGGATGTTCTAATTTTGGGTCGATACACTTTTCCACAAGATCAGTACATTTGAAAAAAGGTTCAAGCGCCATGGCAGGAATAGCCATAAAATCTCGCTTGAAAGTTTCAGGATTTCGTTTAGCTTCGAGCTCAAACTCAATCGGGATTTTATATTCTTGGAAATCGATTCGCTTTCCGCAGAAGGCATGTGCGGGCTTTGAGTCCCAGAGCATTTTTCTGCGGCTGAATATATTGGGATTGGTTTCGGCTTCTTTCATTTTAAGCTCAATGAAGTCATCTATATAGCGAGGCGAGCTGATCATGACAAGTAGTCCTTTGTCACCGAATCGATTTTTGATGCGGCTATGAAGAGCATTAAACATTTCCTCGGCAACGTCATGGTCATCGGTTTCTGTATAAAAAGCGGCTTCGTCCATGACGCCACCCAGAACATTGAACCCCAAAGGAAATGTTTCCCGAGAGTTACCGGGGAATACGGCAATATTTTTTGGGAATCTCAATTCAGACTTTATATCTGAATCTGGAGGGTAGTGGTTTCTGAACCAGGGACTATTATCAACACGGCTTTTTATTTCACCAAACACGACCTTTTTACTTTGTTCTGCCCGGACCGACAAGTTGATAAAACAAATGGGGCTCCCCTTGGCTAGATTGAAATATCTTTGAGGCTCCCGAAGGCAAAGGACTCTATAGACCATATAGGTAATAATGATAGAGGACTTGTAGGACTTTCCGCTGCCGATGCCTTCGCAAAATACAGCTTCTGTGTAAGCGCCATTAAAGAGTTGTTCAAGGTCCTCTACAATGCTCGGCCAACACTCGGCTTTGGCGTTTAGGTAGTCAGGACTCTCAATGAAAGTCCGGATATCCACAACCCGGTATTCATATTCGGGATGTTCCAACAACCAAAGAAGATCCTCAATCTCCTTTTTGGTCGTTGTCTTGCCTTGTAATAGCTTGTCTAATTCCGGATATGAGGGCTTGCCGTTCGTCATCTGTCATTCCTTCCAATATTTCGTCCCGCGCTTTTACCACCTGGTTAATTTGTGATGCATTCAACGTAATGACGCTTCTATCCTGTATTACAGCTTGAAGCTTCCACAGAAGCTCTTCATTCTCTTTAATGAGCTTATTCATGCCAATAACGGCATTCCAGTTCACGGGCTCCGACTCCTTAATTCTTACAAGGTCATTCTTAAGTTCCCGCAAGCGGCTTTCTAGAGACTCTTTGGCCGCTTCAGCCAGGATTGGCGTATTGAACTGCGTCCTGTTCTCTGCGGCCCAGTTAATGGCATTTGCGACCGTGTCCTGGCTGCAATTGAAGAGCTTGGCGAGCTCCTCCTGGCTCATGTGTCCAACGCAATAATGGGTCCAGATCTTTAGGTATTGCCCTTTCGTCTCATCTTTTACAGGTTCATATCCCATACCCTTAAACTCCGAATTTTTGGCTTGTTAATTTCTTTGGTAGACTGACACAAACTTCCCCATGTCCTTTAATACCAGGCAAATAGGTGACATTTGCTTCAACCTCAACTACTTCTGGATTTTTTAGCGTCATTGATGTCATGAAATAGCCTCTGGCTTATCCGCAAGGGCTGTTTGTAAGCCCCCTGCGACGGCTTGAAAGACTAGAAAGATGTTTGAATTTACTTCTTGGGGAGGAGAATTAGGAGCAGACTTGGTATTTGAAAAGTTTAAGTTCGAGATACAACTGGCAACCGAAAGTTTGAAGAAAAAGCTTTTTCATAGGTGGGGATTATACTCTTAATCGATCAAAAACGTCTAACGCAGCTTCGCAGTTCTTAGGGCTTCGGTGAAACCCGCCATGATCGGCGCTTGGATCTTCAATGGCAAGATCTAGCGTTCCACCGTACCGCTGAATCCAATCCCCCGTTTCGCGCATACCTGGAATTCCGTCACGATCGGGATTTGTGTCCTTCCCACCCGCGAACGTCACCCAATGTGTGCCCTCAAATGGTCTCTCACCGAATCTTCCCTGTTCAATTTCATGAACCGGCGGATAGCCAGAGTTGGCGCGTCCCGCATTGGCCACAAAAAGAGAGAAATAATGATTCTTCAAACTCTGATCCATGGCCGCAACAGGGTAAATATTGGCCGAACCGCGACTAAACCCATGAAGCATTGCACGTCCCGGCTCTACACCCAACTTTTTAAAATTTTGGTCGATAATCCGGTAAATTTCCTGCGGCATCAAATAATCGCTCGTTTTCTCGCTGTCCCCGATCCACCACTGAATAGCCATAAAACCGTACCCGCGCTGCTTCAGAAAAGGGTGCCAAACATAAAAATCATCGAATGCATACCCCCCATGCCCATGAAGGGTTACCACTATCGGCGGCAAATGGCTTTCATCTGTCCCCTCGGGAAACCAGGTGAGCACATAGCTTTTTTGATCTTGGGTGAGTTTAACCGTTGCACCGCTCTTCAGTGCATAATCCACACGCTCCGCTCGGTTGCTTTTAGCTTTGTCTATCAATGGATGATCGGGAAGCGCCGCAAAGCTTAGACTTGTACTTAAAAGAATTGAGGAAAAAACAAGCAGGCTGATTTTAGACTTCATTTTCTGTCTCGAGTTTGTACGGCTTGGGTTTAGTCGTGATCAAAAAAGCGGTCAAGACTTAACGATTTTGTCTGCCGGAGAGAAATGAATAAGCAAATAAAAATAAGGGCAATGCCAATATCCATCACGAGCGTTTGCCAAGGCTTGAGAAAAAAGGCTCCCCCAAAACATCCGCAATCCGTTACCGGAAGCTCGCGCACCAGCGCCTGGCTTAAAATGGAGATAAACACAAGGTTCATGAGAAAGCTAATCGCTAAAGCAATCCGGGTCCAGAGACCCAGCAACAAAAATACCCCGGTGATAAACTCCATCCACGGAAAAGTATTTGCGATGATAGCAGAAATGGACGCGCTAAACAGGTCGTAGCTTTGAAGCACCGCCGTAAAATTTTCAACGGGATGAATTAGTTTCATGAATCCTGAAAACGTAAACAGAGCGCCGATTAAAATTCTAAAAATCCAAATCATTTCGATCTCCTGGGCAATTGAGACTGAATCTCTTTTTCAAAACCTTCGGAGCCCACAGCCATCTTCCCGTTAATAAAAAAAGTGGGCGTGTACTCCACTCCCAAAACTGTCCCGTAATCGCGTTCGGATTTTACCGTTTTAAGTGTTTCTAAACTGTCGACGCAGTTTTGAAATTTTTCATTTTGAATTCCCATCTCCTTGGCGTAGCCGGAAAAAATGGTATCCAGATTCGGCGCCTTTATCCAATCTTCTTGCCGCTCGAAAAGAAGCTTATGGAACGGCCAAAATTTCCCCTCGTGAGACGCGCATTCGGCAAAAATTGCAGCTTTTCGGCCAGACGGATGAGAATCGAAATAATGAAACTGGATCTGAAGGCGAATCGTGCCAGGATATTCCTCTAAGTATTTCTCAATCTGACCAGAAGCTTGCTTGCAGGTGTGGCATTGGTAATCCATATGCTCAATGACTTGGACCGGAGCGTCCACAGGGCCCACCGAACGCGCCGCATTGCGGTCAAAGGGTTTCAGGAAAGAAGTCCTTAAAAGCTTTGCTCCAAACACAGAAGCGATGCATAAAAAAAGAAGTGTAACGGCGGCTAAAATTTTATTAAAGTTCATCGTTAGCTAGCGTAATCCGGTTCGTTTCCAGTTTTCCATTTAATGTTACAACCCACACTCGCTTTTTGAGCGGCGCTCACCGGCTTCCCGGCAAGCACAGCCTCAATGGCCGCGCGCAAATCCTTCCCGTTTACCGGCTTTCCGTTTCCAGGACGGCTATCGTCCAGCTGACCCCGGTAAACAAGCTCTCTCTTTTTATCGAACAAGAAAAAATCGGGTGTGCACGCCGCCGAGTAATCTTTTGCAACTTCCTGCGATTCATCGAAACAAAATGGGAAATTAAATCCGAGCGTCTTAGCCATTCCAGCAAGACCCTTCGGAGAATCATCCGGGTACTTTATGGCATCGTTGGAGCTAATGGCCACAATACCCAAATCTTTGGTTGCGTAATCCTTCCCTAAGCGTGCGAGTCCATGCTTAATGTGCTGAACATACGGACAATGGGAACAAATAAACATTACGAGTAGCGCTTTTTTCTTTTCAAAATTATGAAGAGAAATTTTGCGACCCGATATCACGTCCGGCAAAGAAAAATCGGGCGCCTTCGTTTTAAGCGCGATCATCGTGGAGGGTGTGAGTGCCATAATTAAGACCTGCCTTGTGGTTTGATAAAAAAATTAATGGTTTCTTTTAAAATATTTAACTGTGTTTCATCAAGAGCTTCAAACTTTAGCCCGATTTCAAAAAGCCCGCCCTCAAGTTTTCGGGCGTGCATCACTGTGCCCATAATATTAAACGGCTGGCCCTGTCCGGCAATCCTTAGCCGGAGCTCAACTTGCTGGCCTGAGCTAAACGCAGTGCCCGTTTTTAAGCGGCAACCCGTGACACTCAGATCTAAAACGGGCGATGCGTTCCACGGATTTTCGCCGGGCGACAAGCGGTACTGAACGATAAATCCATGAGAAACGCGGGGATCTTTTCGATTGTCCTGTTCACCCATAGCGCTATTCTACCACACTGTTCTCGGCCGACTCCAACGGGAGCGCCAATAAAGCTGGCCATTTCTCCACCCAACCTTCGGTATGGGACGCGTCCTTTACCGCGGTGATTGAAAAAACATTCGAAGGGCCCATTTTTAGAGCAAAATTATTCACGATGAATGGGGGCACAATCTTGTCTTTGCCGCCAATAAAATGTCTTTGGGGAATTTTTGCAATCCAATACGCCGCATCCATGGGGTCTAAAGAGCCATCCAGCGAATCGACCCGGTGATGCCGGTTGAGCGCTTCGGGGTCCAAATTTCCAGCCACTGTTCGTAAGGCTTGAATATCTTGACGCCTCGCACAAATAAGAACAGCTACCGCGGCACCCCCAGAATACCCCGTCAACTCTACTTTCCTAGCACCAGACTTCTGTTTAAAAAAATCGATCGCTTCGTTTTCAGAATCAATCACTTCTTTTGAAAAACGCTTGGTGGACCAATAGTCAGAATCATAGTGAGGCTCTTCTGACATCGGGGTAAATTGGCAGGGCCTCGCCAAATACACCACATTGGGAGCGGGGTCTTTGGACGCGAGCTCCAGAGCCATCGCGTGAAACGGTGTAGGGTCATCTGAGATTCTTGTTTTAGAAAGCCACGCTCTTCCATCCCCCTCAATGTAAATGTGAAGGGGTTCGCCCTGTTTTTTAATTTTAGAAAATGCGGTCAGCTTAAAAAATGAAGTGGGAACCGCTTCGCGGACAAATCCATGCCGGCGACCAAAGTCATTGATACCGGCCTGCCTGTCTAAAGAGGACGCGACAGTGGCGCAGCCTGAGAGCAATAGCAGAAAAACAAAAGCCCCCGCGTTTTGCGCGAGGGCTTTTGCCGAAGTGTTCAACGCTCTAAATTAGTAAGCGTATTTCACCGTTAAAAGGCCGGTGTGTGCGCTAAAATCTTCTTTCAGTTCAAGATCATAGGTGCCTTCAACCGTCCAGTTTCCTTTGGATTTCCACGAGAGTCCGCCGCCCACATTGAAGCTATGCTGGGCAGGATCGTAACCGCGAGTGCTAAACGAAGCGCCGCCACCCGTAAAAGTGGAGGTTGTCGCTTGTTCATCTCCGACAAAGTCATACAGCCATTTCGTATGAACTTCGGGTGTAAACGTGCCGCTCTGATCTTTAACAGGGTAAGCAAACTTAATCCCTAAACCAGATTGGGCCACATCATAATCCTGAGAATCAACGACGAGATTCAAAGCTCCAGCGCCTGTTTCTGTGTAACCGTCGATGGCGATATGCGTATACTGGAACGAGGCCATGGGGGTAATTTCCCAACCCTCGTACGCGTAAACGTAGCCGGTGCCGACATATCCGGAATACTGCTGTCCGTCATAGTCGCTGGATGCAACACGATTAATGGTTCCAAACGCAATACCACGCGCGGCATCGTACATATTCCACGCGAAGGTAAATGACGTATCCAAAAACCACGGGCCGCTGTCATAGGTTGCGTAAATGCTTCCTTGGACGCTGTCGATATCAGCCGTGCTATTTTCGTTTTTGGTATCGACGTCACTGATGGCATAACCACCCGCACCGCCCAAACGCCATTCTTCGTTAATAGGTCCGTCCACACCGATCGTGGTTCCCCATGTGTCAGCGTCGTAACCGTTCACGCCGCCACGGTTATCTTGGTCGGCAAAATTTCCAAAACCCTTTGCCCAAATCTCAGCGCTCTGCCAAAGATCACCCGCTGAAATACCGCTGGAGGTTCCACCGCGAACGCTTTCATTGCGAGATGTGATGGATTGAATGCCGCCGTTCAAAGCACTCATAGATCCACCAACAGCTCCCCCGCTAACATTAGGGTCGAGCTGGGAATACGCTGCATCCGTTGCTGTTACCGTTGATAGCTTATCGATTTGACCAATATCAGTAGCAAGCGCGCTCGTTGGAGCTGCTGTTGCCGCTGCCGTAGCTGCTGTTGCAACTGAATTCGCATTGGCGGAGGTTGTAACTGAAGACGTACTTAAGCGTGTTGCCGTTAAAACTAGGTTGGCTGTATCTGCTGCATCTTGAGCAAAGGACAAATTGGCGCTATTGTCCACGATAGCGCTGGACAATGTTGCTACGCCCGCACCACCGGTTCCGTCAACAATGGTCAACGTAGTTCCGTTTGCAATATAACCGGTCACATTCAACGTAACCAAAGTATCCGCAACAACGGTTGCCGCGCCGCCACTTGTGATTTGACCGTACTGAGTGGCTAGAGGTCCCGCTACCGTCGAATTTATCGCGGGTGTGTCACCGGCCATCGTATTATTGAAAGTTCCGGTAATGATTAAATCCCCAGTGCTTGTCGCCACGCGAGAAGCTAGAACGTTACCCGTCACGTTCACATCACCAGTTGTGATATTCACCTGTTTGACGCCGTTATTTCCGATATTTCCAGTTTGTGTATTTCCGCCGGCATAGGTAATAGTTCCCACATTTGCAGCGCCCGTAAAAGCGGCCGCAATCGTGTTTCCGCTAGCCGCCGTAACTGTTCCGTCCGCGCCAAACGCAACTGACGTTCCTGTGAGATTAGCTCCCAACGCCAAAGTACCAGTTCCCGTTACCGTCGATGTTAAAATAAAAGCGTTGCCCGAAAGTGTGACCGTTTCTCCCGCGGCTCCAGCGTTGATTGCTAATAGATCGTTAGCAGCGTTTGTACCCACAGTGCCCGATACCGTTGAAGTACCCGCAAAAGTAATCGTACCCTGACCATCCGCACCTGAAGTTACACCAACCGCATTAGCAGCGGTGTTGATATTTTCGTTATCTGCAACTGTAAGAACATGGGCGCCACCAAATGTAACCCCGTTCAATATACCTTCCGCCACAATAGCCTCGGGAGTACCGGCTGTTGTTTGAACGGCAAAGCTAGGTGTTGCCCATACGGCGATCATCGTGACCGCTAAAAATCCAGAAATCCATTTTTTCATATTTCATTCTCCATTTAGAATTGTTAAAAGTGATTTGTGTTCTGGTTTAAAGCCGCGCGGGTTTATTAAAAAATAGGAATGCGCCTCTTTAAATCCCTATGAATACAGACAACTTACTAAATAAATATGCTGATTGCAATAAAAAAATTGATTCATTGCTAAAAACATAGGCGCTTACCTATAAATTAACAATGCTTAACAAGACTTGATTTGGCTAAAGGGCGATTTTGACCTGCTCGCCGGGGATGATCCGCTGATCGCCGTCCACCGTAACCACTAGATTTTCGATTTGATTGGGAAACAAAAACAACATCCCCTTCCGGGAGGATGGGAGCAAATTAAAACTAATCACGTCCGAAGAGGCAAAACGCAGAGACCCGCCCGTATGAATTTCAACTTCAATCTGCACAAAAGAGCCTTTGGCGATTTTGATGGGGCTCTTTAAGTCCGAATCCGCAACAATCGTAATGTCGTCATCCGGGTCGGCATTGTTAAAATTAAAATGCTCTTTCATCATGCCTTCGGTTTTATCGTTCCAGGTGGGAGCTTTTTCTTTGAACGCGGTTATAATTCCCGGGAGATTCTTAGCAAGCTTCGCATCCCCTCTAAGCTCCAACTCCCCGCCTTCGGTGGTGAAATTACCGTGGTCCTCGCCTGAAAACTGAAAGTGTTCGGACAACACCACTCTAAAATTTTCATAATTTCCCGCAGGGATGCGTCCGCTATTAAAAAAAGAAATGGAAAGCGGATCGTTTTCGATGTCGATAGCCTTGTCCGGTTCGATCACGGTAATCCACTCGCCTTGATCGTTTTTTAAATCCACGCGCTTAACCGTAGCCATGCAAATCGAAAGATTGCCTTTCGAATAAACTGGTGGGTCAGCGCAAAGAAAAGCAATTGTTGTCATTGCGAGCGCTAGCAAAGCAATCTTGATTTTAAAAACGAGATTGCTTCGTCGCTTCGCTCCTCGCAATGACATCAAGCGAGTTCTGCGCCCGTGAGACGCTTAAACACATCCTTATACGCTTTTGAAGTTTGCTCCATGATGGTCGTGGGCAATACAGGACCCGGAGGGGTTTTGTCCCAACCGGATTCGGTTAGAAAATTGCGGACAATCTGCTTGTCGAGACTCGGCTGGTCCTGACCTTCTTTATAGGTATCCTTCGGCCAGAAACGGGAGCTATCCGGGGTTAAGACCTCATCAATCAGAATCAGTTTTCCGTTAAACATTCCAAATTCAAACTTCGTGTCGGCAATCAAGATGCCCTTTGTTTTGGCAAACTTCACCCCTTCCTTATATATAAGAATGGTGAAGTCGCGGAGCTTTTCGGCAATTTCTTTACCAACCAGATCCACCGTTTCTTTGAAACCGATGTTGAGGTCGTGACCTTCGGTGGCCTTAGTGGACGGCGTAAAGAGTGGCTCGGCAAGTTCCTGGCATTGCTTTAAGCCCTGCGGTAAAACGTGCCCACAAACAGCGCCCGTTTTTTTATAGTCGTTCCAACCGGAGCCTGCGATAAACCCGCGCACCACGCACTCAACCGGCATGGGCTTTGCCCGGTGCACCAAGATTGAGCGGCCTTCTAAAACTCTTCCATACTCGGAAACAAAGGAGCGGTCAAAACCCATCTTTGAAACGTCCGATGCGATAATGTGATTTGGCAAAAGATCTTTAAATTTCTCAAACCAAAATAAAGAAATCTGATTCAAGACTTTTCCCTTGTCAGGGATGGGTGTCGGAAGCACAACGTCAAATGCGCTCAGGCGATCGGTCGTGATAATCAATAATCGATCGGAGCTCACCTCATAAATATCGCGCACTTTTCCGCGATTTAAAAGTTTAAGCGGGAGCTTGGTTTCCATAACGGGTGCGCTATTTTCCATGGCAGGCTTCATCGTTCTCCTCTAACTGTTTTTCCTTATCCAATCGTTAAAAAAAATTTTGATTCCAACTTTTCCGGAGGTGGCCTTGCTCAAACGGTTCGTGATGGCAACGCCTAACTCTTTAGACTTCACCGGCTCTGCGATCATCAAATCAAGTTTGATTTTATCAAGCCCACGGATCATTTTAAAGAGATTTGAAGCGCTCTCGGTCAAACTTCCCGTTTTGGAAAGCGTCAGCGTTTTCCGAAGAAGCGGGCTTTGAAGCGGCTTTTTAAAAAAAATTCCGCCTATCCGGGGAGTTCTAATTTTTTGTTCGGTGCAAATTTTAAAATATCGCCGAAGCGATTTTTGGAACTGCGCTCGGCTCTCCCCCATCATGACAAATGGAGTGAGCGGCGCATAATGCGTTTCTTGTTCGCCGGGGGAATAAAATTTTTTAACTCCTTTTTTACGACGCTCTAAATGCACCGGGCAAATGGCTCGAATAGCCTCGACTGGCACGCCTCCCGGCCTCAGAAGAATCGCCTTACTGCCTTCTAATTTCAAAACGGTTGACTCCACCCCCACGCGACAAGGGCCTCCGTCCAAAATAAGATCGATTCGGCCACCCAAATCATCCCGAACTGCCTCGGCCTGAGTGGGGCTCGTGCGATTGAATAGATTGGCGCTCGGTGCGGCAATCGGCGACCCAAATACCTGTAAGAGTTTCAGCGCCACCGGATGCGCGGGCATGCGCACAGCAACAGTCTCAAGCCCCGCTGTCACCAAATCCGGCACTTCCCTTTTTTTGGGTAGCACCAGCGTTAGAGGACCCGGCCAAAAAGCGTGCGCTAATTTTTTAGCGGTCGGCGAAAATTCTTTCCAAAGCGTTTCAAGTTGATCGAAACTTGAAATATGCACAATCAAGGGGTCGAAATGCGGGCGGTTTTTCGCTTCGAAAATTTTAGCAACGGCTCGCGAGTTGAACGCATCGGCCCCCAAACCGTAAACGGTTTCAGTGGGAAATGCGACAAGGCCGCCTTTTTTTAGAATTTTTGCGGCTAGCTTAATGGATGGGGGGTTTGCCTTAAGAATCTTTGTTTTCATATCCTATCGTCCGGAAAAGATCCTTCGGCAAAAAACGCCTCAGGATGACGAGGCGAATCATTTCCGGAAGTAGGGATCGGTGGATTTTTGAGAGAGTTTAGACAAAAGCTTTGAAAATGGAAATTTTTTACCAGGGCAATCGGTATGCTTACCAGGAATGTCGCAATGCTGACGGACCGCGGACAATGGGATGTTGTACTGGTGTTGTAAAAGTGCTGTCAAATTAACCAACGAATTCAGCTGGCGCTCCGAAACGTTCTGCTCATCGAAATTTCCGACTAAACAAATCTGAATGTCGTTAGGTCGATTGGCCTTAACCTGCTTGAGCCATCGCCACCCCAACTCCACCGAACCTTCGGGCGTGCGTGTTCCATTGCCGATTACAAAATGATAGAAGAGTCCGCCCATTTTGCGGCGACGATGATCTTTGTCAAAAAGCCGCGCACTTCCCGTGAGAGTTCCGCTGTGATGAACAGTAATCGTCTCCCACGGATAAACATTTTTTTTGGGGCCGGTTATTTTTTCCATCGCTTCCAGCGTTATCGGTTCTTGAATACCAGGAGTAATCACGGGCACGGCTGGCTGAGGAATAATAAGAATTTGTCCGGAAGCTAGTTGCGTGGGATTGTAAATATGATTGGCGCGCATCACATCACTCACGTCTACGTTGTAAGTTTTGGCGATCCGGTAAAGCGTTTCCCCGCGAATCACGGTGTGCTGAATGGGAATGCCGCCGCTCGGCGCTGGCATCTGAAACGAAGGCGGCGTGCTTACTCGCGGCGCGTGGGCACAACCATTCACAAATAAAGCAACACCTGCGAGAACGGCTAAAAAAAAGTTTGAAAAAGTCCGGCTTCGGGAAATCATCATGTTTTAAGAATAGCCTTTTCTTTTTCTTTTGCGGGTTTCAACAACTCCAAATCTTTCTCCAGGCGGTCCATTCTTTCGTTGAGGGCTTTAAAGCGATTTTCCATCTTTTTAAATTTTCCGTATACGTACTCATCGAAGGGAATCGGGGCCTGCACGCCACTTCGCTCTTCGATCGGCATATCATCCGGCACGCGAAACACCAAACCCTCTTTGGTGGTAACGGTTTTGTACTCAAAATTAGCTCCATCAGAGCTTTTTAAGGCTTTATCCTCTGCCGCTGAAACAAACTCGAGGTTAAGCGCAAAACCAATCCAAACGAGAGCTACTATTTTTTTAATCATTTTTACTCGATTCGGGGGTTATTCTAAACAAAAATGGGTGGCTTCGCAATTAAAGAAACGTCTCGTGTCATTGCGAGAAGCGCAGCGACGAAGCAATCATGCTCTTAAAAGCGAGATTGCTTCGCTTCGCTCGCAATGACAATCGCCAACCGTTTGACAAGAATGCTTAAAAATAGTAAATTAACTTCTATTATGAAAAAAATCTCAATCCTGTTCGCCTCTTTTCTTTTTTTACTCAACACAAACTGCAAGGCTGCTGAAAATCCGGTTGTTGTTTTTGAAACCAATCAAGGATCGTTCGAAGTAAAACTCTTCCCTGACATCGCCCCTAAGGCGTGTGAAAATCTGATCAAGCTTGCCGAAAAACACTACTACGACGGCACCGTATTTCACCGCGTCATTAAAAATTTTATGGTTCAAGGCGGAGACCCCACGGCAACGGGTATGGGCGGAGAATCGGTATGGGGTGAAGACTTTGCAGACGAATTCTCTGACAAAATTCAGTTCGACCGTCCGGGCCTGCTTGCCATGGCCAATCGCGGGCCGCGCACGAACGGAAGCCAGTTTTTCATCACCACTGTTCCAACGCCGCATCTCAATAATCGTCACACGATTTTTGGAGAGGTTATTTCGGGTTATGACATTGTTCAAAAAATTAGCCAGACCCAAACCGATTCAAGCGACAAACCCTTGTCCGAGCAGAAGATTACTCGGATCTATCTGAAGTAGTGAAAAAAAAATATCTTAGCCGTCTTACCTTTCTTTTACTGCTGACACCCGTTGTTCTAGCTTCAGCCTTCGCTCGTGCGGAAAGCGCTGAAGAGCTCCTTCAAAAAGCATCTGAATCCATTCGGGCCCGCAGCTATCAAAAAGCTGTCTCTTTTTACCAAGACGCTTTAAAACTAGAGCCCAATAATCCAAAAGCTCATCTTTTCATTGCGCTCGCTTACGGAAACATCGGCGAAATGAATAAGGCGGTCTCCCACGCTGAGAAGGCAGTAAAGCTCGACCCTAACTTCCAAGCGTACCGGAATCTTGCTTTGATTTATGCCAACAAAGCGGACATCCAAAAGTCTAAAGAAGCTTATAAAAAAGCACTGGAACTATCCCCTGCTAGTTTTAAGGTCTGGTATGAACTAGGCCTCTTAAATGCTGGGTCCGGCAATTTCAAAGAAGCTGTTGAAGCCTATGAAAAAAGCGTGGCGCTCAATCCCCGCTTCGAGGAAGCGTATTTGGGGCTGGGTGGCGCCTATTACCAACTGGGTGATAAAAACTCTGCCTTTAAACAGGCTGGTCAACTCAAGCTGATGGGCTCTCTAAGCTACGCGAAACAGCTGGAAGATTGGATCAAGAAAAAAGAGGCTCGCCAAAATCCCTCTGAACCTCCCGCCGCAGACAATTCTGCCGCGGAACCTTTAAAATCCTAACAATTTAAATTTTAAGAAGAACGGTTTTTGAAACCGTCATGGTGCAGCGAGCGAGGCTCGACTCTTTTGATTTTGGCTGGATTTCGTATTTTTCAATTTTAAGTAGCTTGGTCGAACTTTCGAGGCTATGGAAAAATCCGGCGATCTGCTCCATTTGCGCTTCGCATTCCAAAGAAGCGTAATACTTCCGTGTTTTTCCGCCGGACTCATCGGAACT
Source organism: uncultured Planctomycetia bacterium (assembly GCA_964606485.1). GTDB lineage: Bacteria > Omnitrophota > Gorgyraeia > 2-02-FULL-51-18 > 2-02-FULL-51-18 > CAZSGP01. The sequence goes on along the minus strand of CAZSGP010000001.1, from coordinate 245,814 downwards.
TCCGGGCTTCACGTACGAAAGATTGACAGAGGATTGGCTCGCGATGGTTTCAAGTTCCTTTAAAAAACCAACCATCTCTTCTTCGGGATTTTTGGCTTCTACCGAAAAAACCTCAAACTGCTTACTTTCCTGAGCAATCTGCTCTTTTCTAAGCAACACACTCATGGATTTACGGATGGCGGATTCTTCCTGCTTGATCTGAGAGTCTAACTGCCCCACTTTTCCGACGGCAGGACCGAGAGCTACGCGGTCAACAACAAGGAACCCGACAACCAAAGCGGTCCCCCAAAAGATTTGTTTTTCTCTTTTAGAAAATTTTTGATAAAACGCGGAGAATTTTGAAAGCATTAGGCTCCCGAACCTTTCTCAATCATCATGGAAATCTCAAAATCTTGCACGTCCTGGCCTTCCTCGGCGCGCGCAGTGACATATTTGGCTTTGACGTTCTGAAACTCGCTTGATTTTTCTAGATTCGTCACAAATGCAAACACGGACGACATGCTGCGTGATGTTCCTCGGACCGTAAATCTCTCTGCTTCGTCGTAGCGCAGTCCAACCACCCTTACATCCCCAGGAAGCGCATCATACACCTGTGTCAAGGCCTCGAGCGACTGGCCGCGGCCCGACAAATAATCCTTTATCACCTGTGTCTTTGAAAACACTTCTTCAAGACCCTTGGCCTCCTCTTTCGTGTGCTGGTAACGGGCGATTAAATTATGGAGATAGGTTTTCTTAAAATAGATTTTACTCGTAAACGTGGTGAATAAAAACACAAGGACGATCAATGTTAAAACGCCGGTCGTGAGCATTTGCTTAGCGCGTGCATGCAGTTCGAGCTCTAGCCTCCGCTCTTCGGTCACGAGATCGATTTTTATCTTATCAAACAGTAAGAGCGAGCTGACCACTCCAAAAAAAGAAACCATTTTGGAAGCGACTGCCACGGCCCGAGCACCCGCCGAAATGGTAAATGTGTTGAAGTAAGTCTGGTGTCGAATTGACATTTGAAGGGATTCCCGGAAAAGGTCATCCAGATCCGTTGCCTCGCCCAGTACACCGGTTAACACCGCCTGAGAAATTTTGGGGCCCGCTTCGTCAGCGGTGTAAGATTCGAGCGACTTAGTCAATTCGTCGACAAATTTTTCAGCGTACAATTCCCTTTCATTCATCAGCTGTTCAGCCCCAATCGAAATGCCTCTCACGTACAAGATTTTAGAGCGCTGGGTGACTAAAAAACTCGTATAGGCCGAGTCCATGTGAATCACGGCCACGGTGGCATCAGAATTTTCGATATTTAAAATTTTTGAAACGGCTATACAAAGACCTTCGGGTGAAAAAATCACTTTCTTAAGGGCCATCCCCGCGCGCTGAAGTATTTTTGTTTGGCGCGTGACCAAATCTCTGGGCGCTATAACAAGAAGCACTTTGGTGTAGTTTTCCCGAACCACACCGAGCGTTGACATATCGATAATAATTTCCGAGCGCGAGTAGGGAGTGTGGCGGCTAGCTTGGAGATTTACGATTTCCTTAATTTCTTCGGGATCGCGGGATGGAATTTCAATGCTTCGCGTGATCACGGCATGAAGCGGCACGCTCAAATAAACAACAGGATCCTTTAAATTAAGAGACGCAGTTGAACGCTTGATAAAAGCCGCGACATCTTCGTCGTTCATTTCCCGGATTTCTTGAGCGATCAAATCCACTACTTCGCGCCGCAAACCTGTCGAGCGCACGTGCGCAATCTTAAGATGCGTCGCCCCGATCTCAATTCCTAAAAAATCTCCGGTCTTTTTCATGCGATTACAGAATCCTCAGCGACACTATCTGACCTTTTTTTGTGACCACCGCATCAATTTCCATGGGCGGCACTTCTTTTTTGAGAAGCCCCACCGAGTGAACTCGAAAGTGCAGAGAGCTAACTCCAACAATCTCTTTATCCACCGCATTTTCCAAAGGAATTTTTTCAGTGGGATTCAGAAGCACAAAACCATTTAAATCGCTCACGATATTTTGAGCTTCCCTAAAAACACGGTCATCGGCGGTGCCTTCTTCGCGGTCGACTCCGGCGCGGTATTGAAAAATTTTATCCAGCAGCCCCTCGTCAAATCCAAGCGCAAACAGCGCTTCCTCGGAAGCTGTGTTGATATTCACGGCGCCTTCACCGTACACCGTAAGATAAGGCGCTATTTTAGCAAAAATTTTACCCGTTATGTCTTTTACCAAAAATAATTCTTCAATCGTTTCGTAATTCGAATCTTTGGCTTCGTATGGCGGATTATTATCCTCGTAGTCCTTATCTTCCGCGCCAAAATTAGGGTGTCCGTAAAAAGAATCGGAGTCTCGCCAATCGACGATGTTGTAGGCCAAACTATCCGCCTCACCTTCACTCAGTGACGCCGCTTTTTGAATCAAGCGGGAAATTGTTTTGGCGTCGGATACGTTGATGTTAATTTTCCGCTCTTCATCGATTATTCCATAGATCGTTTTTTTGGTGTCGCTGTGGCCGTCTGAAATCTCCGTCGTGACGCGGCAAGTCCCTTCCGGCAGTTCTATCGAGGCGAATGCGCTTTTATTGTTATACCAGGGATCAAAAAGACAATCCCAGGTTTGAACGGGTCCGGCGGCCATCAGCATGCCGCGCGCTTTTTGAACACCCGTTTCGGTGATTGGGAACTGTATGGCGTGCGTTTCTAATCTGGAGAGCAGCGTCATTTTCTGACGAACCCCATAACCCAAACTTACAGCAAAAGAGCTCGTGAGTGCCAGCACCCACAAGGACAAAACTAAAATGCTCCCTTTTGAAGATTGGCGCATGCCTTAGCCTTCGCCCGTCGGAATTTCAAAAACGGCGGTGTAAGTCTGATTGCCCAAACTGGTGGTTTGGGTATAGTCAAGTTTCACGGCGCACGGAAGACTCTTGCGTCCGGGCTGCTGCCACTCTTCGTGCCAAACATACTGGTGAGTCTGCTCGTTCTTCCCTAAGTAGCTGAGTAAAAAATTGTCGACGTTTTGCAAAACAACCTTCGACATTCTAAGCTTTTGAGTGTGGAGATCGCTCATATTCCTCTCTTCACGAATCACGATCTGCTTCGTTTCATCGTAGCGGTATTTCACTTCCCCGATTCCGTGTTCGCCCCCAACGGTTTCGAGAGTTTGAACATAATCCGCAAAAGAGACTTCTTGAGCGGATCCAAAAAATGGAATGGTTTTATACCTCAGCGCTTGTCTAAAATCCGTTTCGGCGCGAAGATTAAAAATAGCGATATTTTCTTCGGGCATCTCTTGATTTAAGGTCTGCCATAAAAGCGTAGAGTTGCGGAAACAAAAAAATATCGCTAAAGAAATAATCGGAACAAGCGTAACAACGATGAGAAGCTCGACGAGAGAAAATCCCGCGCATCCACCGGTAAGTCTAGGTCGTCGACCTGGAGGCATAACACGTTTTCGTAATCTTAATAAATTCCTGCCCCTGTTGCCACCCGAGAGACAAGTCGAGCAGATGCGTTCCTTTGGCACCGGCAACATCTTCATCTCTCAACACCCAATAAGCATCCTTTCGGTTTAAGGACATCACACCAGTACCACTGGTACTGGAAGAGGGCTCCTCAGAATAAAACAAAGCTTCTTTGGACTCCCAGATTTTTTCGTTCATCCAGCGGTAACCTGCAAGTGAATTATTGTAGCGGCTTAGCAAGTCCGCAATCCGAAGCAAAGACCCGTTGATAAGCACGAGGCCCAAAGACAAAACGGACACCGTGACCATCAGCTCAACGAGCGTAAACCCCTTATTGCCAGTTTTTGGGATCATCCGTGCTTTCCTGGCCGTCAGGACCCAGAGAATAGAGATCGTAATCATAAGTGCGGTGTTGGCCCGGACACTTGTATTGATATTCACGGCCCCATGGATCCAGAGGCTTCTTTTCAATATAAGGACCCTTCCAATTATTAGCGTTGCCGGGCTTGGTTTGCAGCGCGCTTAGTCCGCCCTCATCCGTTCCGGGATAGTGCCCGTTATCGAGCTCGTACAACTTGAGAGCGGTTGCAATATTGGCACTGATATCCGCTTGAGCGGCCGCTGTTTTGGCTTGCTCGGAACGACCGGCTAAACGCGGCATCACCATCGCCACGAGCGCGCCGATAATAATAACCACGAGCATCAATTCGATCAGGGTAAAACCACTTTTATTGTTCTTCATCATCATTCCTCCATCACGACTTTTTTCCATTCTTTCTCCAAATTTTCAATATTCCCGCCCGATGCAGGGTAAGCAAACCGCAAAGCTTCATTCAGCGATTTCCCATCCCGCAACTGCCGGCAGAACTCGGTAAAACTTTGCGCGCCGTAGCGCTTGACCATAAAATCCACAATCGTCACCGATTGCATGTAAAAATTGTAAACTTCTTCTTCATTTTTTGAACCGCGAATGTCCATTTGCATCAGCGATTCAAACGTAAATGCTTTTTGGTTCTTTAAAAGATATCTCGCAATTTCTTTGGCAGCTTCCCGTTTCTTAGGCTCCTGCCACTGCGCAACCCCCTCGTCCATCCAGAGAGGAATTTCGCCTTTGAATCCAACAAAATCCCTAAAAATTAAATGGGTAATTTCATGCGGGAGCAAAGCTTCTAAAAAACTGTCGCTCCACTCATACGTCAAAATGTCCTTCGTTTTGTAGCGCGCGAAGCCCTTCGACCACGCTGGCTCGCCCGACCCCTTTAAATAATCCGCTTGGGTTGGGTAAATATAAATTTTAACCCGGTTATCCCACTGCCAAAAATTGGAGTAGCGCGGATACCCCAGTTCGTCGGCAATGCTCACATAATACTGCTCGGCTTTATGCGCTGTGTCTTTGGCGAACTTCTCGTTCTGCATGTAATACACGATGAAGTGATCGCCTTTGACTTCTTGCCAGTCGGCTGCCCCTACCCCCAAACACCAGCAGATCGATAGAGCGAGAATGCTTAAAATCGCGAAACGTCGAGGGGTGACGGCGGTAGGCGTCCGTCTCGGAAGCCACCGCAGGTGGTTCCGAACGGACAACCGCCGGCAGGACCCGTCGACGTTTTGCGATTGTTTTGCATTCATTTAACTGCCATATTCAATTCAAACATCGGCAACATCATCGCAATCACAATAAAACCCACAATGCCGCCCATCACTAAAATCATCAGCGGTTCCATCAGCGAGGTCATCACGCGGATCGCCTCGTCGGTTTCGCGTTCATATAAGTCCGCGATTTCGCTCATTGTGTCGTCTAATTTTCCGGATTCTTCGCCAATCGAGATCAGGTTTGAAACAAACATCGGCACTATTTTGGATTCCTTTAAAGATTTTCCGAGCGACCCTCCCCCGGTGATGGATTGGTAGGCCTTTGAAAATTCAGCGCGCAAAATTACATTCTTTAAAACCGGCGTCGTAATTTCAATGGCTCTTAAAACCGTGACGCCCGATTTTAAAAGAAGCTCCATGGTTCTTGAAAAACGCGCCATCTCGGATTTCATCACAAATCCTTTAATGATGGGCAATTTCAAACTAAATGCGCTCCACGCCGCGCGTGCCATTTGCGGAGCAAGTCTTACCCATAAATTAAATGCCACAACAAGAATGCCGATCACACCCCAAAATGCCGGCTGTTTTAAAAATTCACTCATCGTCATCAGAATGCGCGTGGGAGCCGGCAGACTCTGGCCTAAATTTGCAAATAGTTTGGTTAGCTTTGGAATCACGAACGTGAGCATAAATATCACGGTTCCCGCTCCGGTGATGGCCATGAGAATCGGGTACGCCATCGCCGAAAGAACACGCGAGCGCATTTCTTCCTGTTTGCGGCGGTATTCGGCAATTCGAGAAAGGGCCGAGTCAAGCGTGCCGCTATCTTCTCCGGTGCGAATCATGGCAATGTAAATAGGAGGAAAATATTTTGGGTAGAGCGAAAAAATCGCTGAGAGAGATTTACCGTTATTAACCTCTTCTTGAATGTGCGTCAAAACTTTTTTAAGTTTCGGATTTTGAGTTTGTTCGGACAAAATCCAAAGACCTTGCAAAATAGGCACGCCCGCTTTGAGCAGGCTCGCCAATTGCCGGGAAAGAACAGTGATCTCGGACGACCGTATCCCTCCAAAAAGTGTAATGCGGCCCGGCTGACTGCGCGGTAAAGGCTTCGTCGATGCGCGGGGACTCGGCGCTTCGACCGCTTGAACTTTAGCTTCTTGAACGTCGATTGGCAAAAGCCCTTTTTCGCTGAGCCGCTCAATCGCATCCTCGACAGTCAGCGCTTCTATCGTTCCTTCTACGAGCTCTTTGGGCCCTTTTTTAGCCCGGTACGAATAAATCATGCGGCCACTCCGCCTTCCGTCTCAACATACTTGAACAAACGCGCTCGCTGAGAACCCGTGAGATCTAAAAAGCAAATGCCGAGCTGAAACATATTTTCTTTGACGAGCTCCTCTTCGCGCATCACCTTCGCTAAACATTCAATAGCTGGGGGTCCGTCGGGCAATTCTACTTTTAGCTCGAGTATCGATCCGACCGGAATACTTTCTCGCGTGACAAGCAGTAGTCCGCCCGCAGACACGTCTTTCGTGACGGTGTACTCTTCGGAGCTCGGAGCCATTTTGCGAATCGGGTCTTTGGATTTGATAATCCGGTAACGAATATTCACCGTGTCTTTTAAGCGTTCAAATTGACGGCGATCGTTGTAACGGGAAATAATATTTTCCGCTGCTTCCTTCGTGGAAACGGGTTCTTCAGATCTAAGTTCGGGCGAGAGAATCTCCCCTGCCTTATCTGCCGGGGCTACTTTTAAAATTTCTTCCGGCGTCGTGACACCGGCCAACACTTTTTCCCAACCATCCTGGCGAAGCGTGCGCATGCCTTGAGCCACGGCTAGTTTTTTAATTTCTTCCGCCGACGCTTTCTGCATCACAAGATCTCTCAACTTGTCGTTCATGAGAAGAATTTCATAAATGGCCACGCGTCCCCAGAAGCCAGTGTTATTGCACTGATTGCATCCTTTGCCATAAAAAAGCCGCACATCGTCTACTTTGGTGTCCGTTTCTTTGGCGATTAATTTTTTGGCTTCGTACTGCGTCATCGTCTTGTCTTCTTGTTTACAATGCGAACAAATCGTTCGCACAAGTCGCTGAGCAATAAACGCTTCAACGCTCGAGGAAACAAGATACGGCTCAACACCAATATCCACTAAACGCGTAACAGAGCTTGCCGAATCGTTGGTGTGAAGCGTTGAAAAAACAAGATGTCCGGTGAGTGCGACGCGGATGGCTGTTTCAGCAGTCTCGAGATCGCGAACCTCTCCCACCATGATGACGTCTGGGTCATGACGCAGGATACTGCGCAAACCTTTTGCAAAATCAAGGCCAATGTTGCCGGCCACTTGAATTTGAGTGACGCCCTCCATTTCGTATTCAACCGGATCTTCAATCGTGATAATTTTCCGGTCGTCGGAGTTGAGCTGATTGAGACACGCGTAAAGAGTCGTGCTTTTTCCGCTGCCGGTCGGACCCGTGATAAAAATAATTCCGTGTGGTTTTTTAATCATCGTCTGAAATAAATTGAGTTCCCGGTTGCCGAGCCCGAGTTGAGTGAGACTGATCACGCGGTTCATGGGGAGCATTCTCACCACCACACTTTCGCCGTAAGGCGTGGGGATCGAGGACACGCGAAGGTCAAGCTGAGTGTCTTCAATTTTTACAATCGCGCGCCCGTCTTGCGGGAGACGTTTTTCGACGATGTTTAAATTCGACATGATTTTAATGCGCGACAAAATAGGCAAAATAAAACGGCCAATTTCAGGCGGAACGTTCGCGTTGTACAGCGTGCCGTCAATGCGGTAGCGTAGTTTTACTTTTCCGCGGTAAGGCTCTAAGTGAATATCGGTCGCGCGTTTTCGAAATGCCTCTAGAATAATCTGATTCACAAGCTTTGCAATCGATGCGTCACCGGCGAGCTTTTCAATGTTTTCCACGGCTTCAAAAGCGCGGTCCGGCAGGGTTGTCGCAATATCTGAACCGGACGCGATCATTTCATTGATGGTTCCGGTCGCGAATCCGTAGAAACGTTTAATGGCGTCTAAGACATCTTTCTCTCTGGCTAAAACCAGGTCCAGATCAAAGCCCAAATGAGTGTGAATGTCATCTTGGGTGCGGACATCAAAGGGCGCTGAAATGGCAATAGTGAGCCTTCGATTTTCGATTTTGAGCGGAACGAGTTTATAGTACTCGGCAATCTTAAGCGGTACTTTTTCAATCACCGTGGTGTCCGGCTGCTTAGACCCAAGCTCCACCAGCGGAACTTTCATTGCCTCTGAAAGCCCTAAAAGCAAACGCTCTTCTGGAAATTTTCCGGAGCGCAAAAGGAGCACATAAAGATTGTCTTTGGATTTTCCCGCTTCTTCGATAAAGGGCGAAAGTGTTTCCTGGTCGATTAAATTTTTTTCGACGAGAAGTTTGACGAGCGTGGTGTCAATTTTAGTAATCACGCGCTTTTACCCCAATAGTCCTTTTATTTTATCGGATAAACGTTTTTGATACTCACGAATCACCGTATGCATCTGACTGGGCGTCACCAAAACAATCGAAACCCGGTCTCCCCTTTGCGCCAGCTTCTCTGCCTCACTGATAGCCATCGCGTCTAAAGGATTGGTGATCGCAACCGTGTACCCTTTTTCGTCTTTTCGAAAGGGGACGCATTTGTGTTCTACGACAAGTGTTGACGAAAATGTCAAAATCAAATTCCAGTCAAGATACTCGTTCTTGAGTTTCATAAAAGGCATCTCGAACTGCTCGGATAAAACTTCGGTTAAGTCGTCTTCACGAATCCAAGCACGCCGGAGCAAAATATTCCCCAAAAACTCACTCGTATTTTTTTGCTCTGTCAGCGCTTCATTCAATTGATCTTCGGTAATTTTACCGAGTCTGACTAAGCGTTCTCCTAGAAGCATATTTTTCCTTTGTGGTTTATCAAACCAATGATCCGATCATGTAAAACTCTTGCTCAGGTTTGCGGTCCATTTTACCAGATAATATTCTTTCACAGCCATCTAGCGTGTTGCGGATGGGGACGTGCTCGCCCTTTTTGCCGGTGTAGCGTTCTGCTACGGCGAAAGGCTGAGTCAGAAAAAATTGCATTTTCCGGGCGCGTTCGTAAATCGTACGGTCGGCTTTGGACAATTCGTCGATTCCGATCACCATAACGATGCGGCGGAGTTCTTCGTATTTTTGGAACACGCGCATAACTTCTTGGGAGGCGTCGTAATGGCGCTGGCCCACCACGTCCGGATCTAAATTAGACGAGGACGATTGAAGCGGGTCAATCGCTGGGTAAAGTCCCATCTGCACGCGTTCGCGGGAAAGCACCATTAAAGAATTTAAAAATGAGAAGATGGCCACGACGGCAGGGTCGGTCATGTCGTCGGCGGGAACGTAAACGGCTTCAATAGAGGTGATCGATCCGCCGGTGCCCTGCCCTTCGCGGATGCGTTCATGAAATTCGCTCGACTCGGAAATGAGTGTCGGTTGATACCCTGTTTCGGACGGCACGCGGCCAAGCAGGGTCGAAATTTCGGCTCCGGCTTGAATAAAACGAAACACGTTGTCGGCAAAGAAGATCACGTCTTTGTTTTGTTTTTGCACGGCTTCAGCCATGGTGATTCCGGTCATAGCCACACCGAAACGCGCGCCGGGCGGGTCATTCATCTGTCCAAACACGAGCATGGTTTTGGTGTGAAGATCATGTTCACGCAGTTCATAAAAAAGTTCGTTTCCTTCGCGCAAGCGCTCTCCGATACCCGCAAAAACGCACGAACCCTGATGTTTTTGCACGACGTGGTGAATGACTTCGAGCGTGATAACGCTTTTTCCAAGACCCGCTCCCCCTAAGATCCCCGTTTTTGTTCCTTTGACGAGCGGGTAAAGCAGATCGATAATTTTAATACCCGTTTCTAGCACTTCTTCGCCACGGCGCTTTTGTTTACTAAAGTCCGGAACTCGCGTGCCCGACTCCGGCCGGCGGATAGGCATGTAAAGATTAGACTCAATCGGACCCATTTTGTCGATGGGCTGGCCGAGCACATTCACGCAGCGCGTATAAAGACAGTCCCCGACCGGAATTTCAACGGGTTTTCCAGACGGTTGGCCCACGGCAAAACGCTGAAGATTTTGAGTGGATTCGATGGCGATACAGCGCGCTAAATTTCCAGGCAAATGCTCCACGACTTCAAGCGTTACTTTTCGGTTGTCCATGGACTGAACATGAATGACGTTGTAAATATCGGGCACGTCCTTTTGAAGGGTAAACCGCACGTCCACCACGGGACCTTGAACACCCACTACTTTTCCCGGCGTTAAAATTTTCTTATCCTCAGCCATCGGCATAAGCTTTCTTTGCGGAAAAAAGTTCGCGCATATTGGAATCGATAATTTCATGACGTCGTTTAAAATACTGAAGGAGCAATTTATTGTTCATATCCTGAATTTTTTGACAGCTTTCTTCCAAGTGCACAAAACGTGCCGCTTGTTCGGCGAGTCGCGCCATGCCAAACACTTCGTATAGCCGCTCCCCTACGTACAAGTAAACCAAGTATTCCGCAATGTCTTCAGGGCGCGTTTCTAAAATCACTTGCGCTAGACTTCCGCCAGTTTTAGGCGCGGCACCCTCGGCGTCTTTACGCGTAAAGGGTACGAGCGTCTCGACTTCAATTTTATTCATCACGAGCGACAACGCTCTCGGAAACACCACTTTTAATCCCCCTAAATTTCCATTTAAAATTTCCTGCGTCACATAATCCCGCACCGTCATCGCCTGCGCGTAGCGCTCGTTGTCGATGATCCCGGTAAAGTAGGTGAAGGACATTCCAAAACCCTGCGCATAAATCTGTCCACGTTCCCCCACGATGATCAGCTTTCCTGGCTGACGCGACAAAATATCCACCGCCTTTGCAATGACCTGCATGTTCATGCCACCTAAAAGTCCCCCGTCGGACGTGATCGCCAAAACCCCTACCGGCTTGTCTCCCCCGTTTAAAAAAGGGTGATTCACACGGCTCACATCAATCGAATCAAAAAACTCTGTGAGCACTTCACCGAACAAATCAAAATACTGAAGCTTTTTTTCCAAAATATGGTACTGGGATACGGCCACAAGTTTCATCACGTCCAAGAGCGAGCGGAATTGTTTATTGAAATCAATCTGCCGCTTGATGAACGTTGCTGGGAGCATTAGCCTCCCACGCTTTCAAAATACTGCTTTAAACAGTTCACGATTTTTTCTTTGTTTGCGTCCGTTAGTTTTTTTGTTTCGTTGAGCTCTTTTAAAATTGCAGGGTCTTTTTTATCGACGAAGTCGGAAATTTCCACTTTAAATTTTTTGATCTGTGCCGCAGGAAGCGGGTCAAGAACCCCTTTTCCGAGCGCAATTAAAAAAAACACTTGTTCTGGAATAGAAACCGGTTTATTTTTGGTCTGCACTAAAAGCTGCGTCAGCGCTTCCCCGCGCTTTAAACGCGCCTCCGAGTCTTTTGAAAGGCCTCCGGAGCGAAGCTGAGTCATCTGAAGCATTTCCTGGTACTGAAGGTATTCCAAGCGGAGACTCTTCGACACGTCTTTCATGGCCGACCACTGTCCCTTATTTCCAATACGCGACACCGACAAACCGAAATCGATCGGGGGCTTGTGGCCTTTGTTATAAAGGTTCGTCGAAAAATACGTTTGCCCGTCGGTGATGGAAATAATATTGGTGGGGATGTAACCCGTCACGTCCCCCTGCAGCACTTCGACAATCGGTAAAAATGTCATCGAACCGCCCTTTAAATCTTTGGTGAATCGCCCGGCGCGCTCTAAAAGTTGAGAGTGAATATAAAAAATGTCACCCGGATACGCTTCGCGACCCGGAGGTCGCTCGAGGAGCAGTGAAATTTGTCGGTAAACCCACGCGTGCTTCGTGAGATCGTCAAAAATGCAAAGCACATCACGACCGGATTTCATGAAATATTCGCCCAGCATCGCCGCAGTGTACGGCGCGATGTACTGCTCACCAGGAGAGGTCGATGCGACCGCACTCACGACAATCGTGTGCTCCATCGCCCCCTGTTCATGAAGGAGACCTAAGGTTTTGACAAGGCTCGAATACGGTTTCCCAATCACGCAATAAATACAGATAACACCTTTTCCCTTTTGATTGAGAATGGCGTCAATGCCGATTGTTGTTTTTCCCGTTCCACGGTCGCCGATTAAAAGCTGGCGCTGTCCTTTGGCAATAGGAATACCGGCATCGAGCGCAAATGTTCCGGTTTCCATGGTTTCGGTGAGCTGTTCGCGGTCAATAATGCCGGGTGCGTCTTGAAAAACCGGGTACCGGTCATCTGCATGAATGGGTCCGAGCCCGTCCGCTGGCTCGCAGAGAGCGGTCACCACGCGGCCTTTAAATTTTTCACCCACTGGGAGATTGAAGGACTCGCCGCGATTATAAATTTCGTCCCCCAAACGGATTCCTTGGGTGGGCCCTAGAACTAAAATTTGAATTTTGTCGTGTGTAAATCCCATGACAATGCCGCGCGCTCCTTTTTCAAACTCCACGAGCTGGCCATTGATACAGGAGTTCAAGTCGTCGGTCACAGCAATAAAGCGCTTAATGGATTTTAAATGCCCTACTTCGCGCATTTCAAACTGCGCCGTAGTCGTATCAGGAGCCATTTTCACCGTCTTCAATAATTGGTCCAAAAAGCCTATATGCAAGGCGCGACCAAGCGACCGAAGAAGGCGTACGCTTACGTACGTCGACTGAGGAAGCGCAGAGAGCAACGCAGCAGATGGGCTTTTTCGGCCAATTATTCAGTTCGTTGGGCACGGCGGGCTATCTCCCGGATCTTAAATTTCAGTGTTCCGTCAATCACGATACTGGCCACTGTTACCTGGATACCGGCAACCAAACTGACGTCGGACGCTGTTTCCAGAGAAAATTCACGCTTGAGCGCGGTGCGGAGAATTTCTTCGATTTGAGATTTTTGATCCGCTGTCAATTCGTAAGCCGAAATAATTTTTACTTTGAGCTCCCCGTCCGGAAAATTCATGCGCGACAAATCCGAAAATCCTTTTTTAAGGATTTGCTCGGTCCATTTAGTGTGCATATCCATACTGATTTCAGAAGGAAGGATCTGAGCCAGAAACTCGCTCGCCCTTTCAACAGCGCGGACTTCAATTTTCTGTTCAATCTCTTCAATCATGAGATCCCGCGCGCGGCGCGCCTGCTCCAAAATTTCGGTGCTTTGTTTTCGCGCATCCCCTACAATCTGCTCATCTTGCGACCGCGCCTCTTTTAAAATTTCCATTTTTGCTCGTTCGGCATCGGTCTTGGATCGCAAAATCGCGTCATCGTAAAATTTTTCCGCTTCGTGCATGCGCTTATTGGCTTCGTCCATTTTTTGAGTGTAGTCTTGGTTCAACTCATTCAGGTGCGCGGTCGCCGTGCGGACATTGCGGGTGAGGACGTTTTTAAGGAGAAAAATCAGGACACCGAAGATGACGAGCTGAATAACCACTAGAACTAAAAATAGCATCGAACTCCCCTATTTGTCATTGCGAGCGTCAGCGAAGCAATCTCGCTCTAAAATCTAGATTGCTTCGTCGCAAAAGCTCCTCGCAATGACATTAAATTTTATCTAAATTTTAACAAAAATTAACAAAAAAAGCAAGGAGGGGGGCTGTCTTTATTTGGTAGCGTAAAGCTGAAAAAGAACAAGCAGAGCCACAATGGAAATCATACCGCCAAAGATGAGCATCATCGTCATAGCGGTAAAGATCTTGGGAGCGGCCGAGGGATTACGGCCGAGAGCTGAAATACTGGCATGCCCTGCCGCGGCAATAATGGCGGTTGGCCCCAAAATGCAAAGCGTGAAGACCAAAATAATAGCGACATTTTTATCCATTGCTCTTCCCCAATCTCATTTTAATATTTGAAAGATTTTCAGCGGCTCGCTTGTAGTTTGGATTGAGTTTTAGTGCCTTTTCGTATTGTAGCAAAGCGAGCTCATTTTGACCGTGCGCCTGGTAAAGCGCGCCCATGTTGTTGTAGGCCAGCGCAAAATTGGGATTCAGCTCAACGGTTTTCTGGTAACAATCCATGGCTGTTCCCAAATCATTCTCCTGAGCGTAAATCGTCCCCAAATTAAAATAAACATCGGCAATATTCGGATCAATGGTAATTGCTTTTTGGTAGAAAGTTTTTGCGCTCTCAAAGTCTCCCCTATCTTTGTAAACTCCGGCGAGGTTATTGCACATGCGCGCATTATTGGGTTCAAATTTCAACGTGCGTTCGTAAAAGAGTACCGCGTCACTCCAATAACTGTTTTGAGCCATTGTCGCCTGGCTATACATCGAAGCGAGTGCAGCCAAAGCGAGTGCCGCAACTAGACGCTTGCGAGACTGGAGCACCCTTGAAAATAAGCCGGCAAAAGCGAGCCATAGCCCCATTGAGGGCAGATAGAGCCAGTGCTCCGCCATAAATGCATTGATGGGAAAAAGATTGGATACCGGTAAAAGTGTGATGAGAAACCAGCCGATTCCAAAAACCCAGACACGGTTTTTTCTTAAAAAATAGAGAGAGGCAAAGAGGGCCGCTAAAATACCAACCCCCACTATGGCTCTAGGGTCCGCAAATGTGAATATTTTTAGGCCATACTCCATTCGCAGATTCGTAGGCCACGCGAGAAGTTTGAAATATTTAGCAACTGCCACAAAAAAACCGGGTAAACGCTCCGCAAGTGTACTGGGATTGAGAGGATTTGAAAGCAAGGTCTGTAACTGAGAAAATCGTAAAAAACCGTAAAAAAGAGAAAGTGTCGCTACCGCAATTAGCGCCGGCCACTGAATTCGCTTCTTAAAAACAAGATGAACGAGAGCGATCAGGGCTAAAAAAATAAGGCTATGTTCTTTAGATAGGAGTGCAAGCGCATAAAAAATGATGAGCAGGGAAAGATTTCGCAGCCGGTGTGCATAGTCTCCCCTCACATAAAAAATAAGCGCCAACAAAAGTAGGAGTGCTGCCAGAGGATCGGCGCGTCCTGAAATATAAGAAACAGCTTCGGTATGCACAGGGTGCACGAGCCACAAAAGAGCTGTTAAAAACGCGACGAGTTTATCTCCAAAAAGAATGAAAATTAAAGAAGCGAGCGCCAAAGCCGCAAGCGCGTGAAGCACAATGCTCGTGGCATGATACCCATAAACCCTTCCCTTCCAAAAATGACTGTCCAAGGCATAAGTCACCTGAAGAAAGGGCCGGTAAAAAAAACCGGTCCGGCCCGTCGATAAATTAATATCCTGCTTAAAGGATTGCGAAAGAGCCTGGAAACTTTGGAGTTTGCCGTTGTTCCGGACGAGCTCTAGATCGTCATAGATAAATGGGCCGCAGAGAGAATTGACATAAAGGCCAATCCCCATCAAAAAAATAAATATAACCGGAGCGTTTTTTTTAATCATCTTCTTCAACGATAATTGTCACTTTGTTTAAGCCTGCCTTGACTACACCGCGCTTAATCGACATGCGCTTATTGTCAATAATGACAAAACCGCCTAATAATCTGGAAAGTAAACGCTTGTGATGCGGGGCAATTTCAAAAACACCCGATTCTCCCGGGAGAATGATGCTCTTTGCTTGCCCTTCAAAAATGAGCCGCTGAGGACTTAAGACTTTCACCTCAATCGGGGTCAGCGCCATTTATACGCTATTCTTTTTTGGGTTTGAATTCAGCGAAAGAAGCGTCTTTTTCTTTTTTAAATACTGCGTCCGAGTTACTGGACTGCCTGAGCCACGTAAAGTAAAACGTGCCGCTCAAGATCGCGACGAACAAGATCACGGCAAAGATAACGATCCAGGTCGTTTTGGTATTGGGGGATTTGAGTTTCACGTCAGCGTTTTCGACAAGATCGAGATTCGGCGTGCCGCCTGCTGTGATCAGCAGTTTCTGCAGTCGCTCGATATCCGCCTTCACCGACTCAATGGTCTTATTGGCTTCGCGGAAATACGCCACGTGCTGCTGACGCGAAACATTTTGATCGTTCTGATTGGTTTCAATTTCATCCAGACGCCCATAAATGGTTTTAGCGATGAGTTCAGCCTGCTCGCCAAACGACGTGTCTTTTAATTTGGCCACAATTTTTTTGGTTTGTTCACGGAAGAAATCGAGGTTTTCCTTAGGCCAAATCCAAACGTCGTTCATGACAATTTCAAAAATTTTAGTCTCGAGAGGAGCTAGCGGAATGTCATTTTTGGAGGCATAAAAAGCGCCCTTTTCGGTATCGTACTCTATGTCCAATCCACCGGCATCTAAAATGTCTTTCTGCTTCACTTCCTTCGGCAGTTCAGTGCGAACGGACTTGGTTTGCTCTTTTTTATCGGAAGGATTAACGACCACGACTCTCATTTTAACACTCGCCGAATAAGCTTCGTGAGCGGCCCACGAAGCTACAAGCGCTGTGAATAAAGTAAGCAGAAGAATTTTTCGAGCGTTCATTCATTCACCCTCAATTTATCAATCCTTAAGATGCAGCTTCCAGGAAGGTCGCTACAATCGGCTCGTCGCCGCCACCCAGTCTCTTCTCGACGATCGCCCCCAAGAGTTCCAGTGAATTCACAATGGCACCGGAACGGGTGCGAATGTCTTCTATTTTAGCATTTTCGTCCAATGCTTTTGCAAAAAGTTGAGTAAAGTCGAGCCCTTGGTTTCCGGCGAGCTGTTGCAAGCGAGTGGAAATTTCGTTCACCGCAGAGCGAACGCCCTTGGTGTCTCCGCTCACCTTGCTGACTTGATCCGGCAGGGAATCAACGGAGCGCTGTAAATTCACAAGGGCTTTCTTCAAATCACCGCCGCGAGCCATAGTGGTTTCAAGTTCTTTGATGGCTTCCACAGCTTCTTTGGCTGCTTTTTCAGCGGCAGGTGCGGCGCTAGCCAAGCCGGCAACGGCAGTCAGCGAAATACTTTCAACGAATCCGGAACCGGCCACCAAACCACCCGTGACGTCTTCCGTCACAATGTACGTATACGCTTGACCAGGAGTGAAGCTTGAGGACATGGCTTTAAAGGTGTAGCTGTAATTGCCCGGGCGCAAAGACTCTTCTTCCATAATGGCCGCGGCAATAACCTGCTTGTTCGTGTTGTTATAAACACTGACAATCGGCTTGAGATTCGGCGGTCCCTGCGCCTGCAACATCACCGAGTCACCGGTGAGAGCCGGGTTTGGAGCCACAACGGCTTTCCATGAAAATTTGTTGGCCGTGTCTTCCAAGTTTTCCGCCGCGTCCAAGCTTCGATCGGCCGCCGTATTGAGATCCGTGATAGCGCTAGCGACGCTATTATTAAAGTCTGTGATGGCGGACGTGATAATTTGAGTCTGAGCATCCAGAGTGCTCTGTATAGTTACCGTTTGAGCATCTAACTTGGATGTTAGAGTGGTCGTCTGATTATCCAAAGTCGCTTGCATTTCAGTGGCGAATTGTGACAGCGGTTTATCGATATTTTTCTCAACGGTCGCTCTCACCTCTTCAAGTTTCACGGACGCGGTGATTTCAAACGCAGACGGCGTTTGATACCACACGTCTTCGTCGACTTGGCTTGCAATCTGCATGTAGCATTTGCCGATATAGGTTTTACCAGCCTGCAAGCTCATTGGTGCGATCGTTACGTTGGTTCGGCTCGCATTCCAAAGGCCTGTATCCGCTCCGGTGCCGGCATCCAACACTTTCGCTAGAGGAATAGCCGCGCCTCCAACTAGCGTCGTGCCGTCGTAAATTTCGACTTTGGCGTTCACCACACCCGAGATGATGGCGCCGTCACGAGAGAGCCAACCAATAATATCGAGTTTAGTCGGAATTGCCGGGATCACCGTGCTGTTACCCGGATCAAAGCTGTATTTGGATTCGGCCAAATAAATGTGCACGGCCGTCGTTTCCATGAAAATAACATATTTCGGATCTAGCGTCGGTTGATTCTTGTTTAAGAGCACAAGCTGAGACACATCGCCATAACCGGTCTTAGTCCATGTGGCTAGCCAGCTCCCCGCCGGAGTTGGTTGAATGCGGTTATAAGGAGGTAATACGCCGGGAGCAGATTCTTGAGCCACACCAGCCTCGACCCATTGAACGAAATTAGCGTCTGATGATTTCACCTCTTTGACACCCAATTCCGTTAAAACTTTAAAGGTTGACAAGTCGCGCAACAACCACGTCACTTTGTAGTAATCAATCTTGAAGGGATCATCGGAGACATCGGTCACCGCCGCGTCATTGGCGTCAATCACTCTGACCTTCACCAAATTGGGTCCGGTGTATGCGCCTCCGACATCTTTAAGAACCACGTCAGGAATTTGCCATGCATAGCTGCTGACATAGGGATAAGCGCCTGAATAACCATTGGGTACGTTTGGAGCGGCATTGTCGATGACGTGAATATCGCTCACAAAATTGTCATTGGAATATTGAAGTTTGACGGCCGGAATATTACCGTTGGTTTCCCAAGTAATATTCCATACATCGTTCGTCACCCAGCGATCGGTCAGCGTCACATCCGCATTTCCATTTGGAGCGGTGATTCTAAATGAACCAACGATTTTGAAGGTCTGAGACACACTGTATACCGACGAATCATCCGCATTTTCAACTTTCACGCGCACCGTCGGTGAAATGCTGTCCGGAATTGCCCAGTTGTAGGTTCTAAGATCGGCACCGTTATTTCCATTTCCGCTATTGGCGCCGTAATCAATAGTCTCGACCGTTGTCCAAGCGTTGGAATCGGATGCCAGCACCGCTGGATTCGTCGTGTAAGAAACTTTAATGCGTTGAATCGTGCCGCCCCAATGCCATGTGACTTGCTGAGCCGTATTCACTTTCCACGCTTCAGCGCCGGCTGGAGTCACCACACTCAAATTACCCACGATATTGAATTTGGCCGAATCGCCCATTACGTCTGCCTCAGCGACACGCGCATCGATCACACGAATTTTGGCAAATGCCGTTCCTTGGTCGGGTACAGCCGGCCATACATAGGAGCCGGTGTTCGCAACAGAATTTGTGATGACACCCAAGAATTCGTCTCCGGTGCCGGGATTATTGTCGGCTCCGTTGCCGTCATTCACATCATATAAAATCTTCACGTTAGGAATAGTGCCGGTTGTTTTCCATTTAATCGTGTAGGGCTGACCGATCGGCACCGGCTCGCTCAAAATGGGGGCCGAAAGCGGAGCTTGGCCGTAGTTAAATTCGATCTTACCTTTAATTCTGAAATCGCTCGCGGAAATAATGTATCCGTCGTCATTAAAGCTCTTCACTCTGATTCTAGTGTTGTAGCCAATCGCATCCGGCACAGTCCATTGGCTCGGCAGAGATCCATTATTCGGATTTGTTGAAATATTATTCGCCTGCGTAAACGGAACAAAAATAGTCGCCGCAGAAAAATCGGAGCCTGCTGTGGAGTAAGACAATTCTACATTCGACACCGTTCCCTGATAACCCCATGTGATCGGCGTGAGGTCGCCCACCGTTAGAACCTGCCCGCCATTGGGCGCCATCGAAGTGAAATTGGAGATGATTTTGAAATTTTCATTGGAATCATCGAAGGCCGTGGCGTCATTGGCATCTTCCACGCGGATTTTAGCGTCTTCCGAAATTGCATCCGGAACCGTCCAATTGCGGGTCCCGTTATTGCTAACGGTAGCAATAGGAACCCATGAGGCGCCGCCGGTTATGGAGTACGAAACTTTTACAGTGGGCGTATTCACTAAAGCAGAGGAGCTCGTCCAGGTAATTGGATAAGAAATACCTACTTTCCATTTTTCGGCAAGATTCGGATCCGCATTTCCATTCGGAGAAGTTACGGTAAACTTCGGCTTGATCATAAATTCGTTGGAAACGCTCTTGGCGCCGGAGTCGTTCGGATCCGAAACGCGCAAGTAAACATGGTCAGCTTCTGCCGGGTCGATGTCCGGTACCGTCCACACAAAGCGAGCGGTGTTAGGCCCATCTCCTTTGCCCGAATCTCCCACATTCGCCACAAGGCCCGCCGCAGAACCTTCAATGTTGCGGGCATCGACACCAAAGTTGTTAAACGGAGAATACTGCAATAGGACTTGAGGAATATTACCGACTTTAGCCCAAACCACGTCGTAAGTGTCACCGACTTTGAGCGGAACGCTTCCGATCAGCGGGCTCATCGTAAAGCTTGCGCGAATGATGAAATTACTAGAAGAAGTTGCCGCGCTGTCAATGTCGGTTGTGTCGTATATCCTTAGACGCGCAGTGGGCGTTACGTTATTGGCTGCTGACACAGGGTTATCGACAGCCCAGTTATAAGAGCCTGTGCTCGTTCCGGCCGGCGCGCTCAAATCAAGAATTTTGTTGTAGGTTGGAGGATTGCCACTTCCATCGGTCGCAAGTTCAATTCTGACCGTGGTTGCCGCAGAACCCCACTTATTCCAAGAAATCGTTTGGTCTTGACCCGCCAGAAGAACAGCGCCGCCGGTGGGAGCCGTGATGACAAAACGCGCCATGATTTTAAATTGTGCGGGAGATTTCGTGCTCACCGCGGGACCGGATGCAGCGTCTACCTTCACATAGGCGTTGTTGGTGATATCATCGGGCACTGTCCAGGACAGCGAACCAGAGTTCGGGATATTCGCCAAACCGGAAATCGGGTTCATAATTGGAATCCACGGACCGTTCGAACCGGACTTCGAGTAATAAATAAACACTTCGGAAATAGATCCGTTTCTCTGCCACGTGATATTTTTGATATCGCCCACTCCCCACTTTTCACCGCCAACCGGAGATGTGATGTTCAAATCCCCGCGAACGGTGAACGTTCCAGAAGAAGTGTTGGTCTGGTTATCGGCGTTATCTTCAATTAAAATTTTTGTCGAAGCGCTGATGCTATCGGGAACCGTCCAGGTATAAGAACCGCCATTCCCACCATCCGCAATTGGACCAGCGGTGTTGATCAGTGTCCAAGGCGCTGCGCCAGTTGGTGAGTAGCGTAAATTAATCGAGGTAACATTACCCTGAGTGGACCACACAATATTTCGTGTCGTGTTGGCAATTTCTCCTGTCGTTACCGGCCACACATCAGCGGCAAGCGGCGCAAGAAATGAGAAGGTACCCGTGATCTTGAACGGATTGGAAGTAACCGGATCGGAACCGCTATCTGAAATCACGTCCTTGATGCGAATCATGGCATTTGCCGTGACGGCGTTCGGAATAAGCCAAGCCTGTGTTCCATTGCTCACGGGAACCAGATCCTGAATAGCCGGAACCACCCAGTTCGATCCGCCATCGGTTGAATATTCAATTTTCATATTCTGAATGGATCCGGTGGAATGCCAAATAATGCTTTGCGTGGATCCGACGCCCCACCGCGACGTTCCCACGGGCTGATCCACAAAAAGCGTGCCCGCAATTTTAATCTTCGGCGTGATATCTTTGGCGTCAGGATCTGAAGCGTCTTTAATGCGAATGTAGACGTCTTTTGAGATATCGTTGGGAATCACCCAGTTGAAACTGCCGGTGTTGATAAATCCGGTTGCGTCCGCACCGCCCGCATCCTTCACCGACTGGTACGAAAATCCGCTATTATTCGAATATTCAAGAGACGCGTTCGTGATCGTACCGAACGTTGTCCACGTCAGGTTTTGTGTGGTCCCCACTTTAAAGACCTGGCCTGCGACATTCGGAAACTGCCAGCTAAAACCACCGCGAATCGTTAAAGGATTGCTGATAGTGTAAACATTGGTTTGGTCCGATAGATTGGTCACTTTGATTCGAGCGCCGTTCAATGTTTTTTGATCCGGAATGCGCCATGAATAAGAGTTTCCGGCGACACTGGTCGCGTCGACTCCGCCCGCATCTTTCACGTAAGAATACGCGCCGCCGCCGATCGAATACTCCACCTTTACAGCCGGCATCGTTCCATGTTTCGCCCACTGAATAGTATGATCGCTTCCAATCAGCCACACTTCGCCGCCCGCAGGAGCCGAAACATCAATCTTTCCGCGGATTGCAAAATCGTTGTCAGAACCGTCCGCAACTGTGGAAACCCCTACAGACGGATCCGAGATTCTGACGCGCACGCTTCCACCGATTGAGTTTGGAATGGTCCATGAGTAACTCAAGTCGCCCGGCTGAACCAATCCGGGATTCGCAATGGAGTCTGCAATCGTAATCGTCTGAGTTTCATTTAAAAACCCATTCGTCGAATAATCAATACGGATCGCGCCCACCGTTCCGTGTTTTTCCCATGTGATCGGAGTCGAGCCATCCACTTCAAAAAATTGTCCTCCACCACCGTTGGGAGTCAGCAATTTATAAGCACCGACAATTTTAAATACACCGGACTCGACTGCAGCAGCCTGAGTTACTACGTTGGGTGAAATTTTCACGGTCACTGTGTCGTTGATGTCATTAGGAATTTTCCAGGTGAAACTTTGTTGCACGCCGCTCACACCCGCGGAAAGCGCAGCAGCACTTTCATTGGCGGGGCCGGTGACCGGAATGCCCGCTGTCGCAAATCCATCTTTCGAATACTCGAGCTTGACCGTTCCCATCGTACCCGTGGGTGTCCATTGAATGGCATTGGAGTCATCCACTTTCCAGAGTAGACCTGCCGTAGGCGCATCCAAAGCGATTTGGCCTTTGATGGCGAAGGTGTTGGAAGAAGCAACGATCGTCGGCTTTGTCGCATCGGTATTGCTGATGCGCAAGATCACATTGGTGTTGATGCTGTCGGGAACTTTCCAGTTAAAGGAATTGGCCACAACACTGTCCGCCGGTGCCGTCACAGCATCCAAGCAATATTGAAACGGTGCGCCATTCACCGAGTACTCCACCTTCACCGTTGGAATCGTGCCCTCGCGAGTCCAGGCAATGGAATAGATATCAGCCACATAAAGTGGATTGGGCACCGCTGCGTTCAATGTCAATCGGCCCTGGATTGTAAAATTGGTGTCCGAATCATCGTAGACCGCTGGATCGGAAGCATCCACCACGCGAATTCTTGCTTTGGAGCTCATGATGGTGGGATCATTTGGAACTCTCCACGTAAAAGTATATGGGCCCGTTCCCGGAAGTGAAATATTTTGCGTGGTGTTGGCATCTCCATCCACTAAATTTTCCCAAACTGGCGTTCCAACGGTAGCGTCTTTTGTGATTTGCAAGTTCGCTGCGGAAATATTTCCCTTTTTCGTCCACGTAATGTCGTGAGTCGTCATCACCACCCACGCTTCGGAGCCGAGCGTCGGAGAAGTCACAGTCAGATCACCGCGGATTTTAAACGGATCGCTTTCGACAATACTATTGGCATCGTTCGGATCGGAAATGCGGACTTTTGCCGCCAAAGATCTTGTGGTCGGCAACGTCCACGACCGCGTTCCAGTATTCGTTACAATACCATCATTAACCGTTCCGTCATTTTCTGGGACCAAAACCCAACCGCCGCCGACGTTGTATTCTAGTTTTACAGTGGTCGGAACACCCGCCTGAGGAGTCGTCCATTGAATATTGTGCGCGTTTTCCGCTACCCAAACATCGGATGAGATTGGATGCGCAAAAGTTACCGTTGCGATGGTGGAGCTCGCCGCTGTGGACTGGTCAAAAACGTTTGCATTGGCAGCGTCACTGACTTTGATACGGAAATTATCTTTGATGATTGGGAATGTTCCGGGAATTGCCCAGTCATACGTATGCTGTTGTCCGGCCGCACCGGAGTTGATATTGCCCGTTCCGGGAAGTTGAGTCCACGGGCCGGAGTCGCCGTTTGACGAATACCATAATTTTACCTGCTGAACCGCGCCGTGCGTGTTGGTCCAAGCAACGGTATTGGTTGAATTAATTCTCCACACCACGGGTGTCGTGTCATCCGGCGTGTCCATGGTGAGCTGGCCAATAATTTGGAATGGGGCAGAGTTCGCACTCACCGCCCACGTGTCGGAAAGCGGAAGCGTGCGAATGCGGATTTTTAAATCTTTGGCTGAACGAATATTATCCGGCACATCCCAAGACACCGTTCCATCATTGGGCGTGTCTCCGTTCGTAAATTCGGCGCCGGTTAAAAGATCTGAGTTTGTAAAGTTATCGGATGAATAATCAATGCGCACATTCGCAATATTCGAACCTTTTTTTGTCCAGGTAATATTTTTCGCTGCGTCAACCACCCAAATATCATTTCCACCGGTGGGTGCCGTAATGACAATAAACGGTTTCACCATGAATTGCCCCGAGGTTGAAACTACGACCGGATCGGAGGCCGCGGAAACGCGAACTTGTGCAATATTGCTGGCTTTGGTGATGCTATTGACCGCATCCAGTGTCAGCGTATAGGGCCCATTCTGCGGAGCCGTGGTTGTGATCACGTTCCAACCGGTGCCGTCGAAGTATTCCACTTTCACAAGCCCAATATCTCCGTGAGCAGACCAAGTCAGATTGGCATCATCCCCAAGCGTATAAGGCCCTGTCACCGCGTTAAGCGCAATGGTGCCCTTCACAATAAAGGGCTCAGAAATCACATCCGCCAAGAGATCGGCGCCGGACATTTTAATTTTAACGTTGGTTGAAACAATGTCGGTGTCAGGGACGGTCCAAGAAAAACTATTGCCCGTTAATAATGGCGACGGCACGGCACCCGCACCGGCAACGGCGGTGTAGGCTCCGTTATTCACGCTATATGAAAAAGTGAGATTTCCAATCGTACCGTTGCGATCCCAGACAATGCTCTGAGCGGTGTTGGCAATAAACGGAGACCCTGTCGTGCCGATAGTCGTTGGCGCCGTGATCGCCACATTGCCTTTAATGCCAAATGTCGGAGAATTGCTACCGACGGTGTTGTTGTTCGAATCTTCTGCGCGCACGTAAATGCCGTTGCCGATCGCGTCGGGAATCGTCCAATCATAAGAGTAGGTTGTTCCGGCGGAATCCACTAGCGCACCACCCACTACTCCGTTCAAACCGTACCACGTTCCACCCTTGTTGTAACTTAAGCGAATCTGTGGGATGTCACCGAAAATCGTTCCCGTCACCGTCACGACACTGCCGACGGCATAATTCACCGATCCATCCGGATAACTAATACCCACGTTACCCTTGATGATAAAGTTCACATCCGAATCGTCGTAAACCGTCGAGTCGGAAGCATCGATAATGCGAATCCTGGCTTTCGTTGTAATGATACCGGAGATATTAGGGATGACCCAATTGTAGGTAAAGGGCCCTGAGCCCGCTGTCGAAATATTTTGTGTGGCATTGGGCGTCGGAGTTGTGCCGTCGACCAAATCTTCCCAAACCACGGTTCCAGCAGAGGCATCTTTGGTGTACTGAAGATTAACGTTGGCAATATCCCCTTTCTTTGTCCAAGTAATCGCGTGATTATCCGCATTGTTCACACCGATACCCCATGACAAAGCAGAGTTTGGCGCAGTCAGCGTGACATCACCACGAATTTTAAAGGCCTGACTCTTGATGGCGCTGTTCGTCGAATCATTCGGATCTGAAATTCTAATTTTAGCGGCAAGCGACCGAGTCGTCGGAAGCGCCCAAGGCTGAGTGCCATCGTTCACAATAATGCCGTCATTGGCCGTGCCTTCGTTTTCTACGATCGGGAACCAGTTCGTGTCATTATAGGAATACTCCACTTTGACGTTAGCCGGAACACCCGCGCTCGGTGTCGCCCATTGAATGGTTTGAGTGTTCTCCGCGATCCACACATCCGAGGAGATTGGATGCGTGTACGTAAAATTGGCTAGAGTGGAACTAACGGCCGTTGAGGGGTCCTCCACGTTGGCATTCGATGCATCGACAACTTTAAGCCTAAACGTATCCTTGATAATCGGAAAGTCACTGGGAATCGCCCAGTCGTAAGTATGCTGCTGGCCAGCCGCACCCGATGAGATGTTTCCGATGCTGCCGCCGGCATTGCGGATAACGGTCCAATTTGTACCGGAATCCGAAGAATAATAAATTTTTACGTTTTGAATGGCGCCGTGCGTGTTGGTCCACGCGACGGTATTCGTCGCGTTGATTCTCCAATTCACTCCCGTGACGTCATTGGGGGTGTCCATGGTCAGCTGACCGATAATCTGAATGGGGACAGATGTTGCCGATACTGCCCACGCATCCGGCAAAGGCAATGTGCGGATTCTGATTTTCAGATCTTTTGAAGAACGCAAGTTATCCGGAACCACCCACGAAGCGGTGCCGTCATTCGTCGTGTCTCCATTTGTAAATTCAGCACCGGTGAGATTGTTGACGTCTGTATTAAAGTTATCGGTTGAATAATCAATGTGAACATTCGCAATATTTGAACCTTTTTTATCCCAGGTAATATTTTTAACGGCGTCCACTACCCAAATATCATTGCCTCCCGCAGGACTTGTAACCGTAATGAGCGGCTTGACGAGGAATTGTGCCGAGGTTGAAACAACGGCCGGGTCAGCGTTAGAGGAAATTCTCACTTGTGCGATGTCGGTTGCTTTGGTGATACTGTTCACCGCATCCAGTGTCAGGGTGTAGGGACCGTTCTGAGAAGCGGCAGTTGTAACCACGTTCCACCCCGCGCCGTCAAAATATTCGACTTTGACATTTCCAATATCACCGTGAGCCGTCCAGGTGAGATTCGCATCATCTCCTAAAAAGTAAGGGCCCGGTACCGCGTTTAACACAATGCTTCCCTTGACGATAAAGGGTTCGGAGATCACATCCGCCAATAAATCTGAGCCGGACATTTTAATTTTAACGTTGGTTGAAACAATTCCCGTGTCCGGCAACGTCCACGCAAAACTGTTATTGGACAGTGCAGGTGAAGGAACCGCGCCGGCGCCCGACACAGCCGTCCACGCTCCATCGTTCACATTGTAATAAAAAGTCATGTTGCCGATGGATCCGTTGCGATCCCAAATAATATTGTGCGACGCATTCGCGATAAACGGCGTGCCGGTGGTTCCTGCAGTCGTGGGAGCCGAGATCACCACATTGCCTTTGATATTAAATCCGGCATCGGACGTATCTTGAATCAGTGAGTTTGTGGAGTCTTCCACCCGGACAGTGATTCCTGAGCCAATCCGGTCTGGGATCGTCCATTGTCTCGTAAAACTTGAGCCCGAGACGGCCACCACATCGCCACCCACCACTTCGTTAAGTCCATAATCCGTGCCGCTCTTCGTGTAATACAGACGGACGCTAGTGATCGGACCAAATACGGATCCGTTCACCGTAACCGCACTTCCCACAGCGTAGTTGCCACCGCCATTAGGGCCGGTCAAGTGTACGTTGCCCTTAATGGTAAACATAGAATCAGAATCGTCGAGCACCGTTCCATCGGACGCATCCACTACGCGAATTTTTGCTTTCGTCGTTGTCATACCCGCAGTGTTAGGAATCACCCAGTTAAATGTGTAAGGGCCATTCGCACTGCCGGTGACATCAATATTTTGAGTCGCCTGACCCGCAGGTGTGGTTCCATCTACTAGATCTTCCCATACAGGAGAACCAACGGAAGCATCTTTGGTCATTTGTAAGTTGACGTTGGCGATACTTCCCTTTTTCGTCCATTGAATCGTATGGGTGTCAGCGTTATTGATACCAATTCCCCATGACTGCGTTCCATCGCTTGGAATGTCTATGGTCAAATCGCCTCTAATCTTAAAGGCGTCGCTAGACACGATACTGCTAACATCATTCGGATCTGAGATGCGGATATGCGCGGCAAGCGCTCTTGTCGCGGGCAATGCCCAGGGTTGAGTGCCATCGTTTACAATGATGCCGTCATTAGCCGTTCCTTCGTTTTCTGCTATGGAAAACCAATTCGTATTGTCATATGAATATTCGATCTTCACATTAGCCGGCACACCCGCTTGAGCAGTGGCCCACTGAATAGTTTGAGTGTTTTCAGCAACCCAAATATCGGATGAGATTGGATGAGAGATGGTGAATTTTGCGAGGGTCGAACTCACTGCAGTAGACGCGTCTTCCACGTTGGCGTTTGTTGCATCGACCACTTTTAATCTAAAGGTATCTTTGATGATCGGGAAGTCGTCGGGAATAGCCCAATCATAAGTGTGTTGTTGCTGGGCGGCACCTGACCCAATGTTTCCAGTACCGGGAAGCTGAGTCCAAGGACCTCCGTCCCCTGCTGAAGAGTAATAGATCTTTACGTTTTGAATCGCGCCGTGCGTGTTGGTCCAAGCAATGGTGTTGGTGGAATTAATTCTCCATTTGACTGCGGTTGAGTCATCGGGAGTGTCCATGGTGAGTTGACCGATGATTTGGAAGGGGACGCTAGTTGCGCTAATCGCCCATGGATCCGCTAATGGTAAAGTACGGATTCTGATTTTCAGATCTTTGGAAGAACGCAAGTTATCCGGAACAATCCACTGCGCTGTACCATCGTTCGTTGTGTCACCATTCGTGAACTCAACGCCCGTTAGATTGTTGACGTCAGCGCTAAAGTTATCGGATGAATAATCGATATGAACATTCGCAATATTCGAACCTTTTTTGCTCCACGTCACATTCTTTGTCGCATCCACCACCCAGATATCATTGCCGCCGGCAGGACTTGTGATCGAAACAAACGGCTTCACCATGAATTGCCCGGAGGTTGAAACCACCACAGGGTCGGCGTTGGCCGAAACTCTCACTTGGGCGATGTTAGTCGCTTTGGTAATGCTCGCTCCGGAATCAAGCGTCAGCGTATAGGGTCCGTTTTGAGGAGCGGATGTTGTAACCACGTTCCAACCCGTGCCGTCGAAATATTCCACTTTCACAACACCAATATCTCCGTGAGCGGTCCAAGTAAGATTGGCATCATCTCCTAAGGTATAGGGCCCGGTAACCGCGTTTAGCACGATTGTACCTTTTACAATGAATGGCTCAGAGATCACATCTGCCAAAAGATCGCTTCCGGACATTTTAATTTTAACGTTGGTCGAAACAATTCCTGTGTCCGGCACCGTCCAAGAAAAACTATTACCCGTTAATAAGGGGGACGGTACAGCGCCGGCTCCCGACACCGCCGTGTAAGCGCCGTCATTGACGCTATAGTAGAAGGTAAGATTCCCGATCGTTCCATTGCGGTCCCAAACAATGTTTTGAGCGGTGTTCGCGATAAAGGGAGACCCGGTGGTTCCCGCAGTCGTCGGGGCTGTAATTACAACATTTCCTTTAATGCCAAAACCGGCATCGGATGTATCCTGCACAATAGAATTGGCTGCGTCTTCCACGCGGATCGTAACACCGGTGCCAATACGATCTGGAACCGTCCATTGTTTGGTGAAACTCGCTCCGGCAACCGCAACAATTTGACCACCAACCACTTCGTTCAGGCCATAGTCCGTTCCGCTTTTGACATAGTAGAGACGGACGTTTGCAATCGGACCAAACACCGAGCCATCAACGGTAATTACACTACCCACCGCGTAAGAGCCGCCGCCGTTGGGATTGGATAAATGCACATTACCCTTAATGGTAAACATCACGTCCGAATCGTCCAACACCGTTCCGTCAGAAGCGTCAATCACGCGAATCGCCGCTTTCGTGGTGGTGATACCCGCCGCATTCGGTATCACCCAGTTAAAAGCAAAGGGTCCGTTGGCGCTTCCGGTGACATCAATATTTTGTGTGTTTTGAGGAGTAGACGTTCCATCAACCAAATCCTCCCAAACGGGAGTTCCGGCCGTAAAATCTTTGGTTAATTGTAAATTGACGTTGGCGATATTTCCCTTTTTAGTCCAGGTGATGGCGTGAGTATCAGCATCATTGACACCCACTCCCCAAGACTCCGTTCCGGTGTTGGGTGCTGTCATCGTTAAGCTTCCCCTAATCTTAAACGACTGACTATTCACAATGCTGTCCGAATTACTCGGATCTGAAATTCTCACCTGTGCCGCAAGAGATCGGGTGGCAGTCAAGAGCCAAGGCTGCGTCCCATCATTCACAATGATGCCGTCATTAGCTGTTCCCTCATTTTCGTTGATAGGAACCCAACCCGCTCCAACGTTGTACTCCACTTTCACATTAGCCGGCACACCCGCTTGAGCAGTGGCCCACTGAATAGTTTGAGTGTTTTCAGCAACCCAAATATCGGATGAGATTGGATGAGAGATGGTGAATTTTGCGAGGGTCGAACTCACTGCAGTAGACGCGTCTTCCACGTTGGCGTTTGTTGCATCGACCACTTTTAATCTAAAGGTATCTTTGATGATCGGGAAGTCGTCGGGAATAGCCCAATCATAAGTGTGTTGTTGCTGGGCGGCACCTGACCCAATGTTTCCAGTACCGGGAAGCTGAGTCCAAGGACCTCCGTCCCCTGCTGAAGAGTAATAGATCTTTACGTTTTGAATCGCGCCGTGCGTGTTGGTCCAAGCAATGGTGTTCGTGGAATTGATTCTCCATTTGACTGCGGTTGAGTCATCGGGAGTGTCCATAGTGAGTTGACCGATGATTTGGAAGGGGACGGAAACAGCTGTGACAGCCCAAGGATCTGCTGTCGCTAAAGTTCGGATTCTGATTTTCAGATCTTTGGAAGAACGCAAGTTATCCGGAACAATCCATGAGGCTGTTCCGTCGTTAGTGGTGTCACCGTTTGTGAATTCAGCGCCCGTGAGCGGGTTTATGTCGGCGGCGAAATTATCACTCGAATATTCAATTTTTACGTTGGCAATATTTGAGCCTTTTTTATTCCACGTAATATTTTTGACCGCGTCCACCACCCAGATATCATTGCCACCCGCAGGGCTTGTGATAGCCACTACCGGCTTGACCATAAATTGACCGGATGTCGAAACAACTGCGGGATCAGCGGCCGATGAAATTCTCACTTGTGCGATATCTGTGGCTTTGGTGATGCTTGCGCCAGAATCCAGCGTGATCGTGTAAGGGCCATTTTGAGGAGCGGTGGTCGTCACAACATTCCAGCCTGTGCCGTCGAAATACTCTACTTTCACAAAACCAATATCTCCGTGAGCCGTCCAAGTGAGATTGGCATCGTCACCCAAAGCGTAAGGACCGGTAACAGCGTTTAAGACAATGCTCCCCTTAACAATAAATGGCTCTGAGATCACGTCATTCAAAAGATCGCTGCCGGACATTTTAATTTTGACGTTGGTCGAAACAATTCCAGTATCTGGCACCGTCCAAGAAAAAGTATTATTTGTGGAGGAAGGCGAAGGAACCGCGCCGGCTCCCGATACCGCCGTATAGGGTCCGTCATTGACACTATAAGTAAATGTCATATTGCCGATCGAACCGAATTTATCCCAAATAATATTCTGAGCGGTGTTCGCAATAAACGGCGTTCCAGTGGTTCCTGCAGTCGTCGGAGCGGTGATCGCAACATTTCCTTTAATGCCAAAGCCGGCATCGGATGGATCCTGCACGACGGAGTTTGATGCGTCTTCCACGCGAACGGTAATTCCCGTCCCAATTCTATCCGGAACCGTCCATTGTTTAGTAAAATTGGAACCCGTGACCGCCACCACTTGACCGCCAACAACTTCGTTTAACCCATAATCCGTGCCGCTCTTGGTGTAATAAAGACGCACGTTCGTAATCGGACCAAACACGGTTCCATCAACCGTGATCACACTACCGACCGCGTAAGAGCCGCCGCCGTTGGGATTCGACAAATGCACCGTACCCTTAATCGTAAACATCGCATCCGAATCATCTAGTACGGTTCCGTCAGAGGCGTCAATCACGCGAATCGCCGCCTTGGTCGTGGTGATACCCGCAACATTCGGGATCACCCAGTTAAACGTAAAGGGTCCGTTGGCGCTTCCGGTGACATCGATATTTTGTGTCACCTGCGGAGTCGGCGTGGTTCCATCAACCAAGTTTTCCCACACTGGAGTTCCGGCGGTAACGTCTTTTGTCATTTGCAAATTGATGTTGGCGATATTTCCCTTTTTAGTCCAGGTAATGGCGTGCGTGTCACCATTATTGATACCAACCCCCCACGACTCGGTTCCGGTATTGGGTGCGGTCATCGTCAGATCGCCGCGAATTTTAAAGGCCTGACTGTTCGTAATACTATTCACATCGTCTGGATCTGAAATTCTGACTTGAGCCGCCAAAGATCTTGTAGACGGAAGCGTCCAAGGTTGGGTGCCGTCATTAACGATAATGCCGTCATTGGCCGTTCCCTCGTTTTCGCTAATCACCGTCCAGCCGCCACCGACGTTGTATTCCACTTTCACATTGGTGGGCACACCTGCTTGAGCCGTGGTCCATTGAATGGTTTGAGTGTTTTCAGCAACCCAAACGTCAGTCGAAATGGGATGCGTGAAGACAAATTTCGAAAGCGTCGAGCTTAGGGCCGTCGAAGGATCTTCGACATTGGCATTTCCGAAATCCACGACTTTTAATCTAAAAGTATCTTTAATAATCGGAAAGTCGTCGGGAATCGCCCAGTCATAAGTATGCTGTTGTCCGGCAGATCCCGAAGGAACAGACGCAATGTTACCCCCGGAATTACGGATAATCGTCCAGTTCGTTCCCGAATCGGTCGAATAATATATTTTTACGTCGTCAATAGAGCCGTGCGTATTGGTCCAGGCAACCGTGTTCGTGGAATTAATTCTCCACTTGACTCCCGTCACATCATTCGGAGTATCCATCGTGAGCTGACCGATGATTTGGAAAACAGCGGAGGAGGCAGACACCGCCCATGGATCGGAAGTCGGCAACGTTAAAACTCTAACTTTCAAATCTTTAGAGGTGCGGATATTATCCGGTACATCGGATGTTGCGCCGAGTGCGGCCGACCAACTCTGACTTCCGTCATTGGCGGTAGTCGCATATATGTCGTTGATATCGCTCACGAAATTATCGGAAGAATACTGAATCTTCACATTCGCAATGTTTGAACCTTTCTTGGTCCATGTGATGAGTCGCTCCGTTCCCACCGTATTGGAATCGTCGACTCTCCAAATATCATTACCGGACGCAGGTGCCGTCACAGTGATGAGCGGCTTCACCATAAATTGTCCGGATGTTGAGACAACCGCCGGGTCGGCATTCGCAGAAACTCGAACTTGAGCAATGTTTGTTGCTTTTGTAATACCAGTAGCGGTGTCGAGAGTTAGTGTATAGGGTCCGTTTTGCGGCGCGGAGCTTGTGATCACGTTCCAACCCGTGCCGTCAAAATATTCAACTTTGACAACACCAATGTCTCCGTGAGCCGTCCACGTTAAATTGACATCGTCCCCCAACACATAAGGACCTGCCAGAGCGTTGATTGCAATACTGCCTTTCACGATAAAGGGTTCGGAAATCACATCATTATAAAGATCGGGTCCCGTCATTTTAATTTTAACATTGTTCGAAACAATGGAATCATCAGGAACCGTCCATGAAAAAGTATTGCCGCTAGCTGAGGGGGACGGAACAGCACCGGCGCCGGCGACCGCCGTATAGGGGCCATCGTTTACGCTGTAATAAAACGTCATGTTGCCGATCGAGCCAAAGCGATCCCAAACAATATCCTGAGAAGTATTCGCGATAAACGGTGAACCTGTTGTGCCGGCTGTGGTCGGAGCGGTGATGCCGACATTGCCTTTAAAACCGAAGCTCGCATCGGACACATCTTGAACGGTGGTGTTCGAATCGTCCTGCACCGTCATCGTGATTCCGTTTCCAATTAAATTCGGAACCAGATTGCTGCTCGTCGTAAAAGACGCTCCGCCAACGTCCATGGTCGAATATTGACCGGCAACTCCGAGCAGATTGTAATTCACGCCCAATTTGGTATAGAAAAGACGGATCTTTGTGATCGGACCGAACAAAGTGCCGCTAATCGTGATTGAGTCTCCGACAGCGTAAGTGCCTCCCCCATTCGGGGCGGTGAGTGCAACGTTTCCTTTGATCGTGAAGATATTATCGGAGTCATCCAAAACAGTTCCGTCAGAAGCGTCTACCACGCGAATAGCTGCTTTGGTAGTCGTGATACCCGCGATATTCGGAACCACCCAAGTAAAGGTGTAGGGGCCATTAGCGCTTCCGGTTACATCAAGATTTTGCGTGACTTGCGGCGTCGGTGTTGTCCCGTCCGCAAGATTTTCCCACACCGGCGTTCCGGCGGTAAAGTCTTTGGTCATTTGAAGATTAACGTTCGCAATATTTCCCTTCTTCACCCAAGTAATCGCATGCGTGTCGGCATTGCTCGCAGCAACACTCCATGACTGCGTTCCATCAGATGGAATTTGAACCGTTAAATCTCCTCTGATTTTAAAAGTTTGGCTCAGCGTCACACTGTCGGTTGAATTTGAAGGATCTGAAATCCGCACTTGCGCGGCAAGCGATCTTGTTGCGGAAAGAAGCCACGGCTGAGATCCATCATTCACGATGATGCCATCGTTGGCCGTTCCTTCATTCTCAACGAGATTGGTCCATCCCGAACCGGTGTTGACTTCAATCTTGACGTTTGCCGGGACACCCGCTTGAGCAGTGGTCCACTGAATGGTATGCGTAGTTTCGGCCACCCACACGTCGGTTGTGATGGGATGAACGAAAGTAAATTTGGAAAGCGTAGAGCTTGCGGCGGTGGACGCATCTTCCACATTTGAATTGTCGGCGTCCACAACCTTCAATCTAAAATCATCTTTTACAATCGGAAAATCGTCAGGAATCGCCCAATCGTAAGTGTGAGCTCCGGGACCCCCTGATGGGACAGTAGCAATAGTGCCTCCGCTATTGCGGAGTATGGTCCACGGGCCTCCATCGCCGGCCGTTGAATAATAAATTTTGACATTGTCGATAGTTCCGTGCAAGTTGGTCCACCCGATTGTTTTTGTGGAATTAATCGTCCACTTCGCAGGAGTTGCATCGTCAGGAGTATCCATTCGCAATTGTCCGATAATTCTAAAAACCGAAGAAGTTGCCGAAACAGCCCATGGGTCTGAAGTGGGCAATGTCGAAACTCGAATTTTGATATTTGGCGAGGGGTTAATCACGTCCGGAACGTCGGAAGTAGCACCCGCTGAAGCGGACCAACTCTGCGTGCCGTCGTTCGCTGTCGACGCATAAATCTCGTTGATGTCGCTCGAAAAATTATCGGTAGAATATTCGATTTTCACATTGGCAATGTTGGCGCCTTTTTTAGTCCAGGTAATAAAGCGCTCCGTCCCGACGGCGTTGGAATCGTCCACTCTCCAGACATCATTTCCGGCCGACGGTGCCGTAACAGAAATAAGCGGCTTCACAATAAAAGCATTGGCAGATGCGATGACGGCGGTTGATCCGTTTGTTGCAGAAATACGCACCTTTGCTAAATTGGTGGCAGTGGTGATTCCATTTGCCGCATCCAATAGCAGTGAAAACGGCCCGCTTTCAGGAGCAGTCGTTGTGAGCGTGCTCCAGCTCGAACCGTTATAATATTCCACAGTGATATCCCCAATGCTTCCGTTGGGAGTCCAGCTCACATCCGGCTGATCGCCCAATGTGTAAGAAAGTCCGGCCGCAGTCAGAGAATTTAGAACCAGCGAACCCTTAATCGGAAATTCAATCGAGGACTCGCTTGTCACTACCAAAGCAGGATTCGCGTTTAAATTAGTAATTCTAAATTTCACATGATTGCTGATCACATTCGGCACCGACGCATTCGAAGCGCTCTGCGGCGTGCTGTCCACCGTGCCATAGCCCGGCAGCGTTGTCCAAGTTGGGGTCACCTGATCGGCATCGGACGTATATTCAATTTTAATATTTCCGGCACCCGTGCTATTCCACGTAATTGGCAATGCATCTCCAACGTAACGCGCCAGAGGTCCATTCGGAGCCGTTAAAACCAGTTGCGGTAAAATTGTCACGGCACTGCCCGTTGTAACGGAAGTGACGCTATCATTAGCGTCTTGCGCGGTGACACGAACTTTGACATTGTCGCTGACGGCCGAGCCGGGAATGGCCGGCCACGTATAATTATTTCCGGTGGCCGTATTGTTAATGACGTTCGAAAAAGTGACTCCGTCGGTTGCGTATTCGATTTTAACCGTCGTGATTCCCTGGGGCGTCCACGTAATATTCGGGGTCGTCACACCCGCGGTCCAAGGACCCGCCGGCGCCGATACCGGTGCCAATTTCCCTAAAATAGTGTTCACGGCCGAATCTTTTTTCACATCGGTCTCATCACCCACAAGCTCCACGCGGATTTTAAATTGATTCGGCACCACAATGCCAGTGTCGTTTGGAATCGTAAACGCCGGTGCCGGCGAGAAAGTGTAAGGCGTGTTCGGCGCGACACTGGTCACCGTAGGACTCGCTCCCGCGTCGCTCCAGTTTGTGCCGCCGTCGATGGAGTAGCGGACTTTAAAAGTATCCGACGTGCGTCCCGTATGAGTGAATTCAATCACGGGCGTATCTCCAATGTGGTAGGTGAGGCCGTTGGGAGAATTGATCACAATATCGGGCTTGATTGAAACGGCGCGGGTCGCATTCACATTGGCTGCGTCCCCTTCCCATTGAATTTTGAGTCCCACTGCTCCGCGTGCCGCGTCTGGAATCGTCCAAGTGTTATAGGTGTGACCACCATACGCTGCGGCATTTGTCAAAGGTTGCGAGCCATCAATATCCGTGTAAACTGACCCGTTCAGCGTATATTTAATCGAAATATTCGGAGTCGGCGCATTCGGCATGGTGCCGTGATTCGTCCACTGAATGGTGGGCGTAGCACCCACTCTTAAAATCGCCGCCGCGGCCGGCTGAACAAACTCAAAAGCGCCGCGAATCGTAAAATCATTGTTGGAAATATCCGCCAGCGTCGCGTCGGTCGCTCCGTTTACCAGAGGCTCCACTTTCACACGGGTGTAGGGCCCGATCGCATCCGCCACGCTCCAGCTGTAGGCATTAATATTCGAAAGTCCCGCCGTTCCCGGAATCGCGTTCCACGTTCCTGAACCTGCGCAATCATCCGCCAAAGCGCCTTTGCAATAATAAAGATTCACGTTATTGACAGTTCCCGCTTTCGCATGCGTTTCCCAGGTGATGCTCGCGGCGGCAGAATATGCGTCGACGTACCAGATTGGAGCGCCGCCGCCGTTATGCGTCAAGATAACCATATTCGGTTTAATTTTGAAAAAATTATCCGAGGTGTCTGCGACGTCGGTGTAAGTGTGGCCCTGAACTTTAATTTTAACCGTGTCACTTTGAACAGCGGGATCGGGAGTCCAGGAGTACGCCGCTGGAATGGCCGGAACGCCGTTTACGCCAGTAATGGGCGTATAAATCGTTCCGTCAAAGGAATAGCTGATATCGACATTGTCCCAGTTCAAATCGTTATTTAGGAAATCTTTGCTGGTCCACGTGATGTTGTACGATTGATCAACTTTTAAAATATCAGTCGTGGCATTGGGGAGAACAACTTGCAAAGTGCCTCTGGCTTTGACGCGGTCAGACGTTGCCTGAACATTGGTTGGATCGCTGACCAAGCTAACTTTGAATTTCATGTAACTTGCGCTCACCGCGGATGCCGGCACGGTAAATGCTTGCGTCGTTCCACTGTTGGAAGCGCTGATGATTTGAGCGCCGCCCGGCCACGTCGCGCCGTCGTCAATGGAATATTCCACCTTCACGTTTCCAAGCGAGCCTGGATTTTTTGTCCAAGTTAAAAGTGTCGTGGCATCATTTTGGTTTACAACCCACGTCGGAGGACTCGGATTCACCGGAGGGTTCGTAATCGCTATCGCTCCAACCACTTTAAATGTCGCGGAAGAATCACCGTAAACATCCCCGATCGGAGTACCGCCCCCATCCACTTCTTGAACGCGGATCACGTACGTTCCCGGCGGAATGCTGGGGCTTGTCAAATCCCATGAAAAACTGTTGGGACTGCTGGTGTCATTGCCGCCTGCCACCGATCCGGAATTTAGCTGAGTCGGAAAATTGGAGGTGCTGCCATCGGATGATAAAAATATTTTCACATTTCCTAAAGCTCCGTGGGAGTTCCAGGTGACCGAAACAGAAGGAGCAGCATAAGGAACGGTTCCGCTATTGGGTGTAATGCCGTCGATACTGCCTTTAATCGTAAATGGATTTGCTGAAACCGCGGTGAATGAGCCTGGCGGGTAGATGCCGATCGTATCGGCATTTCCAATTTTTACTTTTACATTGGTTCCGACATTATTCGGCACGGTCCATGAGTAAGTATTAGTGCCCACGCCTGAAGAAGCCACGCTCGCCGCAATTGGATTGCTAAACGTTACGCCATCAGTTGCATAATCCAGTTTTACGTTCGCAATAGAAGCATCTGCTGTCCAAGTAATGTCATACGAACTTCCCCCGCGGTACATCACAATGCCCGTAGATGAGGGAGTGAGCAACCTGACCGTCGGATTGATTGTAAAAAAACTTGAGGACGTCTGAATAATGCTAGGATCGCTGGCACTTGAAATTCTGATCTTGGCTTGCGCTCCGTTGGTGGTAAAGCCGGTCGGAATTGTCCAAACATACTTACCGGCTCCTGAAAAAGGAGGCGTTCCCGTCTCATTAATATTCACCGCCTGATCCGCAAGATAAGTCGTTGGGCCCGTTGTAATCGGAAGACTGGTCCAGTCCGAGGGTTGGGCACAGACACCGTTATTACAAAATTCGAATTTTAAGTTTCCCCAGTCAAACGCATCGGCGGTCTTTTCACCCAAATAATCCCAGGTAATATCGATAGGTGTTTGGTCGTTGTAGGTTCCTGAGTTTAAAGACGTGAGAGTCAGTCCCCGCCGAACGGTAAGATTTCCGGAGGTGCTCGTAAAAGCGGTTCCATCAATGGCAGAATCATTGGCGACAATTCTAAATTTAACCAGCGCCTGATTGGTTCCGGTGAGATTGGGAATCTGGGACCAAGTAAACGAACCTGTTCCGGCGAACGGGTCGCTCGAACCGCCCCCGTTGTTCACAGCCAATGTTCCGGCACCCGGCACCGTCGCCCAAGACGCGCCGTCGAAGTACTCTATTTTCACCGTCCCGAAATTCGTAAAACCTCTAAAAGTCCAAGTCAGATTTTTAAGATCCCCCACTGTCCAATTTTCGCCGCCCACTGGATCCGTCAACGTCAAATTTCTAATCAGTTTCATATTTTCGTTCGAAGCGTCGCTAACCCGAACGGCTGCTAGCGTAGCGCCATCCACCACATCCCAAATTCTAAACTTAGCCGTGGTTCCAAGATTATCAGGGATTTTCACGTTGACTGTTCCGGCCGCTAAGGTCGTGGGCGCCGTCTGCAGGGATCCTTGACAAGACTGGGTTCCATCGACGCAAACACTACCCAGATCATTCCAAACCGCATGGGGCGCATCAACCGAAAATTGGACTTTGTAATCGTGGGCGGCCACATCCAAAGAATTTTTCCATGTAAAAGGATAGCTCGTTCCCACCGTTAGAGAGGTCGCCGTCGTTGGGTAGGTCAGGGTGATTGACGGGAATTCAAAAATAGAGACGTTAAAATCCGCAGGGAACGTTTTAGCGGTGATATCGCGCATAAAATGAAGCGTGGTGGGGCTCGACAAGTAGCTCGCCATCCTCGCCTCTGAGGCTGTATTATTTTGCGTGCTGCCCGATACGGACGTCGACGGAATCACGATTGTTCTCTCCACGCTCGATGCCGGAATGGCATTCACGTTTGCGGGGGTGATCCAACCGGTTCTTCCACCCGCACCGGACCCGTCGCCGTTGGTACCCAAAGATCCGGTCAAGGTCAGCGTGTTGGCCGTTGCGCTTTTAACAATCCAGTTTCCGTTGGCCGTGGAGTTCGTGGTGCTGTTGTTAATATAGTGATTAGAAACGTTGATCAGCTGCCCATTTGAAAAAGGGTGCGCGGTGCACGTTAAAGTAATTTCGTTTGGATACACCAAGTCGTCGCTGGATTCAATGCGCCAACCCGTGGGGATCGGAAACATCACGCCCGTTGCGCCGCCCACACCATTCCCAGTCGAACCATTGAGCGTAAAATTATTAGCGTCCGTCACGGTGACATACCAAACCCCGTTGGCGGCTGTATTGGTGACATGACTTAAAATTCGGATCAACTGTCCAGAAACCAGACCGTGATTGGCTACGTTAAGACTGATAGGACTCGCATTCGTGGACGACGTAATCGCAATATTTGAAACGCCCACCGTACCAGTGGCCGAAGTGGCGCCATTTCCCACCGAACCATTTAAAGTAAAGTTATTAGCATCCGTAACAGTGATAAACCACTGTCCATTGGCCCCGGTATTGGGTGTATGGTTAGCCACTCTCACGTACTGACCCGTCGCATAGCCATGAGCATTAATATTTATGCTAATCGGCGTCGCATTCGTGGAAGCGGCAATATTTTTATTTGTAACGGCAAGATCAACCGGCTGAACATAGGCGCTGTTTGCCCCGTAAGCACCGTTTCCGGCCACGGGAATCGTAAATTGCGTCCCTACCGTACCCGACTTTGTGATAATCCAAGTGCCGTTGGCCGCGGTGTTGCCGGTGGCGCCAACAATCTGCACACGCTGCCCTGTTTCAAAATTATTGACAGCACTGGTCGTGACAACGATTGGATTCGCATTGGTAGCAGTGCTCACAACGAAAGTTTGTGGATTCATCCAAACCTGACCCGTGGCGCCACCCACGCCGTTTCCGATAGAACCGGTTAACTCAAACTGAGAAGTCGTGCAATCGCCGGCTCCGGCAGTCCCGTTTGTGCAATTAACGCCGACAATTGCCTTCCACGTGCCATTCGCGTTCGTGTTGGTATTATGGCCGTTAATCGTCACCCACTGGCCGCCGCTTGCGTTAAAGCCGTGGGTATTGCTCATTTGGATCATAATAGGTGTGGTGTTCGTGGAGCTTGAAATCGATCGAAGATTGGGGTTGGGGGTCATCCCAGGACCCTCCGTGGTGCTGCCGTAGATATTTCCATACCCAAGCGCATTACCAGAGGTGGATTCCTTTAAATCAACGACATAGTAACGGATGGGCACCGTCATATTGGCGTTATTCGAGGCATAAGCTCGGATGAATTGCAAGTTGGTTGCCGACGTGATTCTACCGCGAACAAAGATGCGCGCGTCCGTTCCCGCTATTGCCGTACCGGCTTGCGTCGAGAAAAAAAGCAGCGCGTTCTGCCCTCCGTTATTGAGCGTGATCATGCCTGATATATCCACGTTGAGCGTTTGATCAATCGTCACCGCTCCAGGCTGAGGCAGCGTCGCTGTGCCGGTGACAACGGACGCGTCTTTCAAAAATTCGATAATCTGCCACACCATGGTCACCGTTTTAGCAGTTTTAGAATTATGAAGGCGTGAAACCGTTAATTGATTGACATTGGGGAGAGTCGGAACAACCATCATAACATGCGTAAAATCAGTATTGGTGTAGGCCATGCGAGTAAAAAGAATCGGCACTGCGGTGGATGTTGACGTAAGCGCTGCCGGCAAATCGATGGTTTTTGTTAAATACTGCGATGCCGTTCCATTGGGAAGACTGGTAATTCCTCTTTGAACATTGACGCCGTCGTTAAATTCGATCACCTGCCAAATAACACCTGCCGCTTTGGTAGCACCCGCGCGGTCAATGTAAAGCGTGCTCGCATCTTCAAACTGCGCCGCAAAAAAACAGTTTTGATCGGCTTCGGTGAAGGATCCTTCCGCGGTGAGCGATAAAAGAACAATGGATTTGGTGGTGTCCACCGCAGCGCCGATATCCACCGATTGCGACACGTCGTCAAAATCGAAGTTGACCGTGCCTCTATAGATTTTTTTGATTTGCACCGCATGCGCGTCCGCTGTAAAAAATAAACACAGCCCCGCTAGAATTAGCGATGTCGCAAAAAACGATTTGGCTTTAAAGTGCTTTGCCTGCGCCATTGGTCGTTCCTTTTGAAACGG
The DNA here is from genome assembly GCA_964606485.1 of uncultured Planctomycetia bacterium. Classification (GTDB taxonomy): domain Bacteria; phylum Omnitrophota; class Gorgyraeia; order 2-02-FULL-51-18; family 2-02-FULL-51-18; genus CAZSGP01. The sequence goes on along the minus strand of CAZSGP010000001.1, from coordinate 203,943 downwards.
GTTTAACTGCCGCGACTGGCTCCGGAACCACGGGTTCATCCGGCGTATCCATCAAAGCCTTTTCTTCAGCCGCTCTTTCTTCCTTAGTCATTTTGTGAACCAGCGTAACTCTTGCCAATATCCTTTTATGGGTTTTAATCGTTTGCTTGTAGTTTATTTCGACGGTGTCCCCTTCTTTTAGATCGGTGAATTTTTTAAATCCGTCGATCTTGGTCTTACTATTAAAATTATTCCAGGATTCCAACTGTCCGATGGTCGGATCGCCACCATAGACAATTCCCATCCCGTAAGCGGTGATCGTCGAGATCCGGCCTTTTAAATATTTGGAGGTGCTTGGCTCCTTGTCATCCGCTTCGTTTACATCCGGAAGTTTAAATTTTGAGAAAGGCTCTCTCACGTCTCTATTTTTTTTGATTTTTTTTGCTGGTGCAAGATCTGCTTTCTTGGCCGTGGTGTCTGACTTCGCCTCCCCCTCTTTACTAGCAAGAGAAGATGGCGCTTTAGCGCTTGGCACAGGCTTCGCAACTTTAGTGGCTTCGGTTTCTGCGTATGCGGAAAAACTCATTAGAAGAACTAGGGAGGCAAAAATATATGCGGCACTATTGACACGATAGCGACGCCACGCACTACGAACGAGAGAGTCTTGAAAAATTCTCTCTTCGTTTGTTAATTTTTTACGTTTAACATTCACTTTCTTTGATTTTTTTGTCATTTTCAGCCCTTAGTGCCTGGCACTTTGATTCTTTTATCAAAAAAATCAGCAACCGCGCATACCACTCCCAGCGATTGCCAACTATTAGCACCAGTATCAAAGATCAAATTCCACTACTAAGAGATTACATTGTGTTAACTCCTTTGTCAATAGCTTAAATATTTAATATGAAAACGAATTTAAATTATCAATTTTGTTAGTAAATATAATATATAGATTTAATTAAATTTTTGGTGGATTAACTATTTTGCGCGACGAGCGCTGTGGCGTATGACCACTCTTTACTATAGAAAGAGTAGGTTTGAGCGGATTGGTTAGAAATTACAAAATTAAGGTCGCCCTTCATGGCGTCCCCCTGCCAGGTCCCTTGCCAATTTAGACTATCCCCCTTGGAGGAAGATTGGGCCGCCTGCCAAAGCACCTTCCGGTTGCCTTGTGGAATTAGAAAATAGCTGGTGTCCCGGAACCCTAGCTTCGCGAAGTGATCCGAATAAAACCGCCCCCCCTCAAAATGCAAGACATCTGGCGTAGAGCCTTGGGGCGAAACGAGTTCAACCTTCCATTCAGTCCCTTCCAGATCATTCAAACCCAGCGGGCTCTGGTTTTCAAACTTTGTGCGCTCAGCAAAATTTGACTCTTTGAGTGTGAGCAAATTACGGTACTGCGTTTCCACGGCTTTTTTTGTCGTGTAAAGATACATCGATAAACTTCCGGCAAGCAGCACCAGCGATCCGATTAACCACAAGTAAACGGTTCTACGCTTGACCTTGGCTTTAACCTCCTCGGCTTCCAACTCCTTTTCCTGCAAATGAGTGCGGCGATGTTCTATCTCATGTTCGACCCTCACTTTAAACGCTTCCGATCCAAAGACTTTGGAACTGCGGAGGTTCTTTTCAAGTTCCTTCATTTGATCGGAAGTGGCCTGTTCGCAATAGGCTTCATAACTGGCTTGACCGAAATTTGATTTAAAAATAGCGGAGGCCTCCCCAATTTCTTCGGCGAGATTAAGCTCTGCGTTGATCGCCTCGATCGCGCCGGTTCCTGAAATCGCCTTAACATAAAATGAGTATGTTGAAAAAAGGTAATTTGAAAAATCGGGGGCCTGCCGGTGCAAATACCGCGTAATCTCGGGCAAGCACACCGCCTTTTCGACAAGCGCCGAACGAAAACGCGCTTCAAATAAATGACCCTTACGGCCATAGCGTCCATTAAAGTATTTGGTGTAAAGCGAGTTGAGGTCATGCATGATTTCGGAAATTGTGGCGCCTGCTCCGGACTCAATCAAGAGCATGATTTTTTCAGGCAGCAAAAGATAAGCAAAAAGTTTAAAGCGGTGCTGGTCTTTGTATTTTTTGACCAGTTCTAAATATGTAGCAAAGTCGGACTTGTCTTTGAAAATTTCTTGGTTGTTTATTCCTCTGGAAGTAACAAAATTAACGGCGCCTTCCAGCTCTATACGAGGCGGTCTTGGCATCAGTCTCTGAGGGTCGCAATATTTACCACAGGGCTATCATAGTGCGGACATACAGCGGTGTCAATTTTGGATATTAAAAAACAAGGGGGTCCTTGAAAGACCCCCTTGTTTACAGAAATCTCAATACGATAGAAGATCAGCGCTTCTTCTTTTCGGATTTTTCAACCGCTTTTTCAGTTGATGCCATTACTGGGAGCGCCGCATCTACCGGAGCCGCCGCTTCCAAAGACTCCTTTTTTGATTCATCTTGATTCGCTAAAGGCGAAACCTGATTCACGCTGGTGAAGCGGTAAGTCTTTACATCCTTACCACCATTTTTCTGCTCGCTGATAACACCATTCATGATCTGTCCTTGCCAATCAGCCCGCAACGAAATATTTCCATCCTTTGTGGGCTTATAGGTTTCAAGCATTCCCTTGTCATTGTCCGCATAGGCCGTCAGCGTATAACCAATGGTCCCAAGATCTACTTTATTAAAACCATTGAATGTCATCGTTTCGGCGGAGAAGACAAGTGATCCATTTTCCGCGTCTTTATCCGTCGGTTTATTGGAATAAAAGGTCACCTTCCACTCTGTGTCTTTCAACTCGGCTTTTCTTTTGGCTTGGTTTTCGGCCAACTTTTTTTCAATTTTAGAATCGCTTTTAGAATCAGCCGCTTGCGCGGTGCTTAGGCACACTGAAACCAGCAATCCCAACCCCAAAATAACAACAGTCTGCTTCTTCATTCCATCCTCCGTTTACCTTAGTTAAAACTCTTTCTTCATATCCTTAAATCTTTCAGGTCCCGTATAGGCCTGCCGAACCAACACGTAGCTCTTAATAGCCTCCGACTCTTTCGAGCTGGGGCTTAATTGCAAATACCGCTTAAAATACTCAACCGCCTTTTCGTGATTTTCAAAATGTTCTGCACACAGGTAGCCTAAATTGTACAACACTTTTGCATTTGTCGGATCAAAGTCTAGCGCCCGCTGAAACTCCGTAAGCGCCCGGTCGTATTCTTTTTTCTGAGTAAAAAATACACCCATATTGTAGTGCATAGTGGAAGTTTCTTTGATGAGGTTCTTGTTTTGATTGGCCATATCCTTGAAGTGCGCCGGCCCCTCGGCCACGATTCGATTCACATTTTGGTTAGCTTTTTCAAGTTTAGCTTTTTCTGATTTGAGATCGCGCACGGTTTTATTAAGGGCCTGTATTTGCTTGGAGAGCTGGCCCTCCCGTCCGGCCAATTTTGCCAAACGCTCCTGAATCTTCTTTGTTTGATCGGTCAGAGATTTAATTTGATCGCTTTGCTTTTTATTCTCCTTAACCAAATTATTCCGCTCAATGCTCAATTTGGAATACTGAGGCGAGGTTTCAACCGACCGATTCAGCTTAACCTTCAATTCAATATTTTCCGTTTGCAGAGTCTCGTGTTGAGCCTGCAGGTCTAAATAATTAGACTGTAAGCGGCTGTAATTTTGAGACATTTCCTCGCTGCGGGACTCTAGCTCCTCGCTTCTCGAAAGCAGTTTGACTTTTTGAGACATCAAAATCCCGTTGCTTTTTTTGGCTTCCTCAAGCTCGGTTTGAGTTTCTGAAAATTTGGACTTCTCAGACAAGAGAATTTTTGTCTGCGCTAAAATGTTATTGCGATCAGCTTCAACCTCATTTTTTTTATTCTGCAGCTCTTCATAATTTTTTTTAAGCTTGGTGTGGTCTTGCCTAAGCTCGGCAGATCCCAACGCGCCTTTTTTAATTAAAAAGTACGGGACGAATAAATTTAAGCTCACGGAAATCCCGAGGGCCAGCACGAGCAGCGTAAGAGGGTCGAGCAATTTAATGGGGGGCAGAGTTTTCCTGGGCTTGGCGGCCTTGATGGGAATCTCCGGTTCCGGAATAGCTGGGTTCATTTTCTCACCTTCATGGGGCTATTATAATCAGAATAGTCGGTATAAGGCAAAAACGGTTTTTCTCCCACAGGTCGTCCTTCGCTAACCAGCGTGTCCCCCTGGACAATGTTTGGCGTAATCACAATCAGGAGCTCGGAGCGCTCATTCGTCGTGTTAAACGAGTTAAAGGGCTTCCCGAGAATAGGAATATCGCCCAGCAGTGGAATCTTCTTCCGGGTTTCAGTCTTTTCATCCTTTCGAAGACCCCCAATGACGATCGAGGTTCCATTTTTAACCATGACATTGGTTTCCGCGGTGGAGCTATCAATAATCGGAATTTTGTTTCCGCTGGGGGTAATTAGAAATGTTGAGACGCTTGAAATTTCGGGCTTCACTTTCATCGTCACATAATCATCCGCGTTAATCGTTGGGGTCACTGCTAATTGAATACCAATATCGATGAAGGTCACGGATTCGGCGGTCGTCGTGGTGTTTTGACCCGTCGTCGTTGTGGTGGTCACGTACGCCTGTTTTTCACCGACGTGAATCTTGGCTTCCTGATTGTTGGTCACAGTAATTTTTGGATTGGATAAAATTTTAGTTTTCCCAATAGTCTTTAGGAAGTTGATTAAAAGCTCGAACGCATCGTCATTATCAATAAACCCGAGAAATAGATTCTCAGTCAATGTGCTCTTCACCCCCGCCGCGGGATTGGCCGTTGGTTGAATATTCGTAAAATTATCAACCTGCGTACGATTCGTGCGAACCACCGGCGCAAACGGGTGATTGGAAAAATATTGAGTGCCGTATTTGGCGACTCGGGAAGCCAGTCCTTCCCACTGAATCTCCGCATTAAAGTCGTCGCTCAAGGTAACTTTAACGATTTTTGCATCAATGGAAACTTCGCGCGTTTTTTGATCCAGATCCGCGATCAGCGCTTCCACATCTTCCATTCGTCCGCTGATCGTTTCAACAATCACTTGGTTGGTGCGCTCATCAGAACTCACAAGCCCCACCTTTTTAGCGTCCAGCTGTGTTTTGAGACGCGCTTCCACATCCAAGGCTTTGGCATACTTTAAATCGAATACTTTTATTTGGCGCTTTTGTTCAAGTCCTTCAAGCGCCCTCTGCATACGGTCAATGTTTTCCTGCGTATCCATGACGAGCACGGTTCCCGTTTCAGGGTCCACCAGCAAACGACCGATTTCGCTCTTTAAAATTTCGAACAGTGAAAAAGCCTGGTCCGGCACAGCGTATTTCAAACGAAACACTTTGACTTGGCGGGTGTCCGAAAATTTTCGCCCAAAGCGTTCTTTGAATTCCGCTTCAGTCATAATGTAATAGATGTCCCCTCTTTTTTCATAGGCGAGTTGGCCCGTGATCATAATAAGGTCCATCACGTCCCGCACGGGTACGTTGTTGAGAAGCAGTTGAACGCGGCCGGTGACGGATTTTGAAATGACGAGATTCAAACCCGCTTTTTGAGCCAAAAACCGGAGCGCGTCCGTCACGTCGATGTTTCTTAGATCGAGCGACACTTTTTCATCAAGCCCAGCGGAGCCTGCCTGAATGGATTGGTCTGCGGGTGTCTGCTGTTCAGAAAGCGGGGTTAGAGGCGCATCGGATGAAACATCTTGAGCTGTGGGCTCTTCGGTGGGAGATGACTGATCCTGAGACTCCGAACTCGCCGCCTCTTCATCCGCCGCAATCGCTTTTGGCGTCGGCCGGTCAGAAATCGGCAATAAGAAAATAATGAAGCTTAAAACGATAACCCGTAGTGCCAATACCCATTTTCCATCGCGTGTTTTTGGAATCATTTTAATTCAAATTCCTCGCCGTCAAAGCTTAAGATCACCCGGTCTTTTAAAATAGACTCTACCTTGATATCCGCCCCCACCATCTGTCCGCGCTTCACAAAAAAAGTCTTCTGTCGGTCCTTGTCCTCAATGATCGCATCCGGATTGCTCGACCACGAAATTCCGACAAGTGAAAGGTTCTTAAATTTTTCCCCGGCATCAGCCAGCGGCGCAGCTGCTTCCTTTTTCTTTTCCCTTTTTTCTGCCTCTCCCTTAAAAATATCCCGTGAGGATATTTTTTGCGAATAATAAGCTTGGTCTCTTAAAGGAGAAACCTGTCCAGCCGCACTTGGAGTCTGTGCTTTTCCATCCTGAAACAGTAAGTTCGGCGCCTTGCCGAGTTCCATCATAGAAAAAGTCACGTCGGACGCTACGTAAAAAAACAACACCACTGCGGCGGCCGCTAAAAACTTATTCGCCAGTCCGAGGCTCAGGCGAATTTTTGATTTTGAAATCTTCTTCGTCGTCGTGCGCTTAAAGAATGAAAATCTTCCAAGCACCGCGCCCCGCAAAGCTCCCAAAGAAAAACGTCCGGACCGAGCAGCGGTCTTCGTTTGAGCCGCGGCCGGCGCTCCGGGCACACCCGTGCCTGTGCCGGTCTCAGCTTTCTGACCGTTCTCAATCAGATTTAGTAATTGTTTTTCTGGAGTAAGCCCTGGCTCCTGTGCCATCCGGACTCTACCTCACTTTCGATAAGCGTTTCGATAATTTGCAAGTCTACTGCCATTTTCTTCGTCATCAGCATCTCTTTGAGCGCGCGGTGACAAAGCATCGTCACCTGTCTCGGGTACCCTTGTGTGTGCTGGTAAATTTCCCGCAGAGCCTCTTCTAAAAATAAATCCATTTTCGCCTTGTACCCGGCTTGCAAAATGCGAAAGAAAATCATTTCCTTCATTTCGTTGTAATCCAGGGGATTCAGCGTCGACTTAAAGCTAATCCGGTCTAAAAAATTAGGGATCGCTTTAATCGTGCCTAAAAGCTCGGTCTGCCCGAGCAGCACAAGCTGAAGCAATTTAAATTGATTGGTTTCGTAATTGAGTAAAAGCCTCAGGCTTTCAAGTGTCACCGGATCAAGCATCTGCGCTTCGTCAATCACAAGAATCACGGTGCGGTTTTCCACCACCCCTTTTTGAAAGAGAAAGCGCTCAAATGCTTCACGGAGTGCGGTTCCGTCCATTTTCTGGGCTTCGGCTTCGGGGGCTGCTCCAAAATTCCGCACGAGCGATCTTAAAAAAAGTGTGCGGTCCTCAAAGGAAGGGTCTAAGACAATGTGGAACAAGCAGTCTTCGCGGTTTTTCAGATCCTGCACGAGCTTACGAGACAGTGTGGTCTTTCCGGTGCCCACATCGCCCAGCACCACGCTCAGACCCCGCTTTAAGCGAAGCTCAATCAAGACATTGGTGAGTGCGCGCTCATGTTCGCGCGAAGAGTAGAAAAATTCCGGATCGGGGCTGGTTGAGAACGGCTCTTTTTCAAAGCCCAAGATGCGATAGTAGCTCATAGCTCCACACCCCCTCCATCTACAAGTAGCTTTTTACGGATTAGTCTTAAAGGGTAGCCTTCATTGGCAAGGGCTGAGATGGTTTCGAGGCGTTTCTTCACATCGCTCTCATCATACATGCGGCGGTTACCCTGACGCTTCACAATCTGGAGAAATCCCAAATCGGTGTAGTGATTAATGGTGGGATATGCCACCTTAAATTTTTTGGATATTTCCTGAGCCGTTAGGAGCGAGCCGTTTTTTTCAGGCATGTACTTTGATTTTTATAATTCTCAAATGTTTGATGATTACTGCTATCCTTGTATATCCAGTACTTACTGGAAGTACAGAAAATATATCAAATGCGCTTAGACCTGTCAATAAAAAGAAATGGGTGTTACGAGGAGCTTATTTTTTAGCTTCGGTGGACTCAGGCTTAATAAAAAAAACCTTGTCCTTTTTGGAGAGGTATTCGAGATTTCCTTCGCTCACTGAGTACACATTTCCGGCGGGAAGTACTTTGAGATAAATGGATTTGTCGGCATCCACTTTCTTGCCAAGCGTGTAAGAGATTTCAAAAGGCTTGCCTTGGTCTTCTCCGGTAACGCGTATCCATGGCTTTGCGGAAAAACCGTAGGAAGTCCCCGCGGGGTCTAGCGCATCCATAGCATAGACGCTCGAGGCATTGGACAGGAACTCGCTCATTTTGGATGGGTCAATCTCATCGCTTGTGACCGGCTCAAAAGCCCATTTGGCTGCTGCCCCGGACCCAGACTGAACGAGAGTCAGCGCCCCAAACTTGGAATCGGGTTGAACGAGCTCTAGGCGCTTAACCTTGGAAGCGTCAAAGTTTGCCACTTTTAAATCCATGAAATTTTTAGGATCAAGTTTCGAGTCTTTTGAGTAAAAGCCAAGAATCATCAAAATATCTTCTTTCGAGACAATCACGGTGGGGCCTTGGGTGGTTCGAACAAAATTTCCGGAGCGCCCTGGGCGCTCTAAGCTGAGCACCGTGTGGGTCAAGACCTTCCCCGATGCGTTTTCAAGCACCACATGAAGCCCTTGGGAATCGTCGATCTTATAGTCAACCAGCACTCCATCCGAATCGGATCGAAGCTCCCCTTTTAGAGCCGTTAATTTTTTGATCAGCTCTTCGGCCAACGACTTGCGGGCACCCGCTCCAAAATGAGTCGGCATCGTCCATGCATTTTGGTCATTCTTGAGCATCGTAATTTGAGAAGTTGTATCCAAGCCCTTCGTCACGGTAATCTTGCGCACCGCCGAAAATTCCAACTCCTTATTGAAGGTTACCACTTCCACAGACTTTGCTTCCATAGACACGCGCTCTGCGCGGTCGTGATTTGATTTCACAACAACGCCGACAACGAGCAGAGCCAGCAGAAAAATAAGTCCAATTAGTTTTTGAATTTTCATACTTGAGATGCTTTAAGGTAAAACTCTTTTTCTTTTTTGCGTAAAAACACTTTAATAAAGGTGAGGATGAGCAAAATAAGCGGCAATAGGAATACCGCAAAAAAACGGTAACCAATTTTTTCCGCATTGGAAACGCGCTTAATGTCTCGGATCACGCCCGACTTCGAGCGGATCGCGATTAGGTCCTCGCCCATCGTAAGTCCGTCGATGATATTGGCATAGAAATTAATATTGCCGGGATTTTGAATCGATTCTTCCGAGAATGTTTTGTAGCAACCCACGACGATCAGTTTGCCCGGCTTCTGCTCTCCGAGTTGAATGTCTTCGATTTTCGCAGCTTCCTGTCCATCGGTCGCCGGCCATGCGGGCACTTTACCGGTAAAAGCGCTTGAAAATTTTCCTTCCAGGAGAACCGCGAGCGGATAAAGCCCCTTTGTTTCAGCCGGTGGATTGCTATTTTTCTCACTTAAATTCGTGTGTCCATCGTTGGGCATTTTCCAGCTATTGGCGCTAGAGGTGAAAAGCACGGTGGACTTAAGTCCCGACTGAGAAAGCGCATCATTCGAAAGCTCAAGCGCCGAACCCCAGAGATAAAAAAGCGATGGGAGCCTGTCGGTAAAAGCAGAAGTCTTATTGATCGTCGATTCCCGGATCACGATTTGATTAGGGAACTTTACGGGCATCTCAAGCGCAAATGGCCCAATCGTCTGGCCGGTGGTGATCGAAATAACTTCCGATTCCTTGTCGCACAAAATATCTTCGCTGACTTTCACGCCCCATTTTTCAAGAAGCGCGTTTAAATCGGAGAGACTTTGCTTTTTGGGCTCGGCTTCAACCCCTGACTCCTCGCGCTTATAACCAAATTCAAACCCTTGAGCGGCCACCACCACATGCCCACCCTGATACAAAAATTTGCTGATTTCATAGCGCTGGCGCTCATTCAGCGTCCCAGGATTCAAAACCACGAGCGTCGTCGTTTTCTCCGGAATCAAATCCGACGCGGTGAGGGCCACGCGCTTGGTTTCATAACCGTTGTTCTTCACTAAAAGCGAGGCTGTTTTAAAATCATCCTCGTAGTCTTTTTGATCTTTCACGCCGGCAGCACCAAGCAGTTGACTCAGTTCCGGCGAGAGCTCTTCATTCTTCACCGGTGCATAAATAGCAACTCTAGGCTTGTCTTCCTGCGTCATTTTATAAATGCGCGATAGAAGCTGGTACTCCAACGTCTGAAGCGTTTGCGGGACAATTCGAGGGATGATTTCCGAAGGCTTTTCTTTATACTCGATCACAAGTGTCGAGTAAATAAGCTTCACGCCGACTTCGTCTTTTTGGATAGACTCCACTTGAAACGGAGCGACACCCTGCTCCTGCAGATTCTTTCGAACTTCTTCGTCTTTGGCGTCGAGCGGCTCTAAATGAATCACGCGGAACTTAAGTTTGCCGTCGGAAGCAGCGCGCATTTCAGAAAGCTTATCTGACACTTGCTGTTCCAGTGTCTTCAGGATCGTCGGCATGCTCTCTACCGGCGAGACATAAAGCTTTACCTGCACGGGCACTTTTAAATTCTTAAGCACTTTAAGCGAAACATCGGAAATGGTGTAGGACTTATCTTGTGTTAAATCAAACCGACCAAGATTCACATCCTGCAAAAGCCAAGACGCAAGCACCGCGCACAAAAGACCCACGAACACGGCCGTCGAGAAAACAACTTTGGCTTTCGGTTTCATGCGGCCTTCCAAAGAAAGACCGTTGAGAAATAAAAACACACCAATTAAAATCAAGAAGTAGAGCACGTCTTTCGTGTCCAGCACTCCGCGGCTTAAACCCGCCACATGTCCGGTCATGCCAATTGTATTTTTAATCAGCGTGCCAAACCCGGAAATCCAACCATCAAAGAAAAGCGCCACTGAATCAAGGCCCACAAGAAACAGCGTGAATGAAACAATCATCGACAAAATAAATGCAACAATCTGGTCCTTGCAAAGACCGGATATAAAAATTCCGATAGCCAGAAACAAGGCTCCCGCTAAAAATGCGCCAAAATACCCCCCTAGAATCGGGCCTGGATCCGCTTGCCCAAGCATTTGAATCATGATCGGCACCATCACGGTGGATAGAAGCGTAAAAATATAAAAAACTAGGCTCGCCATGTATTTGCCGAGCACAAGCTCACCCGGCCGCATCGGAAAAGTCAGGAGAAGCTCGAACGTGCTCGTTCTTTTTTCCTCGGCCCACAGACGCATGGAAATCGCCGGGATAAATACAACGAGCGAATAAGGAAGGAAATTAAAAAACATTCTCATGTCGGCTTTTCCAATTTGGAAAAACTGGAGCATGAAAAGTCCGTTGTTTAAAACGGTAAATACAATGACGAAAATAACGGCGATCGAAGAATTGAAATACGCTCCGAGTTCCCGTCTAAAAATGGTCCAAAAATGACGCATTGTCTACTCGACCTTGCCTTTCGAACGTTTAAAAAATTCGACAAACACTTCCTCTAGAGAGGCTTCATGCGACGAAAATTCCTTCACGAGCCACTTACGCTCATGACAAACGTTTGAAATTTCCCGAGCCGCCTCTTCAAATGAAGAAACTGAAATTGAAAACCGGGGTGCCCCGCGATAAGTATCCACGAACACGGCCCGCTTCACAGGTTTGAGGGCCGCTAGCGCATTTTCCAAATCCGCCTTCGGGGCATCAGCTGAAAGATAAATTAGCTCTTCTTTTTTTGCGCCGCCTTGAAGTTCCGCGGTAGTTCCTTGAGCCACAATCTTTCCTTGATTAATAATAAAAAGGCGTTGGGAAACCGCAGAGGCTTCCTGGAGAATGTGTGTCGAAAATAAAACAGTCTTAGTTTTGGCAAGATCCCGAATAAGGTTGCGCACACCAATAATTTGAATAGGGTCAAGACCTGAGGTGGGTTCGTCCAAAATTACCACTTTGGGATCGTGAATCAGCGCTTGAAAAATACCGACGCGCTGGCGAAAACCAAGCGACAACTCGCTCATTTGATGCTTCCAAACCGGCTTTACCCCGCACGCTTCCACGCCCCAGTCCTTACGTTCAGCCAGTTTTCGACCGCTTAAACCGCGGGCGCGCCCGACAAAATCGATGAATTCATCAACTCGCATATCCATATATAAGGGAGGCGACTCTGGGAGATAACCAATATTTTGACGCGCTTGAATGGGGTTATTGGTGACATCGATGCCGCAGACCGACGCCGTTCCGCTGGTGGGATAAATAAAAGTGGTCAAGATGCGCATAATCGTAGTCTTGCCTGCGCCATTCGGACCCAAAAGACCAACCACTTCGTTCTCAGCCACGCGAAACGAGACCGAGTCGAGCGCCTTGGTGGGGCCATAAAACATAGAGAGATTCTTGGCTTCAACCATAGATTTCTAGACTATTCTATTCATTTGTTAACAATTGTCAAGATCCTCGGATGAGGAGAGCTTTAAAAAACGTCGTTTTCAAAGCCCCGGATGTCCTCGCGGCGCCGACGGTTTTCTTTGGCGAGAGATTCAGAGATTTTGGCGCGCTGCGCGATATAAAACTCAAGGAAGGCGATCATTCCGATAATCGACATAAAAATAATAGCAATGATGAACACGCCGAACCAGTCCACCTGGGTCATGAGTAAAGCAACGTGGCCAAGGGTAAAGGCGATGAAATACGAAAACACAACCGCCACCTTGTCGCTCATTCCAATTTTGACAAGCCGGTGCGCAAAATGATTGCGGTCCCCTTTCCATGGAGCTTGGCCTCTCAGAAGCCGCACCGCCACCACCGACAACGTATCATAAATGGGAACCCCGAAAACAAGCACCGGGATAAACACCGTGATTAAATGCGGTGTTTGGGGAGACTGGTAGCGGCAGAGCAGTGTAAATGCCGCCATCATGTAGCCGATCAGCAAGCTGCCATTGTCCCCTAGAAAAATTTTAGCTGGCTTAAAATTATGCGGCAAAAATCCGAACAACGACCCTGCAAATGCCACTAGAAAAAATCCCACTAGCGTCTGGTCGATGATTTGAGTAATCCAGAAAAAAATGCCGCACGAAATAAAAGCGATTCCAGCACAATGTCCGTCCAGTGAATCGATAAAATTAAAAGCATTAATAATCAAAAGAATCCAAATAAACGTTGCTAGATACCCTAGGAACCCTAAACTGCTCACAAGATTAATGGTCAGGCCTAAATCAATTAAAATAAACGCCGCAACGATCTGCCCGATTAATTTTTTAATCGGCGACCATAAAAACTTATCATCCAAAATTCCGACCGACCAAATAATTAAACTTCCAATAAAGATCCATAGAATTTTTGGAAAAATTGCAAGAGCTCCCTGCAATATTTGATACGAGTGACCCCATTGGGTAATGCTCAGCCGCGGGCCCAGCACAACACAAAATAAAAATCCGGTAAACACCACGAACCAAAACGAAATAAAAAGACCTAATCCTCCGAGAAACGGCATCGGCGCTTTGTGAATTTTTCGTTCCGATGGATAGTCGAGAAGATCCAGGCGGTAAGATACACTTCTCAAACCAAATGTGATGCCATAGCAGATGACTGCAGCCATCGCAAACACACTTAAATTTAAAATCGCAACAACAAACGTTTCGCTCATTGAACGTTCCTAATTAAAGCCGCCCATTGGGCTAGCGCCAACGGCTTATCGAATTTCTCCTCAAAAACATGACGCGCATTGCGACCCATCTGACTTAATATATCACGGTCGGACACCCATGCACAGATTTGACTCGCCAATTTTTTGGAATCGCTACGAGAAACCGAAGCGCCGCAGTGATGCGTAGCAAGCAGTTCAGATATCTCTGACTGGGTATCCCCGACGTAAATCGTCGGACGCCCCGCCGCCAAAATCCCATAAATCTTACTCGGAACAATTAAGCCTTCTAGACTCGGCTCCAGTGTCACCAAATGAATATCGCTCACCCCCAAACTCAGCGCCAAGGTTTCATCAGGCTGAAGGGGTTTAAAAAAAACATTTTTTAAATTTCTGCGTTTGACTTCATTTTCAAGCCATTCTCTTTTTTTACCGTTTCCAATGAGCAAAAAAACAATATCTTCTCGATTTATCAAATCACCGGACGCGTCCAAGATAGTTTCAAATTCATGCGCGCGACCCATATTTCCCGAGTACCCCACCACCCACTTGCCTTCAAAACCCCACTGCTTCCGCAGAGGGTTAGACGCTGCCTCAACAGGTTTGATTTTTTCTCCGTCTGCCCAATTAAAAATAAGCTCGATCTTGCTACGCTCAACTCCGCACGCAGAAAGACGCGATCCCATGGCCTGGCCAATAACCACGTTCTTAGTGGCAAATTTTAAAGACAGGTTTCGAAGGGGTTTTATAAATGGGCTCAGCATTCGAACAATCCTCAAACCAAGCTTCTCAGCTACTTCCGGAAAAAGATCTTGGTTCCAGTTGATAAGCTTTGCTCTTTTCCAAAACACAGCTTCCATAGCCGCAATAGACAAGAGTGGTGGATCCGTCATGGCCACCACCACGTCCTTTGAACTTGCAATCCACATGAGCTTCCAGAACGCAGACCCATAAAACGTAAGGTAATCAAAAAAACGCAGCAGAAGATTGGATCGGCCGAATGAACTGCTCCAAACCCGATGAATGTGAACACCGTGTGCAATTTCATGAGATGCTAATTTCGCTGAAGGCTCATCCAGTCTTTGGCGGCTTGTCACCACGTGAATCTTCAACCCTTTTTGCGCAAGACCCATTGCGAGATCCGAGACCACTTTACTGGTCGCGGAAATATCCGGATAAAAATAGCGGTTCACGAAAATAACTTTCATCTAATCTCCTAACCCGCTCCAAAACCTGCACCGGACCAGCGCCCATATCGCAAATAAAAAATCAACCGCTTTAATCTTTTTTCCTTCTTTTGAAGTTCTTCCCGAATAAGAAATCGGCATCTCCATAATCGGAACATGCTTAAGCGCAAGTAGCCCGGTGATTTCCGGCTCAAACGCAAATCGATTTTCTTGGAGCGGTAGACTTTTTAACAAATCTGCTCGAATCGCCTTGTAGCACGTTTCCATATCCGTCAGCTTTAAACCAAACATCCAATTGGTCAGCATCGTCAAAAACTGATTCGCAAATCGATTCGCAAATGCCATCCCCCTCGGACGAGAAGAAGTCATAAATCGACTGCCATACACAACCTGCTCGGCTCCTTTCAAGATCGGCTCGATCAGTTTTGGAATTTCTCGCGGATCGTACTCGCGATCAGCGTCTTGAACGATGATGATGTCGCCCTTGGCCCTTCGAATCCCTTTGCGCACCGAAAAACCTTTACCGCGGTTGATTTGATTTTTAAAAATTCGGATTTGCTCGGATTGATCCCTGAGCTTTAGCATAATCTCCCTCTCGAATGTGCGGTCGATCGAAGCGTCATCCACGATAATAATTTCATACTCCACGGGATACTTGACGCTTTGCACCAAGGAAACAAGCTCCTCAATCGTCATTTCTTCGTTATACGTGGGAATAATAATGGACAGTTTCATCTTAATCGCCAGGTGGCCAGTGAAACCCGATAAATACCCTACCCATAAAATACGGTCTTAGGGATCTCTGATTAAAATCGCTCAAGGCAGAAATGACCTAAAACCAAAACATCCATTTTTGTTCTCAAAAAGCAATCTAGCGCTTCTTCGGGCCGGCAAACCATCGGTTCGTTTTCATTAAAAGAGGTATTCAGAAGCATGGGCACGCCGGTTTTTTTATAGAACTCTGTGATCAGCGCATGATAAAGAGGGTTTTGCGATGAGGACACCGTTTGAAGGCGACCTGAGCCATTCACATGGGTGACAGCCGGAACGAGCGCTCGCTTCTCCGCTTTAATTTGAAACACTTCCAGCATAAAGGGCACATCGTCGTCGGTTTCAAACCAATTCTTAACTTCTTCTCTTAATATAGAAGGCGCAAAGGGCCTAAAAGATTCGCGGTGTTTGATTTTAGAATTTAAAATTTGTTTCATATCGCCGCGCCGAGGATCGGCCAAAATACTGCGGTTTCCCAAGGCGCGCGGTCCCCACTCCATTCTCCCCTGGAACCAACCCACGACCTTCCCTTCAATGATGGCTTGAGCCGCCAACCGACACAGATCCGCTTGAGAGTCAATTTTTTTAATGACACAATTTTCTTTTTCAATCTCTCGCCTTTTAATATCGAGCTGCTGAAAAATTTCTTCTGCGCTAAACTCAGGGCCCCAATAAGCATGATCCATTACAAATGAAGGCTTTGTCTTTTCAAGTTGATGGCTTGTGTAAAACGCAGCGCCAATCGCTCCGCCCGCATCACCCGCAGCCGATTGCACATAAATTTTTTCGAAAGGAGTCTTCTGATAAATTTTCCCATTCGCCACGCTGTTCATGGCGCAACCACCGGCTAGACACAAATTCTTAAGCCCTGTTTTTTTCTGCACGTAATTTAACAGATGAAAAAAAACTTCTTCATAGACAGCCTGGAGAGAGGCCGCTATATCTTCGTGAACGGGTGCAATCATTTCACTAGGCAGCCTCGCCGGTCCAAATAATTTTTCAAGCGCGTCAGAAAATACCGGAGATATTTCGGGCTGCCCATCCTCCCAGCTCATCGAAACGCCTTTTGAGTGATGCGTGAAATATTCCAGATTTAGCTCAAATAACCCATTCTTTTTAAGATGAATTAATTTTCGTATTTGATCTAGATAAACCGGCTTTCCGTAAGGAGCAAGGCCCATCACCTTGTACTCATCTCCATAGTGAGGAAATCCTAAGAATTGCGTCAACGCCAAATAGAGAATCCCAAGCGAATGCGGGTAATAAACCTGATCTCTAACGGTAATCTGAGAATGATGCCCCGTGCCCCACTGGGTGCTCACAAAGTCGCCAAAACCATCTACCGATACGAGTGCGGCCTGCTCAAGACCCGAAACAAAAAAAGCGCTCGCTAGATGCGCCCGGTGATGCTCGACGTGAACAATTTTATTTTTCAGAATTTTTGGATCCACTCCAAGCGCGGCTGCAGTTAGAAGATCGATCCGTTTCAATTTGGCGGAGTTTAAAATGCGGCCATAGACACTATGGAAGCTCGGTTGATGCAAGGCCGCGTACAAAAATTTTTTGGCGAGATTCGCGTTCGGGTTGCGATTAATAGCAATTTTATCGATCTCTGCTAAAGAAATTCCACCTTCTCTCAAACAATACGCAATGGCTTCCTTGGGAAATCCAGCCCAATGCTTAACGCGCCGAAAACGCTCCTCTTCGGCCGCCGCAACAAGTTTTCCGTCCACCACGAGACAGGCAGATGAATCTCCGTGAAAAGCGTTGAGGCCTAGAATGTTCAAGGCGCGCTCCCTTCGGGATCAAAATATTTGGTCTCGGGCTGCAAGGAGTCGTATCGTCGGTAAATGGCTAAACGGTATTTTGGAACATTATAAATTTTTCCGCCCGTTCTCATGCGACCGCTCCAAGAAGACGGCGCTTCAAAACGTCCCACAAGTTTCCAGTGCCCCCTAAAGCGCATAAAATTTTTCATGAAATTATCCGTTCGGATCACCATGACATCGATTTTTTTCGACTCTTCCTGGTTTAAAGTGTAGGTGCTCATATAAGCTTCCTTGGAGACTTTCTTCACCGCATAATAAACCAAGAGATCCGCATAAACCGTATCGCTTTCGGCGATGTGGTTATTCACAAATTTTTCCACCTTCGAGTGATCGCGCGACTCTTTCTCAATCGCCATTAATCCCAGTCGCGTCGGAAGGCCCGTAGCGACTGTGAGGATCAGAGTCGCAATCAAAATTCTTTGAAATTTTTTATGATGAGAGAAATGCGTGTCAAACGCCAGAATCCCCGCACAAACCCCGAGAGGCGCAAAAATCAACCAATAATAAAATTGGTGGAAGTGCCCGGCAAAATGCATGGAGAGAGGAACAATAATACTCGAAGAAAAGCCGAAAATAATAAGTCTCAAATGAAAATCTAAAAAATATTTTTTTGCAAAAATAAAAAACAATATGAGACCTCCCGCTAAAATGAGCGAACCGGGCGGCGGAAATTCGATGTAAAAGTTTTGAAATTTGCTTAAAATATTCTGGCCCCAGAAAATATAGCGGTTGTTGTACTGCATGAATGCATCGGCTTCTCCAAAAAAACTATAAAATTTTAGAACCAGAAAAAAACCTGCAAAAAAACCAATGATCATAATTACGTATTCAGCAAAAAACCGCCGGTCGAAAATCAGCATGAATAAAAATCCGAGGACTACGCCATAAACCGCCAGCGGCAACTGTGTCCACATGCAAAGAATAGAGACCAAGAAAAGGGCTGTGTATCGAATCCACTTCCGATGAATAGATAGCGAAAAAAGTGCCATGGAAGCCAAAAGCATTGCCAAGCCGTCCTGACGTCCACTGCGGTAGCTGAGAGCGACATCAAAATTAAATAGCATAGCGGCTAGAAAAATGACCCGTCCATGCGCCTTATGAATCCATTGAAAACGCAGGGATGAGAACCACAGCAAAAGACCCATTAGAACCGCAAAGAAATAATTCATGGACCGCGCTGCCATAATTCCAAAGCCAAAAATTTTAAGCCATACGCACAAAAGAAGCGGGTAAAGCGGGACGTAAGCCGCCCAAAAATTTTCGGCGCTCCAACCCGGCCACGCAGCGGAAGTAAATCCCTTCCCCAGATACAAATTTACCCCGGGGCTTGTATAGAACACTTCGTCATACCAAGGAATTGGGGAATAAGCGGACGTGATGAAATTTATAAAAAGAAACGAGGTTAAAATAAAAAAAACCCAGGCTAATTCATTTTGTGAGACTTTTTTCGTGATAAGCTGATTCACGCTTTTTTAACCATTTCGTTTATCTTTTGTGCGTAACGGTTTTGATAAATTTCCCAAGTGAATTGTTCGGCCCTGCGCCGGGCGCTCTCCCCCATTTTTTTTCGCAGGAACTCGTCATTTCTCAATTTAAGAATTTTGTCTCGCAAGGACTGAACCTCTCCGGTCTCCACAATGAATCCGCTCACACCATCCTCCACCACCGAACCACTGTTAGACGTTGTGACCACCGGTAGCCCGGAGGCCATGGCTTCATAAATAGAAAGCGCAGAACCCTCGTGCAGCGACGGATGGACAAAGATGTCGCAGGACTGCATCACCGACGAAAGCCTGCTGTGAGGCACTTGGCCGTGATAGACCAATTTTTCACCAAAGCGCTTCATCCAGGTCGTATCTCCCCACACTGTCCCAGCTAAATGAAGCCTTAGATCCGGACACTCTTTTTCCAGCTCCTCAAATGCCTGATAAACATGCTGAATTCCTTTGCGATGGTTGATTCGTCCCGCAAAAAGCATGCGAAATTCTCCGTCGGGTTTTCTCGGAGCAGGATGAAAAGCTTGTGTATCGACGCCGTACGGCAACACAAAAATCTTAGCATCGGGCACGCCGGCTTCCAGAAGCGTGCGGCGCACATATTCAGAGCCGACGACAATGTGATCGGCGAGTTGCGTCTCAAGATGAGCTTCATCCATCATTTCGGACGAAATATCCACCGTTAACCCATATTGTAAAAAAACTTTTTCTGCATAACTTAAATGACCAATCGTTTGATCTAAAATACAAACCGCTCCAACCTTCTTGGCGGCTGCAAATGTGCGCACAGCGCACGTATCGTAACAAATCACCACTTTGGGCTTTTGGCACAACACCCTTTTGGCGGCCTGCCCGTCAAGCCAGCGGATCTTTCGGTTATAACGAAAAAAACCAAGCGTTCCGACAAGCTCTCCCCATGGCAAAACACAAACCGCCTCGTCCTCAATTTGCGGGTGAAACTTCAAAGACATTTTACGTCGGAATCGCTTTAGTAAAAAATCTGGAACACACTCCAGTATTTTTACCCATAAACTTGATCGCTTGTAGTAAAAACCGGTCACATAGCTATGAAGCAGTCCTGATTTTTGAAGTCCTAGAACGGTTTGATAAGAATGCTGACCGCCCGGGTGAACCACCATCACACACCCCCGCTCAAAACTCATCGGATGTCTCTTGGCTTCAAAGCCTGTACATAAAGACTAAACGGCACTTTTGGCGAACGTTCATCCAGCCCTATCACCGGTAAAAAAAGCACCAAAAACGGCATAGCCATCCAATTTCCAAACTTGAGCTGCATATTTAAAATAAAGAAATGAATTCTAACCAGCATCGGGCCGCCAACACCATCAAATCGATCAGCCACAAAACCAGCGAGCCCCAGAAGAGCGTGGTAGGATTTTTCGGTATAGCCCGCCCTTACGTGATACCCTTTCTCTTCAAGATCCAAAATCTCATTTTTCCATTTGGGATGTTCGGCGTAAGGGCAACACAGATGAAGCGTTCCGCCGGGCTTAAGCAACTTCCAGAAAAGCTGGCAGACTTTTAAATCATCCTTCACATGCTCAAGTGTTTCATAACAAATAATTTCATCAAAACCGCCTTCGAGCCCGCCAAGGTCATAAAGGCTTATTTTTTTAAAACACAGCCTATCCTCCGGGATGCCCAGCCATTCGTTGTAAAACAATTTTGATTTATGAACCTGCTCCTCGTCATGATTCACCGCAACGACGGTGGCTCCCGAACGGTAAGCCAAGTATGAGAACCAGCCATTGCCGGAACCCGCATCCAAAAATCGCCGAGGACCTTTTTTCCAATGAGACTTAAGCCGCACGCGCCGCCAGGTAAAAAGATCCGGACCCGGCATTAAAATATACCGACATAAATTCTGAAGATCTTTTAGAGGCTTATTGGCGTCCATAGGAAATTTTTCTCATAATTTTTTTAAACCATAAAATACTTCTAAAGATGTGTTTCATATAAAATAATTCATGATTTGATTTATTTGCTTTAGCTTTATTAATAAACAGCACATCCACATGATGCCTTAAAGAAAAATTAATACAATAAAATCCAATCCGTTCCATTCTGCGGATAACCTCCCTTACTTTATCTCGACAGTTAAATTCCGGTATAAAATCATGAAACTCTATAGTCAGCTGCTGGATTTGAAGAAGCGCTTCGTCGCTTAAAGATTCCAGTAAATCCATTTCAGCGCCCTCAATATCCACTTTGAGCAAGTCAACTTGAGGGATGGAGTTCTTCTTCAAAAATGTTTCAAGCCGCATGCACGGGACGCTCTGTTCTCCTACGATATCCTCACCAGAAATAAGCGCCAAACGGTTTGCCTCTGGATTTTTTGAAATATAAAGCATTTTATCCCCGTCAGAACGTCCTATAGCCAAGCAGTATTTGTGTATTTGCATAGTTTCTCGGATTTTTTGAAAATTTTTAATGGACGGTTCAACCGCGTGGCATCTACAACCCACCAAAGCGCTTAACGCGGTTGAAAATTCTCCGGTATTCGCTCCAAGGTCCACGACAATTGATTGGCTGCTCAGCAAATCAAGGCAAATGTGATGACCTCTCAGCGAAATTATTTTAGATTTAAGAATGATGCTCACTCAATACGCGGGTGTATACCCCGAGAATTCCAAGAATTGTTTTATCCCATTTAAAGTTCTCGAGAACGTACTTTTTTCCATTCTCGCCCATCTGCCGAAGCAGGCCGCTTTGCGTTAAACTTTTTCTCAAGGTTGAGCTCAGAGAATTTTCGTCTAGTTCCGTGATAAATCCTGCCGAAGCTTGTTGAATCTCCTCCGCAAGATTGACTGATGGACTCAGGATAACCGGGCACGCCATGGCCAACGCTTCCACGATGGTAAAACCAAAGTTTTCTTGAAGGCTGGGCAGCACAAATACCTCTGCTGCGCGATAGGCCTCCTTTACGATTTCACCTTGAAGCATTCCGATAAAAACCACCCTCTGCCTAATTCCCAAGAATTCTGAAAGTTTTTTTAATTGATTCACGTAAGAGCGCTCCCCGGGCCCAACGATGATGAGGAGAGCGTCCGGAAAATCGTGGCTTATATTTGAGAATGCCTTGATAAGAAGATCGGGCTGCTTCTTCGCGTGAACCCTGCCAAGAAAAAGAACCAACTGATGTCCTTTGAAGCGGGAAAATCGCCGCTTAAATGCTTCGGGGTCCGGCTCCTTTTCATAAAAAGATTCCAACAACCCCAAGGGCGCGCACACACTTTTAGAGGCCTCCGCATACCCGGAATGCTTAAGCTCCCCCGAAGAAGTAAAATGAATTGCGCGGGATCCTTTTAAAACCTGATATCCCAACAGCGTCATATAAACTCTTTTTTTCCAATAACTTTTCGACAGAGATGATCGATCCAGCATTCCATGCGGCGTCAAAATAAAGGGCTTTTTGAAAAAACCGCATAAAACAGATGCCCACCAAATGGGAAATTCCCAAACACCGTGAACATGAACCACATCAACGCTTCGAATCAAACGGCTGAGATTCATCATCAAGCCCCATGACCAGCGCCACTTCGGAAAATTACAGTCATAGACAAAGAAATCTACTCCTTCGATCCGGTAGCGATCTTTCCAGGCGTACTTTGTCGTGGCGATGCTCACCCGGTGTCCCAACTGAGACTGGGCCTGGGCCATTCCGCTGACAGCGGCCACGGTACCCCCCGAGCGCGGGTTAAAATCTCCGATCACATGCAATATTTTCATTGGAAATATTTTTTCACCGCTTCAAACACTTCCTTCGGAGTTATCAGTGCCAAACAAGGATGGCCTTTGACCGGACAGATATTCAATTCACACCCCTCGCAAGGCACGCTTTTTCTTAAAACCGTGTGGCGCTCTCCCGCCGGCTCCCACAGACCGGGATTGTTTCGCCCCGAAAAAATTCCCACGCAGGGAATTTTTATTAACGCCGCCAAATGCATAGGTCCGGTGTCATTTCCAACATAGAGATCGCAATGCCTAAACACTTCCGCTGTTTCAAAAAGATTCAATTCCCCGCACAAATTTTTCCCGCCACCCCAGGACTCTACCAAACTTTGAGCATTTGACCGGTCTTCGGCAGAGCCCACGAGAATTAGCTCCACTTTCATAGACTCCATCAAAAGATGCCCCAAAGATCTAAAATATTCCACCGGCCATTTCTGCGCGGTTGTTTTGGCGCCCACACAAAAAGCGATCCGAATGCCGGCTTTACCGCTCCCCAGGAATTCCGCTACGCGTACGCACTGGACCCTAGCCACAAACTCATCCGGCCTGACATAGTCTTCGTCGGAAATTTTTATTCCAATTTTTTGAGCGTGACGGACTAAGAATTCGCTCTCACGGGGCAAGCGAAGCAAGCGGCCCCCGCTGTCACGAAGCCCGACCGATTCAAATTCCCGGCAACCCTCAACACGTCTAATGCCGCAGCATTTAAAAAATAATTGGTCCCTTTTAACGGCACCGATTTTTCGCCGACTCGGAGGCAAATAGATAAGGCGATCAGGTTTTTGGCGGCGAATTCTAAAAACGGTTGTGATCCAATTGACAATTTCCATAGGCGACCGATATTCAATCACCTGGTCAATTAAGTGAAGTTTTTTCAAAATTTCCGGCAAGTAAGCTTTATTTGAACTGGCATGCGTCAGTAAAATAATTTCGTCGGATGGGTTCTGCCGCCGTATAGCCCTAAAAACCGGCAAGGACACAACTGCGTCGCCCAGGTACCCAATTCTAAAAATAAGGGTCTTCATTTAACGCAAAAATAACCCGTCTGCAGCCAAGGAAGTATCTCTCTCTAATTGCGGAACAGCGCAATATTTTTTAAAAACCCACGGCCGGTACCCAAATTGTTGAAGATATCTTCGAATCTCCACTCCGTTCTGGTAGTAAGCTTCCCCTTCTTGACGAAAAAGCTCGACGTACAACGCCCGAATTCGACCTGCCTTTAGCAGGGCCTCGGCTCCCCTTAACGCCTGAAGCTCATAGCCTTCGACATCTAACTTCCAAAGATCAATGCTTTCAATCCCTCTCTTCTCCAAGAAATCCCCAAGCCTCAGCACCTGAACGCGTTCACCAGTAGTGTCGGAAATCTGACTTGAGCCTCCGTGGAAACGCTCGGAAACCCATGTGTCATTTAAATATAAATCCGTTTCGTGATCCCCTAAAGCACATCGAACGACTTCCACCCCGGGCAGTGCGGTTAAATTGCGTTGCACGCATTCCGTTAGCCAGTCAGCCTGCTTTTTGCCCGGCTCAAACGCAAATAGCTTTCCACCTTTAACGGCTTGACCCAGATACATCACGGTCTGGCCGATATTGGCACCCGAATCCACCACCACACCATTCGCCGGCAAAAATTTTTTGGCCCATTTTAAAAAACTAGGATCATAACTGCCGTACAAAATCCACCGATGCGTGGAATTTCTTAAGTCCAACTTCCAGGGAATACCTGCGCCCGTTTGAACCGGGACAATTCCCCACCGGGATAGCCGTCGTGAAAAAAGCTTCTCCCCAAGCCCAAGCTTTCTTGGAAAATCCAGCTTTTGAAAACACTGCAAATCAAACGGTAGCTTTTTTATGCCCGTAAAGTCACTCATGAAACACGGGGAACCTTTGGAAAAAGGTATTTTTGAAACACCGGAAGCATTTTGACCGCCAACACCATCACAACAAGCGATTTGATGATGTGATTTAAAATATCCGCTAGATTCCACTCACAAACAAGGGCAGAAAACATCACAAATGGCACCCAAGCCCACCAGAGTGCATTGCTGCGCGAAAATCTCGCAAACTGCGAAAAAGCAAAACCAATGACCCAGCCGTAGATACCAACAGCGATAATTCCGCCCATCTTTCCGAAATTAGCGTAAAACTCTCCGGCGGTTCCTAGCGCCATTGAAGTTCCTTCGGATAATCGAATATCCGTGTATTTTTCAAAAACCTCCTTGGATGCTGCGGTGACCTTATTGGGTGAAAAAATGCGTGGCAGAATCGAAGCGCCGATGGCGGTATAAATGGTTTCGCCTTGCGCGTAGGGTTCAACCGTCGGAACCGTTGCCATCACGCGCGCAATAATCCAACCCTGATTCCATCGCACGAGCTTATCACCAAACACAACCTCCGTTTTCCAGTGGCGGTCGTTGGTCACCTGACCCACCATCATTTGTCCAAGTAGTGAAAGTTTCTGAATTTGCGTGTATTTTTTCTCTCCGATAATCTCACGGTATCCCATCTTCACTACATTGAGCGTTGTAACAGCCCAAAAAGCAATGATGAGCGCAGCAATTAATCTTAAGCGCCACTTATGCGTGTAAGCCACGCAGATCATCATGTATCCAAGCCACATAATGGATTCATAAAAAACGCCGCCTGAGGCTGATTCTGAAAACAAGCTGATATACACCACCGCAGCTCTTAGCGGCCAGCCTCGGGCCGATAAAAACATCAAAATAAACACGCATACAAATCGTAGATTCGCAACCACGTAATATAAAAACGAAAGTATCCGAGGCAAGTGATGAGAGCTTGCCGATAGAATAAGGCTGAATAAAATGACCAGGTCGATCAAAAAATAGGCCCTGCGGGACACCACCGGAATCACCATTCGAGAGCCGATGATTCCGCGGTAACGCAAGGGCAAGTGCAGCCCTAACCATAGCGCCATCACGCAAGGAACGGTGAAGGAAAGATATTCACTCATTGGGATAACCATTCTAAACTCGGTAAAACCAGGCGGGTAAAAATAGGCTAACCACGGAGCCACCACCCAATTTACACAGGCGATCAGCGTAATAAACTCCGGCAGAACGATAAAACGAGTTGAGGTAAAATACATGTGGCCGAGCACAAAAAAACTAAAGATAATGCCTGTCAAAGCCCACCAGGATCTCGTGGGAAATAAATTCTCAAGAACAAACCCTCCTAAAATAGCCACAATAAACGAAATCGTCGCCTCAATCGGCGTCATTCCAAAAAAGTAGCCGCCCCTAGGCTTGGGGCCGACGGGATTTATCGGCATGAGAGCGCAGCCTCCTCAATGCCGGCAGCAGCATGTGTCGGAGAATAAAGAGAAATTTTTTGCATCACCTTCGCTTTCATTGATTGAGGCGCTAGCCGAATCATTTGACGCATGCGCTCTGAAAGCGCTTTTATATTTCCTTTTGGAAAAGTAAATCCGGTCACACCCTCCGCAATTAAATCTGCGGCACACCCCACTCCGTCGGAAACAATCACCGGCAGTCCACAAGCCATCGCTTCATTCACCACAAGCCCCCATGTTTCCGATTCGGACGGCAGCACCAAAACATTGGACATGGCGTAGGCTTCGGGCATTTGTGACTGATTATAAAATCCTAGAAAGAAAACCGGTAGATGATTTGATTTTACGAAATTTTCATATTCTTTTTTTAAGCTTCCATCCCCCACCAAAAGACCAAAAAAACGATTCTTTAGCGTGGAATCCGCATTCAAAATTTGAATGGCTTTTAAAAAATCCATAATTCTCTTAACACTCTGAAATTTTCCAGCAAATAAAAAAACGACCGCATCTTTTTCGATGCCAAGCCTCGCCCTTTTGCCTTGAGCGGTTTTTTGGGCTTCTTGAGACATTCTAAAAAACCATTCATTGTCTACGCAGTGCGGACTTCTCACAATATGGGTGGCTCCAAAATGACGAAAATACTCATTAGACAACGCACCAACCGCTAAGCACGCTGTAAAGCGACGAAACAAACGCCGATGCGTCACTTCCCTCACAATTTTTTTTATAGAAGAACCCGGGGTCCTTAAATGAGAGTCCCCCCTCACCATAAGTGGCTTCTCCGGTGCTCTGCTGGCGGCGATAAGCTTTCGATAAAAGGGATCACCCCAACCCATTAAGAGGCACGCGTCCAAAGAGGTATCCGAGATCGCTGATTTAAACGGTTTTGATAAAACCAAGTGTCGATACCCTGAAAGAAGATCTACATCCCATTGAAACGGGATCCCAAAACCTAAACCCTGCTCTTTGTCATTTGGATATCTGTCATAAAATACGGTTGTCTCGATAATTGATCGGCTGGACAGCTCACGAAAAATCGGCGCGTAATACTGAATGGGGTGGGTTGCAAAAATACCCAGTTTAAACTTATTCATCGCGCTTAAAACACCAAATGGGCGTTATTTTTTCTAGAACCATGTCCTCAGCCGGGTGGCCGTCCATATCTTGAACCACGTAACCGAGCTCTTTGAGCACGCTGGAGACGCTTCTTCTTTCCTCTGGACCATGAAACTCAATAAACAGTCGGGGTTTATGTAGCCTAATCATTTCCTTTGCACCCTCTAAGATCAAGCCCGCAGATCCTTCCGTATCAATTTTTAAAAGATCCGGTGGAGCTAAAATAGCCTTCAGGGAATCCAGGCGACGCATCTCCACCAAAAGATCCGTAGGATTCGGAATTTTAAAAGTCGGTTCAACGCGGCTAATTTTTCCCATAGTTTGAAAATCGGGATCCAGTTGAAAGGTTTCTCTGCCGTCGCGATCCCCCAAAGCGTAAGGATAACCAGTGACATGACTCAATCCATTCAGCCGAATATTAAAAATAAGCTCTTCGAAAACCGCGGGAACCGGTTCAAAACAAATCACACGACCCTTACTACCGACTTGGGCGCCGAAAAATAAGCCGTAGTGGCCGGCGCTGGCGCCGATATCGTAGACCGTCATTCCTTTACGGATTTTTCCGCGCAAAAACCGCTGGCTTCTATTTTCGTATCCCTTTAAAACGGATCGCCCCATCGACGGTGATATTCTGATCTTCATTCCGCGGCATAATCCAAACCAAATCCTCCAGATTGAGCCCAATTTAAAAACGCGCGCTGTGAGACAGCGCTTTATAAGACCGTTTTTCATACTGGGTCGCCTTGAAGAAGTTCAAAAACTTTCACAAGCTCGGCGGTCATTGTTTTTGCACTGCGGGCTTCCAAAACGGAATCATCAATTTTAATGTCCTGACGCGCGAGCGACTCAAAATTTTCTATCTGGGTCGAGATAGATTCGACAAGGTTTTTCAGGTCCGCCTCCCCATCAAACCGAATGAGGCGAACCGCCGGAATCTTTTCTAGAACCGCCGCCGCTGAGCTGCGCCTATCGTATAGGCCGAAGATAGGGCGACCGGAGGCTAAGCAGGAATAAATTTTTGAAGAAGCGTAGTGCGGATCCGCAGAACCTAGCGCCAGTAAGATATCGGCTTTGGCTAATACCGCTAACGCCATGGGGTAAGACAGGCGACCCGTCTCTTCGTGAACCACTTCACTCACCCCAAAGCGATCAGCGATCGGCGCAACTTGGGGGCTGGCATTTCTTGCATAGGACGTGCCAAAAAAATGCCACGCACCCATTTGATAAGCAGATGGATTGCGCGCTTTGACTTTCGCGAGAGACTCGAAAAGAATCTCTAAAACCGGTAAGAGCCCAGGCCAAACAACCCCCGCATATACAATGTGAATCTTGCGGCTTTCATTTGGCCAGACCGAAATATTATTGAGATTCTTTTTAACCCAACGACTGTCCTCCAGCTCCACTCCGTAGGGAATGGCGGCCTTAATTTTGTGAGCGCTTTCAGGATATAAATTTTTCAACGTTTCGTTAATATTTTCTGATACAGAAATCACCGCGTCGGCACTTCTCACGGCTATCGGATCCAGCCTTCGAGCTAAAAAACCAGCGCCATACCGTTTAGAAAATATGGGCGCCAACCTGTCCCTCTCCACCACCCAAGGGTCGATGTAGTCTAATACCAATTTTATGCCAAACTTCTTTTTTAGAAGCGTTCCGATTAAAAATATATACCAAGGGGGACTCGAAATAAAAACGGTGCGAATCTTACGCTGTTGAATCAGGCGGCTCGCGGCGCGGTAAAGACTCCAGAACGAGCGCAGTCCCAGATCACCCACGCCTAGCAAGCGAGTCCACTGGTACGGGATAGCTTTCGTGCGAATAATTTCCAGATCGGCGGGTATCATTTTTTCGAAGATTGGGTCCGAGGGCTCTTCCGAAAATCGTGTTTCAACCGTCAAGACAACCGGGTTCCAACCGAAAGATTTAAGGTGCAGACAAAATAAACGATTCCGAAGCGCCGGCGGATAACTAGACGGCGAAAAAGAAGGGGCGATTAGTAAAACGTTATGCATTCGCGGATAGACGATGCCGGGTATGAAACGCGATGACATCCTTAAGCGTTTCGTCTAGGCTCGTCTGCGGATAAATTCCCAGAAATGTTTTGATCTTTTCCTGACTAGGCACTCGCCGGACCATATCCTCAAAACCTTTTCCGTAGGCTTCCTCATAAGAAATAGATCTTATACGACTCGTAGAACCGCAAAGAGATATAATTTTTTTTGCTAAATCCATCACCGTGATCTCTTCGCTCGAGCCCACGTTAAAGACTTCGCCCGCGGCACGGTCATTCTCCATAAGCTTAGAGCTGATCGCCACAACATCTTTGACGTGAGTAAAACACCGAGACTGCTTCCCGTCGCCGTAAACCAATAAATCCTCGCCGCTGAGTGCGGCTTCGACAAATCGAGGCACCACCATGCCGTACTGGCCGGATTGACGCGGGCCGATCGTATTAAAAAAACGAGCTAGGACGACGGGGCATTTTTTTTCTCTGAAATAAGCAATCGCTAGAAATTCATCAATCGCTTTGCTCGACGCGTAAGCCCACCGGCCGATATTGGTCGGCCCCAAGACAATATCCCCATCCTCATGAAATGGGATGTCCTTGGATTTGCCGTAAACCTCACTACTGCTGGCGATGAGTAGTTTTTTTCTTTTTTTTGCGCACAAATCTAAAATAATTTCGGTTCCGCCTATATTGGTTTGAAGCGTTCGAACCGGAGACTCAACGATAAGCTTAACGCCCACAGCCGCTGAAAGGTGATACACAATATCCGCATTGTCGACAAGTTCCGCGGTGATCTGGAGATTGTTAATGGTATCCAGGGTATAACTAAAATGGGCGTGCGGCTTTAAATGCTCTACATTTTTGAAACTACCGGTCGAAAGATCATCGATAATATGAACTCGGTTCCCTTTTTGGATATGATAGTCCGCTAGATGACTTCCAATAAATCCGGCGCCGCCTGTAATTAAAATATTTTGGTTCATAGGGGTTTTGAGAGTTTTCGAATAATTTTGGCCGGGTTTCCGGCAACCACCGCAAGATCCGGCACGTCACGCGTAACGACACTTCCCGCTCCCACCATCGAGTTTTCGCCGATGGTGACACCACAAAGAATCGTAGAACCCGATCCAATGGTTGCGCCCTTTTTGACAAGTGTATTCTCTTGCGTCCAGGTTTTTTCCCGGGACTTTTTTTCGGTTGGATACCGATCATTGATAAAAGTGACGCTGTGGCCGATAAAAACATCGCTTTCGATTGTGACGGCGCCGCAAATAAAACTATGGCTTTGTACCCGCACTCGCGGTCCAATTTTCGCTCCGGCCGTAATTTCGACAAATGC
Source organism: uncultured Planctomycetia bacterium (assembly GCA_964606485.1). Classification (GTDB taxonomy): domain Bacteria; phylum Omnitrophota; class Gorgyraeia; order 2-02-FULL-51-18; family 2-02-FULL-51-18; genus CAZSGP01. Next base: position 173,675 of record CAZSGP010000001.1, on the reverse strand, counting down.
ACCGATGCGGCTATCATCGCCGATCTCACATCCATAAAGATTTACAAATTCGAAAATAGCGACATTGTTGCCGAGCTTCACATCATCGGCCACATTCGCAAATTTCCGGTCCGGGATCTGACGCATCAGCCTTCTCCCAAAATAATCCGCTTTCCGTTTTCTTTGAGCGACCGCATAGTCGCATCCAAACATTTCATCACCCGAAGACCGGTCTCGGCTTCAGCTAAAGTGGGTGACCCGTTTCGAATGCGGTCTACAAATCGCTGAGCCTGTACTTTTAAGGGTTCGGATTGAGGCAATTTGGGGACATGCATATCCGCATCCCGTAAACACAAACGGAATTGTCCGAACGTATCATAGTAGGGTTCTTCGGCAATCCCCTTATCGAATACCCTGATGGGCTCAGCGGCATCCATATCATTCCATACTGCCATTTTCTTATCACCAACCAGCGTAAAAAGACGGTTTTTTTGCGGATGCAGCCAACTCACATGAGTATGAACCAAAATATCTCCCGGAAAAGCCATAGAAATAAAAGCCACATCTTCCCGAGGCGTTCCTAAAAGACGACTAGAGGCCGCCGAAATCCAAATCGGAAGACCCCCAAAAATAAAATCAAATGTCGCAAACTCGTGAGCCGCTAAATCTTGAATGACATTGATGTCGTTACGGATGGGCCCGAGATTGGTCCGAGTGGTATCCACGTACTGAATTCTCCCGAAATCGCCTCTTAAGATCGCTTGCCGCAGATATTGAAGCGACTCGATGTAAAGAACGATGTGGCCATGCACCAGGGCTTTTTTCTTTTCCGCAGCTAGACGGACCAAAGCTTCTGCGTCTCGGGTTTCAATACACATGGGTTTTTCAAGAAAGACGTGCTTACCGGCCTCGAGAGCCTCTTTTGTGAGACTGTAATGAGTGCTTGTAGGCGTTGCGATGACGACTGCATCAATCGAAGCGTCTCTGATGACCTCATGACAGTCCGCCACCACGTTCATCTGGGGGTAGAGTTTTTTGAGATGCTCACGACGCTTTGCGTCCACATCTACAACCGCCTCGACCGAACAGCCCTCACATTGCGAAAAAACGCGCACATGGTTAGGGCCTATGTGGCCTAAGCCGATCACCGCTATCTTAATCATATTGCTCATAAGACAAGATTATACTAATTTTTGAATAAAATTTATAACGAATAGTCATTTATGAATCTGTCCAAAAATCCTATCTTCTCCTGGTCCCAATTAAACCGGGTTTGGCCAGCCTCCCAAGCTAAGGATTTAGCCTCTAACAATTTTTGTGGGTCACGGGCGTAATTCGAAATAGCCTGCTTAAAGCGCTCCCTATCGCTCGAGGCAACCATAAAACCGATTCCCGGAGTCTCTTTGAATATACTTTTTTGGCCTTCGATGGATGTAGCTGCCACTGCGAGTCCACATTGAAGATAAAGAAAAAATTTATTACACACGGTCAGCGCTAAATTTAAGCACGAGCCGTCATCCATAGCCAGACCGACATCATGTTTAGAAATTGTTTTCATGACGTCCCACGGTGAAGGCATCTGGCAAAATAAAATCCGGTTTTCGGCCGCGGCGCCGGCCAAACTTTTAAGCTCTCTCTCGAAATTGGGATCAATAAAGCGCCCATAAACCGTTAGCTTCACTGTGCTCGGAAGATCTTTCATAGCGCCCACAACGGCTTCCAAGTTTCGTCCGCGGCCAATCGTTGCCGACATCCACACCATCGAGAGACTTGAATTCATCGGCCGGTGTGCCGGCTTCTCAATGCCGCTGAGCTCCGATCGTGAAAATACGTTGTGCACCACTTTGGGCTTCGGGATCGAATATTTTTTTTCAAGATATTCCGCCATCGGAAGAGAGGTGGCAGTCACCGTTTGGGCACGGGCCAACCAATGCTTTTCGATCGTTTCGATATTTCGCTTAATTCTGGCATCCGCTCCCCCGTCGGCCGCGGCCTCCGCATTTAAATCTTCACAGTCAAAGCCGAAACGGACCCCGTTTTTTAAAGCGGCACGCGCGGCAATTCCCAACACGGCTTGCGTATGAGCAATATAATAATCAGCTCGTGAAGCGATGGCTTGTCTCAGCAGCGCCGAATAACCCCGACAATAGGCCCGCTCCGCTAACCCCACCGAATAAGGAAAAAAATAAGAGAGTTTAAAAAATAATTTTTGCTTAAGCGCTGAACTAAACCAGCGCCAGCGCCCAGAAAGTCCCGACCGCGTCAGCCGAATGGCGGTCCATTTCCATTTTTTCCGTTTGTAAAGCTCGGCGTCTCTTTGCGCGGACCAGGAATCATTTTGCGTAGAAATCACCCACACAGAATGACCAGCCTCCGTCAGCGCATCGGCCTCCTTCACAAGTCTCGGGTTGACCCAGAGATGCACAGGACTTAAAAGAGTAATTTTCATCTATTTTTTTTAAGAACGCTCACAATGCGTTTACAGGCCAATCCGTCCCAATAGCGCGGAATCTGCCCTTTAACTTTTTTTTGACTTAAAATCCGCTTTATTTCATTTTGTATGCGCCCCAAATGACGCCCCACCAATACGTTGGTCCCGATCTGAGTGGTGATGGGACGCTCGGTGTTTTCGCGCATGGTTAAACAAGGAATTTTCAAAAAAGTTGTTTCTTCTTGAACGCCGCCTGAATCTGTTAAGACAAAGCGGCATCCTGAAACGAGTGTCATGAAATCCACATATCCGAGCGGGTCTATCATTTGTAAATTTTTTAATTTCAAAAACTTCTGAAACAGGCCGTGTCGAATTAAATTTTGCTTCGAACGCGGATGAATGGGGTACACCACCGGCAAGCGCCGGCATGCGGCGGACAATACCTCATAAATTTCCTCAAGCGATTGAACGCAGTCCACGTTGCTTGGCCGGTGAAGCGTCGTCACTGCATAAGACTGAGCTTTGAGTGTGAGCTTCTTTAAAATAGACGACGCTTGAAAGAGCGGCCGGCTATCCACGAGCGTGTCGATCATCGTATTGCCCACCCAAAATATTTTTTTGGGAGAAATTCCTTCTTTTTTTAAATTTTTTAACCCGCTAGGCTCGGAAACAAAGCAAAGATCAGACAATTGGTCGGTGACAATACGGTTTATCTCCTCAGGCATCGTACGGTCAAAACTCCGCAAACCCGCTTCGACATGCGCTATCCGCACTCCAATCTTCGCACAGACTAGCGCGCAAGCGAGCGTCGAATTGACATCTCCCACCACAACGACCAGTGACGGCTTCTCTCGAATCACAAGCGCTTCAAATGCGGTCATAATCTCGGCCGTCTGAGTCGCGTGAGTCCCACCTTTGACGCCCAAATGAAAATCAGGCGTTGCAATTTTTAGTTCTTTAAAGAAAACATCCGACATTTGAAAATCATAATGCTGTCCGGTGTGCACAAGCTTCACATCCCACTCACGCACTTGTCTCATCTGCCGCATCAGCAGATTAATCTTAATAAAATTGGGCCTTGCTCCCGAGACAACAAAGATTTTTTTTGATTTCTTTTTAATCATGGGTGATGTTTTTCAAACCGATATTTAAATTTTGGGATAATCCCCACCATTTTCTTGATATGAAACACAGTGATAAAATAAATCATCTCGAGTCCCAGCAAAAAGGCCACCCAGCGATTTCCCGTCACCATGCTTTTTCCGACGCGACGCTTGTAATTAAGCGGAATTTCGATGAGCGGCGCTTTTGTCCAGATGCACAAAAGCATGAGCTCCGGCCCAAAGTGAGACCCTCCCACCGTAAAACGATCTTGAATGGCGTCGTAAACTTTTCGGTTCATCAAACGCATGGTGCAACCCACATCCGTCAGCGAGGTGGTGTTGAATGAAAACTCCACGTATTTTGCTACCGCCCAGTTGCCCCATTTCATAAACCATCCCATATTGGCTCCGGTCCAGATCAGCTCTCGTTTGGTGCGGCTTCCAAGCACCACATCAAAATCCTCCGAGTAGGCTAGCAATTTGAACACATCTTGCGGGTCAAATGATCCATCCGGCTCCGATAAGATCAGAATGTCGCCGGTCGCTTCGCTCATCGCCTTTCGACAAGACCAACCATACCCTTGGCGGCTTTCAAACACTTCTCTAGCCTTAGTCTTTGCGACAGCCTCAGAGGTGCCGGCTGCGGCGTTGTTGTTGCACACAATTACTTCATCCACCACTCCGGTCTTAAAAAATCCGTTAATCGCTTCTTCAATTGAAAGCGCTTCGTTGTAAGTGGGCAGCGCGACTGATACTTTTTTACCGTTCCACATGCGATGCGCTCCCAGATTTAGATTTTTTGGCGATCACAAGCATTTGCCCGGCAAAGGGTCGAACCGGCAACCCTAGATAAAGCGCCACAAGCCACGGCCACTTTGGAAACCGGCTTTTCATTTTGGTCGGCAAAAACCTGGCCTCTATTTTTTCAATCTCAAAACCTTTGACAATCAAGAAATCCGCGAGCGACACTTCGGTAAAAATTGAAACATGCGTGTAATTATCGAAATATTCCCGGTAACTGTATTTGAAATTCGGTTGAATCAGTATCAAGCGCCCTCCGGGTTTGAGAACTTTTAAAACACTGTCAAACATCCGGTCAATTTCGTCTTTGTGCAAATGCTCAACTAAATTACTGGCAAAAATTACATCCATACTCTCGGATGCGTATGCGTTTAGATCTTCACAGCTACCCACTCTGGTCCGAACACCCTGGGCCGCATGAGTCGTGAAACCTGCATATAAATCCATGGCATGTTTATCTTTTGCGGCAATATTATTGATGAATGAGCAGTACCCTGCACCCAAATCCAGCACGCTTCCGCTCGCGGGAACATAAGGCTGTAAATAACGGCAAATGACTTTCCACACCCTATCTCGATCCGGGTCAAATACACCGACGCCGCAATCTAAACAGGTTTGCACACTGCGGCTGTAGTTATCCTGGCTCATTAAACGCTCCCTTTTTTGTAGACTGCGCCTTTACCGGGTATTTCTAAAATTACTTTCCAATCCAAAGGAATCTTCCCGTAAAATTCAGGGTATGACTTTCGATAGTACCCATATAAATAAGCGAGCTTATTCTCGTTGATTAAAATATAAGCGCCCTCGGGAATGCTTTCCGAGCTTTGTTTTGAAAATTCAAAAAAATTCATTTTAGACGGATAACCCCAAAAAAATTCAAGTGTGTCCGGCGATTTAGAGTCTGTGTAAATCAGGTCGGAAGGTTTTAAAACCTTGCTCACTTTTTTTTCAAATTGCCCGTATGGCACCGACCGCAGAGTAGAAATAAAGGCCAAGCTAAATACACAACACATCAGACCGCCTAAAAGAGTTCCCCAGAAGAAACGCTCTTTACGCCAGTCGGAATCCAAAATCGACCCACGCGAAAAAAGCCTATCCAAAAAACCACCCGTTAAAAGAATGGCTGGAAAAACTAGCGGGTAAAAATAACGCGGCGCCACAGCTAATGGTTGATATTCCTTCAAACTACTAGAACCAAAATTATAAACTGCAACGGACCAAATAAACCAAATCACTGGAAAATAAAATGGCTTTAACCGACGAAAACCTGCATAAAAAGCACCGATCGCGGCGACCAAAGGAATGTATATATAGTCCCAGCTCATGAATATTTGCTGCGGCCCCTCTTTAAAAATGCGCTTAGCTAGAATCATGAAATACTGCGCGCTGCTACCGGTAAATTCGCTTCTTTTTGGAAAAAAGAAAAATCCGTGTGTGGGCCGACTAGGGTCAAACTTAGCGGAAGGGTCGGAGTAGCGTGCAAAATAAACATTTTCCGTAACGTGATAGCGATAAAAAGCATCCCCGGTGAAACAGTGATAATACGTCGCTTCCAAAAGTCCGACGGCGCCGAATGCGGCGATAAAAAAGAAAATGACGTTCTTTCGTCCGAGCCTCCAAGCCCAATACAGCATCCCTGCGGCCAACGGAATCATATAAACCACGTTCTCTCGGTTTAAGTACGAGATTCCAAAACTCATTCCCGCTAGAGCGCTTAGTATTTTTTGACGCGAAGCACTCACGCACGCACGGTACATTAGAAAAATTCCTATACTGGAATAAAAAGCTGCGGGCAAATCTGACAAGCACTGACTGGCTAACTGCAAATCAATCGGAAGTAGCGCCTGAAGCAGCGCTGCAATCAATCCGGCTTTTGGTCCAAAAAAAGATTTTCCGGCTACAAACGCTAGGAGAACCCCCAGAATTGAGACTAAAAATGGGTAGAACGAAATCCCCCATTCATTAACGCCTATCCATTTTATGGATGCCGCCACCGGCACGATAAATCCAAGGCGGTTTTTCATAATAGGGCTATCACTTGGATCCACCGCTTTCCAGGAACCGCTGGCCATTTTGGTGGCAAGCTTCGAGAAAATGAGATCATCGGACCCAAAAACCCCGGAAAACGCCACCCATCGCAATGCAACTGCTAAAACGAAGATCCCTAGCAGCCAACCCCGTTCACTCCTTTGATTCATGCTGATCTCCTCAACCCAACCAAACTAAAGATGTTTTGTCGTAAAAAAAAAGTTTTGATACCGATAATTTCTATCCCCCTCGATAGTCTGCTTACTTACAAGGCCTGACCCCGTAATCCAATAGAACCGGTAACCGTATTCTTCTAATAGGCTCTGCGTTTCTGGGGCAAAGCGGCCCGGAAGGACTTCACAAATAATGTCTGGCTTCTCCTTTTTCATTAGAGATCGCATGCCTTTTAGAACCAAACCCTCGGCTCCTTCGACATCAATTTTGACTAAATCCGTCCCGCTAATTTTATTTTCCTCAACAAATCGATCTAGCGACTGAGCACGACAATTCATCACCTCTGCATCGCTGCGAAATTCTTTTACAATAGAAGTCTCTGATAAAATTTTGCTTTTTGGAGCATACAACTGCGTCTCCCCCTCTTCATGACTGACCGCACAACAGCAAGCGTGCACACGGCTCTCCAGACCATTCAGTGCAATGTTTTCAACGAGCCTTGCGAACAACGCCGGATGTGGCTCAAACGAAAATAGCTGAATCTCTCTAGAGGATAACGCGCCTAGCAAGCTGTGGTAACCAACATTGGCGCCCACATCTATCATCACCCTCGCGGACTTACTTTTTTCAAAGATAAAATCAGCCGTTTCAGTTTCATAACCTTTGCCCCAAACCATGGACTGCAATACGTCCGACTCGTCGTAAAAAAATTTTAGCTTCCCTCCGTCCGGCAAAGCAGACGAGATAACTGATTTTTCTAGTGGGTACCGCGGAAGCAGTCTCCTTCGAATGCCCGCCGGCAATAAACGTGCCAGCGCTAAGGCCTTATTTTCGGCTAACCATTTTTTCATGCCCGCACTCCTTCTTGCCTAGCCGCTCGGCATAAAAGATCAGCCATCTTATCGGCCATCGCGTCAGCACTCATTGAAGCAATAAATTCTTGTTGAGTCTGTGTTAAGACCAGAATTTTATTTTTATTTTTAATTTGGTACTCGATTGCATCAGCAACGGCTTGACTGTCATCGGGGCTTGCTATCGAACCTAAACCCGATTGAACAACCAAATCTTTCATCGCGCCGTCCGTTACAACTGCCAGAATTCTTTTTTGAAGTCCAAAATATTCAAACGTTTTTCCCGCTATGCTGTAATCTCCCCCAGGAACTTTGGCTCCGGTGAGAAGCAGGGCATCAGCCCCCTTCTCAAGCGCTATGGCCTCATGATGGTGTAAAGGGCCGATTAAACGCACGGTTTCCCCCAATTTAAAATCGCTAATCATCTGCATCAGCCAGTTTGGCGTTTGGCCCGCAAAAATAATTTCCAATTGTTGCGCATAAAAAGGCTTTTGGTCTAAAAGGTGCCTCAATCCTTTCAAGAAAAAATAGGGTGAACGGTAAAGCCAGTCCTCGTGCCGCGGCGTGTAGTGCAGAAATTGGTGCGGCCATTTTTTTTTAGCGGGCTTTGGCTGGTAATAAAAACTGCCGGCGTGAACAATGCGTGTTTTTTCTGACGAAGTGGGTTTTAAATTTTCAAGCGCTCGCTTCAAATCATCCGAATCAAAACCATTGTAAACAACTTTCATCTTCTCGGCATCTGCCTTAGGAAAATAGTGCGTCCAATGCTGACGCGTCACCGGAGACGTTGCCACCGAGAAACAAGCCTCTTCAAAGCAACGGTTCTCCGCCGCGCGCACGGCCTGATAATGCAAATACGACGTAAAGGGATTGCTCAGCCAAAGACTCCAGGGATCGCGCCAGTCCATCACCCAGGGCAGTTTATACCGCCTGGCCACTGTGCGGGCAAGACTGGCAATGCCAAATGGAGGTGCGGTCGCAAGCAGAACATCAAATTTTTTTTCAGTGGTTAATCGGTCGAGCGTCTCTAAAAGCGGCTTTCTCCAAAAAAATGAAAGCGGGTCCCCTAAAAAAATCCATCGCAGCAAATAGTCTGAGACTGGGTTTTTGATGGCCTTCCAGTACCATGACGGAAATCCGTAAGGAACACGATGAACCGTAACTTGCGGAGGTATTCTTTCCAAGAGTTGGGTATCTAGCGAAGCACTAGACCACGCGGGGTAATCCTCGCTTCTCGCGGTGATAACGTGAAGTTCGACTCCCCTTTTGGGCAAGAGCTGTGCTAAATTCACTGCGCGGTGAACGCCTCCGGACAAAAGCGGCGGAAATTCAAACGCTAAAAATAAAACTCTCATTTTAATTTTTTTTCTCCAAAGCTTTTAGCTTAAAGAGCAGATCCAGCATAAATTTAGATGCGTGTGTTGGGTATCGAAACGCATCATAATCACCCCAATGCGGCTCTGAACCCTGAATGGCCCCTGAAACCTGCGGCCAATCCGGAAGAATACGCTGCGTTTTTCGAAGGTCATTGGCTATTTGAGTAGCTCCCTGTAAAAAGCGGCGGTCTCCGGTCTTGAGGGCAAGTTTTGCCCACACCAACCCCATTTGAGCGTCGCCCGTTAAACAGCGGGACTTGCTTTTAGAGGTCCATCCCGCAGCCATAACCCCAGGAAGAAATCCTTTTTTGTTATAAACATCCAGCAAGCGAAAGGCCGCGATCTCACTGTTAAATAAATATCGGTTTTCGTTTAAAATTTCTCCTGCGTCCAACAATCCTTCCAGCACATAACCAGCGGTGTGCGTGCTGGGCAGCTCCGCGTCATTAAAACCCGCTTTTTTAAACCATCCGTCTTTGTCTTGCTGCGACAAAACCCAGTTCAGCTTTTTTTTGGAGCTGTGCGCATACTCCGCTTTGCCGCTCAATTTCCAGAGCAGCGCCAATGCGCTCGCAGCATACGCATAATAAGTACGGGGCGCTGAATTAAAAGTATGCTCGGTCCAGACTCCGTCATCATTTTGCAAAGACAAAAGCCAGTCTGCAGACTTTTTGGCTTCATTTAGCCACATTGGGTTTCCGGTCTGCGCATAAAGCGCGCACCAACCTTTGATCACCTGTGCTGTATTAAAAACGCTTGGCACTTTATTGGACGGCTCCCATTCTTTGCGGCAAACAGACCCGTTTTCAAAACGCACGGAAGCAAGCCACGCGCCGGCTTTTTTTGCGAGCTCAATTTCCTGGTAATCCAACAGAGTTGGTATGAGATAGCCCGTGATTTCCGGATACGGCTTCCCCCAACCCTCCGACAAATGATAGCCAGACGAAGCGCCCGCTTGTCCACTCTTTTCAAATGCCAAATGAATCCATTTTAGTAAACTGGCAGAACTCTCTTCAAAATCTCGAGGATTAGGACATCTCCCGATTTTAATCAACGCGGGAATAAATTTTAATCGATTCACTGTTTTGAAAACCCTAGTAAATCTTTAACAGCATTCACAATTTGCGATGCAGAAATCTTTTCCAAACAATCCCGCTTGTTTAAATTAATGCAATGGAGCGAGCCACTGTAAAACCGATAACAGGGACTGCAGCAAAGCGATGCGCTCACGATGCGAGTTGAGGAGGAGTTTCCCCAAGGTCCTGAGATCGAAGCATTTGTGGGGCCAAAGATTGCCGCGATGGGGCACTGCGCCAGTGCCGCTAAATGCATCACCCCGCTATCATTGGTGACCAAAACATCCACCGAACGCAGAAGCTTAAATGTATCCAGTATATTTTTAGTGCTCTCAAATAACACAGCCTTCTGCCCGATGCTTTTTTGAATGCAGAGCGCCTCCTCTTTTTCGTCGGGACCGGCAATGATCACAATTTCAGCGTCTAGCTCCGACATTAATTGCGATCCTGCTTCCGCCATTTTTTGAGTGGGGACTCGTTTCCAATCCGATACTTTTTCCGAACCCGGGTGTATCGCTATTCGGAGCGGAGCGCCTCTTTTCTTGGCTTGAGCAGATAAAAGTTCTGAGCGCGCGGGTAACAGCGTTTCGGGAATCGCTGGTAACGGCGAAATGATTGGCTTAAGCAACTGGTAATCTGCAGCCGCCTCATGCTCCTGGCCGGTAATAGGAATAGAAATGTGGTGATAAGTCGCTCCTTGTCCAAACCAACCCGAATCCTTCCGGAACCCAATTTTTATCTTGGCCGGAATATGACGCACCACCCTATCGCCCTCATGGGTTCTTGCGGCTGAAAAGAGAAGGTCATAAGAATCTTGCGGTTTTTTTAAAAAACCGGATCTTGAAACCACGCGAGTCTCATCCACAAGTCCGGCCGCTTTAAGCAATTCCCCTTCCTGCGACTGCCACGAAAAAAGAGTGATTTTAGATTTTGGATATACGGCTCTCAAGGTCTGAAGCATGGGCGACAAGAGAATCCCATTCCCAATTCCTCCTTGATGGAAAAGAGAAATACTCGCAGGCCCGTCAAGCCTCAACGAACTCACGGCTTGATGGTTGCGATGCCTCCCCACTTTCAATACCACCGACCAAACCAGCCCCTCTAGAGCCTGTATCATGAATAAATAGAAATAGTAGAGCCGTCCTATCACTGAGCACTGCTTTTTTTAGTGAAAAAAATTAATGAGTTTTTTGAATTTTTAAGCGGCATCGATTCGTACCCGCCGGTTTTTTGAATGTGCTCGATCAATTGTTCTTTGGTGTATTCGCTAGATGGGGGTGCATGAAGCTCCATGACAATATGCTTAAATCTTTTGAAATCCTGCGCACCTGCCGCCAAAAAAAGCTCATACTCGGCTCCTTCGCAGTCCACCTTCAATAGATCAATATCCTTTCCGGCGACTGGGCTCTGGATTTGGGCAAGCGTTAGCGCCTCAATTTCAGTATTCGTTTCAGCGGAAACTTTGTCGTATATAGACTGCCCGGAGTGGCTCTCTTTTAAATTGATTTTGATCTTGCCGGGTTTACCTGCAATCGCCGCGTTGATCACGCAAACCGGAAGCTGGTTATAGCAAATATTGTTGAGAAGCCGCGCGCACGTCCACGGATTCATTTCAACCGAAACGCCGCGCGCATCGCGGCCCCATTGTTCGTACACGGCCACGTCAAACGCGCCGATATTGGCTCCGATATTGATGTAGCTGCCTGGACCCTTAGCGGGTTTCGCCATTTTGATTGCTGTGTCATACGCTTTTTCAACCAGGCACTCTCGAATAGCCACGCTATCCCAGCAAGGAATCTCGCAGGAAAATAAACGATATTCATGATGTTGAAAAGCTAGATAAACACCCCGCGTCATAATTTTCTCTACAATGAGTTGCAGGGGGTTTGAAAATTCGAATGCCATTCTTACAAACCGAATGCCCGAAAGTATTTTATTTTTCATATTTACACTCAAAACGTTTACACCATGCAGTTAGCAAAAATGGCGCCGCTCGAAGAATTCCAATAGCGAGCGGCAGATTTTTATTCCAATAACTTCTAAGCGCTCTAATGGGAAGTAGAAAAAGATAAGCCGCCGCAAAAAGAGCGCTCCCAACATTTTTTACAGCAAATAAAACTTCGTTGCGCCGAATCAAACATTCAAGCTCACGCTCCGCAAAATTCTTCTGAAAGGACGCATTGGCTTTGTGGTAAATAATGGCTTGGGGCTCATAAAGAATCTTCCACCCTGCTTTGTGGGCTCGCGCGCTCAAGTCCGTATCTTCGCAGTAGCCCGGGTAGTAAAGCCGGTCAAAGCCCCCCAACTGCAAAAATACAGCTCGACGAACCGCGCAAGCGCCTCCGCAAAACTCAAATGTTTCAATGGCCGCATCAGCCTCTTCCCATTTTTTTACGAGCCAAAAATTTTTAATGCTTGCTGTGCGGCGGGCTGTGAGCACCATTTCTCCATGCCAGTCCATGGTCTTTGCGGATACAGCAAAGACACGCTCGTCCTTAAAATGACGAATCATGAAAGCAATAAATCCTGCGTCGTAACGCATGTCATTATTTAAGAGAAAAACGACGTCCTCCGTTCGAGACGCTAGCGCTTGGTTATAAGAAAATAAGTAATCATTTTTTGGCATTTTTAATACTTCAACCGTCGGATAATTTTTTTGAATAACTTCGACGTCGTTATCGCTGCTGCAATTATCCACCACCACCACAGGGCAGTCCGCTCCATAGACTTGAGTAGCGGCCAGCGCGGAGTCCAAGCACTCTTTCAAGTGAGCTTGGCCGTTATAGTTTAAAATCATGAGACAAGACTTCATGATCTTTATCTCAGAATCCTTCTCAGGGGCCGTGATAAATCAAAAAGGAAACCGCTTCTCAGGTAACCGCGCAGCGCCCAAAGATGCAACCATTTCCAGAAACCGGCTTCCTGCCGAAAGCATTGAGCCATGTCTTTTCGTTTGTCCTCGGGGTACCAATCCTTCAGCAAATGCTCAAACAGGATGTGGTTCCGCTTATTTTTTATAAGGGCCGCGAAGCGTGGGTAGCGGACCTGAGCGATCGTTAGCACCATCATCATCTCTTCATATGACAGCGGGTTATTAGAAATTTGAGCGCTATGCACCCGGCGTTTGCCCAGCACTTCGGGCACACTACCCCAAAGTCCCGGCTGGGTTGCCAAGCAGTCAATTGAATGCATCCAATCATCTAAAATTTGAAAGCGGGTATCGAAGCGATGCGAGCGCAAATACGCTTGCCGGTACATATGCGAGGACGGAACTGATTTCATTTGCCGGCCCATCAGCCAACTAGCGGACAGCATAGCCTTCATTCCCCCTTCGACGGCGTCGTATCGATCGCTCAGAAGCGATAATTTTTTTCCGCTCGACGATTCAAAAATTTCCATATCATGCGTGCAAACGGAAACTTCGGGATGTCGGCTTAAGTAATCGACTTGTCTTGAAATTTTGTGCGGGTGCATCAAGTCGTCACCATCGAGCAGCGCAATCAACTCACCGCTAGCGCGGGCGACCCCTGCGTTCCGGGCGCCGGCCACTTTTTGATTTTTTTCGAGCGGTACAAAAATAATCCGGCTATCTGATTGAGCAACCTCACGAATCACTTGGGCAGAGGCGTCGGTGGAAGCATCATCCACCACAACGATTTGCAAGGCGTGGTAATCCTGCTGCTGGACGCTAGAGAGTGTCTCGCGTATAAACGCCTCCTGGTTATAACAAGTGATGACAACACTCACCTTTGCCGGAGTGCTCACGCTGGGCCCGCCAAACTCTCAACAAACTGCATTAGAGGTTCTGCATTTTTCTCATAAACAAGATTTTCGTCATAAAACTTTTTAACGTTTGCCCGATAAAACTCGTACCGCTCCATAATCCGGTCTGCCGCAGCCGGGATGTCGGTGATACGCTCCACACAAATTCCCAATCCGTTTTCTTCTATAAAATTAAAGCTAGCCTGCTTTAAGAAGATGACTGGTAGCCCGTTTTTCAAATAAACCCCAAGCTTGCCCGACGCAAAACCCACGTGGCCGTACGCCCAACCTTGATGATAAATACCAATCCCAATATGCGCGGAGCGCACCGCCTCCGAAACTGCCTCTTCGGGCAGCACCTCGCGGTTAAAAAAAATTCTCTTTTTTTGACTTTGTCCTTCCAGCATGTGCGCGGAGCGCCCCTGAAAGATAAGCGCATAGCGATCCGGCCAGGCCTCTGCTTCCCGAATCAACTCCTGGCTGTGAAGCGATGCCAAAGACCCTAGATGAAGTAAAATCGTTTTATTTTCAACCGGAAATCGTTTCTCGTAAAAATTGGCTTTGACGCTTTGGCAGGGGCCAGAGGCACTGTTTGGAATCACAAAAAACCGGTGGCTCTCTCCCAGCTTGTTTTCTTGCCGAATAAATTCTGCGCGGTCCTTGGATAAAGCGATTGTCGCTGTCGCGTGTTGATGCGCTTTTTTTTCGCGCAATTTCCAATTGCGCATATTAAGCAAAGTATCGCTAAGCGAGTAAAGCTCGTCGCTGATGCATATATATGGAATATTCAAGAACCGCTTAAGTTGATACGCCAAAAATAAATCCTTCTGAGGAATTGCAAATACTAAAAAAGTGCTCGAGAAATTTTTAAAGAGCTGCCATAGCAGCGCTATCCACCCCCATCGTCCACTGCGGATTTCAAAAATACGCACATTTTTTTCATTAAAAGATACTTTTGGATCCGTGTCGGAGACCGTCGTGTAAACATCGACGCCCCACCCTTTTTGAGCAAGCCTGCGGATAGGCTCCACATAACAGGAAAATGCCCCTAGATAAGGCCGGCCAATAATAAAGGCGACTGTTTTTTTCTTAAGCATTATTTCTCGCCGCTCTAAAGGGAACGAATCTGCTCAAATGATAAAAAATTTCAAGTTTGTCGAGCGCATAGATCCATTTCCACAGCCAACGTCGGCGCGTCGACCACGCGCGAATGGAATACGCCAATTTGTTAAAACAAGCAGGCTCATATTGCGCAAGCCACCGGAGTGCAGGCTCGCACACGCCGGCATTTCCAAAGCGGTAACCCCATTCAAACTCTTTGATTTTGAGCGGATACTCCACCAGTCTCACCGACTCATTCGACAAAGGGCTAGCTTTCACATAATCGAGCTTCATGCGGTAAAATTCGCGGTAGCACTTCAAAAGTTCGTCCGGATTCTCCGGATGTGACAAAGAATTTTTCACCACACGGTAAAAAACCAAAGACTCGGGGAGATACCCAAATCGGGTGTGGCGCGCTAGATCCAAAAACATGGCATAGTCGGTAATTCTCCGGTATCCGCGTCTGTAGTAATCTTCGTAATCAATGAAGCGGTTAAAAATCTCAGTCCGGCAGCACATGGAGCAGGTCAGCACGAAATTGTCTCGGCGAAGCAGTTCCAAAAAAACATCGCCTTGGGGCATGGGTTCCGCCCCAAGCTTCCCTTTCCAATGCGAAGGCTCGATTTGGCCGTTTTCAATAAAATCCGCATCGCTATGAACAAATCCACAGTCGGGATTATCTAAAAGAAAATTGATATTTTTTTCTATTTTTTCCGGGCGATAATAGTCATCCGATTCTAAAATACAGATGTATTCTCCGGTAACTTTAGACTGAGCAATCGCCAGTTCTTTGTGAACCCCTTGGTTTGAATGCCTTTCTAAGATGACGGAGGGGAACGCCTTTTTAAGTTTTGGCTCATATTCCATGGCTTTGTCCCAGGAGCGATCCGTCGACCCATCATCAATAAAAATAATTTGAAGATTTGAATACGTCTGGCTTAATAAACCTTTGAAAAAATCATCCAGATACTTCTCATGGTTATAACAAGAAGTGATGATCGAAACGAGTGGCGCGGATTTATCCATTCAAACTTTTGGTTTTTAACCGACGGCTCAATTCCCTGCCGTTTGCGACACAAAACCGAACTAAATTGCATATTTTTTGAATTTCTTCTGAGCCCATCGCTGAACCGGCGGGCAGAACCAAGACTTGCTCGCACACTTTTTCGGTAACCGGAAGATTAAATGAAAGGCCCGGGTAAAAAGATTGGTAAGGCTCCATTCGATGGCATCCCGGATAAAAATACCGGCGGGCAATCACATTTTCCGCCATCAATAGTTTCAATAGTTCGTCCCTCGAAATTCCCGTTTGTTCCTCATCCACAAAAATGACGACGTACTGATAATTGCAATCCTGCTTAGGATCATAAAAAATGAGACGAATACCCGGAATACCAGACAAATACTTTTTGTACCTCTCATAATTTTTCTTATTTGCGCTAATAAATTTTTTTAGACTCTTTAAACCGGTTAAGCCCATTGCGGCGCTGATCTCACTCATCTTTCCGTTGGTTCCCAAATAAACAACACGGTCATAACCCGCGAAGCCAAAATTTTTCATTAAACGCAGCTTTTCGGCTAACGCGTCATTGTTGGTAACAATCGCGCCCCCTTCAAAGGTATTAAAAAACTTCGTGGCATGAAAACTAAAAACTTCAGCATCTCCAAAACTTCCGATTTTCTGACCTTTATAGGAGCAGGCGAAGCTGTGGGCAGCATCAAATAAAAGCTTGAGATTCCTTTTGCGGGCGATTTTCGACAACGCATCGACGTCGCAAGGGCGGCTCCAGAGATGGACGCCGATAATTCCGGTGGTGTGCGGCGTAATCAGACTTTCAACTTTTTCAGGATCCAACGTGTATGTCTTTGGGTCAATATCACAGAAAACGGGTCGAATCTCTTCCCATTGAAGCGCGTGAGCCGTCGCCACAAAAGTAAACGAGGGCACAATCACTTCCCCTGAAAGATCCAACGCCCGAATGGCAATCTCCAAAGCCACTGTCGCGTTGCACATGGCTATGCAATGTTTGACACCTACAAAACGGGCAATTTTTGACTCAAACTCGCGCACATAAGGCCCATTGTTGGTGAGCCAGCGAGTTTTGAGAATTTTCTTCGTATAGTTAAGAAATAGCTTCTCATCTCCAATATTGGGATACCCCACATGAAGACTCTTTTTAAACATCGGCCGGTTGGAAAAAAATGCGAGGTTACTAATGGGATCTTTTTTCATCATTTTTTGGCTACGACGGTGTAATGAATGGGCATCAAAGGACGGCCCGGCGTTTGGAGCGCCTTTAGCTCCAAAATTTTAAAGCTTTTCAGAAGCTCCCTTAGACCGTGCTCTGAAAACCTCCAGCAGTCAGGCAAAGGGCCGTGAATTCTAAAGTTGAATGGAGTGGAGAGAAACAAGAGCCCTTTTGGTTTCAAGAGCCGGCGAATCTCAGAAATCGCCTCCCACGGCGCTACCACGTGCTCTATGACTTCCGTGCAAACGATAAAATCGTACCTATTACCGGAAATACTGGGATTTTTTTTACAAATATCCGCCGTATAAGTGCAACCGCCCTTCGGGTCAATATCCAAAGTTTCAATTTTGATACCCTCTTTAAAAAAGGGCTTAGCCCCTTCGTGAATCTGGGGAGCCACATCCAGAAGAAGGCCTTTGGAGCGGCTATACTTTTTTGAAACGTGCTTCATAAAGCGCCTAATGTTTTTTCGGATCAGCTGATAATGATCGTTGTCCATACTACTGGGAATCTGCCTTTTCATTCTAGCTCCTGTTATCAATCAAAGATCCGATCATCGACCCATCAAATGTTTTTATACCCAATGCCCGACCGACCTGTCGCCTCTCAGAAAAACTATCATCAATAAATATAGATTTTTTATCAGTGATATACTCCGATTTATTTTCTCCCGGTTTTAAAAGAATGACCGAGTCAAACAAACCTGAAATTTTAAATTTTTTTAAAGTCGTATCAATATCCCCTTTATGTTTTGTTAATAACACCAAGCGGATCTTATTATTAACGCATTGAAATAAAAATTGGATCAGCTCTATATTCACTTTTCCTTTGTGGACAAGCGTGTCATCCAGGTCAATATAGGCTGTTTTGAAATCAAGATTCGGCAAGTAACGCTCCGTTAAACACCGGTCCACCTCGACCGGACCGTCGCTTGCCATAATTTCGATGGCTCTCCCCTCCTGCTCAAAAAAACTAAGCAGTGGTAGATTAACTCCCCTCGACCGACTCAAGCCCATATTGCCCGCTATCCGGGGAGCGATTTCGAGCAATTTTAAGCTACCCTTGCTATCTCGCTTGAGCTGAAAAAACCATGCTCCATAAAAAGGCAGTTTGTTAGAAATACGCTTGGCAAATTTTTCAAATTCTTTGCTTTTAACCAACGAAGTGTGCATTGAAATTCCATCTTTTACCCGGACTCTTTCCCTTGCGCTACAAAAAAGCAGCCCTTTTCTCCGGTCGGTAAAACAGTCTACCGTGTATTCCTTCCCAGGAAGATATTCCGAAATAAGAAAATCGTTTCTTTTTTTTAGGAAAAATTTCAAGCTTTCGCAATCGTCAATCTTCAAAGCCATGAAGGATCCCTGCCCCTTATCGGGCTTTATAAACACCGGGTAAGAACGAATCTCTTCTGCGCAATGAAATATTTTTGGGCACGGAACAACCGCTGATAACAATGAGTATGTTTTCGTTTTCGATCGGGTCACCACACACGTTTTCTTGGGAGACGTCACAATTTTTGTGTGCAGTTTTGACGCATGATCCAGCAGCGGGAGGATCACGTCATCATGGGCGGGAAAAATAGCATGAATATCATACTTTCGTACGACTTTTCTGAGGCTCTCAACCCATCCTTTATGAGTCACCGGAAGTACGATTGAATGGTTTTTAAATACATAAGGCGCATGATTAGACACTTCCTGGGAGGCGGAAAATAAGTTCACTTCTTTGCATGGCGCTAAAGACCTTTGAATTTCCATGCCTATTTCCGTGCCCCCCGGAAACACCAAAACATTCCGCGGGATTAAAGAACGATTGTTTGAGCTCGCTTTTTTCATATCAAGATTTCTTAACAATCTCCACACTTGGCAACGGGAAAATCATCCCAACGCCTTTCGCAAGAACCGCCTTTTCTCTTTCTAAAAACTCTTCGCGAAAATGCCAAGGCAGCACCAAATAATAATCCGGTTTCATGGCCCTTGATTTTTCTTCACTGACAATCGGAATGTTGGTGCCCAGCGTAAACGCCCCGTGTTTGTCGGGGTTTCGGTCTGCGGCGCAATCGATTAATTTTTTATCCATTCCGCAAAACTGGAGAATGGTGTTTCCTTTGGTGGAAGCTCCGTAAACGTGAATGCGTTTTCCCTTTTTTTTGAGCGAGCGGACGAGCTCCAACAATTGCCGCTTGTGCGCATTGATCCGCGCTTGAAAATGTCGGTAGGGTTTATCGGTGTCGAGCTCCATATCAAATTCTTCCTGCCGCAGCGCCCGGAGCTCTTCCAAATAGGCGTATTGAGTAAAACGAGAGTTTTCAGCATGCGTGGCGTAACACCGAATGCTTCCCCCGTTAATATCATTGAGCGATGCTCGAAATATTTTCATTCCGGTTTTTTTAAGCATGTATTCGATCACTGCCAAACTGTAATACTCCAAATGTTCGTGGCAAATGGTGTCGTAGGAATTCATCTTGAGCATCAGCGGCATGTACGACATCTCAAACACCCACAATCCGTCCGGCGCGAGCGACTGCTTGATGTTGCGCACAAACTCGAGAGGATCTTCGAGATCATAAAACATGGCAATCGAGGTGATCGCATCCAATCGGGTTTTTCCCAATCGCTCTGAAAGTACATGCGACGGAAAAAGATCATGGATCACTTCAACGCCCTTTGGCACATTTTGAACAATGTCGGACGGGTCTATCCCAAACCGTTGGTATCCCTCGGGGTAATAACCTAAAAGCGTTCCATCGTTACAACCGATATCGAGCACTAGAGCCTTCTTTTTATGAACCAGCGCACTCACTTCTTCCGCAATGCCTTTTAAATGATCGCGCATGGTTCGATTCGTCCCGGAACGGTACCAATAATGAGAATAAAGCACCTCCGGAGGCACGGTGTGCAGCATCTGAAGCAGACCGCAGGCATTCTCATCTTCCATCGGATTACAACGAACGAGAGTTAGCGGAATTTTTCTCATCGAAGGCTTCTTTTCTCCGGGCTTCACAAACGAGCCCTGAAGATGCTGAGCTCCCAGCTCAATCACTTTCGCTAAAGCAGTAGATCCACAAATTCTGCAACTTTTTCGGTAGGTTAAATGCATTACAAGCTCCGCTTCGGTTTTGTCGCCGAAAGACATAAGAATATGCCTTTGGCGGAATTTTTAGATAGAGCTTCTTCCCATAACAGCCTTCCATATTCCAAAAATTTTTTTAGAACGCGGTAACCCGCCCAGCGGTTTCGAATGCCCGACTCAAACCGAACTCTCGCGTAATCACTTCTAAATATCGGTCGAATTTGAATCTGTTCCATTCCTACTGTCCGAATCAGCTCTTGTAAAGGGCCTGACCGAAAATACTGAACTACACCGCCTTCTTTGGTGTGAAGATTTAGAATTTCCGGGTCCGTCACCGTCTCGAGCGCATCGACCGACAAAAGCATCTTTCCTCCGGGCTTAAGCAGCCGGTAAAATTCATCACACACAGCCCTGTAATTGGGCACGTGCTCCATCACGCAAAAACTCACCACCACATCGAACGATTCCGATGGAAAACATACTTTTTCGACAGCCGCATGGATAAATTCGACATTTTGAGTCTGAGTGTATTGAGCATAGGCTTTCGCGCGTTCGATTTCCAAACCATCAATATCCACACCCACCACTTTTCCGACTTTTTTAGCCAGCAATACGGACTGCCGCCCTCCGCCGCATCCGAAATCTAATACTCGATCCGTTTTTTTGAAATCGCAATCTTTTAAAAGCTCGTTGTATTCCAAAATTTTAAATGGGTTTGGCCAGGTGTACTGTGACGGCAACATTCCAATCCCATAAAGCATTTTTTTGATCACGCCGATCCCGCCTTCCATTCAAATTGCGGCCGCACCACCCCGCCCAAAGGACCCGTATAGCCATGCCGACCAACCGTTCCTTCGATGGGGTCACGGACAATCAAAGAAAGCACATGACTCTCAAAAAAATTAACTCTCATGTGAGGGCCAACGCTAGTCAGCGCAAATCCAATCGAATACATTTTGTCGTTTAGAAAATTAGCGGGGATCAAACACTGGGCTTCATAAATTCCGGACGACAATTTAAGTTCCTGAGGCATCGTTGCCACAAACGCACACGCGCCATCCGCCGTGTAAAAGTGATAGCTCGGAACAACCGATGTTTCTTGCGCGCTGTTGATTTTAAAACGCATTTTTACAGTACAGGCCCTGTTAATATCAAGCTCTGCGGCCGGCGCTAAGCCCGGCTCTCCGACGCTCGCGGAAATGAGCCGTGCGGTTTCATCACCCGGCGCGTTCGCATCCGCATACGTCATCAAGGCTAAATGGCTTTCCTCTGGTTTCGAGTAGCTTAAGATCACATCGGAAGGAGAGCCTTGTTGAATAATTTTTCCGTTCCCAAGCATCAAACAACGGCCGCAAATTGAAAGAATCGCGGAAACATTATGACTCACAAAAAGAATGGTGCGGCCGAGCTTGGCGACGTCGTTAATTTTTCCAAGGCATTTTTTTTGAAAAGCGAGGTCTCCTACTGCCAACACTTCGTCAACCAGTAAAATCTCAGGCTCTAAATGCGCGGCAACCGCAAATCCGAGTCTCACGTACATGCCGCTCGAGTAATGCTTCACCGGCGTATCCAAAAATTTCTCAAGTTCCGCGAAAGCCACGATCTCATCAAACTTTTTATCTATTTCTTTTTTCCTCATTCCCAGAATTGAACCGTTTAGATAAATATTATCGCGACCCGTCAGCTCCGGATGAAATCCGGTCCCCACTTCTAAAAGGGAGGCTACTCGCCCGCGAAGTACAGCCTTTCCGGCCGTGGGCTCCGTAATTCTAGACAGCACTTTCAGGAGTGTCGACTTCCCAGCCCCATTCGCTCCAATAACCCCGACAATCTCACCAGGGTTCACCGTAAAAGACACATCCTTTAGAGCCCAGAATGTATTATTCGGCTTGACGGCGCTTGAAGTCTGTTTCCATAAGCGCTCCGCGGCCTCGCGCAAAGAATTAGAGCCAAGTTCGCCTAGATGATAAAGTTTTGAGAGATTCTCAACTTCAATAATAGGCTTACTCATGTGCCGCCGTCGCAAATAAAACAGTTTCTTCATTGTGAATCGTAAAATGATCCATAAAAAATGTGTAGCCCAACTTGAGATCATTCAAAAATTGCGGGATGCGGATAAAATCGTCTTTCAAGTGATAAATAGAGATGGCTAGTTTGGGCCTAAAAGCTCTAATCGTCTTCACCGCACCCATCAATGCATTTTTCTCTGAGCCTTCGATATCCATTTTAATCAAATCAATTTTCGAAATTTTTTGCTGCTCCACAAAATCATCGATTGAAATCGTCTCCGCAAACGCACTGGCCTCTGCCCTAGAAAAGAGCGAGCTTCCCGGGCCAGCGGAGGTATAGGGCAATTTCTGGTACGATTCAGACCATAAGGCTTTTGGTGTGTTGATTATTCGGGAGCTCAGACTCCCATTGAGCCCTAAGTTTTTTTCCAACACTTTAAGATTCTGGGGGTCAAATTCGAAGCTATAGACCTTTCCACTAGCGCCCACCCTATCCGCAAAATCCAAAGTGGTGTCCCCGTAACAAGCCCCCGCGTCGATCACGACATCTCCACTCTCAGCCCCAATGAATTTCCCGCCTTTACGGCAGGCGTATTGCCCTAAGAGAAATGTATTTAGAATGTTCAAAGGGCCGCAATGCAAATACAAGCTAGTATTTTTAATTTGAATCGCATATTCCCCCAATCCTTTAAACGAGCTTGTCTTTTTGAAATACTGGGAGATCGAACGAACTTTTTTCCAATAGTCCGCATTGTTCCTTGGCAATTGGATATGCCTTGGACCTAAAATCCTAAATTTTATCAATTCGATGAGTAGCTGCTTGGAATCCTCATCTTCCAATAAATCATAGAACCCTTGAAACTGAGCCCTATGAGTCATCGTATATTCCAGCTCACCATCTTCAATTTTTCCTGGGAAGCGGTGCCAGCCGAGTTTATTTGAAGCAGATAAAATATTATCCACAATCCAGCTTCTTAGCTGAGACAGAGGCTTCGTGGGAAACCTTAGATAATCAGTATTATCTCTATAAAAATTAAATTCACCTCTGGCAATACCGACAACCAGTTCCGATAGGAAATCTTTTTTCATTTATCTAGAGAACATCCACGCATGTCTTTTCAATTTTGCTAAAAAAAAGAACTCCGGACATCAAAACAACCAAGGTGACCGCCCCCGAAATCAGGAGATACTCTGGGTCTACGGTGCCTACGCCAAAAAATGCATACCGATAACTCTCCACAATTCCCGTCATCGGGTTTAAAGCAATTAGAATTTTCCAGCGGCCCGGAATCATAGAAATCGGGTAAACAATCGGCGTTGCGTACATCCAAAGCAGCGTTAGAAAATCCATGAGATGCCTAAAGTCACGGTACTTCACTGTAAATGCCGCAATCCAAAGCCCCACACCAAGCGCAACCGCCGCGGTTTGGAGAAATAGCAGCGGGAGCCAAAGAATAAACATTCGCACATCCATCAAAGCACCCGCCGGCGTAAAAAATTTAAAGTGGGTATAGAAAATTAAGAAAACGGCCAATTGCAAACAAAAGGCAAAGAAATTCGAGCAGATAATTGAAAGAGGGATGATAAGTCTTGGGAAATAAACCTTATCTAGAATATAAGTATTACCCGACAACGAAACTGATACGCCGTTTAGACACTGCGCAAAGTAGCTCCAAGCCAAGAGTCCGCACATATAAAACAAAATCGGAGGAATGGTGTCTGTGGGAATTCTCGCAAGCTTTCCGAAGATAACGGTAAAAACACCGGTGGTCAGAAGCGGTTGGAGTATGAACCACAATGGCCCTAATATCGTTTGTTTGTATTTTGAGATGAATTCGCGGCGCACCAAAAAATACAATAAATCACGATAGTGCCAGAGAGAGAGCCAATCGATCGCATCCCAGCCCCGGCTGGGCGCTATGATGATTTCGTAAGATTTCTTTTCTTTCATCCGAATCATGAACCCCTATGTCTACAGCTCCGCCCTCTCAGTCCCAGGACTTAAAAAATGGGGCCTACGAGGGTGTGGCTTAAATTTTATCGACCAAGCAAGAGTCGACTTCCACCGAAATCGAACTCCGAATAGCGTCGATCGAAATCACAAGACGGCACCGCTTGTCATCTTTTCGGGTGATAAATCCTTCCACCCCTTTAAATACGCCGCCTTTTACACAAACTTTTTGGCCTTCTCTCAGATACGGAAAAGGGTTAGCCTCCATCTCGTGCGCAAATACCGTGCGCAGCGAGTGAATCACCTCATCCGGCACAATCACAGGCTCCGAACCCGCACTGACAAATTTAACCGCGCCCTTCGTTGACAAAACTTTCGAACGATTCAATTCATCGATCTGCACAAAGAGATAACTGGAAAATACCGGCTCTTCCAGCGTCACGGTGCGATCGGACCAGCGTCTCTGAATTTTTCGAACGGGCAGGTAGCTCGCAATCCCTTTTTTTTGAAGGGCCGCTTGAATAAATTTCTCGTGGCGACTTTTAGTGTAAAGCGCTAACCAGGCTGTAGTTGTGAGAAGTGGGCTTAGCATCATAAGATAATTAATTATTATTAATAGTAATCAAAAATTATCACCAGTAAGTAGTATACCTCACGAGCGCTAGCATTTCAACATTATATAAAATTAGTATTGTTTAACTATTTTTAACAGATTGGGAGCTTTGGAGGAGAATTAAAAAGAGGGTTATGATTCTTGTAACTTATTTATTATAAATAAGTTATGACTTTCTTTGGGTAAAATCTTGAACCATTTCAAGAATACCTTGCTCGAGTGAAACCGAAGGGACAAATCCGGTGATTTGACGAAGCCTGGAGATATCGGATGAACGGCGCGCATAGCCGTCAGGCTTTGAGGTGTCAAAACGAACCTTAGGGTTTCGACCCGTGATTTTGCAAATGACGGCAAATAACTCTTTGATCGTCACTTCCTGATCGTGCCCAATGTTAATCGGTGTTGCAACAGGCGCCTTTTCGGCAACCAGCATCATGCCCCTCGCGATGTCTCGAGCATGAACAAATGCGCGTGATTGATTGCCGGTTCCCCAAATGACCACCGGATTATCTTTATCCAGCACGCGTTTTAATATGGCCGGGATCACGTGCGATGTTTTTTCGTCATAGTGGTCACGAGGCCCGTAGGCATTAAAGGGGCGCGCGATCAGAACCTTGATTTTTCTCTCCTTGGAATAATATTTTGCTAGCTTCTCCCCCATTAACTTTGCGTAACCATACCCCTCATTCGTGGGCTCTGGGCTTCCGCGCTCTCCCTCAGACTCCGGCGTTGGCACAATCGCATCATGCGGATAAATACACGCGGTGCTGACCTGAAGAAAGCGTTTTACGCCACACTCGGCCGCGGCATGAAGTGGGTTCATCTGAAGCTTCATATTCGTTTCAAACATGTCCGCCATATTGAAGCGGTTGTATTCAATGCCTGTGACTTTTGCGGCGAGATTGAGAACAATGTCCTGATTTTTGCAGGCCTTAAGACAGTTTTTAGGTTCGGTTAAATCTGTGACGCTTAATTTTATTTTTTTAAGCAGGGGTTCAATGCGGACTTTTCCCCCGCGCTCGAGGGAATCAGCGACGGTAACTTTGGCCCCATTTTCAACCAAAAGCTCAGTCAAGTAAGAGCCAATAAATCCGGCTCCGCCAGTAACGAGAACTTTTTTATTTTTCCAGAAGCTCAATGTCAGCCTGAACCATGAGTTTTACTAGTTCTTTGAAGGAAGTGCGGGGTTTCCAGCCCAGCTTTTTTTTAGCTTTGCTGTAATCGCCGTGCAAAATATCAACTTCCAAAGGGCGGAAATAACGCTTGTCAATTTTAACGTATTTTTTCCAGTCGAGCCCCACGCATTTAAAAGCTTCGTGCACAAACTCTCTTACCGTGTGCGTTTCTCCGGTTGCAATCACAAAATCATCCGCCTGTTTTTGCTGAAGCATCAGCCACATGGCTTCCACATAATCCTTGGCGTAGCCCCAATCACGCTTGGCATCTAAGTTCCCCAAATAAAGAACATCTTGAAGCCCTTTTTGAATGCGCGCTACTGCTCGCGTAATCTTACGCGTGACAAATGTCTCACCGCGTCGCGGGGATTCGTGATTAAAAAGGATTCCATTGCAAGCGTAAAGCCCGTAACTTTCTCGGTAATTCACCGTGGTCCAATAGGCAAATAGCTTGGACACCGCATACGGGCTCACCGGACGAAACGCGGTCAATTCATTCTGCGGAACTTCATGGCTGCGTCCATAGAGCTCGCTTGAGGACGCCTGATAGAACTTTGTTTTAATCCCCGAATCAATAATGCCCTCTAAAATACGCAGAGCTCCTAAGGCCGTCACTTCGGAAGTGTATTCCGGAATTTCAAAACTCACCTTTACATGGCTTTGGGCGGCCAAATTATAAATTTCATCCGGCTTTACCGTTCTTAAAATCCGGTTGATGGAACTAGCATCGTTCAAATCCCCATAGATCAGCTTGAGGCGGCGTTTGGGGTTTTGAATTTCTTCATAAAGATGATCAATTCGTCCGGTGTTGATGGAGCTTGAGCGGCGCACCATCCCATAAACTTCATAGCCTTTTGAAATCAAAAACTCTGCCAAATACGAGCCGTCTTGTCCAGTAATTCCAGTTACGAGTGCTTTTTTCATTGAGCCTTCTTTTTAACGTAGTAGTCCTTGTAAGAGTGATAGTAATGATAACGGTACTTCTGGCCTTCGTAATCGGCGCGATTAATCACGATGCCGATCAGCGAATGACCGATTGAATCAAACTTCTCCTTAACGGTTTTTACGATTTTTTTCTGAACCATTCCGGCTCCGCATATCAAGACGCCGGTGTGAACGTATTTTGCCACAATGAGAGCGTCCGGAATATACAGAACGGGCGGAACGTCAATCACAATACGGTCAAATTCCTGGCCAAGCTCTTCCAGCAGATCACGAAATCGTTCCGACGCCAACAACTCCGGCGGGTTAGAAACGCGGCCGCCGGCGGTAATCACTTTAAGTTCCGATCCCTCGATGTTTTTTATAACTTCTTCCTTCGTTGCTTTTCCAGTCAAATAATCTGACAGACCTTTGTCGTTTCGAATATTTAAATAAGTGTGCGAAGTTGGGCGCCTCATATCCCCGTCAATCATGATGATTTTTCTGCCAAGGGCCGTGAGCGACAATGAGAGCAGCGTCGCGACCGTCGTCTTGCCTTCACCGGGGATCGCACTCGTAATCATAATGCGCTTCGACTGCTCATAAGGAACGGTGAAAAGAATGTGAGTCCGGACGCTGACGATCGAATCCGCCACCACACTGTTTCGTTTAACCAAATCCAAAAGCGAAATTTCGCCTAAGGACTGATGAGGCATAAACAATTTTTGCTTATGCGAAGAGTTATAAAAAAGAGGGACATACCCCAAAAAGGTTATTCCGATATCCCCGTGGACATCTTTAACGGTGCGAATCCGCTGAAATAAAAGTTCATACAGCACAGCCGCTGCGGAAACAACCAAAAAGCCGGCCATGGTGAATAAAAATATCTTAAAGGGCCTGTCAGGGCCGGAGGGACGGCCCGGCGTTTGCGCTTCTTCTAGAATTCTCACATTCGTCACACTGACCTCTCCCGACAAATTAGCCCGGACATTTGTGAGAATTTTTTTCATTCTGGAATTAAGCTGCTCATTGATTTTTTCGAGCTTCTCTTTTAGTTCGATCAACGCGGGGTGACTCGGTTTGTAACGAGTCGACAACTCAGAGAGCTTTGACTCCAAATCCAGTTTTTCTGACTTTAATTTTTGAATGGCCGAGTCGTCGGCCACGTCCGTCAAAGACTCTGCATACTGAGCTTTATCAAACCCGCCCTGAGCCTGGTTCGAATTATCCTGTGACTTCGCAAGCTCGCTATCCTCCGGCAGGTATTTTAAAATTTGCTGCGTAAAATAAAGCCCTTCTTTAGTGCTTTCCCGAACATAGACCTCGGCATATTTATTGGCCACCTTGGAGGAAACCTGCGGGTCTCCGCTGGTCACCGTTAATCTCAAAATACGGCTTCCGCGAATTTGTTCCACGTTAATCGAGTAAGTTGAGCCAAGCTGTCCAAGCTCCGCGTTCACAATCGAAGCAATCTTTCGGCCATACAAGATTTCAATTTGTGTGCCGTAATAAGACTCTTCACCGGAGTCTTCGGTGGGAACCATCAGTTCGTGTTTAGCGCGGGGCTGATCCCCGACTCTTTCGACCAAGATCTTCACTTGCGCCGAATAGTAATTCGGCTGCAGAGACCAGTAAACCGTCGAAATAATGAACACTGCAAGCGTTACCGCCGTAATCAACCAGCGGTAATCGATTAGGATTTGAAGATACTCGTGCAGGTCACTGAAATCCCGGTCCTGGTTAACGGACGGAATAACGTAAGGGGCTTTTGGTTCAGCAGATTCAATCATAAACTAAAAAAAAGACTCTGGAACAACAATAATATCTCCCGCTTCCAACTTAAAATCTTCGGCTCTTCCGTCGAGAACAGCGTTAGCGTTCACGGTTAGCGTCTCTCGCTGACCGGTCTTACTCATACGGACAATGCGCACGCGACTGGCCGCTGCCACCGGGGTAAAACCGCCTGTTTGAGAAACGAGCCGAATCAAAGACACATCAGCGCTGTAAGGATAATTTCCCGGCTTCATAACCTGGCCTAAAATGGAAATAGCGCTCTGCGCCGCACGAGCCTCAGAAACATAAATAACATCGTTGGGTTCGAGCAGTATATCTTTCTGTTTACCGCTCATAATGGCCTGAAAATCAATTTGCATCAATTTATCTTTTCCGTCTCTCGTTGTGCGCGTTAAGCGCATGCTAACACTATTCGGGTCGATGGAAAAACCACCCACCTCTGAGATAAGCCGAATCAGTGTCATATCGGGCCTTAAATTATAATTCCCAGGCCTTCCCACAGGCCCCAAAATGGACACCGACTTCGTCAAGCTTTCAGCGAAGGAAATGTCGATTTTGGGATCAATCAGATAATCTTTTAACGCTTCTTTAAGGAATGATTCTAATTCATCCATCAGCAGTCCTTCAACGTAAATCTCTCCCAAAATTGGGAGGTCGATCTTGCCGTTTGAACTAACCGTGTAGACTCCCGACATCTCCTTATCTTGGTAGATATCGATTTTGAGCTTGTCGCCGGCTCGAATGAGATTAAATTTAAAATCCAACTCCCGATCTGCATTCTGCAACTCCGTTGCCGCAGCGGAAGCCTGAGATTTACCCGCTTTTTTTTCCGGCGCGTCTTTCTTTGCGGGCGCGGGCTTGATAGCAGGGGTTAATTTAACGGTGATCTTAGGGTTTACCAGGTAATCCTTTCCAAAATTTTCGACGAGCAGCGACTCAAGCTCGAACGCCGTTAAACCTTCCACCTTCAGCGCGCCGATTAAGGGCAAGGTGATGGCGCCGTCTTTATCAACCTGGTATTTTTTTGAAAGCTCCTTCTCGTTTTCAACGCTAATCTCAAGCGTGTCCTTTTTTTTAATTTTGGGGTCCATGTTGGAAGACGAGTCCGATTTTACAGCACCCAAAGCAATTTTAACCCGGACTTTCGGATTCACCAGGTAATCCTTTGAAAGCAGTTCGTAAATGAAGTTTTGGATTTCACCTTCGTGAAGCCCATCAACATAAACCGTGCCGAGAAAGGGGTATTGAATTTCACCTTCCGGGCTAATGACAAATAATCCGGTTAAATCTTTCTCCCCCTCTACTTGGATGTCCAGCGTCTGTCCCGCCCGGACAAGCGGCGTGTCGGCGCTAAAAACCTGATTGGCGCTTATAAAACTTAAGAGAAAATAGACAAGGGCAAGAAAATACCGGGCGGATTTGGGCATGCTAAAACTTAAAGTTAACGGCGGCCAGAGCGCGATGATCTTCGTATTCAAAATTTTTGAAGCTAGAATTATGGTTCAAAAATTCATATAGCAGCGTGATGATCAAATCCTTTTTAAGATTCCAGTTGAAGCCTAGGCCCCAGCGGTAGCTTTGGTCTTCCATCGGACGCGTAAAGGTAAGCGTTTCGTTGTCGACATCTCGAAGCGTTACAAATCCCTCTCTGGAATTGAGCTGGGCGCTGACTTGACCGCTCAAAAACATCTTCTGAGTTATTTTCCATGTCAAATTTAACCCGTAAAAATACTTATCTTCCTGAAGGCTCGAGTTCATGCTCTGGTCTAGGCTTTGTTGAACATCCTTGGAAAAAGACGCTGTGGCAAAAATCTTTTGAGTGATCTGACGGGAAACGCTCCAAGTCAGCACGAGCCCGTCTATATTTTTAATATGATCCGTAAGATAATCGCGCAAAAGATAGGAAACCGAAAATCCTAGCCCCGTCTTAGGGTTCATTTTCCAATCCAAGCCCGTGGAAAAAGTGTGGGTTTGGGGATGGAGCGTGTCTCCTTTAGCCTCAAAATAATCAATCATTTCCAAAGCGTAATTTGCAAAAACATTCACTTTAGGGCGAATCTTATAAGTAACTCCCGGTCTGAATGTATTCGTTTTTGAGCTAAAAGAATTGGTTGTTTCGGAATTACCGGCAACCGGGAAATAGTAGTAGGAGTAGATGTGATTATAGGTCAACGAGGTTTTAGGGGAAAGCGTATAAGAAGAATCGATGTTTAAGCTGTTGCTGTATGTGTAAACTTTGCGTTTAGAAAGATCGCTGGCACTGGAGGCTTCACCGCCCGGAAGAAGTTCGGTGCGCTCTCCGACAGCGAGGGCTGTATCGGGCTTGAACGAATCGGATATATTAATTTTAAGCCGCTTAAAATTAAGATTGTACTGCATATTTTCGGAATTAGAATAACGGCTGTTTTTTTGATTTTCCACATAATCGGAATAGCTGTTATTTGTAAAAAGTGAAAAGAAAACATTCTCCGATCTTCGGCTCATTCCTAGAGAAGAATTGTATCCATACACTAAATCTCCGTCAGGATCATGCTGTGAGCTTTCAGGATTGGAATCAAATAACACGCCTGTTTGAAAAAGCTTGTGAAAACGCCATTCTCTTTCGGAATCTTTGTAGTCCTTGGCGCTTTTTTCTTCTTTTTGGCTTCTCTCCCGCTCTTCACGAAACGCAAAATTATCATGCCCCTTTTCAGCGGTGCTCCGGAAGGAAAAACCATCCGTAAAACTCTGGTCCACTCCCGAGAAAGAATCGATAGATGTGAAGGCAAAAGCGGGTACGCATTGAACAACAAATGCGAATAGCAGCGATCCAAATGTAGCAACAGGGCGTAATTTTAGCTTTATCATTACTTCTAAATATATATCAATTCTTAACATTACGCAACGTAAAAGCTTTAAAAACACCCTTAGCGGCCCGTCTTATATAGAGGAAAGGCAGTAACCAGATCTGCTGTGAGTGGTACTTTGCCATCATATAAGCTTTGGAGGGGAAAAAAAGCTCTCTCAAGTACCCTGTCTTCTGTCTAAAAGTGGGCAGGGTTTTTAAATTACTGCTGACATTTCTTAAAAGCTTTGCGTTTGACTTGAGATACGCGGTCGCGGATTTTTCGTAGCTGACATGAAGCTTGAGGCTCTCTGTGATCTTATCTGGAATTTTAGTTTTATAACGGTCTAATGACTTTTGAACACCGTCCCAGCAAATAGCGGCAATTTTCTTTCGAGAAACGGTCTCGCAAAAAAAATGAAGCTGGTGACTGTCCATCTGACTCAACAAACGGTGAATGTCTTCGATCCAAATGGGCCGGTCTTCGCCGGGATGATGGGCCGCCCGGTGAATGCAAGCTAGGATCAACGCATGCTCCAAACACAAAGCCTTGGCGTTTTTACCGAGCGTCTCAATCGGCACGACTTTCGGCCAGAGCTCATCCCACAACAAGACTTCAGAAAATAGCGCAGAGTTGCTGATTTTCCAGTGAAAGTCGAAAAGAAATTCAAAACCGGCGGGGCTTATTTGGGTGAACGTGCGTTGATGCGACACGTAGTCCCCCTCAACCGCGTTGTCCAAATAATACCCCAGATTGAGCATGGCCGCGCGGACAACTTCGAAATCTTTTTTTTGAATTAAAACATCAATATCCGAAAACGGCCGATCAATGGGCTGAGAATAAATTTGATACGAAAGCGGCATGCCCTTCATTAAAATGCAGTCCACTTTTTCATTTTGCAGAACCTGTAAAACTTTATTGAGTTCGCTTTTCCAAAGAAGCGCCTCAAAAACCAGCGCTTTCTTTTCGTCCATTAATTCTTTCGTCATTTCACTAAGTCTCTTTGAATCAAAGTGACGAGCTGAGGTAGCGATTTTAAATCTTGGCTACGAGTAACCAAGCGCATCGGAATATCTCTAGCTAGCCGCATGCAGCTTTTGAAGTTTTGAGATAAGGTCTCTTGTGCTGATTTGCTTTCTACACCAATAGAGTGACTGATCAGTTGAATGATTTTTTCCCGGCTCAATGCATTTTGAACAGCAACTGTTTTGCCTTTCGATAAAAAATAAATCCGTTTGAGCAAGGCAGGTTTAACGGAAAACTGTGCCTCTTGACTCACCCACCGCTTGCGGGCGCCGGCTTCAATTGCCGGAAGATGATCCGGATTAAATTTCAACGCTTTGGCAGAGTCCGGAAATAACTTAATTTGAGGAAAACCCGGGAAAACAACCGCTCGATTCTTGATAAAGCGAATGACGAGCAAATTATCTGTAATGAAAGAATGTCCTTTAGAACAAAAGGCCGCAGCAAGCGAGGATTTGCCCGAACCTGAAGCGCCCACAAACACAATGGCGCCCCCTTTAAACCCGACGGCACTCGCATGAAGAACCAGGTCATTTCTTTGCTCGAGAATCTTTGAAAATGCCGGCCCTAAGATACTTAAACGAACGGCTCGCGGGTCAGCGGACGGATCAGGGTCTACCACAATTTTCCGACCGCCGGACACATGAATCGAACATTCATTTTTCCAATAAAAATGCGGAAACCGCACCCGTCCCTCGCGAATCACAATATGCGGACGGGCAACTGCTTTGGAGGAGGTGAGTTCGGGAAGAGAAATACTAGAGCTTACAGACAACCCATAAGCTGTGTAGTTAAACGATCTCAGGTTTTTTTGGTTCCCGAACCGTCACGCTTTTTGCCAACGGCCTTGGCTCCGGTGAGTTTTGAGACGCTGCCGTAAACGGTAACTTTTGGGGATTGATAACTCTTTTTTGACTGTTTTTTTGAGTGGGACTGATTTTTTTTAGACTGACTTTCCGACATTTGATTTCCTCCTATTTCGTCTCAAGAAAATTGGGTATCTTCAAGCCATAATGATAGCATAGCCGCCTGCCAGAGCACTACAGCGGTTTTATATTCGGGCTTGGCGAGAAACGATTCGTATTTTTTTCTGATCATCCCCAAATTAAAGTAAGGCTCAATCCGCGAAGGATTCTTCAAAAAAATCCGGTCTAAAGCTTCCTTTTCGAAGCGATGGAGTCGGTAGACAAAATCATCGGTCGCGTAGGTTTTTCCGCCGCGCCACCGAAGCGCGTCCGGCAGTATTCCCTCGAGAGCGCGGCGCATCACGACTCTCGTCCAGCCTCGGTAGAGCTTTTGGTCTGAGGGCAGTGACAAGCAAAATTCCGCCAGTCTCACGTCGTGAAATGGGTAGCGGTGTTCAATGCCAAACGCCGCAGCCGCAGGCGCCATAATCCCAAAAGCGTAGGACACCGAGCCCGATGTGAGGGCCTTAAAATGATCCTCGCTAACCGAGCGTGAAGGACTTGTCTCTTCGCGGATTTGTTGGGACTCCATTTCTTCCAAGCCAACTTTCTTTGCAAAGACCGGATTCAATAAATCACGCTCAAACCAAAGTGCGCGGTGTCCCCAACGCAAATGTCGCCATGCGTAAAGAAAGCTCGGCGCCACAAGCGGTCGAACAGACTGACTGATGAAAAGATCGCGCCGCGAGCGGCCGATGTTTTTAGATAAACCGTTCAATGTTTTCCAATACTCAACCCATCGAAATTCCTTTAAGAGTTCCGCAAGACGCAGATAGCCGCGAAACACCACTTCATCTCCCCCATCACCGTCCAAGAGAACGCGAACACCCAACTTTTGAGCCTCAGGGTAAATTCCTCCCCAACCCATGGTGAGATCATAGTTATGAACTTCGTCTAAATGCTTAAAATTTTCTTTGATTTCAAAAAAAGGCGCGCTTCCGTCTAACGGAATTTCATGCGAACGCACACTAGGAAGAGTGGTGAGTTGCCGAATATAAACTCTCTCATCTGACGACGGCGCATTCTCAAAAATAGCGGAGAAAGTATCGAGCGCCTTCCCTTCTTTCTCGAGCAGCAACCGAGCCACGGACGTCACCGCCGAAGAGTCGAGCCCTCCGCTTAAAAGCGAGCCCGCTTTTCCGTAACTTCTGAGCCTACACCGCACCGACTCAATAAAAATCTCCCTGAACGCCTCGGAATAGTCCTGATCAGACTGAAGACGCGTTTTGCGGCGCGCGTCAAGCGACCAATATTTTCTCTTCTGGATTTTTCCGGGATAAACGGTGAGCGTCGTTGCCGGACTAAGCTTATAAATTCCTTCATAAAAAGTAATCTCTTGGTTTTCTTCAAGCCACAACAAATGATGAGCCATCATCCGGTCGTTTAATTTCCGGGGGATTTCGGGAAGCGTTAAAATGGCTTTGATCTCAGACGAAAAAGCAAAAAACCCACGCGACTCAAAATAGTAAAACGGCTTTACTCCAAAGTGATCTCGGGCGCAAAACAGCGCACGGCGCCTTGCGTCCCAAATTGCGAAAGCGAAGTCTCCGAGAAGTTTTTCGGGACAATTCTCTCCCCATTTTTGATAAGCCAGAAGAATCAGCTCGCCGTCGCCAATCGTTCCCGTGTGACTCAAAGACAAATCGCGCAAGAGCTCCGCGCGGTTATCGAGACGAGCATCCGCCACTAAGACTAGTTGTCCATCGGCTGATAAAAGAGGATATTTTTCGAAAGGTGATTCGGGAGTATTCCATAACGAGCATTGTCCTAAGCCCATGGAATCTTGCGCCCAAACCCCTGTGTAATCCGGACCGTGTGGAACAAGCGGCGCGATCATCCGCGATAGAACAGCGTTTTCTAACTTAGAGCCGTCAAAACGGTAGATTCCAGCGATGGCGCTCAAGACGGTTTATAGGTCCACACAAAAATCCGGGTGTGTCCGATTTCCCCTTCGGATTTTAGCCAGTCCAGAGAATCCAAGTAGTCGCCATAGCGCTGGTCAAAATAAACAATTCGCACGCAACGAGGAAAGCGGATCACGCTTTGATGAATATTTTCAATAACCTGGCTAAATGTTTTAAAGAAAAAGGGATCGTACATAAAGAACACAGTTCCTTCGGACAGATCCTGCGCCAGAACATCTCCCCGAAGAATCAGGCCTTCAGATTTTTTTTCCTTTAAAGTACTCAAATTTTGTTCCGCTGTATCGGCCAACACTTTTTTTAGCTCAAGCCCAACTACTTTCTTGATGGGTTCTCGCGCCGCCATACAAACCACTCGCCCCTTGCCGCAGCCAATATCCACAAATACATCTTGAGAACCCAGTTTTAAATGCTCCATCATTTTCCGGATGCGGTGAAAACTGGTCGGTTTGTAGAGAATCTCATCTTGATAAAGTGATCGTTCCACCAAATCCGAATGAACATAACAGGTCCGAATCCCAAGTTTCCTGTCCTGGAGATAATCCTCGATCGAACGAAAAATTTCTTTGAGGCATAGAACGACGGAGTTTGCACAGCGGTGCGCGTACCAAGCGCAAATATCCGCTATTTCAACGAGGAGATTCACTCTATAAAACCTTGAGCGAACAGCACTCGGATCATGCGCTCGGCATCTTTTTTAAGAGTTTCCGGCGGGGCGTTGTACTGTGAAGACAATTTTGCGGTAAGAGACGATACCGTGCTGGATTGCTGCAGGTGATCCCAGATGGACCGGCCCACGCCATCCAGGCCATAGCAAACATCGCGCGATGGCTGGCAGATTAAAAACGCGGTTCCTTGCTGACGAGTCATCACTTTTTTAGATACCCTGAAGGTTCTATTGATGCGCAAGCTTTTGTCGCCGCGCGTCACGGGACGAGCATTTCCTTTTTTAGAGATCAGCTTATTTTTCGGAAACTGTTGAAACCAGCCTGCGTAAGCGGTTTTATCGAAAGGCCCGTCGACATTCGTCACCTGATGCTCAAGATAGGGTTTTAGCCGGAATAAAATGGCGTCTCCAAAACCCGTGTTATGAAGTTCTTTTAAAATTTTTTTGCTTCGATCGTCTCGGATCTGAAGCACACCGCCTTGGTAGGGCTTTGGGCTTAAATTAATGCTCATCCCCACCATGCGCTGTTGTTTCTCGTTAATATCGCTGTGCCATGAATCATAATGTCCCTTGCCGGGGCGCATTCGATAGACGCGGCCGTTAAAGCATCCGACCGGGGCGCAGCCCGATATTTCGCGGATAACTTGAAATAAAGCTGAGTCATTGATTGCAAAATCTAAAATATGAGTCACTGCACTCGGACGCAAGCAAGACTCAAGCGATATCCCCTTGTGAACTCGCTCATAAAAGACGCCTGTTTTAATTTCTAGAGCGATCTGCTTTAAAAGTGACGGGTCTAAAAAATTCTTGAGCAAGAGACAATGAGAGCGATCGAATTTTTCTTTAAGGCGCTTAATCACGCGCGCGCGATCGGCGATCTGAACTCCGGTACGGGTGAGGTGTATGGCATCTGTAGTCATGGAATGTAATCTACCGTGCAGACTCTCAACAAGTCAACTTTTCTAAAACTGACATGACGCCTTCTTTGAATGTTTAGGGCGCGGTGTGATATACTGCGTTACCAAATGAACCGCGAAAAAAAATTTAAACCCACGTGGTTTTTCTGTGCCCTTACAAGCGGCATTTTACTATTTTTTTTATGGGTCGGCTTCTGCCTTACGGACAAAAATTCTCTTGCCGCCGAAACCAAACGCCTCACTAATCCCCTTTTAGGGATTATGAAATTCAAAGAACTAAGGCCTTTTAAGTCGCAAATTGAAGAGACCATTGAACGCGAGAAAGCCAGCGGCAATATCCGGGAAGCGGCTGTTTATTTCCGAAGCCTGGGCGACGGAATCACCATCGGAATAAATGAAAAGGAGGAGTTCTGTCCGGCGAGCATTCTCAAGGTTCCGGTAATGCTATGCTATTACAAAATGGCTGAACAAAACCCGGATATTCTAAACAAGAAAATCAAGTATGAGGCGGTGGATCTCGGCGGAATAGGCGCCGGAGTACCCCAGGAGAGCTCGGCTAAGATCGGACAGAGCTATTCTGTGGATGAATTGATACATTTTATGATCGCCGAATCCGACAACACCGCGAATAAAATCCTTTTGAACAGCCTCCCGCGCGGCACGATACGCAAAACTTTTGACGATTTTGGAATAGATGCGGACCGTTACACGGCCAATAGCCAGTTTGTGTCTCTTAGGATTGTCGCAGGTTTTTTAAGAACCCTTTATAACGCCTCTTACATCAATGAAGAGCTATCGCAAAGGGCCCTGACCTATCTAACGGAGTCGAATTATAAAAGTGGTATCGTTGCAGGACTCCCAACAAATATCGTAGTGGCCCATAAATTTGGTGAGCGTTTCTTTCCGGATATCGATGAAAAACAACTGCATGAAATCGCGATTGTTTATTACCCAAATAACCCCTACATTCTGGCCGTAATGACCAAGGGTAGCGAGTACGGCCGACTGTCCACTGCCATCCGAAATATCTCTAAATCAGTTTATGACGAGGTTGATTCGCAGTATTCCAAGTAAGCGGTAAGCTAGGGATTAACCGTCCATCCGGAATTGCCGCCGCTGTTGACCGAGCTATTGGCCGTAAGAGATGCGCCAGCGTTGTTGGAGTTTTGAATATTCAAGTCGCTCAAGGTCGCAGTGTTGGTGGGGTTTAAATAAAACTGCGCGGCGCTCGAGGAACGAAGTTTTAAGTTATACTTGGCGTTGCCCTTGAGCAGTAGCGTATTCGTAATATTGGTTTGGTTGCCGGCGCCAGACTCAAAAGTCAGCGTGCCATCCTGCGTTCCACTGGACATATCCTTGGTCAAATTGTAGAAAGTTGTGCTTCCATAAATATGTTGGTTGACTCCATCGCCGCCGTTCAGCGTTACCGTATAAGTTCCCGCACTAAACGTGCCGTAATTCGTCCAATTACCACCCACTAAGATGTTGGCCAGCGCGGCAACGAGCGTCGGCGTGCTAAGATCGCCGATTGTAAGGTTGTTTGTCACCGTGAGTAGACTGATAATCCGGATCTGGCCGCCTAAATTTATCTTGATCACGCGGGCCGGAATCGTCGTGTCGGTTCCAAAGTAAGCGGCGCTATTCGTGACGTCAATCACCGCGGCCGCCAAGTTTGAGTTGCCCGCGGTCAACGTGACGGCTGCGTTGCGGGTAAAATCTGAAAGCCTGATCTTCACCACAATTCCAGGATCCGTATACGTTCCAAAATAAGCGTAGCCATTGGTCACATCAATCACCGCAGAGGTCAGGTAGTCTTCGCCGTCATTCAAGCCTAAGCTGCTGCCGACTTTCTGGAACGTATTGGTGTTAATTTTAACAATGTAGGCTCCGGTCGCACCGTTAGCATCATTGGTTCCAAAATACGCAAAGTTGTTGGTGTTATCAATCACGGCCGAGGTGAAAAACTGATCGTCGGTTGCCAAACCCGAAATCTCACCCACCCGCGTTAACCCAGCTAGACTCACCTTTACAATATGGCCCGTTGAAGTGTTGGTTCCGAAATACGCGAAAGTACCGGTTCCGTCGATAACAGCCGACGTTAAATAATCTTCTCCGTTATTGAGCTGAAGACTGCTTCCGGATTTGGAAAAGCTCGACAGATCAATCTTAACAATGTAAGCACCGCTCGCGGTGTTGGTTCCAAAATACGCGTAGGTGTTGGTGTAAATCACAGCAGAGGTAAAATAATCATCCGTCGCGGCAAGCCCCGTCGCCGCTCCCACTCTCGTAAAACTGGAAAGATTGATTTTAACAATGGTGCCCGGATTAGAATTGGTTCCAAAATAGGCGTAGTGCGTGGCACTCGTCGTGTCGATCACCGCAGAGCTCAAATAATCTTCCCCGGCGCTCAGAGTGAGCACGCCCACGCGGGAATTATCCGAAAGTCTCACTTTGACAATGACGCCCGGTGCGTTGTAGGTTCCAAAATAAGCGAATCCGGCGGAGGTATCGATGACCGCGGAATTGATCCAGTTTTCGGCGACATTGGTCTGCAAAGATGAAACGCGTGCAAACGAGCCGGTCGAGGTATTCACCTTGATGATGTAGCCGGGGTTATTGGCATTGCCGAAATAAGCGAAATTGTTTGAGGTGTCAATCGCCGCAGAATAAAGATAATCTTCGCCCGAATTTAGAGTGATGGTAGACGTCTTCGCAAAAGTAGCGAGATCAATTTTCACGATTTTTCCGGGAGCGGTGTCGGTTCCAAAATAAGCAAATTGATTGGCGGTGTCGATCACAGCGGATGTGAAATTGTCTTCGCCGGCCACAATGCCCGTTGCGGCGCCGACTCGCGTAAAGGTATTCAAATTCACTTTTACGATTTGTCCAGGAGCGGTGTCGGTTCCAAAATAAGCGTAATTGGTGGCCCCCGAAAGATCGATCACCGCAGAGGCAATATTGTCTTCTCCATTCGCAAGCGCAATATTGCCGACATAAGCAAAACCGGCCGGAGCGGTGTTGATTTTAACAACGTAAGCGCCGCTTGCGCCATTCTCGGTATAGGTGCCAAAGTACGCAAAGTTGTTTTCGGTGTCGAGCACCGCGGCATTGTTATAAAAATAACTTTCGTTGGCTCCGACCGAGCCCATGTCCAACTCTCCGACATAAGCAAAACTGCCGGAGGCGGTGTTGATCTTAATGATCTTGCCGGGTGCGGTGTAAGTTCCGAAATAAGCAAAATGATTGGTGGTGTCGACCACGGAAGCATAGAGATAGTCTTGACCCGCACTCAACGAAACAGCACTCACGCGCGTGAAAGTGGACAGATCCACTTTCACCACTTTTGCGGAAGTGGTATAGGTTCCGAAATAGGCGTATTGGCCGTCCATCACCGCGGTGGTTAAATTATTTTCACCTGAAGCGAGTGTTAAAGCGCCCACGCGGCTGTTATCGGCGAGACGAACTTTGATAATGATGCCGGGGCTTGTACCCGTACCAAAGTATCCGAAGCCGTTGGTCGTATCGATCACAACGGATGTGATGGCGCTTTCATCATAATTTAAAGTGAGGATTCCGCCCTGACTAAATGGAACGGCGATCAGAGAAAGATTGTAAAAGGGGCTCGCTGTTGAAATATCTGCCGCACCTGTAAACTCAAAAGTGTTATTCCCGTTGGTGGTCGTATCGATCGTTCCGGTTCCGGTCACCGGTGTTCCGGAACCCGTCACGCGAAGAGTGGCTCCTGAAGCCATTAAGAGCTCGCCAGAGCCGCTCGAATTCACCGTCAGCGTAATCACCTGAGTTGTCGCGCTGGAGGTTGTAAAAATAGTATCAGCGCCCGAAAGACCCAGATCTCCATTGATCGTCATATCGGCGTTACCGCCCGTAAACGTACTGCCGCCCGATTGAGCATAAATAGCCGCCGTAATGGTGTTCCCTGATCCGGACGCTTGCGTGAGATTTCCGCCCGAAAGCGTCAGTGTGCCGCTCACCACCAAAGAATCGGCAATGCTAAACGTTGCTTTGGTGCCGTTCGTGTCATTGATCGTTAAATTGTAATAATCAATCGCACCGAAATCTTTAATCGTCAAGGTCTCAGCGATATTGCGGCCGCGGTAAGTCCAGGTTCCGGCCACGACGTAGGGAGAATTAATCGAAACGGTTTCATTGCCTTGAAGTTCCATATTGGCGGTGTTCGTAAAAGAAGAGCTTGAGACCGTGAAATTTTGACCATTCAAACTAAAGGTTCCGTTGGAATTCGTAAACGCGTTTGCGCTGAAGGCACTCGTCACCAGCTGAACCGTTCCGCTTCCCGTGTGTGTGAATTCATAAAAACTTTGCCCGCCGACACTGACTTGTTGAGTTCCTGATCCATCAAATACCACGCGTCCTGAACCCGCGTTAAAAGTGCCTGAGCTTACTGTCCAATCCCCTGAAACTGTAAAGTTAAGTGCGGGCGGTGTGAGTGTACCGCCGTTAATCAAGACGTTGCCGTTCACATCAAGCAACGAAACTCCGGAAGCACCAAACGTTCCCGCAGTCACCGTCAATCCGCCGCTCGTCACACTGCCGCCCAGTGTCAGTGTGCCTGTGCCTGTTTTACTGAGAGCTCCTGTGCCCGTAATAATTCCGTTGTAAACAAGAGTGGTTGCAGGATCCACCAAGAAAGTGCCGTCTCCCGTAAGAGCCACACCACGATTAGAATTAAGCGTGAAACCGGCTGTCGTTTGAAGTGCGCCGCCATTAAAGGCGAGATGTCCGGCTGTGGGAGAACCGGGAGCAGTGCCGAGACCGGAATCAGCCGCGACGCTGAGCGTGCCAGATGTAATCGTGGTAATGCCAGAGTAAGTGTTAACTCCGGTCAATGTCACTGTGCCTGATGTTGTTTTGTTCAGCGCCACCGCCCCCGCCAAAATAGCCGTGACTGAACCGCTTTGCATTTCAAAGGTGCCTGTGGAAGTCAGTGAGGAGGTTCCAGTTCCGGTGATGCTTCCACCATTCGCCACTGTAACCGTTCCGACCGTGTCGGATTGATTAAGGCCCAGAGCCAGAACCGCAGTCGCTCCGTCAACGGTGACTGCTCCACTGCTCAGCATATTGGCCATGCCGTAGGACAAAGTTCCCGCATTGATCGTGGTGGTGCCAGTGTAAGTCGCGGCAGTCGTCGTAAAGGTTAGAGTGCCAGCTCCAATTTTTGTAAGGGCGCCCGAGTTCGTTGCGGTTCCGCCTGAAATGGTGAGTGTTGCTGCGCCATTGCTCACATCAATCGTGCCCGTTTGACCGGCGGTGATGGTGAAGCCGCGGTTCGTGGAAGCTGTGCCGCCGGTGTACTGCAACACTCCCGTGCCGCCGATGACGATATTTCCTACTGCCACGGCGGCAGCTCCGAGATTTCCAGCGACGCCACCGTTTCCAATCGTTCCGACACTCAATGTTCCAGCGCTAATCGTGGTAACACCCGTGTAAGTGTTGACACCGGAAAGCGTCACGGTTCCGGAAGTCGTTTTATTTAAAGCGACGGCTCCGGCAAGAATTGCGCTGATCGAACCACTTTGCACGGCGTAAGACGTACCCGTCAAAACACCGGTTGTGCTCGTGATGGATCCACTTGTCAGCGTCACCGCGCCAATATTCGTTTCATTAAAAGTTAAAAGACTAAGCGTTCCGCCAGAGACGGTCACGCCGCCGTTCGACAACGCATCATTGACTCCATAGGTTAATGTTCCGGCGCTGATTGTAGTCAGACCAGTAAATGTATTTACTCCTGAAAGCGTCACCGTCCCGGCGGTGGTTTTATTCATTACAATTGTCGCCCCCGCCAAAATCGCACTCACCGAACCGCTTTGCATTTCAAAGGTGCCTGTGGAAGTCAGTGAGGAGGTTCCAGTTCCGGTGATGCTTCCACCATTCGCCACTGTAACCGTTCCGACCGTGTCGGATTGATTAAGGCCCAGAGCCAGAACCGCAGTCGCTCCGTCAACGGTGACTGCTCCACTGCTCAGCATATTGGCCATGCCGTAGGACAAAGTTCCCGCATTGATCGTGGTGGTGCCAGTGTAAGTCGCGGCAGTCGTCGTAAAGGTTAGAG
This sequence comes from uncultured Planctomycetia bacterium, assembly GCA_964606485.1. Taxonomy (GTDB): domain Bacteria; phylum Omnitrophota; class Gorgyraeia; order 2-02-FULL-51-18; family 2-02-FULL-51-18; genus CAZSGP01. The sequence goes on along the minus strand of CAZSGP010000001.1, from coordinate 130,802 downwards.
TGCCAGCTCCAATTTTTGTAAGGGCGCCCGAGTTCGTTGCGGTTCCGCCTGAAATGGTGAGTGTTGCTGCGCCATTGCTCACATCAATCGTGCCCGTTTGACCGGCGGTGATGGTGAAGCCGCGGTTCGTGGAAGCTGTGCCGCCGGTGTACTGCAACACTCCCGTGCCGCCGATGACGATATTTCCTACTGCCACGGCGGCAGCTCCGAGATTTCCAGCGACGCCACCGTTTCCAATCGTTCCGACACTCAATGTTCCAGCGCTAATCGTGGTAACACCCGTGTAAGTGTTGACACCGGAAAGCGTCACGGTTCCGGAAGTCGTTTTATTTAAAGCGACGGCTCCGGCAAGGATTGCGCTCACTGAGCCGCTTTGCATTTCAAAGGTTCCAGTGGTCGTGAGTGCGGAAGTTCCGCTTCCGGTGATGCTGCCGCCGCTCGAAACCGTAACAGTGCCAACGGTATCCGATTGATTGTTGCCCATGGCTAGAACAGCAGTAGCGCCATCAACGGTGACAGCACCGGTGCTTAAAATATTGGCGGCGCCGTAAGCGAGCGTACCGGCAGTGATGGTTGTGGTTCCGGTGTATGAAACGGCCGCAGAAAATGTTAAGGTGCCGGCGCCAATCTTTGTGAGCCCTCCGGTATTGGCGGCACTGCCTCCCGAAACCGTCAGAATGGTTCCGCTTTGCGTGATATCAATAAAAGAAGTAGCAGCCGCCGTTAATGTAAAGCCGCGGTTTGTTGAAGCAGTCGATCCGGTATACTGCAAAACGCCGGTGCTGTTTAGCACGATATTGCCCACCGCCACGGCAGCTGCTCCGAGATTGCCTGAGACACCACCATTGCCAATTGTGCCGACACTCAATACACCGGCCGTGATGGTGGTGACGCCCGAGTATGTATTTACGCCGGATAACACCACGGTACCCGCAGTCGTTTTCGTCATCGTGACCGCACCGGCAAGAATGGCGCTGATCGTCCCTCTTTGCACGGCATACGAAGTTCCTGTCAAAACACCGGTGGTGCTGGTAATGCTCCCACTCGTAAGATTGACCGCTCCGATCGTATCCGAGAAGCCGGCCATGCTAAAGGTTCCTCCGGAAACGGTTAAGGCCGTTACGGCCAGTATATTACTGGCTCCATAGGCAAAAGTGCCCGCATTCACCGTCGTGGTTCCCGTGTAAGTGCTTGTGCCATTCAGAGTCCAAGTGCCTGTTCCATTTTTAGTAACGGAGGTAACACCTGTTCCCATATTGGCGATCACGGGAGTAAAACTGCCATTGCCTCTTCCGGTAAGAGTGAGTCCATGGATCGTGTTGTTAGTTTGATACGTAATCGATGCGCCAGTGAACGAAGCGGTTCCGGAACCTGACGCGTCAATAATCGCCGTAATTGTTGTGTTGATGGTAAAAAGTCTGTCGGTGCTGTGCCCAGTACCCGTGTATTGCAAAGTGCCGCCATTAAACACAAGATTAGTGGAAAGGGCTGCAGCGGCACCAATGCCGCTAGATGCGCCGCCGTTCGCTAAAACAGAAACGCTTAAAGTTCCGGCAGTAATCGTCGTAACACCGGTATACGTATTTAGGCCGGACAAAATCACTGTGCCGGAAGTCGTTTTGGTTAAAGCCACTGCACCGCCGAGAATGGCGGATATCGTGCCGCTCTGCACGGCATACGACGTGCCGGTTAGAACACCGGTGGTGCCCGTAATATATCCGCTCGTAAGCGTTACGGCGCCGACGGTGTCGGAAATAGAATTGATGTCGTAGGTACCGCCCGATACGTTTATCGCAGTTGCCGCTAAAAGTCCGCTCGCTCCATAAGTTAAAATACCGGCATTAATGGTTGTTGTTCCGGTATAGGTTTGGCTCGCATTAATCGTCACCGTACCGGCCGTATTTTTATTTAAGGCAATTCCGACACCGGCTAGAACAGCACTAACCGTACCGCTTTCAAGTGTGTATGTTGCTGTTGAAGTAATGGTTGCCGCGCCGCCGCTATTGATAACCGAGCCGCTAATCAATGTCAGCGCGCCAAGATTGGTATCAGAAAATCCGCTGATGTCCAATGTACCGCCAGCAATAGTTACAGCACCCGTGTTTAACGCGTTGGCAATGCCATATTTTAAAGTGCCCGCGTCAACGCGAGTGAGTCCCGTGAAGCCGTTCGCAGCGCTTAAAGTGAGTGTCCCCGCCCCATCTTTGGTGAGTGTGATTCCAGCCGTCGTAATATTTGCGGAGATCGTGGTATCGCCGGCGCCACCTACCGAAAGATTAAAAGCGCCTGTAGTAGCACCACTCAGCGTCAAAAGTCCGGCACCCGAATTGGTGATGCGCGTGGCCGAACCCATGACGATGGCACCACTGTAACCGGTAGCAGAGCCTGAATTATTTACGAGAGCGCCGCCGTTATTGATACCGCTTCCGTTCAGCGTCAAGCCCTCAGTGGTTCCCAATGTAAAACCATTTAAATCAAGTACGGCGCCGGCATTAACCGTGGTTCCTGTGCCAGTCGTGCCAAGCGGCGTGTTCGTACCGCCACCGGTGGCTCCGAGCTTGAGAGTTCCGGCATTCACGGTAGTCGCTCCGGTGTAGGTGCTGGAGCCGGACAATGTCCAGGTGCCTTGGCCATTTTTAACGACTGTACCCCCTACCGTTCCAACAACACTGGCTAGTGAACCATTTCCAGATCCATTCAAAGTCAGCGCAAAACCTGCGCCCGTGATGGTTCCGACGGCGCTTAAATTAATATCTCCATTATTTGCGGTGATTGTGGAACTGGCCCCTAATAACAGTTGTCCGCTGTATGTCACGGAACTACCTGAACTGTTAATCAAAGCGCCCACGCTTCCACCACTCACAATGCCCGCGCCGCTAATGGTTAAACCTTCGGCTGTGCCCAAAGTAAAACCGTTCAAGTCGAGCGCCGCGCCGCTTGAGACCACCGTTCCCGCCGCGGTTGTTCCGAGCGGTGTGTTGGTGCCGCCGCCGGCAGCGCCCAGTTTTATAACACCTGCACTGATGGTGGTTGCGGTGGCATAAGTGCTATCACCGGAAAGTGTCCAAGTGCCAGCACCCGTTTTTGTTAAACCGCTTGTAGGTGTTCCAATGATGCTCGTAACCGACCCATTGCCGGAGCCGCTCAATGTCAGCACCACCGCAGCACCGGTAATAGTTCCGACATTGGATATATTGATATTCCCATTATTTGCCGTAATCGTTGGCGCGGTTGCGCCGATCACGAGTAATCCGCTATAGGTTACGGCGGTTCCCGAACTATTAAACAAAGCGCCGGACGAGGAAACGCCGGTTCCATTGATGGTTAACCCTTCAGCAGTCCCAAGTGTAAATCCATTTAAATCAAATGCCGCACCGTTAGAGATCACCGTTCCTGCGGCGGTTGTGCCAAGAGGCGTGTTCACTCCGCCGCCGCTCGCACCTAATTTAAAAATTCCGCTTGAAATAGTGGTTACGCCCGTGTAGGTATTGTCACCTGAAAAAACGAGTGTGCCGGTTCCGGTGCTTTTTGTAACGGTAAAGCCCCCGCTAATCACGGCCGACACAACCAGATCATTTACAACAAGACCATCGGCCACGTCAAAAATTCTATTAGCGCCAAGTCCAAGATTCCCGCTAATCGTCGACTCTCTAATTGAGGCGAGCGTCGTCACAGTACCGCCGAGCGTCAGCGTACCAGCTCCGGTTGTAACCGTCCCCCCATTCATTGTGAGCGCACCGATACTATCTGAAAATCCCGCAAGATTATAAGTTCCGCCGACAACCGTCACCGCTCCGCTAGACAAGGCATCACTCAGTCCATAGGTCAGCGTGCCGGAATTAATCGTCGTGGTTCCCGTGTAAGCTTTGACAACACCAAACGTGCCCGCGCCGGGAAATGTCAGCGTACCCGTGCCGCCCGTGCTGAGCCCCGCAGTTCCGGTAATATTTGGAGCAATATAAAACGAATCGATGGCGAAAATTTTCGCTTCAACACCTGCGAACGCCAATATGCGGGTGGCGCTTGCAGAGGTTGCTTCAATATCTCCTGCGAGCACACGAGCCACGGCACCCGATGTCACGGTGATCGTTACATCACTGGCGTAGGAAACACTGGCGTTATAAAGAAGCAGTGAATTAATCGTCTGGGCGGCAGCATTGGTTGCGTTTTGGATGATGACGTTTTTATTAGCAGAACCTGCTGCAAAAGAATCGGCGACGTACTCGGTGGCGAGATCGAGCGGACGAATACCGTTTGTGTTTGCGGCGTTTCCAACAAGATCAACATTGTGCGTGACAAAACTCGTTCCCGTCCCGCCTCCGGAAGGCTCGCCGAACGCATAAGGAACAATGGGTTTATCGGTCGCGGTGGTGTTGGCTCCCGTTAACCCCAATCCGGTGGCATTGGTGAAACGAATATTGGCAACATTTGCGGCAGGCGCATTTCCAAGACTATTTCCACGAAATAAAACAGTAGCGCCCGCCGTTCTCGACGCACTGGCAAAGGTCATAATCGTAGATCCGCCGGCGCCCACCGTAACGGTTACGATGTTGTACCCGGATGACAACGTCAGCGCGCCCGCTGTTTCAGATGCGGCCGCGGCGCCATTCCCGATAAAATAAAAATTTCCACCATTCATGGTCAGTGCGACCGCGTCGCCCAAGCGGCTTGCGACATTGGTTCCGCTATTATCAAGCGTCAGTGTTGCGCCTGAGTTTATGGTAAACGCGGAACTCACTGCCGTTCCCGATCCGCTCAATGTCAGCGTACCAGCATTGATCGTGGAAGCGCCGCTGTAGGTGTTGGCTTTCGTCATCGTCACCGTTCCAGTTGTATTTTTAACCAAGGTTACGGCACCTGCAAGAATCGCATCAATCGTTCCGTTTTCAACCGTGTATCCGGTAGACGTTAAAACGCCGGTTGTTCCGGTGATGCTTCCACCAAGCAGGGTTACCGTTCCAATGGCGTCGGAAATTGTATTGATATCAAACGTCCCTCCGGTCACCGTTAACGCGGTCACTGCCAAAAGACCGGACGCACCATAAGTAAATGTTCCGGCCTTCACCAGTGTCGCACCCGTATAACTTGAAGATACGTTCATAGTGAGTGTTCCCGCACCCTCTTTGATAATTCCACCCGCTCCCGCAACAGCGGCAGTCGAAAAGGTAGTATTACCCGCGCCGCCGACCGTTAACAAAAAGCCAGCTGTCGTAACGCCGCCGTTCAATGTGAGCGCAGTTCCAGCGCCGGAGTTTGCAATGCGCGTGTCACTTGCAAGTGTAATAGCTCCCAGAAATGTGGACGCGGCATTGGTGATGAGAGCGCCGCCGTTGGCAATACCCATCCCATTTAAAGTTAGGCCTTCAGCAGTTCCGAGCGCGAACCCATTTAAATCAAGCACCGCTCCACTGTTGACTACGGTTGCTCCACCTGTTGTGCCCAGTGGGGTATTGGTGGCGCCACCGTTGGCTCCTAGCTTAAGAGTGCCAGCACTAATCGTGGTGAGGCCCGTGTAAGTGCTTCCCGCATTTGAAAGTGTCCATGTGCCAGTGCCAACTTTTGTGATTGTTCCCGCTCCGGTTCCCACAACGCCGCTAATGGTGCCGCTGGAAGTGCCATCGAGTGTCAGCGCGAATGCGCCAGAAAATGCGCCCGATAAAGTGATGGCTCCGTTATTTGAGGTAATCGTGCTCGCACTTCCGAGAGCAATAGCTCCTTGATAGGTCGGAGTGCCGACTGCGCTATTGATCAGCGCGCCGCCGCCATTAATGCCGGTACCGTTAATCGTTAATCCTTCTGTTGTTCCCAAAGAAAATCCATTGAGATCTAGCACAGCGCCACTCGTCACAGACGTGCCAGCCGCCGTCGTGCCCAGTGGAGTATTGGTGCCGCCGCCATTTGCGCCCAGTTTAAGAGTTCCCACGCTGACGGTAGTAGTCCCTGCCATCGTGTTGTCACCCGAGAGAGTGAGCGTGCCTGTTCCATCTTTTGTGAGTGAAGTGACAGTTGAGATTACGCCTGAAATTGTGCTATTGCCGGCTCCTCCAACCGTCAGGCCAAACGCCCCTGAAATACCGCCATTCAGCGTTAAAGTCCCCGAATTTGCATTAATGCGTGAGGCGGCCCCCAGAATAATGTTGCCGCTATAACTGACAGGAGTTGCTGAGCTATTCATTAAAGCGCCGCCCAGCGCAATACCCGTTCCGTTAATCGTCAATCCTTCTGCAGTTGCAAGTGTAAAGCCATTCAAATCAAGCGCGGCGCCACTCGTCACGGATGTTCCCGCGCCGGTCGTCCCAAGCGGCGTATTCGCACCGCTACCGGTCGCACCCAATTTGAGCACGCCAGCGCTGATCGTCGTCAAGCCGGTATAGGAATTATTTCCGGACAGCGTCACAGTTCCGACTGTCGTTTTTGTTAGCGCCACCCCGCCGTTCAAAGTAGCGGTAACAGTCCCGCTTGAAACGGTGAAACTTGCGGTGCTGGTTAAAGTCCCAGAGCCGCTGATCGAACCGCTGGTCAATATCACCGCGGCCACGCTATCGGAGAAGGTTGATAAATTAAGTATTCCGTTATTGATCGTCAACGCACCGGTGCTAATAGCATTGTCTATCACATAAAGAAAAGTTGTGTCATTGATCGAGGTGAGTCCGGTGTAGGCTTGTGCGGTGCTAAACGTCAACGTGCCCGCTCCGCCAGTGGCAAGTCCGCCGGTTCCGGTGATTGCGGCTGAAATCGCCAGATCCCCTACCACTCGTGTTGATGCTTGGACCGTGCCAAATGCTAATGTGGTGTTGGCGCCGCTAATTCCTGAATTGCCTGATAAACTTAAAATATTTCCCGTCGTAAACGTAATGGTCTCGGCGGTTCCTGCGTCCGCAATTGAGCCTCCGGAATCGATGATCAGCGAATTGATGGTTCCGGTTGCGGCATTGGTCGCAGCCGTCAGCTTCACATTGGCATTTGTCGTTGTAAAGGAGTTTGACAAATACTCCCCGCTAAAACCCGCTCCATTTAAAAGCCTGAGTCCGTTGGAATTTCCTTCATTGTACGTGACCATATCCGTACCTGTTCCGGATAAAGAGTTGTCCCCAAACGCTCCGGCGATGATGCTGATCGTTGTGCTGTTGGCCGAACCTTCGCCGCCGGTCAACAGACCCGATTCGGTCACAAAGAAAAGGCTAGAAACACCGGCGCCAGGCGCAGAACCAAAACTCGTTCCTCTAAAAAGAGCCGTGGCACCTGCACTGCGGCTAAAACTTGCAAAGGTTACACCGGTCCCAGCGGCACCTGGAGTGATGGTGATTGTATTTTCTCCCGAGCTCAACGTCAGAGCGCCCAAGATCATATTCGTGTACGTACTGCCGTGACCGATGATATTCAAATCACCACCGTTCATCGTGACAGCCAAAGTATCACCCATGCGGTCCACTCCGGTCGTACCGCTATTATCAAGTGTCAGCGCAGCTCCAGAGTTAATGGTGAACGTAGATAAAGTCGAAGCTCCATTGCCGCTTAACACCAGCGTTCCTGCATTAATTGTGGTGACGCCCGTGTAGGTATTAAATGATTGCATGGTCAAGGTGCCCGCACCATTTTTAGTCAAGGTTCCGGTTGTGGTGTTGAGCGGAGCGGTGCTAAGTGTCACATTTCCAGGGCCGTCTACGGTTAAACCAAAAGTATTCCCGGTAATACCAGTTGTGCTAATCGTGAGCGTTCCTGCATCGCAGTAAATAGTTGAGGCCGCGCCAAGCGCAATAGCGCCGGTCCAAGTATTATTATTAGCAAGATTTCTTAGGGCGCCCACACCCGACGTACCACTTACAACACCCACGCCGTTTAAGGTGCTAATGGCTTCGGCAATCGATAGACCATTTCCATCAATCTGCAAAGTGGCTCCCGAAGTCACCGTCGTTGCGCCATCAATATCTCCCAGAGCTAAATTATTTTGAACCGATAAAATACCCGCGCTCACCGTTGTTGTGCCCGTATAAATATTGGCCCCTGAAAGAACGACGGTGCCGCTCGTCGTTTTAGTCAGTCCCACCGCACCGCCGAGTACCGCGCTAATCGTTCCACTGCGAACATCGTAGGTCGCTGTACTGCTCAACACGCCTGTTGAACCGGTAACAACTCCGCCATTGAGTGTCAACGTTCCGATGCTGTCTGAAAATGTCGCAACATCAAACGTGCCTCCAAGAACTGTAACGGCCCCTGTTGAAAGCGCATTGTGCGTTCCGTAAAGAAGCGTTCCGGCATTCAGCGTTGTAAGGCCTGTGAACGTATTTGTAAAATTAAAGGTCAGCGTACCCGCTCCATTTTTGGTAAGCGTTCCCGCTGCCGTCGCGATGGGGGTTGAAGCAAAAGTTACATTTCCAGCTCCGTCTACGATGAGAGGAAATGCACCGCTGATACCGCCGTTTAGGGTCAGCGTGCCAGCATCCGATGAAATCTCAGCACCTCCTGCAACCAGTGTAATGGCGCCGCCGTAACTATTATCACCGCTGATATTTCTCAAAGCACCCGCAGAACTAAAACCGTTTCCTCTTAAAAGCAGCGCTTCAGCGCCGACCGCAATATTTCCTTGTATCTGAAGTCCCGCCCCCTCAACCACTTCAGTTCCGCCGGCGATGGTTCCCAAAGCATTGGCATTTTGAATATTTAGAACACCATAATTGACTTTGGTTGTCCCTGAGTAAGTGTTGGCTCCCGAAAGAATCAGTTTTCCGGCGCCTTCTTTTGTGAGGCCGCCCGCATCGCTAATGATGCCGCTAATCGTAAGCGTCGTGGCAGAATCGGTTACCGTGATCGTGCGCGTTGCCAAGAACTTTATAGGAAGACTGATCGTATTGGATCCCGCTGCACTGCTATCCGTGATGCCAGCCGCACCCGCACCAATAATGATCGAATTGCCAGCTAGCGTGTAGCCGCTTCCGGAAATGGTCAGTGAGTTAAAAAGAGTGTCCGCCGCAAAATCATTGGTATTTGAAAGATTCGCCGCTCCATCCGGAAATAACAGATCGTCGCCCATACCCGGAGTCACTCCACCCAACCCGCTCCAGTTTCCGGCGTCATTCCAATTGGCACTGCTAGCACCCGTCCAGGTTGCGACCGGATCCCAGCCGATACTATTTCCACGATTGGATGATTCTGTCATGATAATATCCCCAGGTCTTAAGCTATGCGAATCCTCTACCCAGGAATAGCTGATATCATAACTACCTCTTGGGTCCACTAACCATTGATTTCCCGATTCCGTGGAGACTAGACGTACGTGCTGAGCGAACGCTCCTTCAAGTTTCCAATTCCCCAAAATTGTTTGAGTTTTGCCAGCTTCAAATTGAATCACTTTACTTGGTGTGACGGACATAAAGTTGTAAAACGTATTGTTACCCAGAATATGAGAAATTTGGCTGGCGTCATTAAAAACGACAGTTGAAGTTCCGGCCTGGAAATTTCCACCTCTAACAGAAAAATCTCCTGAAATGGTTAAGGTAGACGATCCGAGGCTCAAAGTTCCGGTATAGTCAGACTCAAGGAAGAGACCAGCAATTGCCGTGTCTATATATAAGGAAGCACTGCCAGAGGAAGCATTAAAACGAACGAGATCGAAGGCTCCAGGGACAAATCCTCCATCCCAATTGAGAGCATCCGACCAATCTGAGGATACACTGCCAATAAAAACCACACCACTAGAAAAATCCCACCCGGTGTTTCCGCCTAAGTTTTGCAAATGAAGCCCCGCAGTCGGGGGTCCATGGATATTGACGCTTGTGATATTTTTGACTTGCGCATATTCAATGCGATAATTTCCCAAAATAGATAGGATGGCTGGGATTTCGTTGTTAGTTGACTGAATATTTACCATCTTCCCATTTTGACCACTAACGGTTAAGGTTCCCGTAATTTCTTGAGTTTTACCCGCCTCAAATTCTACATTTTTGCTCGGTTCAATAATTTCGAGATCATTGAATACATTGTTTGCCATAACGCTTGCATCCAAACTACCGACTAATTTGACTAACGACAAACCAGCGTCAAACGATCCATAATTCAACCAATCTTTTGAAATGCTTAACACCGCGTTAGATGCGGAATAGCTAACTCCATTATCAATCGTGAAGGATCCGCCACTTTGCAGAACAGAGCCAGACAGTTGGGTGAAATGTGCAGAAGCTCCCCCGTCCTGAAGCGTGATGTTTCCCGCCGAAACAATGTTTCCTAAAACACTCTCACCAGAACCTTGAATGGTGATATCTCCAAATGTGGTTGTTCTAATCGTTGTCCCGATAGCCTGCGTGAATGCGCCCTGACCATTCAAATCAGAATCTGCCAAGAAGGAGAGGCTTCCGGAATCTGTCGTTACATTCGCATTAACATCAATATTGTTCTTTGCGGCTAAAATGGTGTTCCCGCTTGTGATGAGCGCCGTATCTACCGTTATATTAGTGTCAGATTGAACGCTTGTCTGGTCGGCCGCAATAGATCCCCCAAGCTTGACCAAGCCACTGGCGGTAATCTCGACGATTCCATCCTGACCAACAGAGACTTGATCGGCCCTAATAATGCCATCCTGGTTAATAGCACTTTGGTAGATGTTAGCGGCAGACTTGGCGTCCAACTTAACCGTGGCGCCTCGCAATGTCCCTGAATTCTTGAGTTGGTCCGTGATGGGGTTGCCGTCACTGTCCAAAACATTTTGAGCGACGGCTTCGTCGATCGCCACGTTAACCAAACCATCGTTTGTCAGGTTGACTGTGACATTCTTTCCGCCGGCTAAGATAACGGTGCCTAGCGGCGCTTCGATCGTTCCTGTGTTTCTAATGGCGTCGGCGGCTAAAACAACAAAGCCGCCGTTTGAAGTGGTGATATTGCCTTCGTTTGAAATAAACGAATTTGGATTGTTGTCAGTTCCCGCAAAAATATACTGTCTGTTTAAAAAATCAACGTTCGAAAGATTTTGCGTGGAAGCCATCAAACTTCCAACGTTAACTTGTGCGGCGGCCCCAAAATTAATTCCATTTTGATTTAACAAAATTAAATTTCCGTTTGCGAAAAGATTTCCAAAAATCTGTGAGTCCCCGCCGGCGACCACGCGGTTCAAAGAAAAAGCGTCCGTTGATGGCATAAAGAAGTTAACCGTTTCGCCGGCCGCGATATTGAACGAGTTGTATTGAATGATAGATTGATCGCTGTTGATATTTATATTCAGTGTATTGGCATCAGGATTTGTGAAAGAGACATCACCGTTAATGACATCTTGCCCTTGTGGCAAGGCCCACACGAGTCCGCATGGAGATCCTAGAAAAATCAGCATCATCCCCATCGCCGCGATTCGAGCGCTGCGCCGCTTATGACATTGTAAGTTTCGCCACAAATTAATCATATTCTGTTTATTTATATACTCCTATACTTAAGACTATATAAATATTAACATTATTGACAATAAATAGCAAATAATTATTGATCTATAACTTATTTAATTATAATGACTTACAATAAATTAAAATGTGCTCTCGACTTTAAAGTGCACTTGGGACTTGCCGGATTCGGTCAGGGGTTGGTCGCCAATGGCATAACCATAGCTAATAATTGCTTTTAAATTGTCTCGAAAATTGAAATTAAAGCCAAAACCCACACTGCTTAAATTTCGGGATCGATGTTCTCTGTCGGAAGGATCCACCAAATGACCATATCCATAATCATAGAAAAAAATGAGATCCGTTTGCTGTTTAAGCGACTCTTTAAAATTCATGAGCCGTATCGATTCCGGTATAAAAAAGGGTTTGGTTCGGATTTCTGCATTTCCGATGCAGCCATAGTCGCCGCCATAATCACTTTCAGGATAACCGCGAACACTATCAGCGCCCCCCATAAAAATCTGCTGTTGCGGAGTAAGGCTGTCAGGTGACCACTGTCCGCGCAAACTAAGAACGCCCGTAACCATCGTTGCTAGCCGCTGAACGCGTCTAATAAGTCCGCTGATTTTTGAAAATGAACTCCCGGCTTGCCGGCTCGTCAATGCTACCGAATCGTCATTGTTGGCCAATCCGGTCGACACGCTGCCGCCCAGATTCCAAAAACCAGCCTCATCGGCAGATTGAAAATCCAATCCCACCGACGGCGATCGAAGCTTGTCACGCGTCACCACTTGCGCCAATGCGCGAGTGCGTTTTTCGTTCACACTAAAACCGGCGTACGCCTCGAGTGAAGCGCGGTCATTGACAAATAGCCACCGCCGAATCTGCAGTCCAAAGTCAGTTGAATCTCCGGTCAAATGAAATGTCTCAAACTCTTTTTTGGGTGTGACACGAGACCTGCTAAAGTAAGTCACTAGTCTCACCCCCCACTGGGGCAAAGGCAGTTGATGGTTGACGTACAACATCATCATCTCGGTCGCTAGCGATGTCCCCACATACAAAACATCGTCGTATCCATAAAAGTTATTGTGCCGAAAGCTAAGCCCTGGACGGTCTTTGCCGGTTAACTTAGCGCCCTGATTATCCAGCGAAACCGAGCTATGAAATGGGTACTCGTCGGTTTGCTGCAAATAAACATCCGTCGTGCTGGGTTCAGCCCCGGCCTTCAGAGACAATTTCACATTTCGGTCCGGATTTTCGTTCATGCGTAGTACGTTTGTCCGAATATCATCCAACACCAAAACCTCTCCCTTTGGAATTTTCCAATAGGAAAGCGTGCGCTTCTGGCTAAAATAGTGCGCGCCCTCCAAATGTAGCTCTCCCATCTTGGACGCGGCAATCTTCAAAATCGCTTCCTGATTTTCAATTCGCTGCGGCGGCAGGTACACCACCACGAAATATCCTCGATTTTGAAATTCCAACTCGAGCGCTTTGCAGACGGCATTTAAGCCAGCCATAGTCTGATTTCTTTCCTCAAAAGCACTTAAAATTCCCTGGATATCCTTTTCAGGAATAAGCGTGTTGCCTTCCAGGTGAATTTTGCGGATGTAAAACTCCGTTTGGTCCGAAGACGCGGTCTCTTCGGGCTCATCTTCTTCCAAGCTCATCTTTGGAGTCCAGCGCTCCTTTTTTAATTTTTCTTCGGATTCATTTTTAAATTTTTCGCTGACCACCTCAGCGCCGCTTCCTGAGGGAGGACCAGGGAAGTCTACTGCGTATGCCACGCTGGACAAAAGTTGCATTCCTAGAAAAATTAAAACCAAAGACACGGCTCTCGTGGGGCACTGAATGTCCAACAGCGGAACATAGTTTTTTTCTGCCGCAGAACTTCCAATCACGATGCGTCCATCCATTTCAACCCAGGCATGCGCGGAAAACCGGTCCGGCGCGGCTTTGGAAACGCCGACACAAAAAACAGCGGGGTTACCGGCACGTCTTAGCAAATAAACAGCCGTCATGGCTTTAGGAAGACAGGTGTCGACAAGCGGGATTTGACGACTAGCCGTCTCAATGGCCCATCCCACCATTTCTACCGGCATTTCACCGAGACTGCGGTCGCGCTCTTTCGAGCACTTCATTTTTTTTAAAAAGCGCTGTAAGGCTGAATAAGGAAAAATCCATAGAGCCAATCTAAATAGGCATAGAAAAAAAATGGCTTTCAGAAACAGGGTTTTGCGAACTCGTGGCAGGCTAAAAAATTTGGCTATCCGATTCAAGGCTGTATCTCAATAAGACCGTTTTTTAAGAGCTCACTTAAGAAAAGGAGGAGATCCTGCTCGCATCGGCTTGGAGCCACATCCCACTCCTCTGACAGAATTTGGACCAATGCTTCGATGCGCCGAGGAGTCTTGATTAAATCCCACACTCTGCATCCAACGGAATCCTCAAGACCATAATACATGCCTCTCTTGGCATCTAAAATTGCCTTTTGCCCCTCCAAATCACAAGAAACTTGATCTTTAGAAGCGCGGACCACCGAACTTGGCTCAAGCTGATACTGGGTCATCTTCAATCACGCTAACAAACGCTCTTTTTTTTGTCAATTTACAATTCGAGCAATTCTGGTATTCGCCGGATTCAAATTGAAATCCTTTAGCACCCGTTTAAGACCCTCGCAGACCCTGTGCTGCTCAACCCTCGAGAGCCCCGGGCTCGAAGGCAAATAAAATCCATTTTGCGATAGAAAATCCGAGGCCGGAAATTTTTGAGACCGCGCGGGACGGTATTTTTCAGGAAGCGCCTTTTGAAGTCTTAGCGGGTAAAAAAACGGGCGAGTTTCGATGCCCAGACTTAAAAGATTCCGGCAAATTTTATCTCGAATCTTATTGGAACCCGCGCTTTTTAAAACAATTCCAAACATCCAGAAAACGTTTTTAGCGTAATCTTTTTCGGTCGGACAGAGAATAGAAGAAATCTGTCCAAGCTCATCCAAATAACGCTCAGCAACCGCACGCTTCAAACGAACTCGTTTTTCAATATCTTTTAATTGCGCAAGCCCGAGTGCAGCCTGCAGGTTTGTGAATCGGTAATTAAACCCTAAACCCTCGTGATTGAAATGACGGGGTCCTTTTGGTGAAAAACATAGATTTCGAAGTAAACGGCAACGTCTCGAAATCCCTGCGTTGTTCGTTAAAACCATTCCCCCTTCGCCGGTGGTGATTATTTTGTTTGCGTAAAAACTAAATGTCGCAACATCTGCTAGCGATCCGACCCGCTGCCCGCGGTATGTGGCACCATGGGCCTCGGCCGCATCTTCCACCACCTTTAAATTATTTTTTTTAGCTAATTTTGTAAGGGCGTCCATATCGCAAGGATGCCCATAGGTGTGAACTGCGATGATCGCTTTGGTTTTGTGGCTAATTTTAGACGCTACTGCTTGCGGATTAATATTCCAGGTGTCGCGCTCAACATCTACCATCACGGGCTTCGCGCCGCAGTAAAGCACCGCAAAAAGAACCGCTCCCATAGCAAAATCCGGAACAATCACCTCATCGCCCGGACCAATATCCAGAGACCGAAGTGCCAAATGAAGTGCCGTGGTACCGCTTGTGACTGAAATCCCGTGCCGTGCTCCGCAATAACGGCTAAAGCGTTTTTCAAATTCCTCCACAAAAGGTCCTGAGGAGACGTGCGTAGAATTGACGGCCTCTTGGACATAAGAGACTTCATCCCCTAAAAACAGAGGCTGGCAAACTGGGATAAATTTATTAGAATTTTTCACGGTCTTTATCGGGTAAAAAGTGCGGGCCTTGCTTAACTTCAATCATCTCCCCGCCTTCCAAAAATTCAAATGAGTGCCCTCCGGATACGAGAAGGATAAAATCGCCTTTCTCGAGGATTTCACTACCAATCTGTTCTTTTGCGTCCGAATAAAATCCGACCCGAATGCGCCCCGATTTTACAAATAGCGCCTCGAGCGTGTAAGTCACCGTTCGGGGAACGGGATAATGGATATGCGGCTTAATCTTGTGCCCCGCCGGATGTTTCATGTAGCCCACTTGAAGACTTAAGTCGGGTGTCGTAAAAAATTCGAGGCCCGGCTTCGAGTGATCCGCACTCAGAATCATCGCAATCAAGGTATTGTTGTGAGTAATTTGACGAATCATGTTATTTTTTTTGTGCGACACAATAAATATGCGCCGCTACAATCCTCTTTAAATTCATTGGAATAAATTCGTATAAAAAATCTGCGCCCTTCACAAAAGGCTTCATCCAAGCTCCTTGAAGCCACTGGCTAAATCCAGGGTTTACAAAAGAGTATCCGGTCTCGAGAATTTGAAAACCAGCACTTCGAAGCTCACTCCTTAAATCCTCAACACTCAGGCATGCCATATCCGGCATCTTGGAACTCACAACTCCTCCAAAAAATGGATTTTTTAAATTCGGCACTGCGATTAATAGCTTCCCCTGACTTTTGAGGAGGGTGCGGCAATTATTCAGCATTGCGCTTCTCTCTGCTGGATCTAAAAAATGCTCGTAAAGCCCGTCGCTAAACACCACATCGAAACGTTTATCCGCCTTGGAAAGCGAGCGAATATCGGCACACTCAAAATTCATCACTTCACTGTATGGCGCTCCCCACTCGGCCTGTACTTTGCGCAAATTTTCAATGAGTCTCGGAGAAAGATCCATCGCCATCACCAAAGCCCCGTCCTCCGCCAAAGCAAAACTAGAAATAGCCCAACCGCACCCGACTTCGAGGGCGCAATCGCCAGCCTGCACATATCTTTTAAGAGTACGATAAAACTGGTAACGCTTTTTTGCCTGGCTCACCAGTCGTTGCAGATCAGAAACGGAAATCTCGCGATACGCTTGATCCGCTTCAATCGCTTCAATCCAATGACTAGGCCTTTTTTGGGATTTGATGTTTTTCACTCTCAACCATTAAGCGCACAATTTCATTAAAATCCGTTTTAGGCTCAAACCCAAATATTTTCTTTGCCTTTGAAATATCAGCTACGAGCGCGCTGGTTTTTCCGGGCCTCACAAACTTAGGGTCAAACTGGACGTATTTTTTAGAATCGAGCCCAAGCTGACGAAAGGTTTCTTCTAAAAATTCACGCACCGTATGTGTCTTTCCGGTTCCAATTATAAAATCATTTGGCGCATCCAACTGTAAAATCTTAAACGCCGCCTCCATGTATTCCGGTGCGTAGCCGAAATCAATCGGAATGTCGATATCCCCGAGCGTGAGCTGCTTTTCCAATCCCTCCGCAATGCGAAGGGCCGTCTTTGTAATTTTACGCGTCACGTAGCTTTCGTGCCGACGCGGCGACTCGTGATTAAAAAAAATGGCGCACGACGCATAAAGTCCGTGGACCTGACGATAATACCGGCACAACATCCACGCGTAAACCTTCGCGCAAGCATACGGACTCTGGGGGTTAAGCGGGGTCTCTTCGTTTTGGGAGGGCCCAGAAGCCTGCCCAAACATATTAGAGGTAAGCGGCTGGAAAAATTTTATATTCTTATCCGTCTGTCGGATGATTTCAAGAATTCGGCCTGGGGCCGCTCCGGTAATGTCGGATGAATAGTCCGGCGCGTGATAGCTCCAACCTGCATGATCTTGATCGGCTTCGTTGTAAATTTCATTGGGTCGCACCGATTGAATGATGCGGTAAAGCGACCCGCTGTCCGCCAAGTCGCCCGACTCGACCTGTATGCGGTTTATAAAAGCATCAATATTTTTGGTATTGCCCGTGGCTGAGCGGCGAATGAGACCATGAACCTCATACCCTTTTTCCAACAAAAGCTCCGCCAAATAGCTTCCGTCCTGGCCCGTCACCCCTAAAACCAATGCTTTCTTTTTCATTCGAGCACTCTAAATTCCGGCAAAGGAACGATGAATCTGCCTCCGCCCTCTCTCCATTTTTTTTCGCGTTCATAAAATTCGTTTATAAAAGCGTAAGGAAGAACCAAAAAATAATCCGGTTTTGCCCGTCGCGCTTCTTCTTCGGGGAAAATAGGGATCTCGGTCCCAACCGTCACCTTCCCCCACTTCTCCGGACTGCGCTCTGACGCCCCCGCAATCAAGCTCCGATCAAGCCCGTAATACTGCAAAATGGTGTTCCCCTTGGTTGAGGCTCCATAGACCCAAACTGTCTTTCCCCGAGCCACTTCCGAACGAATAAACTCGACACACTTGGCTTTGTTTGCTTCCGCTCTCGAGAAAAAATCCAAATGAGCCTGTCGAGTGGTTAATGGCGCCTCATCCCTCAGGAATCGCTCAATTCTTTCTCTTTCCACAGGAGTCGGTCTCCTTGGACCACTCTTGAGCGCTGAGGTGATGCGGTAACTCCCGCCATTTACGTTATTGTATTCGATGTCTAAAAAAATAAGGCCGTTTTTTTCAAACAAAAACTTTATGGCCTCCAAGGAATAAAATTCAAGATGCTCATGACAAATATTTCCGAGATCATTTAAATCAAGCATATTTTTCAAACACATCATTTGCACCACAAAAAGTCCGTTGTCATCCAGCGCTGAGGCGGCATCGCGAATAAACTGATTGGGATCTTCCATATCGTAAAACATACCGATAGCCGTAATCACAGCGGCTTTTTTGGGAACGGATTTTAAATAGGATTCAATATTCCAAAAATCTCCCAAAAAAAAGCTTAAGCCCTTTCGCCCCTCCTCAGCCAAATTGGATGCAGGCTCAACGCCCACGGTGATTAATTTTTTATTTTCATAGGTTCTCAAAAGCGTTCCGTCGTTGGAACCGATATCCAAAACAACATCGCCGGCTTCAAGATGGATTTTAGTTTCAATATTTTGCGTGATATCCCGCAAAGCTTTTCGCATGGTTTCCGTAACGCCCGAACGGTACCAATAAAAGCGCGCATACAAAAGTTCCTGAGGGGCGGTGTGTTTTAGCTGGACGAGAGAGCAGCGCCCGCAGTGCACAAGATCGAGAGGTGCCCGCATACCCGATTCACCAGGATAAACAAATCCAGAAACAAACAGATTTCCCAGAGAGTATAAAAAGTCTAACGGTTCAAATCCGCAGACTCTGCAAGTTTTTCTTTCGGTGATAGACAGCAATTCTTCCTTCTTTAAGTTGAGTAGCTAAATTTAATTTTAAATAGCCTGCGAATATATTGGAAACATATTTTTAAAAACGACACGAGGCTCGAATCGGTCTTAGAAACCCCGTGCGTGCGAAGACCGTAAGCGTACCCAACCTCGCAAACGACGTACCCATTTTTTAAGGCGCGCACGATCCAATCCATAAAATAATCCCCGTAACCCTCAGGGCCAATCGGCGCTTTCTCGAGCACTCTCCTGCGAAACGCCACAAATCCAGACGTATAGTCATGAAATCGTCGGTCCAACATCAGAGATGCAACCGCATTAAAAACGCGACTCAACATCGCTCTTAGCCAAGGTCGCTCGTCCGAGCCGGACTCCACGTAGCGTGAACCCACCGCAATGTCGCACCGCTCTAATGCTTGAACAAGTCTAGGCATGACGCTTGGGGAGATTCCAAAATCAGCGTCCGAAATTAGGATCACTTCCCCGAGCGAACTCTCCGCGCCTTGCGCGATAGCCGAAGCTAAACCGCGACACCCGATTCGGCGAATGACTTTGCAGATGGGGTCCCCCAAACGCTCAATCACTTCCCATGTACGGTCAGGACTATCATCGTCCACAATCACGATTTCTAGAAGCGATGCTCCAAGATTGGTTTTGATAGACTCAATTAATTTTAAAATTCCCTCAGATTCATTAAGCGTTGGCAAAACAACCGAAACACTAGAAGGTCTCATCCGAATGACTATAACGCGCCCACTTCGTCCAGCAGCTTCAGGATCCGGCTCTTATCCTCAGCCGGCATCGATCCGGTTGAAACATGCATCGTTACGTATCCCCAATCCTTATGCGTAAAGGGTCTTTCGAGACTATTCGACGCGATCAACCATGAAAGAGCCTTTTGATGATAATATTTTTTCTGGGTATGTGACTGAACGTGATTTTCCAAGCGCAGATACGTGAGAATCAAATACAAATAGGAGTCCCGGTTATAAGGCATTAAATTGGCGGCTGTCTCCAAATTATCTAGACCCTCTTCTATAATCCCCGAGGATAGTTTGGCCCGGCCCATCAAAAGCCAAGCGCGAGCCCAGGTCGGCGCGCTACGGACTGCCTTTTCGTACGCTGATAGATAATTTTGGCCGTCTTTGCGATAACAAGCATCCCCCAAAAGCAGTAGATACTCGGCATTGTTAGGGGAAAAATGCACACCCTTCTTTAAGATCTCGATATTTCTCTCGGTAGGTGACATTAAAACGCCCGCCATACCCTCTTTCGCACTACTCAACAAAAACCAACTGCTTAGGGTTAGTGTAAATAGCAGCATCAGCATCTTAAAAGCGGCATTCCTCAGGAACGGGTGAAGCGCTGGCTTCCAATCAAATTCGGTCACCTCAAGATCAAAAGCGCATCGGATCAGCACCGCCAAAAAAAACACAACTAGAATCGCCGTTGCAGGCGTCAGAAGATATTCATCAATAAAAGAAAGAGCAAACATCATACCTAGAGCCCAAAAACCGATAAATCCATAAACTTTGCGCTCCCCATGAACGCGAGTGAGAATATTTTTTAAGCTTAGAATGCCAATCCAACCCAGACTTCCCATAAACAACCCGTAACCAACAATACCTGTTTCGGATGCAAGCTCCAAATGGTGGCTAAAAAGATGGGCCCAGGTAAAATTAGAAACCATGTCGATCTGAAACAAACTCGAAATATATTTACATGTACCCAACCCAACTCCAAAAAGAGGAAAATTTAAAAAAATACCAATCATTTCACGGTAAATCGAAAAACGCAGTATGACGGCGTCCCCTAGAGTCGACCATTTCTCATAAATGTAAGTTGGTCGGATGCTAAGAGAGAGTAGCGATAGCACTAAGATGGCTACGATTGAAATGAGAAACCAAATCCTTTTCTCAAAGTGCTTAAAAACAAAATAAGGCGCTGCGATTAACGTAAAAACATAAGTCATAAAAACGGCTCGAGCCCCTGCGGCCCGGATAGACCACCCCGTCAAAATGAAAATAATTCCAAAAATTAGAGCCAAAACCGCGTCAACATCCCATTCAAATGGGACTTTGAAATTTTTCCAGTAGCACAAAAAATAGGCTAGAAATAATAGGCTCGCCAAAAAAATATATGCCCCGTAATGATTGGCATTGGAAAATGACGAAAATAAAATCTGCACATTGGTGGGTTCAAAAAAATTGTAAAACTTCCGGATAGGCTGAAGCTCCGCAAAACTTTGGTAGAATCCAAGTGCAATTAAAAAAACGACTTGAAAACCCAAGAAAAAACTTATCCACGTGAGACGGCGCAAATCGGACAATAAATCGAGAATCAAAAAAAATAAAACCTCATAACAGAAAAGTTGTATTACATAATGAAACGACCTGAAAGGAGCGATTGACCCGGGAAGCCCTTGAAAGATCAGGGGGCCTAAAATAGCTTGAAGTCCCGCATAAAGCAGGAAGGTATTAAATAAAATCCAAGGCACAAAAATTCGCCTGATAGCGCCGAACAAAGGGCTATTCGAACCATCGCCGTATAACACCCGCACAACCAATATCATAAAAGCCAACAGCACCAAAACCTGAAAAATAAAAACCGGAACTTTCCCCACGCCTCCAAAAAAGGGGGCTGGAAAAAGCAGGATGAGCAGGGTTAGTGAATTTTGTAGGAACTTAAAAATCTTCAGCTTCTTGGGCGTCCAGCTTCACTTGATCGGGCGGGTAAGGAATTTCTATGCCTTCCTTTTTGGCTTTAGCGAGCGATTGAGGGTCCAGGTTAAAATTTTTTTTGGGCTCTGAAACAGACGCTTTCCAAGCCTTATCTTTTATCATTTTAAGACGTTTCTGAGGATCTTCCATGGGATCTCCATAAACCAAACGGCACAACAACATCCCGGCTATGACGGAAGGTAGTATTTTTTCCATTCTTTGCTCCTTAAAATATGCGATACGGTTCCCATGGTTTTCTCTTCAAATTCGCCGTTTTGAAATTGATAATGCCGAACTTCATATTGGTCGAACATCGCACGAGGCAGGCTAGGCTTACTGCCCTCACCCGTCAATGTTTCAATCGTGCTTCCTCCGTCGAGACGTCGTGCGACCCCGTCATAAGAACCCTTAAAACGCCCTAGAAGCTCTAGATTAGAGTCCTCTTGAATTTTATACACCTCAAGCACCTGTTCGAATCCCTCGGCACCCGTTAAATTATACCTGATCCAGATTTCAGGCACCCGGTCCCCGTCCAGGTCCAAAAACTCAGGTGTCCATACATGATGCACGAAATGCCTCCCTGCATCGATTCTAACAATCGGAAATAGGATAGCTGGCTTATCTTGAAGAAGCTTACCGGCGTAAATCGCCACGGCCGGTTTGTGGGTCGCCATGGCCAAAAGCAAAGTCTTGAGCGGCGGTCCGCTTTGAAACCAGGTTTGAAGCGCCGGTGTTGCGGTCATGGTGACAAAATAGTTCTCTTTGCGACCCGTTGCAATTTCAAAGGAGCGAACCTTTTCTTTGATTTTATCATCCCCCACAGCCCATTGCTTATAGGTGCTCTCCGTAAACCACTGGATAAATTCGGAATCATAGCCCGATGGAAAAAAGGTTCCCGGGTCCAAGCGCCTTCTTTTGATAAACTCCCGGGCGTCATCTTCCTTAACAGCTCCCTTCGCCAAATAACGCGTCATGTAAAAATCAGCGCGTAACAGATCCTTTCGCTCGAGTGCCTCATTGGCTTGTTGCAAATAATCAACGGGACTTGCGGCTAAACAAAGTGCCGAAAGAAGAACAAATAAAAACAGGGAAGGCGTTTTAGTAGACGTAAACGGTAACCGCTTGTTTGGAGTCGGGATCATATCGCAGATCAACCGCGGTTCCCGCTTGAAGAGAACCGATGGACTTTCCTTTTTCATCGCCCTTAACAAGAGTATTTTGGTCAAAATGAAGTTCAAGCGTTTTCTTGTCACCGACGGTATAAAGCTTAATGGTTATAAATTGTTTCTCAGAGTCCACATCCACAATTTCTCCCGAAACAAATTCGGTTTTGGCGCCACTAGCTGCCTCGGGCTTAGCCGGCTCTGCAGGGTCTTCTGCTGGAGCAGGAGCCTCACTTTGAACAGGCTGGGCTTGAGCTTGAACTTCTACGGGCGGTAAAGGCAACAATGATTTTTTCTTGGCATCAATTTGCTCTTGAAGTTTTCGAGCCGCCTTAAGATCCTTCAGGGAATTTTTAGCCGTTTCGATTTGTGCTTTAATGCCGGGAGCTTCTGCTAAATAGGGCATCAGCGTCTCCCAAGCCTTCAAAGCTTCTTCATCGTTACCTTGGTCAAACAGATCTTTTCCTTTTTGATACACAAAACGGAAATACTCTTTTCGATCTGATATTTCTTTTTCAAGCGTTGCGGATCCGGACTGCGCATCTCGCGCCTTCTCTTCAAATTTCTTTGAGACTTCCGTAAGCGACTGGCTAAATTCCTCCGGAACTTCTGTCCACTTGTCTTTTTTGGTGTTCAAGGTTTCAGCGCTCTTTGAACCATTTTGAAGCGCGTTAAAATTTGTGCGAATCATCTCAATTTGCTTTTTCATCGGAGAATCGCTTTCGAGGTACGGCAAGAGACGCTCCCACTGCTCAATCGCCTCGTCGTACCGGCCTTGATCGTAATAGACGCTCGCCTTATTAAAGGTGTTCGCTGCCCACTCGCGCCGCTCGGCCAATGTCTTTTCTAAATCATCTACTTTTAATTTATTTTGGGCAGATTCCGATGAAAGTTTGGCGTTGGCTTCTTCCAAAAGCTTAATCATCTGATCGGTATAAGAAAGCTTGAGACCCTTGTATTCCTTCGCAAAAGCTTCCACCGCCAATTGTTTAGAATCCATCGCATTTTTATAATTGGTCTTAGCCTCTCCGATTAATTTTTGAATTCCGGTCTGCTCATCCAAGTAAGGACCCAGCTTTTCCCATTCCTGTATGGCTTCCGCAAAATGAGCTTCCCCGTAAAGCGTTTTTCCTTTTTCAAAAGTCGTTTTGACAAAGAGCTGTCTCTCGCTCAAGGTTTGGTCCGCCTTAACGCGTTGATTTTCAGCTTCAAATGCCTCATCTTTCAAATGCTTGGCGGCTTGGCCGAGCAACTCAGGTAGTCCCTGTGGAACCGCGAAACGCTTATCGCGTTCGACCACCGCACTCTGAGAAGAATTTTGTGCGCTCTTAAGATTTTGAAGATTGGCATCCACTACTTCAATATATTTAGCAACCTGGTCCCCTTCATTTACCAGCGGAACAATGAGCTTCCACTGGGAGACCGCCTGATCGTATTGGCCGGCATCATAAAAATTCTTACCTTTTTGGAAAATGTCATTCACCCAAGATTGCCGCTCCACTACGGTGGCGCTCATCTGCTCGCGCTCTTTCAAGAAACTCTGCGTTTGCTTCGCGTAGTTTTCGCTGATATCGCTTAAATAACGCCCCAAATTCTCAGGGGACTGAAATTTCATCCCTTGGCGGGCAGCCGCCGTTTTAGCCTGATTGGCGGCTTCAACCTGTGCCTGATAATTCTTGAACGCCTGGTCTAAGAGCGGTTGAAGCTTGGTTTGCTCATCAAGATAAGGGAGCAATTCCCTCCAAACAATGAGCGCCTCATAATATTTTTCCTGAGCAAATAACACCGAACCCTTTTCGAAGGTCGCGCTCACTAAGCTCTGGCGGTCCTGCAGGGACTTATCAGCTTTATCTTTGCGTGTTTTTGCGTCATACAGTTGATATTTCAACTGGTTATTGATTTCGGTCAAAGAAACCACAAATTCGGGAGGGCTCTTCAGCTTCAACTCCTGGAGAGAAGCGGACTCCGCCGCTAACTTCTTAGCTTCTTCTGCAGCGCGATAACTATCTTCGGCGGCCTGAATAAAACCTTGAAATTGATCGGCATTTTCAAGATAAGGGATGATTTGCTTCCAGGTTTCGAGCGCTTCTTGAATTTTTTGCTGCTTGTATAAATCGCGGCCCTTCAGGAAAGTAAGCGACACCCATTCACTGCGGTCCGCGGCGGCTTGTTCAGCTTGGGCCTTTTGGCTCTGTGCGTCAAATACTTGTGATTTTAAAAGCTCTCGCCCGTCGGTTAGAAGCTTTGCCAACTCTTCCGGAGCTTTTAATTTTTGATCCTTGCGGGAGAGCACTTCCTTGGCTTGAGACTGCGCCTGCGTCGCAAATTCATAATTTTTGAGTAGGGCATCCAGGAGCGCTTTGATTTGCTGTTCCGATTCCAAATAAGGGATAAGTGCTGTCCAAGTTACTGCCGCATCTTTGATCTGGCCTTTCTGGAAAAGCTCTTTTCCTTTTTGGAAATTTTGGTCGACCCAGGCTTTGCGTTCTGAAAGTGTTTTTTCCATTTGCGCCTTTTGTCCGACGGCGCTTTGCGTCTCTCGGTCTAAATCGGCCAGCACCTTGCTTAGCGTGGCATTCATTTCGCCGGCATAAGGCACTTTAAGAGACTTGTACTGTGTGGAAGCAAAGTTTGCTGTTTGGGTTTTAGCAGCCTGAAAATTGGCTAGCGACGCTTTTGTTTGGGCGAGCAACTCCTCAAACCCGGATGACTCATCCACATACGGCGTCAGCTTCTGCCATTCTGCGAGCGCCTTGTCGTAATCCCCGTTTTGGTAGTTGGCATTGCCTGATTCAAAGGTTGTTTGAATCCACGCATGGCGGTTCGAAACAGATTTTTCCATGGCGAGACGCTGTCCAATCACCTCTTTGGTTTGAGCTTCAAGACCCGACTGAGCGCTAGCAATGCTCTTGAGCCAAGCCGGTGAAAGTTGGAATTTTTGATCTTTTTTAACGGCAGCCGCCTGAGCCTGGAACTGCGCATCCAGAAGATTCTTGTAGCGTGTCTGTACCTGGTCAATCATCACCGCAGCTTCGGAGTCTTTTTCAAGATACGCTGTGAGCGAGGTCCAACTCTCTAACGCTTCACGAATTTTACCTTCATTGAAAGCCGTTTGGCCTTTGAGAAATGTCATCTCGACTAATTTTTGACGGTCAGCCATATCAGATTGGAGCTGGGCCTGAACGCTCAGGGACTCTTTCGTTTTATTTTGAAGAGCCTGATCAAATCCGGCTATGGCTTTCAAAAATCCGTCCGGCGCCTTTAATTTTTGATCTTTCTTTTGCAAGGCTTGCTGCGCCACCGCTTGCGCGGCTAATAAATTCTTCTGGCTTGCGCGCAGTCCGGCGACCTGAGCCGCAATGCCTGAATCTGCGTCGAAGTTTGGAACAATATCCTCTAGAAGTGCCACCGCTTCAGCCGGTTTTTCATCCTTAAAAAGTTGCTTTGCTTTTTGCAGGCTATCATTGACGGCGGCCTGACGATCGAGCAGTGATTTCTCAAGGGCCGACTTGTCATTTTGATAGGCTTGCGTTTTTAATTTAAGTTGGCCAGTAAAGTCCGCGAGAGCCATTTTTAATTCCGCCGGGGCCTGCAATTTCTGGCCCTTCTGCGCTTCAACCTCTTTTTGAATCTGAAGAATGGCCGCATATTCCGAGCGAAGGCTCACCAATTCTTTTTTAAGTAAAGGCTCCGATTCAAGGTATGGGATTAAATTATCCCAGGCGTCCAATGCTTCGGGAATTTTTCCATTCTGATAGAAAGCAAGTCCCTTCTCGAAACTCGCATTGATCCAAGCCTGCTTATCAAAAAATGTTTTGTCCGCTCTCAATTTTTGAGCGCTCAGTGACTGGGCTTCGTTTCTCAGCTTTTGATCGGCATCATCCAAGTAAGTGACTAAATCCGCTGGAATCTGAAAACCTTGGTATTCTTTGGCGGCCGCGGCGACAGCCGAGCGACGCGCTTCGAGCGCCGCTCTCTGACTTTCTTTGGATTGATCGATTAATTTTTGGGCATCGGACTGAGGATCCAAATACGGCGTCATTTCTCCCCAAGATTCGACAGCCTCTCCAATCTTACCCTGGGTATAAAGCTCTTTACCCTTTTGGAACGCCGTCAAAATCCAAAGCTGTTTTTGCGAAAGTGAATCTTCGGATTGTTTTTTACGGCTTAGGGCATCTGCAATTTCTGTCTGGAAGCGTAAATTCGCCTGGCTCAGCAAAGCGGTCAACTCAGCCGGTGCCTTAAATTTCTGGTTTGATTTTTCTTGGGTCTGTGTCAATGCTGCTTTTGCTGCGCTCGCATCGTTGTAATTTTTCTCAATCGCCTTGATCGCCTGAGCCACTTCTTTTTCTTCGTTAAGATAAGGTATTAGCTGGTTAAAAACTTGCAACCCTTCCTGAACCTTACCCTGCTCGACCAATGCACGGCCTTTTTGGAAAGTAGACACGAGCCAATCGCGGCGGTCAGAAACGTTTTGCTCGGCCTTGACGCGAAGCCCATTGGAAAGCTTGGCTTCCTCACTTAGCTTTTGACCGGCTTGATTCAAGTAAAGCAATAGTTCCCCAGGCGCCTGAAATTTCCGGTCGATTTCCATTTTTGCCGCGTCGGCCGCGCGCTTAGCTTCCTGGGCATTCTCTAAACTGGCTTGAACGCTCTGCAAGTAAGCTTGAGCTTGAGAGCTTTCCTCTAAGTACGGCAAAATGGATTTCCATGTGCTGATAGCCTCCAAATAAGAGCCCTGATTGTAGAGATCTTTTCCTTTTTGGAAGGTATCGGTTACAAATTTTTCACGATTCTCGGAATCTTGCTCGAACTTGGAGCGAGCACTTAGGGACTCCTGAATTTCCAGCTTATGTTTTTGACTTAAATCGCTAAGGGATTTGATCAGCTCTTGAGGCGCTTTCACCTTGCTCTGAACTCTCGACTGGGCTTGATCGGCCGCATTTTTAGCATCTTTGGCGTTTTCAATGGACGCTTCAACGGACTCGATGTAGGACTTCACCTCATCCTTATTTTCAAGATATGGCAAAATTTCCTTCCAAGCGCTCAATGCTTCGGTGTATTTTTGCTTTCCGTATAAATCTTTTCCTTTTTGGAAATTTTGATTAATCCATTGTTGACGCTCAAACAAAGTTTGATCGAGCTGTGCTTTTTGAGTCTGCGCCTGAAACGCCTCTGTCTTAAGCGACTGCTTGGCTAGAAGCAGCATTTTGGCAAGTTCATCGGGCGCTTTAAAGGCCTGATCTTTTTTGGAAATAGCCTCTTCTGCCTGGGTTTTAACCACCACCGCTTGATCGGCATGATTCAAAACTGCGTCGATGGCCACTCTGATCTGCGCCGACGAATCCAAATACGGCACGAGCGCACTCCACGTTTGAGCCGCTTCCTTGAACTGGCCTTTTTCGTATAACGCTTTGCCTTTTAAGAAGGTTTGATCGATCCAGACCTTTCGATCTGAAATGGTTTTTTCAAGCTGGGATTTTTGTTCAAGAGCTATTTGTGTTTGCGTTTCCAAACTCGACAAGGACTGAGCTAAAGATGCTTGAATATCTGCGGCGTATGGAACCTTTAACGATTTATACTCTGTAGACGCAAAGCGAGCCGTTTCCGACTGCGCGAGAACCAAGGACTGATAAGATAATTTGGCCTTTTCAATTAACGCGCGGATTTCAGACGCCTCTTCCAAATAAGGAGTTAGCCGGTCCCATTCGGTGATCGCATCTTGGGTGTGTCCGCTCGCGAAAAAGTCTTTTCCTTTTTGAAAAGTTGAAAGAATCCACTTCTGTCTTTCAGCAACGGCTTGTTCGGTGCGCGCCTTCTGCGCTTTGGATTCCAGTAAATCCGTCTGAAGCTTTGCGTTCATCTGCTCCATGATTACTGGTAGTTCTGCAGGAGATTTGTATTTTTGATCCTTTTGCGAAACGGCATCCTTTGCCAATTGCGCAGAAGCTTGAGCAGACTCGTAATTTTTCTGAACGAGATCGAGAGAACTTTGAATATCTGTTCCACCTTCCAAATAAGGCGTAATCGTCGTCCATGCTGAGATCGCTTCTCGAACTTTGCCCTGCTGGTAAAAAGCCTTGCCCTTTTCAAAAGCGCTGTTCACCCAGACTTGCTGATCGAGTGCTGCTTTATCAACGACTGCTTTTTGAGTCATGGCTTGTTTGGCTTGGAACTGCAGGCGCTGATCGGCATCGGAAAGCATCGCGATTAAAGCGTCGGGGGCTTTGAACTTTTTATTGCGGCTCTGCGCAAATTGAGCGCTCGTTTTTTTGGCGTCTTGTAAATTTTGCTCGCTCAGCGCAATCCCATCTAAGAATGCTTGGATTTGGGCGGACTCTTCGAGCATAGGCAACACCTGTCGAGAGGTCTCAAGGCCCTTTTCAACTCTCCCCTCGTCGAAATGGGCCTTGGCTTGCGCCAGCGTTTCTTTGAACCACTTTTCTTGGTCCATCAATTCGTTCTGCGTTTTCCATTTCAACATTGCGGCTTGCTGGGCTTCTTTTTCTAGAGCCTCACTTGCTTCTTTTAAATTTAGAATGAATCCATCCGGTGCTTTAAACTTCTTACCAATTTTCAACGACGCCCCCTGCACAAATTCATCGGTAATTCGCGCAGCTTCGTAATTTTTAGAAATGGATTCCAAATACCCCTGGACGCGAGCCCCTTCTTCAAGATAAGGCGTCACAGAACTCCAGGCGGCAACCGCCTCTTTAATCCTGCCCTTTTCGTAAAGTGCTTTTCCTTTTTCAAAATTCGTGTTCATCAAAACCTGCTGATCCAGTCCCGCTTTTTCCAGTTTTTGCTTCTGCTCAAGCGCAATCTTGGCTTGAGACTGCAATTCTGTTTCGGCTTTGGACAAGTACGTTACCAGTTCAACGGGAGCTTTGAATTTTTTAGGCGCGTTTTGCTCGATCTGCTCGCTTGCCTTTTGCGCGTCCAATAAATTTTGATAACTCATGCGGACACTCTGAAGAAAAGGCTCAATGTTTTCGCCGTCCTCGAGATAAGGCAGAATCAGCGCGTACATATCGATTGCTTCTTTGTACTTTTCTCTCGAAAAAAGGTCATGTGCTTTTTCGTAGTTTTCTTTAATCCATTTCTGTCGATCCAAAACTTTTTCGTCTGATTTCCAACGTGTCCATTCCACTTCGCGGGCTTCTTTGTCGAGGTATTCGCTGACTCCTTGAAGTAGGGTTACAAATCCTCCGGGCGCCTGAAACTTCTGCCCGCCGGCCGCAGAAAATTTTGCGGAAGCAGCGCGAGCGGCGTCTAAATCATCGAGTGAGCTCTCAATTTTGATGAGTTGTTTTTCGAGCTCTCCGGAATTTTTTACTTTAGGCAATAACGCTTTCCAAATCGCTAACGCGTCCCGCGCGTTACCCTTATCAAATAAAACCTTCCCTTTTTGGAATTCGGCAACAAGGGCTTCTTCGGCAGATTTCTTGGCATCCTGTTCTTTCTGAATCTTGGCTTGCGCTATCTGAGACTGCACATTGTCGAGATCTTCGCTCACGCCTTCAAGCAAGGCCACAAATCCTCCGGGAGCTTGAAATTTCTGCCCGCCGACGGCAGAAAATTTTGCGGCTTCAGCCCGAGCAGCGTCTAAATCATTCAGTGAGCTTTCAATTTTTTTAAGCTGCTTCTCGAGCTCTCCGGGATTCGCAACTTTGGGCAACAACCCTCTCCAAACAGCCAGCGCTTCGCGTCCATTTCCCTGATCGAACAAATCTTTCCCTTTTTGAAAATCGGCAAGAAGAGCCGCTTCGGCCTCAGCCGATTTTTTGGCATTTTGCCCTTTTTGAGCCTTGGCTTGCGAGATCTGAGATTGTAAATTTTTAGTGCTATCGTTCAGGGACTGGCTAACGGCGGATGGGGTTTTGATGGGAGCTATCGACGCTGCTTCTGCAGAGGTTTCCACCGGCACTGTCACGCTTGAAACTGTCGGGGCGCTTGGCGCGGAAGCCGCTTCTTGCTCCTCGTAATCGGAAGGAATTTTGCCTTTTAAAAATTCAATGACTTTCTGAACCGAAGGCTCTTGGGATAGAAGCTCCTCATCCAAGGAATTCCAGACATCTAACGCTTCTTTATATTTCCCTTGATCGTAGAAAACTTTTCCTTGCTTGAAAATGGCGTTTACTTTTTCTTTGGCGCGGGAAGCGGGGTAAACGGAAGGGCCTGCATAAGCTCCGATCAAGCTTATAACTAGAAATGAAGCTAAAAAACGGCGCACGGACTTAGGCATGTAGTTAATATAGCATAAACCAGTAAAAAGATTAATAAAAATTAAGCAAAAATTATAGACTTTCCTCAATCTGGTGGTTAATCACACCAAAACCCGCGCAAGCTTTCTGGGTCATGGTCAATTCTTCCTTAAAAACCCAGTAATTCACGGTCAATGTCTTCTTTTGCCAAATCATTTTGAGAAGTTCTTGGTCGGGATCAGCAGGAACCACGTAAGTTTCTCCGAATTTTTTAATCAAAAAACTCCGCATCGCGTCATCGAGCTCATCCGGCTCAAATCCTTTGATGAAAATATAATACGCGGCTAGTTTGTCTCCTAAAAATAAAAAAACGTAATCGGATTCTTTGCCTAAAAAAGCTTGTCCTTCCATGCGAAACGTCTGGGCTTGGGCGGACGCGATCGGGTTGCGCGGCGAGTAGAATTTACGTGTTTGTGGGGCTTCAGCGAGCGCTTTGCCAAGAACACGCTCCACCTCTTTTCGATTCATCCCCCAATAAAGATCCGGAATTTCAATTCCGGAACGATCTTGTGGAGCTTCAGCTCTGGAAATCTGAACAGCTGGTTTTACGCCCGAAGCTTTGGGTTCAAGCGAATGTTGTTTAAGATAAAAAAAACACACACCAGCAAGGGCTAGCGCAATGATGAGGATAAGAAGCTTTTTAAACCCGGCCAAAGTCGTCCTGAAATCGAATGATATCATCCTCCCCGAGATAAGAACCTAGCTGCACTTCCACAAATACAAGCGGCGCGCTTCCTGTGCACGCCATGCGGTGCTTCTGACCTATGTTGATGTGAATAAAAACTCCCGAAGAAACCGGAATTTCTTTTTCGTCAAGCGTGGCAATGCCCTGCCCAGACGTGACAAGCCAATTTTCTAAACGCTTCGAATGTTTTTGTAAACTCAGGCGCGCGCCCGGATTAATTTGAACGCGCTTAACCTGCATGCCTGGCTCCGCGTGCAGAATTTGATAACTGCCCCACGGTCTTGTTTCTGGATTCATCGACTTGTTTTTACTCCGTTTCTCGGACAAAACTCTCTCATGCGACAACGGCTACAAAAAGGCGAAACCGGCACGCATAAGTTTTGACCAAAGGATACCAAAAGATCATTAAACCCTATCCAGTACCGCTTTGGCAAAATATTTCTTAGCTTCATTTCGGTCTCGTCTGGAGATTTGGAGCGCACAAGCCCCCAGCGGTTTGAAATCCGATGCACATGTGTGTCGACGCAGATGCCTGGCTTACCATACCCAACCGTCACCACTAAGTTAGCTGTCTTTCGTCCAACGCCTCTCAATGTCAAGAGCGCGTCAATTTCATCCGGAACTTTTCCTTCAAAACGCTCAATTAAATCCCGGCAAATCGAATGAATATTTTTAGCCTTGGTGTGATAAAACCCGACGGGGTAAATGAGTTTTTCGATTTCAGGAATCGGAACCTCGAGCAAATCTTGAGCGGTTGCGGCTCTTGCAAAAAGTCTCCGGCTTGCGGGCTCCGTGGTGGTGTCCTTCGTGCGGAGACTTAAAACCGTCGAAATGAGGATTTTAAAAGCAGGGTTTTCTTCACTGGCAAACTTACCGGCGACGGGCGCTTCCCAGCCCTTCGCCTGCTCCGATAATCGAGACAAAATCTCTGGTAAATGAACCAAAATTGCGGGCGCGGAGCGAGGCTTTTTCATTGGGCATGATTATACCGAAATTCAAAAAATTATGTTATAGTTCAGCGTATGCTGTCGGTCACTCTCGAAAAAACTCTCGGCGCGATTTTCCCCAAACGCTGCGAAATTTGCCATAAAAGCGCCTCCCCTCTTTACCAGGGAGCTCTCTGTGAAAACTGCGGCGTTTCGATCCGCTTGCTCGGTGAGCCTTTGCGCGAGAAAGCCCTTTCAGACTTTGATGAGCGTCCGGAATTTAACCGAGCGCTGTGCTGCACCGCTTACGAAGGATCGATGCGGGAACTCGTGCATCATTACAAATTTGAAAATAAAAAACATCTTCATTCTTATTTTTCCAAACTCATGCTCAGTTTTTTGAGATCTCTTGAAAAACCTGTTTTCTTTGACAGCATCTGCAGCGTTCCCCTCGAATGGAAGCGCTTTAAAGAACGTGGGTTTAATCAGTCAGAGCTCCTGTCGCGTTCGATTTCAGATTCGCTGGGCGTTGCGCATTTGTCGCGTTTTCTTAAGCGAAAGGATTCAGCGTCTCCTCAGTTTCTGCTCGATAAAAATTCCCGCAAGAGCAATGTAAAAAATGTTTTTCGCGTGAGCGACAAAGAGGTTTTTAAAGACCGTAACCTCCTTTTGATAGACGACATTCTGACCACCGGCCACACCGCCTCCGAGTGTTCGAAAGTTTTAAAAAATTCAGGCGCGAGCTCCGTGACACTATTGGCGCTCTGCAGAAGCCTTTAACAAGATGCGTATTTTACGAAACCATCTCATCATCGAATTTCTTCACCCCTTTACCCTGTGTGTGTCGTCGCTGATTTTTATCCTGCTTTTAGGACGGGGCTTTATTCAAATGGCGGATCTTATTTTCAATAAAAGTGTGGATGTACTGCTCATCTTTCAGCTTTTATTTTTTACGTTTCCGTTTATTTTGACCTTTGTCATTCCGGTGTCGGTGCTCCTGGCGTCTCTTTTGGCATTCACGAAACTATCCATGGATCATGAAATGATCGCGATCCGCTCAAGCGGTGTCAGTCTCTTCAAAGTGCTTCTCCCCATCTTTCTGGTGGTCATCATGATCTCCATGGGAACTTACCTCCTGTCCGATCGAATCTCATCAATCAGCCATTACCAATACCGCCGGATCATGTCTCAAATCGGAATCGACAGTCCGGGTGCTATTTTGGAGGAAGGGACCTTCATTAAAAAATTCAAAAATTTCGTCATTTTTATCTATGAGATCAATAAAAATGAATTAAAAGGGATTCGCATTTATCAGCCGCAGGAAGGCCGCCCCACTCGAACCATCATTGCTCAAAAAGGAGAGCTCGTGTCTATTCCTGAAAAAGGGGTGGTGAAATTAAGGCTGTTTCACGGAACGAGTGATGAGCCTGATCCAAAAGACCCGGGGAAATTTTATAAGCTCAACTTTAAGACCTACGACCTTCCGCTAAACCTAACACAGTTAAAAGAAACAGGAGAAATTACCAAGAAACCAAAAGACATGTCCGTGAAAGAAATTAAGAGCGAGATTTCGCGCTTAAAAGAAGAGGGCATCAAAGACACTTACTCGCTCGCCGCTGAAATTCAAAATAAAGCAGCCCTCGCCATGTCGAGCATTGTATTTTTGCTGATTGGCGCCGCGGCGGCGATTGGAACACACCGGCGTGAAAAACGAATGAGCTTCGGAGTGGGTCTTTTGGCGCTGGGACTCTACTGGCTTCTTTTAATCGGCGGACATGGCCTGGCAAAAAAGGGAGTCGTGAACGCGGTGCTGGGCCTGCAATTTGCGAACATTGTACTGGGTTCGACTAGCCTCTTTTTCTTCATCCGGAAGTTTCGAACCTAAAATGCGCATCATCGACCGCTATCTCATCAGTCACTTCATTAAATCACTGCTATACGTGGTTGCACTCCTCGTCCTTCTTTTTGTGGTTCTAGATTTATTCAACAACATCAACGAGTTTTTGCGGCACGGGGTCACGATACAAATTGTGCTCTCCTACTACCTCTACCTTCTACCGTCGATGATGTCGCAAATTGCGCCCATCGCATGCCTCGCCGCCATTCTCTTTTCTCTCGGAGACCTGCATCGGCACCATGAAGTCATCGCCCTTAAAACGGGCGGCTTAAGCGCTTTTACCATTATCTCCCCCTATTTATTTATTGGAATTTTGATCAGCATGCTTCTCTTTGCCTCGGGCGAAAAGTGGGTGCCACAATCTAAAATTAATTCTCAATCGATCATGCAAGGGCTAATCTTAAAAGGGAAAAAGGATTTAAAAGATCGCTCGATTTCTAATCTCACTTACTACGGGCAAAACCACCGGATGATTTTTGCCAGAGAATTTGAAGTAATAAATCAAACGCTCCACGACGTGGTGATTTTTGAGGACAACCCCACCGAGCCTCAACAAATGAAGATCACCGCCAAAAAAGTGCGCTTCGAAGACGGCCGCTGGATTTTATACGAATCGCTCAAACAAAACCTAAACCGCCGGGGAGATATTGTGGGTGAGCCGGAGTTCTCGTCTAAAGCGGTGTTTGATCTTCCCGAAAAACCGGATGATTTTATCCGGGAAGCATCCCAATCTGATCTGATGAGCTCTTCGGAGCTGCGGCGTTATATTAAAAATTTAAAGGGCACCAGCCGCAAACTGATCAACCGGCTCTGGGTTGACTTTTATTACCGGGTCGCCTTTTCGTTTACAGCACTCGTCGTGATGGTGATGGGAGCGCCGCTCGCCATGCGCGGTGTGCGTCAAAATGCTGCCGCAGGGTTTGGGACAGGTTTAGTGGTGATCGTGATTTACTATGCGATCGAATCGGTTTCACTTGCCATGGGCAAAGGAGGCCATCTCCCCCCGATTCTCGCGGCATGGATGGCCAACATCCTGCTTGCCGCTTCTGGAATTTACTTAATTAAAAACACTTCTTAAATTAAGTTCCCGCTTCCCAAGCGGAGAGGTATTTTTCCTGCTCAGGTGTCAGGCGGTCAATGTTGACGCCCATCGTCTTAAGTTTAATCGATGAAATTTCTTTATCGATGTCTTCGGGCACGGAGTAGACCTTATTTTCGAGCGTATCGATGTTTTTGGCTACCCACTCAGCGGAAAGCGCTTGGTTAGCGAAACTCATATCCATCACCATCGCTGGATGTCCTTCGGCCGCACTCAGATTCACGAGTCTTCCCTGCGCCAGCACATAAACGCGCTTGCCGCCTGGCAGTGTGAACTCTTCCACGTTTTCGCGCATGGGGCGCACTTTTTTAGCGGTTTTCTGCAAGGCCGCGACATCAATCTCAACGTCAAAGTGACCAGAGTTGCAGACAATGGCGCGATCAGGCATCTTTAGAAAATGCTCTTTGCGAATGACGCTGGTATTTCCTGTGACGGTTACAAAAATTTGACCGGTTTTGACAGCGTCCGCCATCGGCATCACTTGGAAACCGTCCATGACGGCTTCGAGAGCCTTCAAGGGATCGACTTCGGTGACAATGACTTTAGCGCCCATGCCCCGCGCGCGTGTCGCCACACCGCGTCCGCACCATCCGTAACCACAAACCACGACGGTTGAACCCGCAATCAGAACGTTGGTCGCGCGAATCACACCGTCCATCGTCGACTGGCCGGTGCCGTAACGGTTATCAAATAAATGCTTAGTGTTGGCGTCGTTGACGGCCACGATCGGGAAAAGAAGCTTGCCCTGTCCCTCGAGACTGCGCAGGCGAATCACGCCAGTCGTTGTCTCTTCGGTTCCACCAATGATGTTCTTTTTATACTTCGCAGGCTCTTTGTGGATGGCTGAAACCAAATCCGCTCCATCGTCCATCGTCATATGAGGCTGATGGTTTAGCGCAGCGTAGATATGATCGTAATAAGTTTTACGGTCTTCGCCGCGGCGGGCCAAAGTGCAGATTCCAAAATCTTTAACGAGAGAAGCCGCCACGTCGTCTTGAGTGCTGAGAGGATTGGAGGCCACCAAAACCAAGTCTGCTCCACCGGCCTTCAGCGCCACCATCAAGTTCGCAGTTTCACAAGTCACGTGAAGACAAGCTGAAAGCTTCATTCCTTTTAGGGGTTTTTCTTTCGAAAAACGCTCGCGAATGCGCTCGAGCACCGGCATTTGTGTGCCGGCCCATTCAATACGCGCTTTTCCCTTAGGTGCTAACTTGAGATCCGTAATATCAGACTTTGCCATTTTCCTAAATTCCTTTTTTGAGTTGCGAGACTTTGTCAATTTCTTCCCAGCTAAAACCTTCTTCGGTGCGTCCAAAATGTCCGTAAGCCGCGGTCGCCTTGTAAATCGGACGGCGCAGTTTTAGGTCGCGGATAATTCCGGCCGGCGTCAAATTAAAATTCCGCCGAACAAGCTTCGTGAGTTCGGGTTCCGATAATTTTCCGGTTCCAAAGGTATTCACCATCACCGAAACAGGCTCTGCAATTCCGATAGCGTACGCCAGCTGAATTTCACATTTTGTGGCAAGCTTTGCCGCGACAATGTTTTTAGCAATGTAACGCGCCATGTAGCACGCTGAGCGGTCCACCTTTGTTGGATCTTTGCCCGAAAACGCTCCGCCGCCATGCGCACCGACTCCGCCGTAAGTATCGGCAATGATTTTGCGGCCGGTTAAACCGGTATCCGCCTGAGGACCGCCCACTTCAAAGCGGCCGGTTGGGTTGATGTAGATTTTTGTTTTTTTATCGAGATAGTGCGCAGGGATCACTTTTTCGATCACAAGCTTTTTCATGTCTTGCGTGATCGTTTTCAAATGCGTCTTGCGGTCATGGTGAACGCTCACCACCACGGTGTCCACGCGAACAGGTCTGTCGTTTACATATTCGACCGTCACCTGAGATTTACCGTCAGGCCTTAAATATTCTAATGATTTATTTTTACGTAGTTCAGAGACGCGGCGCGCGAGGCGATGCGCTAGAGAAATCGGGAGCGGCATGAGCTCTGGCGTTTCATCAGTCGCATAACCAAACATCATGCCTTGGTCGCCTGCTCCACCCGTGTCGACGCCCATGGCGATATCGGGCGATTGACCTTGAATAGAGGTCACCACTGAGCAAGTATTGTAATCAAATCCCGCGCCGTGGCTGTCATAACCAATCTCTTTAATCGTGTTTCGAACAATTTTAGGAATGTCCACGTAGCAGGACGTCGTGACTTCTCCCGCCACAAATGCTAAACCGGTGGTCACGAGCGTCTCGCAAGCAACGCGACCGGTAGGGTCTTTTGCTAGAATCGCATCTAATACTGAGTCGGAGATCTGGTCCGCGACTTTATCGGGGTGACCTTCGGTAACGCTCTCGGAAGTAAATAAACAACTCTTGGCTCTCATGATTTCTCTCTTCTATTTTTTAATGTTTTAGCTTCGAAAAAATGATATTCGCGTTTTGAAGCGCTTCCAAATTCCCGATATCATACCATAGGCCTTTAAATCGAAAACCGAAAATTTTTTCATAATCGAGCAGCCAGCGGAAAAAATAACCCGGCGCGTCTTTGGCCTCAGGGTCAGCCAAATACTGTCCAATCCGACTGATTTTAGTCTTAGGTAAATAATAAATCCCCATCCCAATGAGACTCGATTTAGGCTCAGCCGGCTTTTCTTCAATGCTCACGACCTGTGATTTTGCATCCAGTTCGAGCACACCGAAGGTGTTTTTAGCGAGGTTTTTATCTTGAATGTCATACACGGCCACACAGATTTCATTTTTCTGGGAATGGACAAAACTCGTGAACCCTTTTAGATCTTCTTCGAATAAATTGTCGCTAGCAAGCAGCAAAATATCATCGTCAATTTTGGATTGTTGAATGGCGAAACTTAGGTCACCGGTTGCCCCTAAACGCGTGTCATTGGACGTCGTGCCATCGTTTAGCACCTCAATCCGCACGCGGTGAGGCGCTTTTTGACTCCAATCCGTCAAGATGCGATAAAACTTGGCGTTCGTAACGATCACAATGCGGTTCAAGTTTTCGAGCGCATCTAACTTTTCACAAAGCGCGTCGAGAATGGTTTTTCCCGCAACCTCTAAAAGGCATTTGGGTTGGTTTTCGGTAAGAGGGTAAAGTCGTGTGGCGTAACCTGCGGCAAGAATAATAGCGACCATGAAGCGTTAGGAAGCAGCCGTTTTTCGAATGAGCTTGAGCGATTGGGATTTTAAAAATTCCATCACTTCTTCGCCGGAACTCAGCTTAAGCGCTTCGTCGACCATCTGGCGGCATTCTTTAAAATTAAGCGAGCGGATAATCTTTTTAACTTCCGGCAAAAGCAAGGGCGATACAGAAATCTCATCCAAACCCAAACCCACAAGAAGCGGCGTTAAAAGCCGGTCCCCTGCCATCTCGCCGCACATCCCGACCCAGATATTTTTAGCGTGTCCCGTTTCGATAATCATTTTAATGAGACGCAAAACCGCAGGATGCGCCGGTTCGTACAGATAGGCAATTTTTTCGTTGATACGGTCCACCGCCAGCGCGTATTGAATAAGATCGTTTGTGCCGATACTGAAAAAATCCACTTCCCGCGCCAGGATGTCACAGGTGAGTGCAGCAGAAGGGATTTCAATCATCGCCCCGACTTCAATCTTGTCGTCGAAGGACATTTTTTTAGCGCGCAGTTCCTGCTTGGCTTCCGCGAGTAATTTATTGGCTTGCTGCAGCTCGGTAATCCCCGAAATCATCGGGTACATCATGCGCAGCTTTCCGAAAGCGCTCGCTCTTAAAATGGCTCTGAGCTGAACTTTGAAAATTTCAGGGCGCGCGAGACAAAACCGGATCGCTCTCCAGCCTAAAAACGGATTCATTTCGTGCGGCATTTCTAAATGTGATAAGAATTTATCGCCGCCCAAATCAAAGGTGCGGATAATGACAGGCTTGGGCGCCATTTCTTTGACCACTTTTTTATAGGCCTCAAACTGCTCCTCTTCCTTGGGAAGACCGGAACGGTTCATGTACAAAAATTCGCTGCGGTAAAGCCCGATGCCATTGGCGCCATGCGCTAGCACCGACGTGGTTTCTTCTGGAAGTTCGATATTGGCCGCAAGTTCGATGCGCCGGCCATCCGACGTCACGCAAGCCAGGTCCTTCATTTTCTTTAGGCCGCGATTAAACTCCACGTAACGGGCTTTGTCGGTTTTGTATTTGGCAAGATCTGCGGCGGTCGGATTTACAATGGCCACGCCTTGAGCGCCGTCGACAATAATCGTATCGCCTTCCTTAATGCGATGTGTCGCGACTTCAATACCCACCACGGCCGGAATTTCTAAAGATTTCGCCATGATGGCGGTGTGAGAAGTGCGTCCACCGATATCCGTCACAAAGCCGATCACGTTCTTGCGGTGCATCACGGCGGTGTCGCTGGGTGACAGGTCATACGCCACCACAATTACTTTTTCTTTAATGTCCGCCAAAGATGTTTTACGTCCTCCGACGAGGTGGCGAATGATGCGCCGGCCAACGTCGTTAATATCGCTGACGCGCTCGCGTAGGTATTCGTCGTCAATTTTTAAAAAGGATTGGATGTATTTTTTAAGAACTTGCGACAATACGTAATCGCAGGTGAGTTTTTCTTTTTTAACGCGCTCAATCACTTCCTCAATAAGCGCGCGGTCTTCAATGACTAAAAGGTGGGCATTAAAAATATCGCCGTGATCTTTGCCGATTTCATCGGTGATCTTGTCGCGGATGTTAAGAATTTCCGCGCGTGTACGCGTAAGAGCATCTTCAAAGCGCGTGATCTCTTTGGGAATTTCGGATTCTTTGATGCTACGGCGCGGGATCGAGAGCTCTTCGGAATCGAGCAAAAACGCTTTCCCGACAGCAATGCCAGGCGACGCGGCAATTCCTTTAAGTTTAACTGACTTTTGGCTTTTCATCGGAATCGTTTAACAAAAACTCCTCTAATTCTTTCATGGCTAAAATAGCGTCCGACCCGCTGACTTCAATCTCAATCGTGCTGCCTTGGCTTGCGGCCAGCATCAAAAGACCCATAATGGACTTCCCGCTTACTTTTTCTGAGCCTTTTTTGACACTAATGTCCGACTCGTATTTGTTGGCAATCTTCACAAATACCGAAGCCGGCCTTGCGTGCAGGCCCTGCGGGTTCTTGATTTTAATCTTCTTTTTAATAAACATAAAGCTTAATTGATCGCCAGTTTAAAGATTTGTTCGTGCAAGGCTCCCGGCTCAAGCCGGAGTGGCACTTGAACCAAGGCCCCGAGCTCCTGAAATGTGCGCTCAAGCCCCGATTCTGACTCTGAAACGGTTTCAATAGGCGCGGTCAAGAAGGTGCTTTCCCGGTCAGTCGTGAGTGAAATCTCAAGATTTCTCCAGGAATCTTTAAACACCCACTCCCGGACTCCCTCCACCCTCACACCCTGATTCGCGTAGGGATCACCGATCGAAAAATTAAACTCCGTTCCCCAAACCGCCGAAAATGTTTTCTTTGAAACATTTTTAATCCGGTAGCGAACTTCGAGCGTATTGGCCTTTAAAGGCAAGAAGGTCTTTTGCACCAACAGCGCTCCCGCCTTTCGCTCAAGCACCCAACCCGACCTACCCGTCACCCGCACCTGCTTCGCTCGAAACGGCTTTCCGGCAAAATCACCGGTTTCAATGTAGCTTGCCCTCAAAAATTCTTCATTTGAGATAGTCGAGCCAAAAAAGTGATCCAAAAAAGAAAAGCGACGATAGGGGTCATAAAAAAGGTGCTTATCCAGATCTTTCTCTTTAGAGCCAAGCATGTCATGAATCGAGAGCGGCTCATCGGACCCCTCTTTGGCTTTTTTAGAATGCGCCACCTCGTGATA
The DNA here is from genome assembly GCA_964606485.1 of uncultured Planctomycetia bacterium. Classification (GTDB taxonomy): domain Bacteria; phylum Omnitrophota; class Gorgyraeia; order 2-02-FULL-51-18; family 2-02-FULL-51-18; genus CAZSGP01. The sequence continues at coordinate 89,737 of CAZSGP010000001.1, read as the reverse complement.
AATTTCCTTACGGCGCATTAAATTGCACATCAGATTCACCGTCTTTGGAAGATAATCAATCTCCTCGAGCGCGCCGCCTAAGCCTGCGTTCAAATAAGAAACGATCTCGTTCTGACGGATTTTATAATGCGTCTCGGCCCCAAGTTTTTCTTTGGACGCGAGCGGCTTTTTTTCCAAAATTTTGTCGGCAGCGATGAGATTTTCAAATACCGCCGAACGCAGGTGATGCAAGTAAAGCCCTCCGAATACGCCGTGCCAGTACGAGCAGTTGCACTGCGCTTTATAGAGAAAATTAAGTGCTTCCTTTGAGCGCTGGGCGCGGCGACTCACCGATTCCATACGGTCGCGCATGTACCCGCTCTCCGCGTACTTTTCAAAAAAATTGTAGAAACGCCCTCCCGACCACTCCATCATTTCAGTGTAACTGGCGTGTTTAATGCTCAGAGTGCCTTTGGATTTGCAGGATTTTCGGACTTCCGAAAAATGACACATCTGAATCTGCTCATCATTTTCAATCAGCGTAAAAAATTGGTCGAGCCACTTTTGGCCGTACACCCAGTCGTAGGTTCCGGGCCACATACCGAACTTCTCACAATCATCGGCAAAAACCCAAACATCATTTTCTTGAGCTGTCGCCGCGTGAAAAAATTCGAGCGTTTTCTCGGCCTTCTGAAACGGCATAAGATAGCGTAGATCTTTCATCGACGCAAAAAGATCAAGCGAGTTTTTCCCGGTCCCCGCTTTGTAAAAACCAGTCACCGGCGCCTGAACCCCGCTATTTTCAAAGTGCAGATCATCGAGAATTGTAAAATTTACCTTCGCTGATTTTAAAAGCGCTGGCAGCTGGGCATCCCACACGCGCTCGGTGAGCCAGACCCCTTCAAACTCTACGCCAAAAAACTCGCGCAACTTCGCGCGCATCTTCAGAATCTGTCCTTTTAAATCCTTAGCCGGAATCATGCCATAAATCGCCTCGTAATAAGCGCCGCCCAAAAATTCAATTTGGCCGCTTTGAGCCATGGACTTGAGCTTTGAAATAAATTCCGGGTGATGTTCGGCAAGCCAATCCAACAGGCTTCCCGAAAAATGAGCGGAAACTTTTACGGCAGGGTGCGCTGAAACGACTTCAAAAAATGGACGATAGGAGCGTTCGTAAGCCTCTTCAAAAACAGAGCCGAAATTTCCGACGGGCTGGTGAGCGTGAACACAAAAAATGAAATTTTTCTTTTTACCGGCGGGCATACGAGGGTCTTGGCCTCTTTTTTTCCTCAACCTGCTTTTTCTTAAGCGTCTGAACGAGTTCCACCACAATTCTCGCAACGCGTCTTGAGTTATGACGAACCATGTTTGCTGAAAGCGCAATGTTCGTGGCAATCACCTCGTAACCTAGACTTTTAATGCGGTCCACATCCGCCGTCACTGGAAATGCTTCTTCGGTAGCGTACTTTTTGAGAATGCTGGGCGGAATCGTGCCGGTGTTGACGAGCACGTGGCTTAAAACATCGGGACGCGTGTGTTCAATAATCGCATTTACGTGATCGAAAGCGGTTAAATTATCGGTTTCGTGGGCTTGAGTCATGATATTGCACACATAAACTTTTGGGGCGCCCGAACGCGCAAGGGCGGCACTCAAATCATCAATGAGTAAATTAGGCAGTATGCTCGTGTACAAACTTCCGGGGCCAATCACCACCACGTCTGCTTGCTCAATGGCGGTAATCGCGTCTTGCGCTGCGGCACACCCTTCCGGTTTTAAATAAAGTCTCTCAATTGGGCTTTTGGCTTTTCCGATATTGCTCTCGCCCTCGGTGCGCGTTCCGTCTTTGTGCTCAGCCGTCAACGTCACTCTCTTTAAAGTAGAGGGCACCACGCGTCCGCGAATCGCCAAAACTTTACTGGATTCGCGAATGGCTTTTTCAAAATCACCTCCGGTGACCTTGAGCATCGCTAAAATAAAAAGATTTCCAAAATTATGACCTTCGAACGCGCCCGATTCTTCGAAGCGAAATTGAAAAAGTTCGGACATCAGCGCTTCGGAGTCAGCCAGCGCAACCAAGCAGTTGCGAATGTCTCCCGGAGGCGGGATATTAAATTGACTGCGCAGCCGCCCGGAAGATCCGCCGTCGTCAGCCACCGTCACAACAGCCGTGATGTTGGAAGTAAACTCTTTTAAACCGTGGAGTAAAACGGAGAGTCCGGAGCCGCCGCCAATGGCCACGACTTTCGGCCCGCGCTCGAGATACCGCTTCTGATACATAATGTTAACGAGTTCATTTTCGCGCTGAGGCAATAAAACGGTGACAACGGATTTAATAATTTTGCGGATGCTCATCGCTACAAGCCCAACACCCAGGAGCACCACGAGACTGCCGCTCGTTTTCTGATCTTCAATAATCGTAAGGACAAAGCCCATCGAAGATAAGATAATTCCCAAAGAGCACAGCACGATCCACCGCTTGACGCGCATGCCTGGGTAAAGCCATTTAAAAAGACCCATTGATTTTTACCTTATCGTCTTCTGGTAGAGGGGCGCGGAAAGCTTTCCCCCGGGTTTCACGGCTTTTTGGAGTCTTCGTCTTTGAGAAGCTTGTAGATCATCTTCTCGTCGGTGAGGCTTTTGAGGGATTCTCTGAAAAATTTATCTTTGAGCAAACGGGAAATCCGGGCGAGTCCCTTTAAATGCGGTCCGGCAGAATCTTCGGGGGCGACGAGCAAAAAGAAAATATAAACCGGCTCGCCGTCCAACGCTTCGAAGTTTACACCTTGACGGCACAGTCCGAAAGCTGCGACTAATTTTTTAACGGAGTTAGTTTTACCATGCGGAATACCCACGCCTTGACCGATGCCGGTCGAGCCCAGCGCCTCACGCGCTAAGAGCGTCTTGACGAGCTCTTCTTTATTACGAATCCCTTCAGCCTTCGCGAGAATATCGACAAGCTCTCGCAGAATGTCTTCTTTATTAGAAGACTTGAGGTCGGCGACAATCGCCTTATCGTTTAAGAAATCGACAATTTTCATTGAGTCCTAAAATTGTACAACAAAAAACTGGAGCGGGAGAAGGGATTCGAACCCTCGACGTCCACCTTGGCAAGGTGGCACTCTAGCCGCTGAGTTACTCCCGCAAATCTATGGGCGGAAGAGGATTTGGCGCCCTGCGCGGCATTGCATGTCCGCTCCGGGTCGGCCACTCGCGCCATTCGTTGCTCCCCTAAGGTCGCAACTCATAAACACGGCGCTCACTTCAAATCCTCTCGAGCCGCTTAAAAAATCGTGGGCGGAAGAGGATTTGAACCTCCAAGGGTTGCCCCACAAGCTCCTAAGGCTTGCGCGTCTGCCAGTTTCGCCATCCGCCCCTGAAAAAAATTTACTCTCCCACCTGAGACCCGCTATCTTATCAAATGAACGTGGAACGTCAAAAGAATATTGCGCCTCTTAAGCGGCCTGCAGCGCCATGCGCGCGCCGAGAGCTGTCGCCCGAATCAGCGACTCGACACGAAGAGCTGCAAGCCCAAAATGCTGAGCTGCTCCTAAAATAACTGTTCCTAAGCTAAACTCCACAAAACCTTCGGGATCTGAAATCGCTCCGTGAATCGATTCGTAAACTCTTTGATACACTTCAAATTTTTTATTTCCGGCTTGCATATTTTCAACACCCACCTCGGCTTCGATGAGTGCTAGATGCAGGAGAAGTGAAATATTTTGCAGTCCGGCTCCACCGGCTTCCATTCCAAATAGATAAGTCGATGTTTTGTCGTTATACGATCCGGTTGATTTTGGATTAAGGATTTCAATGCGAGAAATATTTTTGGATTCAAACGGCAGCTTCTCCCCTTTTTTTAATTCAAAAAGAGGCACGTCCGATCCCGCAGCAGAAATAATCTCCGCGGAAACTTCGTCTTCTTCTAAAACCACAGTGGCTCCGTATTTTTTAAAATCCGCAATCGACGCCAAAAACCAGCGGATCCATTCCTTTTTGTGAGGAGAGTTGTTACGAATAAATGAGCTCGCTCTCAAGCGGATTATTTTAGAAGTCTGCGTGAAAAAATCGGCCGGCAATGACTTAAATGCATTCGCGGCTTTCTGGAATTGGGCTGAAACCTCGGGCAAATCCGCCAATTCCTTTTCCGGAATTTCAAATCCTTTGAGAGACGCGCTTAAATTCGAACGGTCGGAATGTGGAATCGCTTTTGGATTTTTCACGGAAATGGTCCCGTCATTATAAGTCAGGTGAAGTATGTTTTGAGCTTCGTCAAACTGAAAATTAACCAGCAACACGTCGGTCGCCTCACCTAAACTGAGGGCCAGAACGCCCGACTGCCGGGTTGCATCGAAAACGCGGAGACTGAAATTATAAACAGTATCTTTGACGAGCCTCGAGCCTTGAGCGCGGCGGAAGACATTGCGGATCGCCCTTTTAACGAGCGGACTTTCGTTTGGGTTTCTTCGCAATTGTTTAAGCAGAGGACGAATTTCGTGCCAATTTAAACGGTCAAATCGAAGACTATGTTCCTCCTCATCGGTTGAGTAATCGCTGAAATATCTCTGCCCCACCCAACTATCTAAGGAAGAACTTAAAAAATACAGTGTCCAGATACATGCGGCGCGTTCTTCGGGCAGCCAAGATTCGGATCCCGCCCGGTCATCTATAGCGACCGCTTTTATCAAATCGGATTTCGAAAAAAGAGCCCGGCGCGTGTCGTGCAAAACACGCATGGCTTCGTCGCGACGAAAGTGATCGTCACGCACTTCATTGTGAGTTCGCATCAGCAGTTTTAGTTGCGATGACACCAAAATAGCCCTCTTCAGAACGCCTCTGTATGCTTTCTGAACCCTTTCTTTTTTTTGCGAGGGGTGGGCAAGCCGCGCGCCGGCCGATTTATTCGCCCTAGCCTGCTCGACCGTTTGCATCGCTTCTGTTAAACGCTGGCGCCATTCTAAAAGCTCGTCTTCCGAAAACGCTGAATCGATACTTTTGATGTATGAAATAACTAGCATAAAATTATCTAAGACATCGATGGCTTTTTTAAAATTTCCGGTAAACTCCAAAAATTGGATACTTTCGTAAAGTGTCTTTAAGGCTGTGGGCCAAAATGCCACACTTAAATTTATACAGCGCTCATTAACGCCCTCATCAAAAAAAGTTTCGTCGAATAAATAAAATGGACCCTTGCCCTCTTCAATCAGCCGACGAACGCTTCCAGCCTGCATCAATGTTGCAACGGCGACCATCATCGGCAAAAAGTCGCCTTTAAACATTTCAGCGCGAAGCTCTCTGGGCTTGTCTCTCAAGCCTTCCAACAGTTCGAGCGTTTTTTGGGAATCTCCGTAACCAAAAAGGTAGCTGGCTATGAGATACCCCATGAATTCAACCGTCACATCAATTGGTTTATTACCGCTATGCGTCTTGAAAGCTGTGACAATGCTCCGGTACGCATCCATTTCCTCCGGCGTCTCCGGAAAACCAAAAGATTGGCCGATGATTCGGATTGGACCGTTCACCGCTTTGTTGAGCTCGGAAGAAGCGGTCCAGGACTTGAGTCTGGGATTTTTGGGGTCCTTGCGTTTGGCCAGCCGCGCGCCCGCCGTAGAAAATCCGCGCCCGCCTTGCATTAGCCGGATTTTAAAAAGATACGCTTTTTTTTCATTTCGAAGTCCAATTCTAAAATTCTCCCGATCCCTTTCAAGGTTCCGGTTTGCCAAAAGAATTAGCTTTTCGATATCTTCAACATCAAGTCCAGGGTATTTTTTAAACGCTGGTAAACTGAATACCTGCTCGACGGTTAACGGCTTTTCATCAACCTGCCGAATAAGCGCAACTGATAGTTCATCGTCTCTATACCGAATCGACTGCCCCGCTAAATGCTCAGTGAGTTCTTCAATCACATTTCCTTCGGTTCCGAGCACCACAATTGCGTCGGCATTTTTTATTTCGGGACGATTTTTAAAATTGATAATCGCTTGTGCCGCAATCGCCGCGGTCCCACCCACGCGCACGCTTTCGACCGGCTTCCGAGTCTCTTCAAAACTTTTTTGCAAATCGCGGTACACCGTGACACCGGCGTTATCCACTGCGTGGGCGTCATCTACCACAACTGAGAGATCGACAAACTCGCGTGCAATCTCAACGGCGCGCTCATTTTCGGGGCCGTCCACTGCAATGCCGTCCGCAAGCGTTCTTAAAAAAACTGTCTTTCCGTTGAGGAGATAAGCTTTGGGATCCTTCTTAGGGTTGGTCTGGGTTTTTCCGCTCCGAAGCGTTCGCACAAATGCGTCAAAATCCGGACACTGAACCATTACAACCGTTACGTTTGACCTTGAAAGCTTAAGTGCCGCGGCAATTCCGAGCGGCCCGCCCGCGCCAATCGGAAGAATGAGTGTCACTTTTTTATTCGGCCCTATTCCCGCCTCGTTTAATTGCTCATGAATTTCAATTCCCGCCGAGCCGTGACCAAGCATGATATTCGGGTCCGCGTGCGACATGTAGCGCGCCACAGCGGCGTTTTCTTCTTTAAATAAATTCCGGTGCCGGACCATTTCCGAGTAATGCTCAAACTGTTTTCCATCCACCTCGTCCACAATTTTTCCGGCAGTGGGGTTGCCGCTCGCCTTGCGGTATTCGCCGAGCGCCTTCTCCATAAAAAAACGTTTCACCGGCGGAAGCTCTTTGAATGTAAAAACAATTGGCAGGATTTTATTTTGCCCAAACGAATTAACGATTTTTGCCACCGATAAAATCATGGCAATTCCGTGGTTGCCGGTAGACTGCGTGAAAATAATTAAGAAATTTTCCAGAAAATTAAACCCATCTTGGATTGCTTCGCGGACCGCGCAATAAACCTGGTAGTAAACACCTCTAATTTTAAACGCTTCCCCGATTTGCTCGGCTTCGTTCTTGAGGAAAACCGGTTTTCCGGCGGCCTTACTCATTCGCTCTAAGCGTCTCAACGGCGTTCTCACCACCACACCTTTTAACGCTCGGCATGCTTCTTCAAATTCAGATTTTGTAAAAAATGGATTGGGGCTTTCTTGGGCGAGCCGCGCCGCAGCACTTTCCTTCGATTCGATGCGTTCATAAACTTTGGCAAAAACATTTCGGAGGCTTTCGAGTCCGTTAGGATTAATTCCGCTGATAATTTCAATGTTGGCTAAATCTGTATTTTTGAGCGCAAGCCACGCCGTGACCGCTTTTGCGGATTCGCCAGGTTTCGACAAAATAATTTCATCCAGAGGAACCCATGTAAAATGGTCGAGCTCCTTTGTTGGCGCAATCTCACTTTCTTCAGATGCGTCGACGAAAACGTAGTAATTTAAAAGAATTTCCCGTTTATACCCGTAAAATTCATCCAACATAATTTTCAACCGGTTGGAATTTACCGAAATCTTACCTTCTTCGGAAAGCTCTCTCGAAGCTGCCTTTTTAACGGGCTCGCCCCTCTCTTTTTTTCCAGCGGGAAATGTAAAGAGCCCCGCATTGTCCCCGTGATTGGTTCGCCGGGCCATCAAAAAGCTCCAACGTCCGCCAATCTTACGAACCACCACAACACCCGCAACGCGTCTCTTCCCGAACGCTCGAAAAGCCTGCCATTCCTTTGAAATGGATTTGGCCTTTATTTCTTTGGAATCTTTAAGATCCTTCAAAGTCGCTCGCACTTCCTGCGCACTCATTTGATTAAAATCACGGGTGCTGGCGAGTCGCGCGCCCAACGGAACTTCGAAAGGCAGGTTAAATGACACACATGAGCCTTGGCGATCGGCAAAATTTCTAATCGACATTTTTCCACCCAAACCCCTGACTTGCTCAGACGTGCGCTTAAGAAAAATACCGTTACCGCCATAATAAATCTTGCCTTCAAAATCAGGATCTTTAGTGGTAAACCTTCGCCGACCCGCATTCGCCATCGCTTCATTGCTAAAAGGCGCGCCATTATCACTGACTTTTAAGATAAGCCGGCCGTGTCCAATAATGGCTTCGATCTCTATTTCCGCGCCTTCGTATTTGTGAGAAGGAAAACCATCTTGAATGGCGTCGAGAGCGTTATCAATAATTCCCGAGAGCAGATTTTTCATCTTCTCAGCACTCATCACGGCAGATTTATCTTTTTGCACTTGCCCATGCACGGCGTCGACAATTTCGCCCGCAATTTGAATTGCGCTCATTTTGAGATCCCCGATTGTCGTCGCACTCGAACCCCCTACCGATTTTTTTATGCGCCAAAACTTCGGTGACGCCGCAAGGCGGGCGCCGCTCAACGATCCGGCCGGAGTCCGCTTATTCTCCGGACTCCTTTCAATCGGTGCCCGTTCCCCGTCGGTCACTCTAGTAACAACAACATAATGAATTTTACCCAAGGCCTGCTGCTTCAAATCAGCGGCCAACCCAGCCTGAAGCTGTCCTTCGTGCTCCTTTTTCACGTGTTCTAAAAATTCTCTGAGCTTAGGGTTAAGTCCTTCGGAATCCTTGATGTAAACGCCCGATGTTTTCAAAGAACCCGCTCCCCAACTAAAGCTCTCCGCGAGTTGCGTAACGGTAAAAACAACAGCGTCCATTAAGTGATAGGCCGTAGAACCTCCCACATAATCTGATTTTTCCTGATTGATTCGAACAATTTGTTTGTCTCCTACACAAAGCCCAAACCAATCGTCCGTCGTTTCCACATCAAAAACAAAAGAGCCTAGCACTAAAACCGGCCCTGTTTTAAGTAGGCCTTCCAAATGATTGGTTCGTTTCTTGTGAGCTCCGTGTCTCACCACAGTGGAACCCAGAGTTAAATCATGCTCGCGTAGTAAAAATACGCTGGCATTCTGTCGAATTGACGCTTTTTTTAATTCCTGAAAAAAAAGAAGAGACATGCGGGCGCGGTCACTTAAGATGACGCTGTCTAATCCCAAATACTCGCGCAAGGTCATACGCTCGGGGGACGGTCCGGCGCTTGAGAAATAATCCGGAAGCTTGCTGAGACACCGGTCAATGGCACTCGGGTCGGAACTTAGCTCCGCAATTAGTGGTTCAAGATAAGCGTCCATGTCCGGCACAATCCACCGGTTATAGCTGTGGTTTTTCTGAGTTAGCGCCTCAAACCACCTAATTTGAAAAAGAAATGTTCTCGATAAACCGCTAGTGTCACCATCGACGGGTTGATCTTGAAAACCCATAGCCGGAGACAGTTGCATCACTCTTATTTTTTCGGGATTCAGCAAACTTGCAAAGTAATCCAGCGGTTCGTGCCAAATTTCTTCTTCCGGGCTTTCCACCGGAGCAAACACGAGTCGCAGTCGATTTAGCAAATCTTCGGTGATCCGATTTTCAGCGGCTTCTTTAGCAATCGACTTGCCCACCGGCTCAAAAGAAACTAATTCCTTAACCGTAACGGCGTCATCCTCAAAATCCGCAGAGGGATTTTCGACGTAGCTCACAAACCATTCAAGCGCATGAAAAAAACGAGTGCGAAAATCCTGAGACAACGAAAGACTTCCAACTGCCCTCATCATTTTCTCGGCGCGAAGCGCAAATTCCTTATTGATTTCGAAAAATAACCTGGCATCGGACTGCAAGGCCTTGGCGTCTCTCAACACCGTTGCAATCGCTCGCCTAAGCAAATCATCATGAGCAGCCATCTGATCATGCGGAGTCCACTGCACTTTCATACTTTGAATGGTTAAAAGTCGAACCAGAAAATACCAGCCGATGTCCACCACCGAAAAATCCGACATCTCCTCATTTTTTGCCGGTCTGAAATTACCGAGAATCATTTTAAATTCTTTAAGAAAATCCTCCATTTTGCCGATCAAAATCAGTTTCTGTTGGGTGTTCTCCAAAAAAGCGGGCGCAAATAACACTTCGAGACACCGGAAAAGCATGTTCTTGTATTCTTTTTTGTGAAAATTAAAACCGTCTTCCTTCAGCTCTTTCGCAACCTTCAGCGAATAATCCTCAATCACCGCTTTTTCGTGTCCCAGAAAACTGGATGCAACTCCGAAAGCCCGCTTACTCATCGCTAGCGGAACCGACAAATGTGGCATGACGATGATTGCTAGGCGGGCGCCAAAACTAACTTTTTGGCAACCTATCACCACCTCCGGGGTGGAATTGCGAGGTAGCGCCGCGATTTCCCCCACCAACCGACTCCCCGCAACCTCAGCCTGAGGGGCCGTCATCATAGAACTTGGAACCGCTCCTTGAATTTTGGGAAAATGGCTCTCTTGAAGATTTTGACCAAAGAGAATTTTTTCGTATCGTTTCTGATTGGTTTCTTGAGTCACCTGGGGAATCAGGGAAATGTAGGAAATATTTTTGGATTTCAGAATGTTTTTGAGATTGGGAGTGTGGTAACCACCTGTAATCAGAACGGCGGCCGTCCGCAGCGGGTCCCTGCCTGCCGGCAGGCAGGCTGCCTGGCGGTTGTCCGTTCGAAAGCCACCTTCGGTGTTTTCGAGACGGACACCTACCGCCGCCACCCGCTGCTTCTCGCTTTGACTCAGCATATTCTCAACAAATTTCTCATCGCGCTTGAGTGTCAACCCATAGAAGTCTTCAGCCTTTTGAATCACTTCATCAAACCCCGGCTCAAGAAATAAAGCGTTCTCGTAGTAACTTCCTAGAGACATAATTTGACGGTTGAGAAAGCCAGTCAGCGATTGAATATTTAAGTTCAAACTTTTAAATTCTTTGTATTCCTCCGGTGTCAGCGAGAAATTAAAAAGTTTCCGGTAAAACTCCTGGAGTTTAATGCAATCAATGAATCGCCGCTCCTCTTCGTTTTGGATAAGCGCCTGAAAGAGTTCAAGCTCGAGCGCTTTTTGCTCGCTCAGCACCTGTGCGTAATCTAGCGCCTTGGACGCTTTAAGAAGCCGGCTTACAATCGCTTTTTGATGGCGGGCCGACACTTTCCGAGCCGCGAGTTTTTGCTCCAAACCCTTGAATTTGCCGAGCTTCGTAAGATGAGAATAAGTATGGGAGCTTTCTACTGATTTTTGAAGCGTCAAAAGAAAATCTGCATATTCCGTAAAGGAGAGCTCCCCTTTTTGAAATTTCTGGCGACTGTCTTCAAGAGACAAGAGCAGTGGGTTTAAGATTCTAGGTTTTAAAACTTGAGTCGTGACTTTGATTTTATCGAGAGTGTTTTGAAACTTGCTTCTTTGGGATGCAACGACTTTGTAGTCTCGAAGTGCTTTTAAGTAAAGTACTTTGTCTTCAACGCCCCAGAGCGTAATGTTGTGATTCGAAGTAAGATCTAAATATTCCTCTCCATGAAGTTCGCCTTTTTTTAAATATTTCATGGCGATCTGTTGACGATCTTTGAGAGAGCCGTTCTTTCTTAGATACGACAGAGAGTCGTCGCCGGTTCCCGCTTCGAGGAAGATATGAGTCGCTGACAGGTCCCGCCGACTAGATAAGACAAGATCCAACGTCTTGGCCAAATTCATCTGCCCTGAAGGATTCGTGTGAGCGTCTTGAATAAGAATCACGGTGCCAGAGGGGTCCGGCCCCTTGCCTACCGGCAGGCAGGCCTTCCAGGCATCTTCTAGTTTTACGACAGTTTCGGGAAGACTAGGGAGAATACTTTTGGCCCATTTGAGATTTTGAGTGGGGTGTTCAAATTTGAGATCAGGACTAGCCCAGAGAAGATCTTGACCTATAAAGGCCATTAACAAAGCTAAAGAAATAGCTCTCAAGAAACTAATTTTTTTAAATTTAAAATGTTTGTTAAATATGGGCATAGTTTGGCCGCTAGAAAACGGTGAACAAAGTATGCCTGACGGGAGCCGAGAATACCAGCGCCTAAGTCGAGAAATTCGAAAATTTCTTCTTAGCGAGTTTAATCAGAATTAACCAATTTTGATTATCTTTGACAAGTCAGGAAAAATTCGGTAGAATGCAAATTAATTAGCCATGAATCTCGAAAAAATTTGCTCAGTTTGCGGGTCCAGTCAAAACGTCGAAATCGAAACGGTTACCAATGTCGTGCCGATGCCCGATGAGATGTTTCCGGTGCTTCTCTGCACTAAACACAAAAAATCGCTCCAAGACCGCTTGTTGGATATTACGCTCGATAAATCCGGAAAACTCAATTTCGTTTTAAAAAAGAGCGCGACCTAGCCACCCAAATACGCGCTCTGCACTTTCGGATTACTTTTTAAGTCGGACGATTTTCCTTCCAACACCATTTCCCCCGTCTCTAAAACATACGCGCGCGACGCCACCTTAAGCGCCATGTGTGCGTTTTGTTCAACCAAGAGAATCGTCGTTCCTTTTTTGTGAATGGCTTCGATCATTCCAAAAATTTGAGAAACCAAAATGGGTGCGAGACCGAGTGACGGTTCATCTAGCAGCAACACCGCCGGCCGCGACATGAGCCCGCGGCCAATCGCGAGCATCTGCTGCTCTCCCCCAGAAAGTGTTCCTGCTTTTTGAGCAAGTCGCTTTTTGAGAATGGGAAATGTTTTAAAAATTTCGTCGAGGTCAGACCGAATTTCTTTTTTATCATTTCGCGTAAAAGAGCCGAGTTCTAAATTTTCTAAAACCGAAAGCCGTTGAAATATTTTCCGGCCCTCGGGAACGTGGGCAATGCCGAGCTTCACCACTTCATGCGCTTCAAGGGCCGAAATGGATTTTCCCTTTAAAAAGACTTCGCCGGCTGAGGGCGCCACAAGCCCTGAAATGGTTTTTAGCACCGTGGTTTTGCCGGCGCCATTGGCTCCGAGAAGCGCCACAATCTCCCCCGCCTTTACAGCAAGATTAATTCCTTTGAGGCACTCCACATTTGCGTAGCGCGTGTAAACGTGCTTTAGTTCAAGCAAGGGTCGCCTCCCCGAGATACGCCTGAATCACTCTTGGGTTATTCTGCACGTCAAGCGGAGCGCCTTCGGCAATTTTTTCACCCTGGTCCATCACGAACACTTTGTCGGATAGCGGCATCACCACTTTCATATCGTGCTCGATGATTAAAATCGAAACGCCGGTTGCGCGAATCTTCCGGATCAAACCCACAATCTCTTCTTTTTCGCTCGGATTCATCCCAGCCACCGGCTCATCAAGACAGAGCAGCTTCGGCTGGCAACCCAGCGCCCGAGCAATCTCCAAGCGCTTTTGCCCGCCATAGGACAAATTCACCGCGATTTCATTTTCTTTTCCGGAAAGCCCCACCATTTCAAGAAGCTTTCCGCTCTCGTAAAAAATTTCGCGGTCTCTTTTTTTCTGCAAATGAAACCCAACCGAGACGTTTTCGATCACTGTCATGTGTTTAAAAATTCTTAGATTTTGAAACGTGCGCGCAACGCCAAGTTTTACGATTCTGTTGGGCGAAAGTCCATCGAGCCGCTCACGGCCTTGATCGAATAAAATTTCACCGCCGTCGATCTTGATAAGTCCTGTGACACAATTAAAAAAGGAGGTTTTGCCTGCGCCGTTGGGGCCAATCAGCCCGACAATTTCGCCATAACCAAGCTTCAAGCTTACGCCATTCACGGCCGCTACACCTCCGAAGTTTTTATGAATGCCGCGCACGTCCAAAAGCGTCATTTATTTTCCCTCACGCGATGCGCCGAATTCGCGTTTAATGAGTTGGCTCCCGAGAATTCCTTGAGGCCTAAAAATCATCATCACAACCATCAGCATTCCGAAAATCAACATGCGGTAATTGGCGAATTCGCGTAAAAGCTCAGGTAAAATCCCGAGCACGAGCGCCCCAAGCGCTGCCCCCCAAATATTGCCGAGACCCCCGAGCACGACCATGGCTAAAATTAAAACGGAAAATACAAAATCGAAACTATCCGGCGTCACAATGGTTTGCTTAGCCGCAAATACCGAACCCGCAACTCCCGCAATGAACGCACTGATGCCAAAAGCAATAAGCTTAATTTGCACTACGTTTACACCCATGCAAGAAGCGGCGAGTTCGTCTTCACGAATGGCCACGAGTGCGCGGCCGATTTTAGAGCGGCAAAGCATGAATAAAAGAAATGCGGTGATTCCGATGAGAACAACGGTGAGATAATAATACGGCGTGGCATTCACCGAAAATGAAAATCCAAAAAAATTCGGCCGGTCGATACCAAGCAAGCCGTTTGGCCCGCCGCTCCAGGCGTCAGAATTATTAAACACAATTCTTACAATTTCGCCAAAGCCCAGCGTGGTGATAGCCAGGTAATCCCCTCTCACGCGAATCGACGGGAGCCCAATCAGCACTCCAAAGAACATAGAGCAGATTCCGGCAAGTGGGAGCCCAATCCAAAACGGACAATGCCAGTGGAGATTGAGGAGCGCGTACGCATACGCACCGATCGCAAAAAAAGCGGCGTAACCGAGATTGAGAAGTCCCGCAAGACCCACACCCACATTTAAACCCATGGCGAGAATCGCGTAGATACCCACATTCGTCATCACGTCTATGTGATACGCGTTGTGGTCGATAAGCGGAAAGAGCGCAAGCGTTCCGCAAACTACAAGAATTTGAAAAAAAGTGTGTCGTTTTCTCAAACTTTATCCGGAGTATTTTCGCCAAGCAGTCCTGAGGGACGCAAAATTAGAACCGCTCCTAAAAGAATAAAAGCAAACACGTCTTTCCACTGGGATGAAAAATAGCCGGCGCCAAAACCTTCGACAACGCCGAGCAGCACACCGCCCAGCATCGCGCCCGGAACGCTCCCAATGCCGCCTAGCACCGCCGCCGTAAAAGCTTTTAAGCCCGCCAAGTACCCGTCATGAAAACTAATGCTCCCGTACGTCATTCCAAACAGTGCCCCCGCCACCGAGGCGAGCATTGACCCCAGCACAAATGTTGAGAGAATCACCCGATTCACAGGAATCCCCACGAGCTTCGCTGCATCCGGGTTCTCCGCAGTAGCACGCATCGCCTTACCCATCATCGTATTTTTTATAAACCAGGTTAGCATTAGCATAAGGCCCGTCGAGACGCTAAACACGATGATCTGAATCAGCGAGATTGAGACGTTTCCCACATTAAAAATCACGGTTGGAATGATTTCGGGAACGTTTTGCTCTTTCGAGCCATACAAAAGCATCACGGCATTCTGCAAAAAAAAGGAAACGCCGATAGAAGTGATCAGCGCGCTAAGTTTCGGTGATTTTCGAAGGGGCCGGTAGGCAACTTTTTCGATGACAGCGCCTAATATTCCAGAACCAAGCATCGAAAAAACAAAAATAAAAATAAGCAGAGCCCAAAAAGGTGCGCCGACAAACCAGAGGGCCGCGAGACTCATCGCGGTCATCGCCAGATACGCCCCACTCATAAAAATTTCACCGTGCGCGAAATTAATCAGCTGAATGACGCCGTAGACCATGGTGTACCCAAGCGCAATCAGCGCGTACATCATGCCAATGGTGAGGCCGTTGAGGAGTTGTTGTAGGAAAAGATCCATCAATCGTAGGGGCGCAATTCATTGCGCCCGTATTTAAAGAAGGGCGTGATGAATCACGCCCCTACCTCTTGCAAGAAAACAAATTTTCCACCTTGAACTTGAAAAATACCAATGCTCTTACCGATGGCGTCGCCGTTTGCGTCAAAATTCACCGGCCCTAAAATTCCCGGGAAATCTTTGGTGGCGTGAACTTCTTTGAGCACCGCTTCGCGGTCAGGACGACCCGCCTTCCGGATGGCTTCAATTAAAATATTCGTAGCATCATAGGCGTACGAGGAATATGAACCAATCTCGCCATACCGCGCCTCATACCGTGCGACAAAGTCTTGTGCCGCCGGTAGCGAATGGGGATCGACACCGATCATCGTCGAATATACGCCCTCACTGGAAGCGCCCGCAAGCTGAATCAAGGTCACGTCAAAAATTCCGTCGCCTCCCATCCAAGGCACACTCAGACCTATTTTTTTGGCTTGCTTGAGAAGCAAAGCGAGCTCTGGGTATACCCCGCCGTAAAACACAAGCTCCGGCTTCATGGATTTTACTTTGGTTAAAAGCGGTGTAAAATCTTTTTCGCCCTGCGTGATTCCGCTTCTAAAAAGCACTTCTCCACCGAGACTCTTAAAGCGCTTATCGAGCTCGTCGGCAAGCCCCTTCCCGTAAGTGGTTTGATCATCAATTAAAATAATTTTTTTAAGGCCCAATTTTTTAAAAATAAAATCTGCCCCTGCCGGAGCCTGCACATCATCCGTTGCGCACACGCGAAAAAAAGTGTCGTACCCTTGTTTGGATATTTCAGGATTGGTGGAACCGGGACTGATTTGTGCTAAACGCGCTTCGTGGTAAATGGAAGACGCAGCCTTGCTGCAGCTCGAATTAAAATGTCCGACCACGGCCACCACCGAACTGTCTGCCGCAAATTTGTTCGCCGCAAGCACCGCTTGGGTAGGATTATGCTGGTCATCAAGCGGCAGAACTTTTAGTTTGGTGTTTCCAAAAACAGGACCCTTGATATTGGCGTCTTCGACAGCCATTTGGACGCCTTGCTGAACACCCGTTCCGATATAGGCCTGATCACCAGTGAGCGGCGCCACCACCCCGATTGAAACAACACTTTCATCGGTGGCGGCATAAGCTGAAAAACAAAAAAATACCGCTAAAGCTGCGGGGAATGCCTTAAATTTCATTCGGCGGTCGGTGTTTTTTTGAGGCGGCGAAGCACGACGCTCAAAACCTGCTCAAGCTCCTCGAACTCGCCCATTTTGGAGAAAAATCCTGCAATATTCAAATCTTTGAGTTGATGCACCATCGCGTCATCGGCGTGTGCGGTGACCATGATCACAGGAATGGTCTTGTTGAATTCGCGAATTTTGGTGAGCGCTTCAACCCCGTTCATCACCGGCATTTTAAAATCAATAAAAACCAAATCCATCCCGCCCTGCCGCACGGCTTCCACGCCCGCTGATCCGTCCGGAGCAGTCTGAACTTCATAACCTTTGGATTTCATCCAAAAGGACATGGTAGCTAAAAAATCTGGTTGATCATCAATCAGAAGAATTTTAATTTGAGACGACATCTTACAACCTCCTGTTAAAACTGTTAAAATTTAGCTTGCACGTGGGGCCGGATCGGCAAGGAAAACATAAATGTTGCTCCTTTTTTAGGCTCGCTTTCCACGGAAATCTCTCCTCCGTGGCGCTCGATAATCTCTTTCGTGATCGAAAGGCCCAAACCCGTCCCCATGATTCCCTGCTGATCCCCAAACTGCTCGAAACGTCCAAAAAGCTTTCTCTGATCTTCTTTAGAGATGCCCACTCCGGTATCCATCACGCGCACCTCAACTTTAGACATATCCTTCGACCAGCCGCTTTTAACCGTAATCTTTCCCCCTGTTGGCGTAAACTTCACCGCGTTACTAATCAAGTTGTTTAAAACTTGGGTAATTCTCCCTGGGTCAAAAGGAAACTCCGGTAAACTTTTATCAATTTCTCTATCCATCTGAATATTCTTGGACTTCGCCCAAGTGTCGAGCGTTTCGCACGCGTCGACGATTACTTTATCCAGCCGATTTGGAGCAATTTTAATCTGCATCTTCCCCGCCTCAATCTTCGCGACATCAAGAAGATCCTCAACCAAGCGGCTCAAATGAGCCATATTGCGGGTGATGATATTAAAAAAATTCTGCTGCGTTTCATTCAAAGAACCGGCCTGCGGATTCATCAAGATCGCAATCGCCTTTTGCATGGCCACGATCGGCGTACGAAGCTCGTGCGTCACGTTTGACAAAAATTTATTTTTTATTTCATCTAGCTCTTTTTGCTTGGTGACGTCCGTTAGAATGTTTACCATTCCAACGGTTTCCCCATTCTCATTCTGAATTATAGCGCTGGAGGAGCGCAGGATCTTCTTCGTATTTTCGTCTTTGGCCTTGTATTCTATCACTTTGTCATCGCCGTCGCCAGCGGGCTTGCTGAGCGAAATCATAAGATCGTCAGATGCCGTATCCATGATGTTCTTGCCGATATTATTTTTCTTGCCGACACCCAGTAATTTTTCGGCAGTCGGGTTCATGAGCAGCACTTCCCCTTTTTGATTCACCACCACGAGTCCTTCGGCAATACTCTTCACCACAGCGTCCGTCTGCTGTTTTTCTTTTTCTACCTTTTTAAAATTTTTACTAGCCTCATCGTATTTTTCCTTAACTTGTTCATACTCTTTCTTAACCACTTCCACTTCTTTGTTTTTCTGCTGCTCAATGACTTGGTACTTCACAGAGTACTCGTCTTTAATGTCCTGTAGCATTTGATGCGTTTGCTCTTCAACCATCTTAGAAATAGCCTTCACCGTCTCTTCGGTGTTTTCACCGCGAAGAGGAAGCTTCTTCACTTTGTCGCGGATCGCATTAGGAATGGTAGAAGTGTCGAGGGAAATTTTTTTGACGTCCAAAACATTGACGTCGATCTCTTTCTGGGATTGTGCGGTCTTCACAAGTGCCACAGCGCCAATAATACCGACAATAATGGCAATCGTAACAACGATAACTATCATTCTTAGACATACCCTCCAACCCTATAATTATACTAAGAATTGATTAAAAAACATACAATTTTTATAGGATTGAATAGAAACAAAAAACCCCCCGGGATCTCCGGGGGGGTTTAAAAGAAAATCGCTTACTGTTGGCTAGATGCCGTTGCAGCTGTGGAAGAAGTGCTGCTCGAGCTTAAAAAAGCCTCTAAAGCCGCCCATGTTTTTGGGCCGACCTTGCCGTCTGCCTTCAGGCCATGGCTTGTTTGGAAAGCTTGGATCGCTTTTTTGGTGCCAGGACCAATTTTTCCATCAATAGCTCCGTGGTACAGACCCGCATTTTTCAAAGCGGTTTGGATTTCCTTGTCGCGGGAAAGCTTGTCCGTAGACGCAGGAGCTGAAACGGATTCAACGGCTGAAGTCGAAGAGTAGGTCGAAGGGGCTGTTACCGGGATACCCATCGCCGCAGACTGAGTCACGGGGCTAGCTTCGATTGGAAGAACCTCAACACCTGTCTGTTGAGTGGAGGTGCTGCTGGCTTGAGGAAGCTGAGCTAATTCTTCGCTAGTAGAATTCTCAAGACCCGTTAAGCCCGCCTGTTCGTTTGACTTCTTAAAGCAACCTGCACTGAGCACTGCCACGCAAATAAACATCACCAGACCAAATTGAATGCGCTTCATTAAGATTTCCTTCGTTTGAAATGAGTGAAAATGGATGATAAGTCTGCCTTTTGTGGGCGAGTATACACGCGCTCTATAGGGTTGTCAAGGCGTGCGGCTTTGAACTAAGATTTTTCTGGGGTCTTCTTTAAGGGCGCTTAAATTTTTACGAGTTTCCTCGTCAAATCCCTCGAAATCGGAGCGGCGCATCAGGCAATAAAAAGGAGTTTTGTTCTTTATTAAGTATTTTAATGCTGTGCTTTTTACCTGTTCTTTTTCGATTAGATCTTCGAAAGGGTTGTCGTTGGCAAGCTCAAGCTCCCCTTCCAAACTCATCACCTGGACCGGATGATCCAAGTAAAATTGAAAATCATAAAACGCTCCAGGTGACCCATAAAGCAGAACAAGATCACCCTGCTTTAGCTGAGGCTTTAAATATTTGGCAAAGTGTTCCGTGGTATAAAGCGAATTTTTCTTTTGAATCATTTCCATGACGGGCACGGTCGAAAACGCGAGGGTCGCAACAAGCGCCGCAAAAACAAGTGTTCGCCTATTTTTTTTGAGTGCCCAAAAAGCGGCACCAGCACCCACCGTAAGCATCCAACCCATTTCTTGTATATCTTCTGCGGCTTCCATAGGGAATTTTTTGACGAGCTTCGGTCCAACGCTTGGCGCACCAATCGCCGTCACTAAACCAGCAAGACACAGCACCGCTAAAATGAAGCTGGAAATTTTTACGGATGACTTTGCTCCTTGGGTCCAATCAGCCCACGCTCTGCCCACCCACATCGCTAAAAAAGGAAATGCCGGCAAAATATAAGTTGGCAGCTTGGTTTTTGAAATCGAGTAAAAAATAATGGGACACAAAATTCCAGCCAGTAAAAATTTTTCTTTAAATACATTTTTTGAGAAGAATGGCTCCGGAAGAATCGGCCACGGCAAAAAAAGCACCGGGGTCATCAGAATCAAATAATACCAGGGGCTTTGATGTTCAAAATCACTGGAAACGAAGCGATTGAAATGCTCGTGCCAGAAAAATTGATTTAAAAATTCGGGCTCCGCGACAGAAATTTTCCAAAACCAGGGCAAAGCTACCGCCAGAACAATGAGCGCGCCGAAAAACCAATGCTTTTTAAGAAGAATGATGCGGGCGTTTTTAGTCCAGAACGCGTAAACAAACAGCGTAAAACCTGGGAGCACCAAAGCAACAAGCCCCTTCGTGAGAAAAGCAAGTCCCGTCAGCACATAAAACGCGGTCAAATAAACAGTTCTTTTGGACGGAATCTGCAGAGCCGCATAAAAGCAGTACAGAGCCGCTACCAGAAAAAAGCTCAGAACCATGTCGATGAGAACGTAGCGGCCCACCTGCAAATACCAGTAGTTGGTGGCCAAAATCAGTGTGGAAAAGACGGCTGCTCGCTCTCCGTAGAAGCGCTTGGCAAAAATAAAAGTCGCTATCACCCCCAGAAGCCCGAACAAGGCCGGCATGAATCGAGCCGCAAACTCGGTGAACCCAAATACCTTAAAGGATATCATCAGCAGCCAATAAAAGAGCACAGGCTTACTCAGGTAATCAACCCCGAAAAGTCTCGGCTCCACCCAATCCTGACGCAACACCATCCCACGGGCGATTTCGGCATAACGGCCCTCGTCTGGATTGCGCAAGGTCCGGCTCCCCAAGCGGTAAAAGAACAAGGTTCCGCTTAGAAGAAGCAGGCTTAAAAAAATCAGTGTTGTTTTTCTCATAAAGGCGCCGACTATCATAACCCGAGAGGCGTTGACTTCAAAGTGCGCTTTTTATATACTTTGCGGATAAACTTTTGGAGTTTGAATGTCTCTTCTGCACGATTATTCCTACGTACTCGGTTTTTTGATCATCGGCATCGGCTTTGTCGTCGTAAATACCATTCTTCCTCTTTTCATTAGCCACAAAAGCCGTGGAGAGCGCGCTTCCGATCCTTACGAGAGCGGGGAAGTACCGATCGGTAGTGCTTGGATTCAATTTGACGTTAACTATTATCTTTTTGCGCTTATCTTTTTAGTGTTCGACGTAGAAACCGCATTTCTTTTTCCCGTGCTCGTCGGTTACCGCGAGTGGTTAAGCCCCATCGTATTTCTGGAGCTTGTGATTTTTCTACTGATTCTTTCTTTTGCCATTCTGTATGCGTGGAGAAGGGGCTTGTTCGAATGGAAGTAAACACGAATGAACTCATGAACACTCAGACGCCCGCTCCAGGTCTTGTGAATTTTTTTAGAGTGGAAGATGCGTTCAATTTGGCGCGCGCAAATTCTCTCTGGCCGCTCACCTTTGGACTAGCCTGTTGTGCCATTGAATTTATGGCCGGGGGCGCGGCGCGCTTTGATTTAGACCGTTTTGGCTTTGGCGTCGCTCGCCCCTCTCCTCGTCAATCGGACTTAATGATTGTGGCTGGGACGATTTCCCGCAAGATGGTTCCTTGTATTAAGACGCTGTATGACCAGATGCCTGCTCCCAAGTATGTGATTGCGCTTGGTGGTTGTGCGACTGCCGGCGGTCCATTCAAATACCCGGGCCAGTACGGCATTTTGGAAGGCATTGATAAAATTATTCCGGTGAATGTTTACGTTCCGGGCTGTCCGCCCCGCCCCGAAGCGCTGATTGCCGGACTCTTAGAACTCAAAAAACAAATTATCTCCGGAAAACTCCAAGCGCATATGTCGCCTGCGGTGGTCAAAGACTCTCAGGACAATCGCCCGGCCGAATACAAAAACGCCATTTCTCGAGCGGAATTTAGAAAACCAGTTCCTCCTCCCGCTCCGGCAGCGCCAGCGGCCCCGGCGCAAGGATAATCCGATGGCCGTCCTCGAAAAAAACATCAAATCCTGGCTTTTAGAAACCATTAAGCCTGAAGAATTTGTTGAAAAAGACATTCAAAAATCGGGAATTCTCTTTGAAGCCATTGTCGCGCAAAATAAAATTAAAGAAGTTGCGCATGAATATTTGACTCAAGGGTATTTTTTAGAATCGCTCACCGCCGTCGACTTTGCCGAATGCTTTGAAATTGTTTATCACTTCAATAAATATGAAAACACTCAGCGCTCCTGCGTGAAAATTCTCGTCGACAAAGCAGCCAACAGCGCGCCCAGCATCTCTTCGGTCTATAGCGCGGCCAATTGGCTCGAACGCGAAGTGTACGACATGTTCGGCATTCGTTTTGAAGGACACCCGGACTTAAAAAGAATTTTGCTTCCAGATAGCTCGACCATTCACCCGCTCTTAAAAAGCTTTAAGGGTGAGCCGGCGGGGTCCGACGTTGAGCAAAGCTTGAAACTGATTAATGAAGACAAAGATGGGTTTGAAATTCAATACCCCAAGTCCATCACGCAACACCAAAAAGATTATTATTTGAATTTGGGTCCTCAGCACCCTAGCACGCACGGCGTGTTGCGCGTCTTGCTTCATTTGGACGGCGAACGCGTCTTAGACGGCGAGCCGGTGCTTGGCTACTCGCACCGTCATCACGAAAAGATGATGGAAATCCAAAATTATCTCGCCTGCTGGCCGAACATGGGTCGACTTGATTACATCGGTGCGATGAGCTACAACTTTGGCTATGCCATTGCGATTGAAAAAGCCATGGGCATTGAACCTCCTGCGCGCGTCGAATACATTCGCGTGCTTTGCGCAGAACTAAACCGCATCACCTCTCATTTGTTGTGGCTTGGAACTTTCCTAATGGATTTGGGAGCCTTCACCCCCTTCTTTTATTGCTTTGATGACCGCGAAAAATTATTAGATATTTTGGAACTCGCCACCGGCGAACGCTTGACCTACGATTATTTCCGCTTTGGCGGGCTCGACAAAGATATTCCTCCGCAAATGATTCCGGCGATCAAGTCCTTTATTCCGCACTTTCGCCAACATTTAAAAGATTACGACACGTTGATCACAAAGAACGTTATTTTCAAACACCGCGTTCAGAAACTGGGCTATTTAAAGCGCGAATCCGCTCTCGCCTACGGCGTAACAGGGCCAACGCTACGTGCTTGCGGCGTTGAGTTTGATTTGAGACGCAATGAGCCGTATTCCATTTATCCGAAACTTGATTTTAAAGTCCCTACCCGCACCGAGGGCGATATTTTTGCGCGCTTCAATGTCCGAGTCGAGGAAATGCATGAAAGTTTAAAAATTATTGAGCAAGTAATCTCCCAAATGCCCGAAGGACCGGTCACACTTGGGAAACTTCCCAAAAATGTGCCGAAGGGTGAGTATTACTCGGCGGTAGAGTCGCCTCGCGGATCATTTGGAATTTATTTAGTGAGCGACGGAACGCTGAATCCTTACCGGATTAAGCTAAGAACACCGTCTTTTTCGAATTTGAATGCAATTGTGGATATGCTTCCGGGCTGCCTCGTCTCCGACGTGGTGGCGGTATTGGGAAGTATTGATATTGTTTTACCAGAAATCGATCGATAAAACGTAGGGGCGGGATTCATCCCGCCCAAAAATGGGCGCGGTAAACCGCGCCCCTACATTGGGAATGTTAAATGTTTGGTAATTTTTATTTTCAAGAACTTCTAAAAATCGTTATTTACGGAACACTCGGAATTTTATTTATTTCCGTGAACGCCCTCTTTTTGGTCTGGATGGAGCGCCGGGTTGCCGCGCGTATTCAGATCCGCCGTGGCCCCATTCACGTTGGACCCCAGGGGCTTTTACAAACCGTAGCAGACGCCATCAAGCTACTCACCAAAGAGCTTGTTCTCCCCAGCCAAGCCGATAAATTCGTGTACGTCATGGCGCCAGCATTGGCCTTCGCGCCGCTTCTGTGTGGGTTTCTCATTCTGCCGCTGTCTAAAGATTTCATCATGCGAGACTTAAATGTCGGCTTCTTGTTCGTCTTCTCGCTCACCAACATCAGTTTTATCGGTATTTTCACAGCGGGCTGGTCTTCTAATAATAAGTACGCCTTACTGGGGTCGATGCGCGCAGTGGCGCAAAATATCTCCTACGAAATCCCGCTTCTTTTATCGACCATGGGTGTCGTGATGATTGCTGGGACACTTAAAATGACAGACTTGGTGCTCGCCCAAACCAATCATTGGTTTATTTTGTTTCAGCCGCTGGCATTTGTTATTTTCATCTGCTCGGCCTTAGCGGAAGCGAATCGTGCGCCGTTTGACATTCCCGAAGCGGAGTCCGAACTTGTGGCCGGCTTTCACACCGAGTACTCCGGTATGCGCTTTGCGCTCTTTTTCCTTGGTGAATACACGGCTATTTTTATCTCGTCAGCGATCGCAGCGACACTTTTCTTAGGTGGCTGGCAAGGTCCGTTTTTACCCGGTCCTGTTTGGCTTCTCATTAAAATTTATGCACTCGTATTCGTCGTGATGTGGATTCGCTGGACGTTTCCGCGCTTAAGAAGCGATCAGCTCATGAGTTTTGCATGGAAAGTGTTGATTCCGTTTGGTATCGTGAATCTCCTTGTAACGGCAGGCGTTTTATTGTTTGTAAAATAATGGTCAAATATTTAGTTGATATCTGGGAAGGCGCTTACAGTCTCATCGCCGGTATGGGTGTGACAATGCGTTACTTCTTCAAAAAACCGGTGACGGTGATTTACCCAACTGAGCGCATTCCTATGACGCGCTTCAAAGGTCCCATTGCGTTCATCACCGATGAAAAAACAAACGACCACAAGTGCATTGCCTGTAACGCCTGCATTAAAACCTGTCCCTCGCGCTGCATGTCGCTCGAGGTTGGCAAGAGTGCCGTCGACGGCAAGCGCGTGCTCACCGATTTTAAAGTCAATTACATGCTCTGCAGTCTCTGCAGTTTGTGCATTGATGTTTGCCCGACCGACGCCTTAAAGCACGATACCCCGAACTACGACATGGTTGCCATAACGCAAAAAGAAATGATTATGGACTTGCTCGAACCTTTTGAGAAAAAAGGAACACCGCTCACCAAGATTCCGCTCTTGGCACCCGGTCAGACACTCGCTCCAAAACCAGCGGCCCCGGCAGCAGCAACGCCGCCTCCCCCACCCGCAGGAGCAACGACATGATGCTGGCAAACGGGATTTTCACCGGTCTTTGTGTGGTCATGATCACGGCGGCCATTTTAGCCGTGGCACTAAAGAATGTTTTCTACAACGCGCTCTCGCTGATTCTTTGTCTCTTCTGTGTGGCGGGAATATTCATTTTCTTAAACAGTGAATTTTTAGCAGTGATTGAAGTGATTATTTATATCGGCGCAATTTCCATTGCCATTATTTTTGCAATCATGCTCTCTCAAACCATGCAAAAAGAAAGCGAGCCTCGCTCCAAAGAAAAAGTGGCGCGCTCTGTGATGGCAGCCGTGGCGCTTGGTCTTGGAATTTGGAAAGTCATTAGCTCTACACGCTTTGCTCAAACTTCTACAGAAGGCGACTACTCGCTTAAAACGGTGGGTCACGCGTTGATGACTCAGGCCGTTCTTCCCTTTGAAGCGGTTTCAGTTGTGCTTCTCATCGCCATTATCGGAGCGCTCGTGATCTCGGGAGATAAAAGCTGATGCTAAGCCAATCTCTTCAAAGCTATTTGCTTGTTTCCACAATCCTTTTTTCAATTGGGATCGCCGGACTTTTATTTCGCCGCAATTTAGTGGCCATTCTGATTTCACTAGAACTGATTTTAAATTCGGCGAGCATTAACTTTTTAGCATTTAATAAATTTTCTATAGTGGATAAATCCGTCGGGCAGGTCTTTGTGATTTTTATTATCGCTCTGGCCGCCGCGGAAGTGAGCATTGGTTTAAGCTTGATTCTTTATTTGTACCGGGTCAAAAACTCGATCAGCATTGAGAAAGCGAACGATTTAAAAGGATAAGTCATGGATTTAAAGTTATTGTGGGTCATTCAACTTGCCCCGATTGTGGCATTTTTATTGATCCAGCTATTACCTAAAAATTTAAAGCGCATTGCGCCGGCAGTGGGCATGGGCTTTGCTGCCCTGGCAGCTCTCGCAAGCCTTCGCCTTTTCTGGGCTCACCAAAACGGAGCGGGGCTCCCCATTCAATTTGAACGCCTCTGGCTTTCGGTCAATGAATCCTATTCGCTAACGGTCGGCTTCTTGATTGACCCCATCAATCTTTTAATGATTACGCTCGTCACCACCATTGCCTTTTTTGTTCAGGTCTTTTCGTTCTACTACATGGCTGAGGATGAGTCCCGCGCGCGCTACTTTGGATTCTTAAGCTTTTTCTCGTTTTCAATGACGGGACTGGTGCTCTCAAACAATCTCCTTCAAACCTTTTTGTTCTGGGAGCTTGTCGGTTTAACGTCTTACCTTCTCATCGGTTTTTGGTATCAGAAACCAAGTGCCGCGACGGCCGCCCGCAAAGCATTTGTCATTAACCGTCTAGCCGATCTCGGATTTTATCTGGGCATCGTTCTGCTCTTTTTGTCCTTTGGGCATTTAAATTTCACCCTGCTTACGGCTGAAAATTTAAAACTGGCTTTCTCGCCTCATATGTTGACGCTGCTTGGGCTTTTAGTGTTCATGGGTGTCATGGGCAAGTCCGCTCAATTCCCCTTTCATGTGTGGCTCCCGGATGCCATGGAAGGCCCCACACCGGTAAGCGCCCTGATTCACTCCGCCACCATGGTTGCGGCGGGCGTTTTCTTACTGGTACGCGCATTTGGTCTATTTAGCGCGTCCGCTCACACGTTAGACGTGATTCTCGTTATCGGCACACTCACAGCGCTCACGAGCGCGGCGATCGCAACCGTCCAACGGGACATCAAAAAGATTCTTGCCTACTCCACCGTGAGTCAGCTGGGTCTCATGGTCATGGGCATTGGCGCACACGCACCGGTCGCTGGCATGTTTCATTTATCCACACACGCTTACTTCAAGTCGCTTCTTTTCTTAACCTCGGGCGCCTTCATTCACCAATGCCACACCAACGATATTTTTGAAATTGGAAAAAAAGGCGGCAAGAAAGACCTTCTTTCGATGGCGGCCCTCGCACTGGGCCTTGCCTCGCTCTGCGGGATTTTCCCGTTTGCCGGATTCTTCAGTAAGGACATGATTCTAGAATCCTTGCGCGAACACAGTCTCTTTTTCTATGGCGCAGCCATTCTCGTCAGCTTTTTAACCGTTTATTATTCATTCCGACTATTCTTTGTGATCGCGCTTTCAAAGGAAGAGTCTCACGGCAAACATCATGGGCATGAAGCGCATCACGAATCATCGCTGCTCAAATTCTGCAAGGCTCTGCCACTCGTCAGCTTGGCGCTGATTTCACTTTTTGTGGGTTTCTCTGGAACCTCCTTTATGGGAAGTCGGCTTCTGCATTGGCTGGGTGGTGAAGAAACGCATCTCAATATTGAAATTCTAGTAACCACTTCTATTTTAATTGTGACAGCCGCGCTCATCGCCTTTGTGCAATTCCGCGATCCGAAAAAAGCACTTGAGAAATTATCGAAGCCTTCGGGCTTGCGCTCGGTTCTGGAAAATAAATTTTATTTGGATGATGCGTATGCGTTTATGGTCAAGCAGGTGGGTCTAAGATTAGGTGCGGTTCTCGATTGGTTTGACCGCACGGTGATCAATGGCCTCATGGTCAACCAAAGCGCTTTTAGCGTCATGCGTCTCGGACGAGTATTGTCCGGAATCCAAAATGGATTGTTACAGGATTATCTGACACTCTCGATTATGGGTGGAGTGCTGGTCATTCTTTTAGTTGTTTTGAGATAGTTTAGATTCCCGCCTACGCGGGAATGACAGAAAGGTAGCGATGGGTTTTCCGATTTTAACAACGATTCTTTTGTGTCCAGTGGTGGGTCTTTTTGCGGTGCTTCTCATGCCCCGTAAATGCGAGACCTTGATCAAAGTCACTTCGCTCATCTCAGCCGCAGCAACTCTTGTTCTGTCGATTATCCTATGTTTTAAATTTAATTCGGCGAGCAGTGCTTTCCAGTTCGTTGAAAATGTCACCTGGATTCCAAGTTACGGCATCAATTACTCCAATGCCGTCGATGGGTTGAACGTTTCGATGATTCTTCTGACTTCCATCGTCATCTTCTGCGGCATTTTGGTTTCCTGGAGCGTCACTTACCGCGTGAAAGACTTTTTTGCGAACATGCTCTTTTTGGTCGCGGGCGTGTTCGGGGTGTTCATGACAACGAATCTTTTCTTCTTCTTTCTCTTTTATGAAATTGCCGTGATCCCGATGTACCTTTTAATCGTGGTCTGGGGTTCGACCAATAAACAATACGCTGCAATGAAACTTACGTTGTATCTCCTACTTGGAAGCGCGCTGATGTTCGCCGGCTTCCTTTACATGTACTCGCTTCCCGGCTCCCATACATTTGATCTTGTGCTCCTTAAGGAAAATGTGGTCTTTACGCCTCAGGTTCAAAATATTTTATATCTGGCTCTCTTTGTGGGCTTTGGTGTGCTAGCCGCCTGCTTCCCGTTTCACGTGTGGTCGCCAGATGGTCACGTGGCAGCCCCCACTGCGGCAAGCATGTTGCACGCGGGTGTGCTTATGAAGCTTGGGGCATTCGGAATTTTACGCGTTGCGGTGTATCTCTTGCCGGAAGGCGCGCGTCACTGGGCCGAATTTACGGCGTGGCTCGCGCTCTGCAACATTGTTTACGGCGCGTTCGTGGCCACTCAGCAAAAAGACATGAAATACATTATCGGCTACTCAAGTGTAAGCCACATGGGCATTGTGCTACTCGGAATTGCTACCATGACGTCGGCTGGCTTTAATGGCGCGATTCTTCAAATGTTCTCTCACGGCATCATGACCGCACTTTTCTTCGCATGCGTCGGTTTTATTTACGACGGTTGCCACACCCGCATGCTCAGCGAACTGGGCGGTCTCTCGAAGCAAGCGCCGAAGATCTCAGCCTTTTTCATCATTGCCGGTCTCTGCGGTCTAGGGCTTCCGGGCATGGGTAGTTTTGTGGCAGAACTTCTCGTCACGATTGCCGCGGTTGAAAAGTATCCGGTGATTGGAATCACGTCCATCATTGCGCTCCTCATCACCGCGTATTATGTGCTCACCGCCATTCAAAAAGTTTTTTATGGTCCGGTCAACCACCACCATTCAGATTTCAAGGACATTAACGGGTTTCAATTTATCCCGCGCGCTATTCTCGTGGGCTGTCTTATTTTCTTCGGTCTTTTTCCGCAAATTTTCATTAATTGGATTCAAGTGTCCACTCGGGCGCTACTAGGGGCTTAAACGAATATGAAACTATTGGCACTGCTTCCTGAAATTTTACTATCCGCCATGATGACAATGACCTTGATCGGCCTCGTTGTCAAAAAAGACAGCTCCTGCAAATCTCAAAATGGGGTTCTGCTAGGCCTAGCTCTCGTCACACTCGGGGTTTGTTTTTACACCTTTCAATACTCCATCACTCTATTTTCAGGAACATACCGCATTGACCTTTTATCGCAGGGCTTTAAAGCGCTTTTAGCACTCGCCCTTTGTTTGGTGCTCGCTCTCACGAAAAGCTCGATTTCGATTCCGGATCATCGCCGAGGGGAGTATTTCCTTTTTGCAACCACAGCCACACTCGGAATGATGATGATGACAAGTGCCGTGAATTTCTTAACTCTTTACGTCTCACTCGAACTTTCATCCTACTCGCTCTACCTTCTATCGGCACTTCGCAAGGACTACCGCGTGGCGGAGTCTAGCTCGAAATATTTAATTTTCGGTGCAGCCACAAGCGGCATTTTACTCTGGGGCATGAGTTTAATGGCTGGGGTCTCCGGCAGCGTATCACTTCCAGAAATCTCTTCGCACATCACAGCACACATGACGCAACCCGCGTTTGTGCTTGGATTTATTTTTGTACTATTTTCGTTTTTCTTTAAGCTCTCCGCAGCGCCGTTTCACTTCTGGGCGCCGGATGTATACGAAGCATCGGCCACGCCTGTCACAACACTCATCGCCACAGCCTCGAAGGCCGCAGCGGTGGCCATTATCATTCGTGTTTTTATTTTCTTAGGGCTTTCGCCGAATCTTATTTCTATGCTTGGCGTGATCGCGTTTGTATCGATGACGCTTGGTAACGCTGCCGCCCTCGTCCAGACGGATGTGAAAAGAATTCTAGCCTACTCAAGCATCGCGCAAGCGGGTTACATTTTAGTGGGCTTGCTCGCTGGAAGTTTTGAAGCGTATACCTCGAGCTTTTTTTATGCCGTCGCCTACGTGCTCATGAACACCGGAGCATTTTTCACTGTACTCGTCGTCTCGCGCGCTGAAAATACCGACAACCCGCAGGTTTCTCACTTTGATGGTTTGGCCGAAAAATCACCCTTCACCGCACTGATTCTTTTGCTGAGCTTATTGTCGCTTGCGGGCATTCCCCCGCTTGTCGGCTTCACAGGTAAATGGATTTTGTTCTCCGCCTCTATGGACAAAGGGCATTGGTTTTTAGTGCTATGGGGCGTTCTGAATAGCGTGGTTTCGCTTTTTTACTATCTCACACTCGTCAAACACGCTTATCTTGAAAAGCCCAAAACTAGCTCAGAGATCAAGCTTTGCACGGGGGCTAAGATTTTAGGGATTCTGCTTTTTGCGGGAATTGTGATCTTGGGAATCTTTCCAAACGAACTCATCGCGTTTAGTCAGCGCGCGATCGAATCTACTCTACTACCTTAAGATCCTTACTTTTTTCGGCCTTTTTAACTGGAACCACCGGAACAGTTTCCACCGTGTTTCCTTCGAAAGACGGCACTAGAACTTCTTTGCGTTTGCGGTCAAAAGAAATATCGGCCGGCGTCTTAAGACCCCCCTCGAAAGTGGTGAGCGTCCCGCGGCCAAGATTCGGAATTTTATAAATTTCCCCTTTTTGGAAACTAGAGACGTAAAGATTTCCTTCTCCGTCAGAATCAATTCCATCGAGACCCATCAGACCCTTTTTAACCACAAACACTTTTCCGGTGCGACGGTCAATTTCCAAAATCTGACCGGATCCCCATGTCACCACCATCAAATACTTGGTTTTAGGATTCACCATTAAGCCGTTTGGGTTTCCGAGTTCCGGACCGGACTTGAATAGTTTCACTTCGTAATTTTTTTTGGGGTTAATCGAAAAAATCCGGTTGGCGAGCATGTCGCTCACATAAATTAGCCCGTCTTTATCCATGGCAAGATCATTTAGAAACGTCACATTCCAACCGGCCAAATCAACGAGTACCGCGGGCTTTCCGTTTGATTTGTAAAACCCTTTTACCGTATCGATGTCAGTGACAAAAAGAATTTTTCCGCTGATGAGCAGGCCCTTCGGGGCGTGTAGCGGCATTTCGTCTTTCTTTTCGCCGATAAATTTTTGGACCACTGTGTTTCCGTTGGCTGTAATTTTAGAGATGTAGCCATTTGAATCTTTAGCAAGAGGGTCGCCGCTAATATTGGATACGTAATAAGAACCATCTTCGGGGTCCACCAGAAAACTTTCGGGAGTTTCAAAACCGGAAAGCTTGAAAGCGGATGCATGCGATGAAATGAGAGTGCCGAGAATAATAATCCACAGAGTTGATTTTCTCATGAGTGAATTATATCACACTAGGCAATCAGCCCTTCTCCTTATGACCCCCGATAAGAATTCGCGAGGGCGCCGAGTCAGTCGGAATATTTTCTAAAACCCGGTTGGATTTGAGATCAATCAAAGAAACCGTATTGGACAGTTGATTGGCGACGTATGCTTTATCACCTTCTGGGGTAATGGCCATGCCCATTGGACGATCCCCAACTGAAATCTTGGTGCGCTCCGTCAGCGTCGCCATATCAATCACAGAGACGGTGTTATCTTTGCGGTTTGAAACGAGGAGAATGTTCTCTTTGGCGTCCGCTTCCAGCAAATACGGCCCGTCGCCGACAGAAATCTTCGCTTTTTCGATTCCGGATGTCGTATCTAGCACTCTCACAACGCCCTCTTTATAATCGGATGCAAAAAGCGTCTCGCCGTTTTTGGAAACATAAAGCCCATAAGGCAGAGTGCCCGCTTGAAACGTGTTTAACATTTTTCCGGTTTTTGAATCAATTTTTGAAACGGTTCCGTCGAGCGTATTGGACACGAAGAGATTGCGTCCGTCATTTGAAATTGTGGCTTGAAGCGGCATCGCTCCAGATTCAAAGGTTTGTGCTTTGGAATGGTCTTTTAAATTTAAAACCGTCACCTCATCCGTAAAGGCGTTCGTGACGAACGCTTGTTTATCGTCGGGACTTATCAGGGCATCGGACGAACCCTCTTTTAAAACCGGATAATCTTTCACATTGAAAGAATTGGTATTCATCACCGACAGCTGTTTGCCTTTCGAAAATAAATAAACTTCATTTTTTTGATTCGACTCAGCGATATCCACGAGAGGTGACGCGGTATTATGAGTATTGAGCGGCTGGTGGACTTTGGCTCTCAGTACATCCATACCCTCGCTCGTCACAATATAAACCCCTCTCATGTGAAGCGCGGTCGAAGTGGAAACGGTGTTACGTTGATCGTCCCTAAAATTTTTAACATAAGCTTTTTCACCGTCGTACACCAAATGCCCATTCACGGTCACCGAGCCCTCGTTCACGTCTACTTCGCTGGTATTTGCCGAAATATAATCTTCGCCTTTTTTACCGAATTGAAGCGTTTTATCAAAATCAAATGGATCACTTTTTGTCATCGGCTCTTGGAGATGCTCTTGCGGTACTTCCACAGACTGCGCTGCTGCTGAAGGCTTGTTTTCTTTTGAGTCTGTCTGCTTGGTTTCTTGCGCGGGCTCTTCGCTTTCGCTAGCCTGCTCCTCATCTTTCTTCTCTTCCTTCTTGGTTTCGGTGCTGGCCTCCACCACTGCAGGCTCCGCACTGGGGTCGCTCTCTACTTTAGATTCTGAGGAAACAGGCTGCTCCTCCGGCTGGGGTTCGGACACCGGGGAAGCTGCTGGCTGCTGCGTGTTATCTGAAACAACTGGGGCGGTATTTGAGGGCTGTGTGATATTAATTGAGTCTTGAATCGCGATAACCCCCTGACTTACCGAGGCAGTATTTTGATCCGCAACCACCGGGACCGGGAACCAAAGCGTCGTATTGCCAAGATTCACCGAGTTTGCCGGATTTAGCAAAACTCCCGATGTGTTGATCGAATCTTGAATATTCAGATAATCTAAGAGTGCTCCTGGGGCGTTCGGATTGATGTTCCAGGTTTGACCCGGCGTTTGACTAGAAAGAGTGATCTGGTTAAGAGCCACACCTTGAGCGGAGAATGTTCCGGTGACCGACGTTGTTGTTGCCGCCGCAAAACGAACAGTCTTACCCGCATTAATGGTGAGATTATTAAATGTGCTTGAGCCGTTGATATTAGAGGTGACGCTCGCATTGTCTAAAATTAGAGTGCCGGAGTGATTCAGAGTGGCTGTGTTAGAGAAATCCCCTTCCACGTTGATCACGCCACCCAAATTATATGTACCCGCACCGGTCAGTGTCAGATTGTGATAATCATTTCCCATCGCCGCCCGTAAAGCTCCGTAGGTGCCAGCCCCGTCGTAAATAACGGTACCAGAGTTCGTATCGAAGCCGCTGGTGAAGGTGATCGTTTCGGTATTTTGAAGTCGAAGTGCCGCGTCGTTAGAAAAAGTGCCGGTAACACTGAGATTGCGTCCTTCCAAATCCAGCGTGCCTTGTGTGAGCGTCAGACTGTTATTCACAGTAAGATTATTGTCCAGAGCCCAAGTTCCCGAACCATTAAATA
The DNA here is from genome assembly GCA_964606485.1 of uncultured Planctomycetia bacterium. Taxonomy (GTDB): domain Bacteria; phylum Omnitrophota; class Gorgyraeia; order 2-02-FULL-51-18; family 2-02-FULL-51-18; genus CAZSGP01. Next base: position 55,953 of record CAZSGP010000001.1, on the reverse strand, counting down.
CCAGATTGTTATAGGTGTCGCCCGCGACAAGCCCTCCCGCCGCTGCGGTGTAATTCCCGGCGCCGTCGTAAGTCACGGTTCCGTTGTTGGTGTTTATCGTTGAAACAGTTTCAGCGCCTTGTAGGCGTAAATTTCCGGTGGCTCCGATACTAAAATTCGTCGTGACGGCGAGATTGTGCGCATTAATATCCACCGTTCCTTGAGTAAGGGTAAGATTATTATTCACAGTCAGATTATTATCGAGCTCCCAAGTTCCGGGACCGTTAAACACTAAATTATTATACGTGTCGCCTGTCACGAGACCGCCCGAAGCGGCCGTGTAATTTCCAGCTCCATAATAAGTAACAGTTCCGTTATTGGTGTCGATTGCAGAGACCGTTTCGCTGCCCTGCAGTCTTAAATTTCCCGAAGCGCCCACGACAAAATTATTCGTCACCGCTAAATTGCGGCTATTCAAATCGAGTGTCCCTTGTGTCAGCGTGAGGTCATTGGTCACCGTGAGATCTGAATTTAAATTCCAGGTTCCGGCTCCGTTAAACGTCAGGTTGTAGTAGGAATTTCCGAGTGAAAGGCTATTGTAGGTTCCGGTGCCGGTGTAAGAAACGCTGACATTTCCGGCATCGATGCTCGAAACGGTTTCAGCACCGATCATCGCTAGCGTTCCGTTGTTGGTAAACGTGCTGTCGACCACTAAATTACTGCCAGCTAGATTTAAAGTACCGGCAATAATATTCAAATCTCCGGTGACATGCAATTGATCTTGCATATCCCACTGACGATTGGCGCCATTGACCGTCATATTGGAAAAATTATATCCATTCGTCGTAATCGTTTTAGCGGCGGCCAACCCAGTGGCATTGAGCGTGGTTAGGCCAAGATTGCTGAGAGTAGACCCCGCTGATTTTTGGAAACTGCCGCCCATTGCAAGATTGTGGTTTTGGAAATTGACCGTTGCCGTATCTTGAAGTAAGAAATTTCCTGAAATATTAAGATCTGCTCCAAGCGTCCAACTTCCCGCTCCGGCGAAACCAACCCCGTAGTAAGAGCCTGCACCTCCTGGTATTCCGGGAAGCGCTCCTCCGCCCGGCGCGTCAAAAACAATTGTTCCGGTGTTGGCGTCGATCGCTGAAACGGTTTCACTCCCCAGCAATCTTAAAATCCCGTTGTCGCCTATCGTAAATTGATCATTCACCGTTAAATTGTGCCCATCAAGATCCAGCGCACCGGAAGTGATTGTTAAATCCTGACCCGCCGTGTCCAAGACCCAATCAGAGAGCAGAGAGACGGTTCCGGCCGATTTATTGATCGTAAAATTTCCGTCCGGATCATTGCCTAAAGAGAAATCAATCGTTTGGTTATTGGAGCCTGACAACGTAAACCAGGCAATGCCACCCGCCCAGCCTGCGGCAGTCGTGATATTTCCTCTCACATCAAAGATCCCCGCCATATATTCGCCACCCGTTAATGTAAGATTATTGGTGATAACAGCTGTCTGACTTCCGCCCAATAATCGAAAGGTGTCACAACAGCCGCCGCCATAAAAATCAACGTTCACGTTGTAATAATTTACATTGCCGGGAGTCCAGTCAAAATTTCCACCTTGGTTAAGATGAAGTGTCCCGCCGGTCCACGTCCCCGCAACACCACTCGTGCCGCCGGGCTGCGTCACACGCAATGTGCCACCGCCTGTTCCGGCTACGGTGCCCGCGGTTTGCACAAAGTGCGGGGTGATTAAGAGTTTATTATTCAAATCGAAATTTCCAGATCCTGTGTCCGTAATCGTAAACGTTCTTCCGCTTTGAAGCGAAATATCCGAAGAACCGCTGTCAATGGATGCCACGCCAGAGGCTTTATTGATCGTGATATTTGGCGCCGAACCGCCGGCTCCCTGGCTAATTGTTTGAGCTCCGGTACCGTTTAATGTGACACTGCCTGCGCCTCCGGCGACGTTGGCCGTCATGATGAGATTTCTTTGAACATTGATATTCCCTGAGCTGATTTCAACGCTATTCAGCGTAAGATCATGGGTGACATTTGCGCTGCCTCCGGAAACAGTGAGATTATCGCAGCAACCGCCACCTGGGAGATGAACGCTCACGTCATAGTAGGAAGTTGATCCGGGCGTCCAGGTAAAATTGCCGGCATTATTTAAGTCCATGGAGCCGGCCGTCCAACTGCCGGCCACACCGGTCATGGCGCCGGTCACCCGCAAGATCCCCCCACCCACAGAGTCGGTCACGGTTCCTGCGGTTTGGGTAAAATTAGGAACGATCATCGTTTTTCCGTTCAAATCAAAAACGCCGGTTCCGGTGGACGTCATTGTGAACGTCCGCCCGCTTTGAAAGGTGTAATCAATCGACCCGGTCGCAATGCGCGCAGTGCCCGAGGCTTTATTGATAATCACATTCGGTGAAGATCCGGCTGATTGCGAAATTTCCTGAAGACCTGTTCCCATCAAGGTTATGGAACCACCACCATAAGCGCCGTTGGCGATAAATAAATTTCCCTGAAGATTAATATTTCCGCTAGCTAGCTCTGCGCCGTTGAGCGTGAAGCTATTGGTAACAAGCGCATCGCCTCCGTTAATCGTCAAATTGTCACAGCATCCGCCGCCAGGAAGATTGGCTTGTACGTCATACCAAGAAACACTTCCAGGAGTCCAGGTCACACTACCGCCAACATTCATGAAAAGTCGGCCGCCTGTCCATGTACCTGCGGCGCCGCCGTTAACAGACGCGCCTCCCGCCTGCACTTCGATGGTGCCGCCGCCCGTTCCAGCCACGGTTCCGCCATTTTGTGTAAATGAATTCGTAATGGTGATCGTATTTCCATTCAAATCAAATATTCCCGCGTAACCCGCGCCGATGGTGAGATTCGCAATCGTTGGGTTGGCGTTCAGCGTCATGTTGCCATCGGATTGTGGGTAAAGACCTGTATTTCCTGTAAACGTAACCGTATTGCCGCCTCCCGGAACCACGCCGCTGTCCCAATTCAGTCCCGTGTTCCAAAAACCATCACCGGTTCCATTCGTCCATTCAGGATCCGCATTCCAGCCAGATATATTTCCATCCGAATGAGAACGAGTGATCAAAATTTCATCTCCGCCAAGCTGTGCCGAGTCTTGCACGTCCACGAAATCAAGATGGGAATCCCCCAAAACATCCAAGAAATAACGAGACCCTAAAACAGTGGAGTGAATTTTAAGTAAATTCGCGAATTCACCAACGAGATCCAACTTCCCATAGACCCTTTGAAGCTTTTGTGACTCAAAAAATATGGCTCGATTAGAACCATAGGCTTGGAGATTATAAAAATCAGAATCGCCATAAATATAGTGGATATTTTTTGCTCCCAAAAACTCCACCGTCGACTCTTGGCCGTTAAAGGCGCCGTGATTATTCCAATCGCCTTCAATGTTAAAACGAGTGTCATGGGCATTGAGCGTCGTCTTGTCATTTATAAAAAGGTTGGTCGTTGAAATCGTGCCTCTTGTTTCCACAATCCCATTGGCCTCAAACACAATCTCCCCATCTCTCTCCACGGCCTGTGTGGCTTCAATTATTCCTTCGTTGTTAATGAGTGTATCGAGCACATCATTGAGTGTCTTAACCGAGAGATTGATTCTTCCCCCGTTAGCCTGTAGAAGACCCGTACTAGCGTTTGTGATACCTAATCCCACCCCGGAGGTGGTGATAGGTGACTCGATAATTAGATTTATTAGACCGTTGTTATCAAAGGAGATGGTTTGTTTTTCACCAACACCTAAGGCGATGCTTCCAAGGTTTGCAGTGATGGATCCTGAGTTTAGAATTTGTTGGTCGGATAACAGAGCAATAGATCCTCCGTCTCGAGCTGTAATGGTTCCTTCGTTAAAGATAGAGGCAGGGTTAGAGTTGTTTAGTTTTTCAAAGGTGAACTGGTTTGAGAGATAAAGACTTGATTGAATGTCGAGCGTAGAGGCAATGAGACTTCCGACTTGAACATTAGCGGTGTCGTGGAAGGTAATGCCGTTTTGGTTAATAAGGACTAACTGTCCGTTCGAGAAGAGTGAGCCGAAGATGTCTGAGCTTCCTCCACCCGTGACTCTTGAGAGGACTGAGCTATCCATTCCGGGTTGGATAAACTGAACCATTTCCCCCTGTCCGATATTAAAGCTTCCGAAGTTAATGATGGCGTTGTTCGAGGCATTGATCGTAAGCATGCTGTTATCTTCGGAGACATTGAAGCTAACGTCTCCACTTTCAACGGTCCAGTCTTGGGGCAGACAAAAAGCGGCCTGCTCAATTCCAAAAACAAGAATTAAGCAGAGGGCCAAAACCCTTTGTTTTAAAAATCCACTCATATGCATTCCTTACTAAGAATAATTAATATTAACTATCCTTAATTAAAGTTTACATTAGAAGTGGCTGAAATCAAGCAGAAGATAGCGATTTAATAGATCTATAACCTTATTTATAACAGTAGGTTATGACTTATTTATTGGACAAAAAATAGAAAGCCTTTGAGATAGTACGATTCGGGGATAAAAGGGTTGATGGGGTGATCGACCGACTGTTTTAAAAATTTGATCAGTTTGATTTCCCGGCGGGTGTCGAAGGCTGCGTTGAGCACGACCTGCATCAAAAGATCGTCCCCCACGTGATAAGAGCAGGAAAAAACAGACAAATAAGATTCGGGGTTTAAAATTTTAAGGGAACGGAGGATGATTTCTTTGTAACCGGAAAGAGCTCCATCGAGCTCTTTTTTACGCTTCACAAATGAGGGCGGGTCCAAAATCACGCAGTCGAATTTTTCCTTCGCCTTGTCAAAATTTTTGAGCTCATCAAAAACATTGGCGCACTTAAACTGGAGTCTGTCTTTAGAAATCCCATTGAGTTCGCGGTTTGCCTCCGCCTGCTTTAAAGCCTCTTCACTTTGGTCAATCCCCAAAACTTGGCAGCCTTTGGCGGCTAGATGCAAACCAAACCCCCCGGTATAACAAAAAGCATCGAGTACTTTTCCGCGAATGGGTGAAGCAGCAAGGCCTAAACGGTTTTCGCGTTGATCCAAATAAAACCCCGTTTTATGTCCCCCGCCGAGTGGGACTGAATAACGAATTTTTCCTTCATAAACTTCTACATCCGCTCCACAATCCTGACGAATCCAACCCACCCTTGGCTCCAACCCCTCCAGGGATCTCGAATTAGAATCACTCTTCTCGTAAATTCCCTTTACCGAAACATGCGCTTCCAGGGCCGCTAAAATGAGTGGCCGCATTTTTTCCATGCCGAGTGTTAAAATTTGCAGGACGAGAATATCTGCATAAAAATCAACGATCACACCCGGAAGATCATCCGCTTCGCTAGAAATAAGGCGGTAAGCATTCGTATCGGTCACAAAGCGTTTGCGATACTCAACAGCCTTTTTAATTTTTTCAGAAAAAAAGGAAGCATCAATGGGCCGATTTTCGCGCGTGAGCGCTCGAACGGTGATTTCAGATTTGGAATTAAAGTAGGCCTTTGCAAGAAACTGCTTCGACGAAGACAGCACGTCCACAACAGATCCATCTACGGGAGTTCCCGTGATTTCCCGGATCAGACTCCGGTAAATCCATGGGTGATCAAAATTTTTTTTCGAAAGGACGATTGAAGCCATGGGATTCAAATTTCTTTTTAAATAACGTGTCGTTTAAATTCTTGTCAAATTCTTTTAGGGTTTGGCTAAACTCGCTGGAACTCACCACACAAACACCTGAGCCGAAAGCCATGTTCTGAATGGCACGGTCCGATGTTACCACTGTCGTTGCTAGTTTAGAAGGGCTTTTGGAGGCTAACTTTTCGATGAACGCATCGGCCGGAATCTCTTGAGAGTACACCGCCTCGAAAAACGAGGTGTGGTATTTGTCGAGCTCCGACTGAGGTCCCTTGCCATCAAGGACGACCGTGACGCGGCTCATCTCCACCGAGGCAAAGTTCGCGAGTTTCGTGAGAAGATCCTCACGGGACTGCTTTTGTGATGAACACCTGTCACCACTGTGAAGTAAATTGTAGCCGTCTACGATCCAACTTTTTTCCATGACCCGAAGAATTATATCAGATCAAGGCAATCCACACGCTGCAAGCTTTAGGCTGCGTGAGGCTGTTGATTCATCAGATAAGCGTCGAGCAAATCCTTCTTGCTGCGCCAGCGCCCACCGATCTTAAAGCCAGGGATTACCCCTTTTTTAAGCCAGCGGTAAACCGTCATCTCATGCACTCCCAGGTACTTTGCAAGTTCCTTGGTTGTCATGATTTGGGTCCGTTTTGAAGAGACCTTGTGCGGCTTTGCCGAATCAGCGTTATTGCTATTATTCATAGGTTCCATAATAAGCGTCCTCCCTCGAACGCGTAACAATCTATGGAAACCATACATTAATAATTAGTATTTGTCAACTTTTCTATGTATTCTTAACTAATTATATAATATATTTACTAAAAATAATAAACCGTAACCCCATTGAATACAAAGAGTTACGGTTTATTCTTAAAAGGATGAAATTAGCTTAAAATAGCTTAAGCAAACTTTTGGCAGTGGATTGAACCTTGTCGGCCCCATCCCCTACGAGTCCAAGACTCCCCGAAAGCACGTCACCGGCCTGATCTTTAAGAAAACCTACATCCAAATTGGTGATTTTAGATAAAGTGGTGCGCGTTAAAGCCTCCATCATGATCACGCTCACCATGGCGGTGGGGTTTGAAATGTTCTTAAATTCCCGATTCTTAATGTTGATATCGAAGGTCTGAACTTTCGGCTCTCCTCCGCCGCTATAGTCCATATAAACAACCTTACCAATGCTCAAATCAAGCCTGTCGATCTGAAGTTTATAATCCGACTTGGTCGGCTTCTTTTCTTTGTCTTTTGCGTCCTCTTTGGGTTTAAGGGCATTCAGATTAATCTCACCGGCTTTATTTTTAACCACGACAAGCTCTTTGAGATCCAGTGCCACGTTTCCAAAATGGATCTTTTTCTGCAAAAGCTCCGCTGGCTGAAAATCAATCGCCACGAGCGGGACATCCACCATCACGCCAGCCGGAAAACCGCTGGGGTTTGAAATTTGAATATTTTCGAGCTTGATTGCTGCCTTGGCAAAACTAATATTTGTTTTTCCAAGCTTCACAGATGCGTGCATCACCTGCGAAAGTGTCGTTGAAATTGCGGTACCTGTGGCAACATTTTTTAGAATGCTCACCGCAAACAGTGCAACTGCAATACCTACTACGGTCAAAATGGCTTGTTTTTTCATGGGTACTCCCTTTTTCTATGGTAATAGACTAACAACGAAAGATGAAATTCGCAAGAAGCCCCAAAATGAGAACTTGAGGCACGGCAATCGCCGGTATCCAGAGTGCTGTTTTGCGACCGATATTTTTCCAGATGAGCCCAATCTCCGTATAGTCTGTAATAACACCGGCCATCAGAAATACAAAAGCATTTCCAAACGCTCCTGTTTGTTTAAAAATTTCAAAACTGAGCGGAGCAGTGCCTTCCGAACAAACTTCCAGCACCGTGGCCAGCAACAAAGTCGCAAGCATCCCCGTGAATGTCGGACCCATATAATTTTTAAAAATATCGGGCGGGATCAGAGCGGCTGACAAAGCTGATAAACCCACACCTAGAAGAATCCAGCCCCATGTCATTTCGACGAGAGCCCACGAACCCAACAAAATTGCCTTCCCGTCTAGCAGTAGAGATCGGAAACTAAATTTATAATTTTTAAGCCGACGAGCAATGTCCGCGCGCACCGAAAATCCAACCTCGAGATTCAACGTAAAAGGATTGCTTTCGATGAGTCTCCATTTTTCGAGTCGTTGAAAAATCAAGCCCGTCGTCAAAGCCACGACCAGCGCTCCAAAAATAATATAAAGCGCTTTTAGGCCAAATAATCCCACTAGCAACAGCGTAATTGGCAAATTCGCCCAGGGGCTTGCCAGTAAAAAGCTTACGACGACCGGATTTGACGCCCCTTTTTTGTGAAGCTCTATCGAAAGTGCCAATATTCCGTGACTGCAAGCGCTCATCAAAAATCCCAGCAACACCGCATAGCCAATCGACCGTTTTTTATTCCGAGAAAGCAGTTTGGAGACATATTCGCGCGGCACGTAACGGTCTAAAACGCCCCCTAGAAGCCAACCCAGCGTCACAGCCCAAATCATTTGTCCAAAATACATGCCGACCGTTTCTCTGAAAAAATGAAATTTTGAAAAGCAGCATGCGCCTAAATACAACAAAGCAAAAATGATCGTTATCCATAAATTGGAATTTTTATAAAACTTTTTTCTTGGGTGAGAATGAGGGCTAGTCGCTTCTTGCGTAGCGTGACAGCAATCAGCTTTTGACATGTTTGGACTTCCACCAATAATAAATGGGCGGATAAACCAATAACTCCATTACAAAACTGGTCAAAAGGCCGCCGATCATGGGGGCTGCGATGCGCTTCATCATGTCCGCACCTGTTCCAAACGACCACATGATCGGCAAGAGCCCGATCATGGCTGCGCACACCGTCATCATTTTGGGGCGAATGCGTTTCACGGCGCCGTGAATCACCGCTTCTTCGAGGTCGGTCTTTGAATTCATTTTATTTTTATCCACTGCTTCTTTGTAGGAAATGTCGAGGTACAGCAACATGAACACACCCGTCTCGGCATCGAGCCCCATCAAAGCGATCATTCCGACCCACGACGCGATGGAAATGTTGTAACCTAAAAAATGCTGAAACCAAATGGCGCCGATCAGTGAAAATGGGACAGCGAGCATCACGATGCCGGTCTTTACCCACGAATGAGTATTCCAATAAAGCAGAAAGATAATTAAGAATAAGGTTAGTGGTACAACGAGCATGAGTCGCTTCTGCACACGGATCATATTTTCGTACTGCCCGCTCCAAAGAATGGAGTACCCTTCGGGAACCATCACGCGCTCAGACACCGCTTTTTTGGCGTCGTTTACAAAGCTACCAACGTCGCGGCCAGCCATGTCGACATAAACGTATCCGGAAAGCCGGCCATTTTCATCGCGAATCATGGATGGTCCTTGGACCATGCGAATCTCGGAAATTTGAGCCAGTGGGATTTGCAAGCCCGCCGGTGTCGACACAAGCACTCGCTTTAAATCTTCTACATTTTCTCGAAATTCACGCGCGTAGCGCACGTTCACCGAGTATCGCTCACGCTCTTCGATCACTGTTGTGACATTGTCCCCGCCAATGGCAGACATGATGGCTTCCTGTGCAGATTCCATTGAGAGGCCGTAACGCGCAAGCTCCTCGCGCTTAAAATCAAAATCCAGGAAATACCCACCCGCCACGCGCTCGGCGTACACACTGCGCACGCCTTTCACGTCCCGAACGGCAAGCTCTACGTCTTTTCCAATTTTTTCAATCGTATTCAAGTCGGACCCGTAAATCTTCACACCTACGGGGGTGCGGATACCGGTCGACAGCATGTCAATGCGGTTTTTAATCGGCATGGTCCACGCGTTCGTGACACCCGGAATTTGAAGTTTTTGGTCCATCTCATTCACCAAATCTTCGTAGCTCAACCCTTTGCGCCACTGATCTTTTGGTTTTAAAACCACGGTGGTTTCCATCATTGAAAATGGAGCAGGGTCCGTCGACGTTTCGGCGCGCCCCGCTTTTCCAAATACACGCTCCACCTCTGGAAAACTTTTGAGTATTTTATCCTGAGACTGCAATAGCTTTTGCGCTTCCGTGACGGATATTCCCGGAAGTGTCGTGGGCATGTATAAAATAGCGCCCTCATTTAAGGGCGGCATGAATTCTGTCCCAAGATGCAGGTACGCGGGAATCGTCGCTAAAAATAAAATAATGGCGCCAGCGATGGTTGCTTTTTTATACTTCAGCGTAAAGCGAACTGCCGGTTCGTAAATTTTGAAAAGTCTTCGGCTAATTGGGTGTTTTTCTTCTGAGTAATACTTTCCGACGGTGACCGCGTTCACAATATTTGCGGCCCATTTAGGCTTAAAGGTAAATCCATCCATGCGCGTAAAAAGCATACGAAGCGCCGGATCGAGGGTTACCGCGAGGAGCGCCGCAATCGCCATCGCAATATTTTTACTAAAAGCCAATGGTTTAAATAGACGACCCTCTTGATCCACCAAAGTAAAAATCGGCATAAACGCCACCGCGATCACGAGAAGTGAAAAAAAGACCGACGGCCCCACTTCCTTCAGAGCGTTGAGACGCACCTCATGAAAATCCCCCTTTCGCCCCTCCTCCTGCCAAATTTCTAATTTTTTATAGGCGTTCTCCACTTCCACAATCGCTCCGTCTACCAAAACGCCAATGGAGATGGCAATACCCGCAAGCGACATGATATTAGAGGTAAGGCCCATGAAATACATCGGGATGAACGCTAAGAGCACCGACACGGGTATCGTCACAATTGGAATAATAGCCGATGGAATATGCCATAAAAATATAAGGATGATGAGGCTTACGATAATCATTTCTTCGCGCAGCTGACTCGTCAGCGTATGAATGGCGCGATGAATCAGCTCCGAGCGGTCATACGTCGGGATAATTTCAACTCCCTCCGGCAAATAGGGTTTTAATTCCCGAATGCGCTCTTTGACGCGGTCAATCACATTGAGCGCATTTTCACCCGAGCGCATCACAATGATGCCGCCAACAGTATCGCCTTCCCCGTCCAAATCAGAAACGCCTCGGCGGATCTGCGGCCCCATCACGACGGAAGCGACGTTTCGAACGAGAATTGGCGTACCTTTGTTATCCGTTTTAACGACAATATTTTCTAAGTCAGCTGTTGATTTGGCATAGCCGCGGCCGCGCACCATGTATTCGGCGCCGCCTATTTCCATGAGCCGCCCACCGACATCGTTATTGCCGGCGCGAACCGCTTCAATAACCTCACTCAAAGTCACACTCGCTGCGGATAATTTATTAGGGTCCACATTGATCTGATACTGCTTTTGAAATCCGCCGATGGACGCTACTTCCGCGACGCCTGGAACCGATTGAAGGCTGTAGCGCAAATTCCAATCCTGATAAGACCTGAGTTCCGCAAGCGATCGCTTGCCACTATGGTCGACTAGCGCATACTGATACACCCAACCCACACCCGTGGCGTCGGGACCAAGCTCTGTTTTGACGCCCTCCGGAAGATTGGGGAGAATTTTATTCAAATACTCGAGCACCCGGCTTCGCGCCCAGTAAATATCGGTGCCGTCTTCGAAAATCACGTACACATACGAAAATCCAAAATCGGAAAAAGCGCGGATATCTTTTACTTTGGGCGCGCCAAGCAAAGCGCTGACAATGGGGTACGTCACCTGGTCTTCTAAAATATCGGGACTGCGGTCCCAGCGCGAATACACAATGACTTGCGTGTCAGAAAGATCGGGAATGGCGTCGAGAGGCACGCGGCGCAGACAAACAACCGCAAAAACCACGGCTACAGCCGTTAGAATGAGAACGAGGAATTTATTTTTGGCAGAAAACTCGATTAATTTTTCAATCATCAGAGCCTCGACTTAAAATTATTGGGAAAGTGCCGCTTTTAACTTACTTTCGGAATCCACTAGAAAATTACCGTTGGCGAGCACCTTTTCCCCTTCCAATGCGCCGCTTTTAACTTCGTAAAAACCGTCCGCTAAGCTGCCTAGCACCACCGGACGCGGGTCGAACAATCCTTCCCCTTTATCCACAAAAATAAAGGCGCGCTTGCCCGATAAGAACACCGACTCTTCCGGAACAGCCAGCACGTCTCCCAAATTCGTTTTAAGTTGCACATTCACAAACATGTCGGACTTGAGCAATCCATTTTGATTTTGCACGACCGCCCGGACTTTCACCGTGCGCGTCACAGGGTCCACCAGAGCGTCGATCGCGCGAATTTCTCCCTCTAAAGTCTTTCCGGATAAAGACGGCGCATCAATCGTGATTTTATCTCCCGATTTCACAAGACCGATTTCGTATTCAAAAATATTGGCATAAATCCAAGCGCTGCCATTTGGCTCTAACGAAATCAAGCTTTTGTCGGCAATGGTTTGCTTGGCAATTTGAGAAATCATAGTCTGATCAAGGCCCATCAGCACCATTTTGACGCGCACGCTTTCCATTAAACTTTTGACCCAGGTAGCCTGAACAGGCGCGTACTTAACCTGCTTCAGCGCTTTTAAATATTCAATCTGGGCCTGATAAAGCTCAGGGTCGTACGCAATTTTTCCAGGCACGTGAAGGGTTTTGGTCATGGTGCGCTTAGCAACATCCACTTTCCGCACGCCGATCATCTGCTGCTTTTCGGGGCTAAGCAAGATCGCCGCGTAACCCGCCTCAGAGAGCTGCTCTTTTTTTTCATCGATTTTCTGCCTACAAACGGGGCATTCCATCCACTCGCCCTTTTCAGAAATAACAAGCATGGGACACGACTGGCCTTCTTTCATCATAGAGCATTCATGAACCGCGCAGGATTCCTTAGAATCATCCTTGGAAGCCGCTAAATCCATCTCTTGAGTCGGCATCAAAACGAGTTTCATATGACAAATGGGGCAATCACCCGGTTTGTCCGAAACGTAGTCCGGGTGCATAGGGCAATGGTATTTCGCCTGATGGGCATGGGTAGACGCACTCTTCGAACTAAAACCTCCTTTGGTTCGGACATAAAAAATTCCACCGATGACCCCTAAAATAATGAGCGCGACCAATAAAATCCGAATAAGCGAGCTTCCCTTAGAATTCATCGTACAAACCTCCCCACCGAATCAATAATCTCATCAATCACCGCTTTTGAGCGACCATCTCGAATTGCGCTTGAAACACAGGTTTCCATATGCCGCTTGAGCATGACCATACTAACACTATCCAGTGCACTGCGCACCGCGGCTACCTGATTTAAAATATCCATACAATAACGTTTTTCGTCGACCATTTTTTCAAGGCCGCGCACCTGACCCTCAATTTTTTTTAAACGAGAATAAACATCGGTTTTCGTAGTGTCGTTCAGCATGATTCACCCTCCTATACCCATACCTGGTATAAGTATACACTCCAAAATAGAAAATTTCTAGTGATTTTAATGTAATGAATTTAGTACGCGAGAGCTTCGTCGACGCTCTGACGAAGTTTTTCTAAGGAGAGATCCCCTTTGCGGAAGAAAGCGAAATAGCCGAGGCCTTTAAATTTCTCCTCTACTTCCTCAACGAGGCATCCGGAAACGACAATCGCGCGAACCATCGGCTCGACGCTTTGCAAGAGAGGCAAAAACTTTTCGCCGGTAATCAGCGGCATGTTGAAATCAAGGAGCACCACCTTGGGGCGCTCCTGACGAAACGCAACAATGGCGTCTTCTAAATTGGAGGCAATGTTCACGTCGTACCCGAGCGGCTTAAAATAATCTCTCATGAGCTGGAGAAACCCTTGCTCATCATCCACCACCAATATCTTCTTTTTAGCCATGTGCTCCTACGACCCTTCTACTTCTTTATGGTCATGTGAGACTGGTTCCACGTGAACCATTACGTCTCCGACCCCTTCAATCTCTTTGCGAATTCGACTCTCAACTTGGTTTGCAAGGCCGTGTGAGGCAAGAACACTCATATGCCCATCCACCAAAACGTGCAAATCCACATAAATATTATGCGCGTTGCCTCGTGTACGAATTTCGTGACAGTCCTGGACGCCCGCCACACCTCTTGCAATCATCTCGATTTTTTTGGGATCGATAACTGCTTTGTCCACCAGAACGTCCAAACCACGCCTCAAAATATTAATGGCCGCTAAGACAATAAATATGGCGATCGCAATCGAAACCACTGAATCCAAATGCGGAATGCCGCGCTGAATCCCGACAAGTGCGGCTAGCACGCCGAGCGTCAAAAATATATCCGTCATCGTGTGCCAAGAATCGCTAACCAAAAAATCACTTTTTAGCTTCTGACCCTGCCGGCGCTCGTAAAAAGCCACGAAGAGATTCACGGCGAGCGTTACGATCATCACCCCGAAGCTTGCTCGGCTAATCTGCGGGACCATGGGGCTAAAAAATCCTTCGATCGCCTTGCGAAATACTTCGAAAGCCAGCACAAATAGAAAGAGCGAAATTAAAACGGATGCAAATGTTTCGAACTTATGGTGCCCGTAGGGATGATCGTCATCGGCGGGATGCTGGGCGATATGCACCGCCACAAGCCCAACGATATTGGAGGTTCCATCTGCAAAGGAATGGAATCCATCCGCAACAATCACCATACAGCTCGTCATAAAACCGAAAACGATTTTCCCGAGGGAAACCGCCCAGTTTAAAACTAGCGTTATCCAAAGAACTTGCGCAATCTTACGGCCGCGCTCGCGACCGTCAACTAAAGAAGCTTTTATTTTTTCTTTCCTTCGGAGCTCTTGTCGATTTCTTTCAGGAGATAATTGTCTAAAACTTCTTTCTTGGTGCGCCACTGCCCGCCCACTTTAAATCCGGGGAGTTTTTTCTCTTTGAGCAAGCGGTACACAGTCATCGAATGAACGCCCAAATACTTCGCTACTTCCTTGAGCGTCATAATCTGCGTGCGTTGTGGTCTTTTCTCGTCTGTCATGATTTTACTTCCTTTCTCAATGGAAGTATCCTACCACAATTTCTTATAAGATTTCAACTCTTTTTAACAAAATTGACAATCGTTGATTGTGATCCTGAGCGAAACGAGGGATCTTACTTGCCCTGCTCGATGGCCACGCCGAGCTTCTGAATGCCGGCTTGTTTGGCGGAGTCTAGAACTTTCACGAGGGCATTTACAGCGGCGGTTTTGTCGGCTCGCACGAGAATTCCGGAGAATTTGGAAATTTTGTAGCGCGCAGCAAGTTCTTTCTTTAAATTTTCAACGGGAACGCGGACTTTGTCGATATAAACTTCATTTCCGGCGTTCACAGAGACCACAAGCGGCGCGTCCGCCTTGGACTGGGTGGTCTCTGCAGAACCCTGCGGCAGTCGCACTTCGATCTTGGACTCCGCGCCCTGCTGGGAGAGCAAGGGAGTCGCGATCATAAAAATAACAAGGATGACTAAAATAACGTCCGTAAAAGGCGTGATGTTGATTTCAGAGATGGGCTCTTTACGGATTTTTTGCCGCTTCATTTTGAGTCTCTAGAGAGGTCCAAAATTTCGGAGGCGCAGAGCTCCATGTCGAGTACGAAGCTATCGATTCGCTTGATAAAATAATTATAAAAAATAACGGCCGGCACGGCGACCACAAGACCCACCGCGGTGCAAATGAGCGCTTCTGAGATGCCGTTGATGACGACGTTCATACCGCCTGAGCTTTTTTGTGAGATATCATGAAACGCGCGGATGATGCCGAGCACCGTTCCAAAGAGACCGATGTACACCGCCACACTGCCAATCGTTCCGTTAATGCCAATGCCGCGCTGCAGCTTGCTTGTTTCGAGCGCAATCTCGCGCTCCATGGCGTTCGAGACAGTTGTTTCGCTATGACCCCACTGTGCTATTCCCTTTTGAGCCACCTTGGAAAAGGGCGCTTCTGACATCACGCAAATTTGAAGGGCGCGTTGAGTGTCTTTGTCTTTCAACGCTTCTTTGACGCGAGGCATAAAATCTTCCAGTTTTGTCTTTGAGCGCTTGAGATAATAAAAAAAGCGCTCGAGCGCAATTGCCAGAGACACCACCGAGCAGAGCAGCAAAATCACAACGGTCGCGCCGCCGGTTTTTAAAAGTTCGAATAAGGACAGATCATTTAGATTGTTCATTTGGTCTCCGTGGACTATTTTGTTTCACCCAACTCAATGCTTCTTCTTTAGTAGAAACTTTTCTTTCAAGCTGTTGAATTTCGACGGCCTTTAAAATTTCTCCAAACACCGGCCCAGGCTTAAGCCCCATCGCAATCAAGTCACTCCCGCTGATGAGCGGATCGGGCTTAATGTCTTTTTGCCCAAGTGATTTCCTGATTCTCTTTAAGAAGCGCCAGTTTGTCAAGTCGCCATGACTTGCCAGGCAATCGATGCGGTGCTGCTCAAGCTCCGTATCAAAGGTTTCGCGCTGCATAAATTTCTTAAGTGTGCTCTCGCGCATCTGTTTTACGTCTTTAAAACGCATATGCCCTTCAACGCAGGCGGTGATTTTTTCCTTTAGATCATTCGAAAAGCGCAGGCGTTCCAAAATTTTCTCAGTCATGCGCGCGCCGACGTTTTCGTGGCCGTTAAAACGAATGCGGTCCGCGCGCCTAAACGTCGGCGGCTTTCCGACGTCGTGCAGAAGCGCGCCAAATGCTAAGACCACGTCCGGATTCTTCAACTGTTTTAGCAAAAGTTTGGTGTGCTTGAACACATCACCTTCCGGGTGAAACTGCTTGGGTTGTTCGACGCCTTTCATGCGCTCGACTTCCGGTAAAATTTCTTTGAGAAGACCAGATTTGTCCAAAAGCTCCATGGCGCCAGCAGGATTTGGGCCGGTAAACATTTTCACGAGTTCCTCGCGAATGCGCTCGGCACTCACGGCGTGAATTTCTTTGTGGAGCTTTTGAATGGCCGAAAATGTTTTAGGTTCTATTTTGAAATTCAGGACACTCGCAAATCGCACGGCGCGCAGCATGCGGAGCTTGTCTTCGTTGAAGCGTCTTATCGGATCGCCGATCGCTCGAATCACGCGCTTTTTTAAATCCTTCTGCCCATCGACCCAATCAAAAACTTTTCTGGAGACCGGATCGTAAAAAAGGCCGTTCACCGTAAAATCGCGGCGCACCGCATCTTCTTTAGCGTTTGTGAATTCTACCGATGTCGGACGCCGGCCGTCCTGATAGCCTCCGTCCGCACGGAAGGTTGCCACTTCAAAGGATTGGCCCTCGATCATCACGACGACGACGCCAAATTGAGCGCCCACCGCTACGGTTTTAGGAAAGAGTTTCTGAACTTGCTTCGGCGTGGCATTCGTCGCCACATCAAAATCTTTGGGATTCTTTTTGAGAAGCAGATCACGGACACAACCACCGACAAAATAAGCTTCGTAATTATTTTTGCGGAGCGTTTGGACAATTTGAAGAGCGAGAGATTTTTTATTCACTTGTTCACACCAAGAGACGGCGCTGACATGTGGGGGTTTAAAAAATTACGCGACGGGTGACGGCGGTAGGCGTCCGTATCGAAAACACCGAAGGTGGCTTTCGAACGGACAACCGCCGGCAGGACCCGTCGCGTAGTTGAGATAATTTTAATTCAGCGTCTTTTCGCCGGGCTTCCACTCGCAACCGGTAAGTTTACCGGTCTGAAGGGCTTGCACGGTGCGAAGCGTCTCATCGACACTGCGGCCAACGGGAAGATCGTTGACGACGGCGGATTTTAATACGCCATTGGCATCAATGATAAACGTTCCACGAAGCGCAATTCCTTTATCTTCCAAGAGAACGTTGAATCCTCTGGAGACCGAGTGATTGGTGTCGCCCAAGATCGGGAAATTAATTTTGCCCAATTCTTTTTCGGACCAAGCCTTGTGAGAATACACGCTGTCGGTGCTGGCACCCAAGATTTCGACGTTTAATTTCTTAAACTGATCGAGGTGCTGATTGAAACTCTTAATTTCCGTCGGGCAAACAAACGTGAAATCGAGAGGATAGAAAAATAGAACGACCCACTTCCCCTTATAATCGGAAAGCTTTACTTCTTTAAAGCTTCCGTCCGGCATAAGTGCCTGTGCCGCAAAATCAGGGGCCTTTTGGCCGATTTGTAACGTTCTTTCTTCACAACATTCTTCGTGATGCATTGCGCACTCCTCCTTAAAGAGAGGCTATTATACTCTAGTTGAGAGTCGTCTGCAATCAGGCTGGAAACGAGCTGATCTTTATTTTGGAGAGGAGTTTGGGGATGTCTGCTTTGACACAAAGCCGTGGCGCTTCGCGCATCACGGCACTAGTGGAAGCGGCGACCCCGAGCCGGGCGGATTCTTCGAGAGATTTGTTTCGGGAGAGGCCAAGAAGGAAGCCGCCGATCAATGAATCGCCCGCCCCTACCTTACTTTTAACTTCAACCTTTGGCGTCGACACGTGAAACGCTTTGTGCTTCGTAATAAACAAAGCGCCCTTTGCGGCGAGCGAAATCACCGCGATGGAAACGCCGCTCTCGACGAGCGCACGACCAGCCTTTAGATACTGGCTTGTATTTTTAAATGAATGACCCATGAGGCGTTCAAGTTCATGTTCATTGGGCTTGATCATAAACGGCTTGGCCTTCAGTCCGATTTTAAGTGCGGGGCCGTCGGTGTCGAGCACGCTATAAACGCCCTGTTTCTGAAGATGCGCCACAAAATTCCGGTACGTATCTTCCGGCATTCCTTTGGCAAGACTTCCTCCGAGCGCCCAGGCAAACGGTTTTCTTTTGATGCTTAAAAGGCTTTTTAAAAAAATTTGGATTTCTTTTTGAGTGACGTGTGGTCCCGGCGCACTCACGCGCGTCTGTGTTTTATCTTTCACATCTGTCAGAATGGTGTTGATGCGCGTTTCGCCTTTGACGCACGACGCCGTAAATGGAATGTCGAGCGAGACGATCAACTGCTTCCAAAATTCACCCACAAAACCTCCGAGCAGCGCGTAAGCGTGAGTGAGGCCACCCAGTTCGCGCACGACTTTCGAAACATTGGCGCCTTTTCCGCCGGCAAAATTCACGACGGAGCTCGCGCGATTGGTGTCGTCTTTGTGCAAGTCGGGCACAACCAGGTACTGATCTATTGAAGGATTAAGCGTAATCGTTGCGATCACCAGTCCATCTCCTTTTCAACGCGCTCATAAATAAAATCGTCTTTTTTTTCGTACCATTTGCGGATCCAGACCGTCCATTTTTCGTAATCGCGAAACTCAAGACGCGTGAGCGCAGACTTCCCTTTTTTAGCAGGCTGTGTGTAGGCAAATCCTTCAGTCACGGTTTTGTTTCCGAATTTGACTCGGTCTCCGAACACGCGCACAGAAGTGCCGCTTGAACCTGCTTGAATCATGGCTCCGCCGGAACCGAGCTCCACGAGACCGGAGGGTGTAAGAATTTGGATGGGGGGCGCTCCCTGACCTTCCTGCACCATCATCAACTCACCCTGCTGGAGCGAAATTTTTTGAGGGCTTTTGGAAAGCACGGTAAAACTAGAACCTTCTTTAATGTCGATCATGCCATCTAAATCCGGGCCGATGAGGATTTGCTCGGCAAAAAGCGGTGCCGACAAAAACATGAAAATACCCAATGCAATGACAGTTATGCGCATCGCTCGAGCGCCTTCTCGCAGTAAAACAAAATGGACTTCGTGAGTTTGTATTTTGGATTCTTCAGCTCTTTTTTGGAAACCCATGCAAACTCGCGATGCTCGCGGGTGTGCAATTTCACTTGATCGGATTTCGACGTTCCAAAATAAACAAATGCGACGTGTTTGTGCGAGGCGCTGATGCGGTGCGCGTCCACATAATCCGGGGTCGGAATTGGTTTCACGTGCCGGTGTGCAATGGGCGGCGCTTTTGACAGAATTTTTACTTTCAGGCCGCACTCTTCTTGAATTTCCCGGTACAGCGCTTCTTCCGGATCTTCATTGAGTTCAATGTGTCCGCCGATAGGGAGCCACTCGTTGTAGCTTTTGTGATAAATGAGCAGCACTTTTTTTTGGTAGACGATGAAAACGGAAACCACAAAATCGTAAAGCTCGTGGATGTGCGGCATCTTACAAAAGGTGCATTAAGAGTGCGGTGGCGAGCGAAAAATACGTGAAGTTAGAGATAATGTCGGTGATGGTGGTGATGAGCGGACCGGTGGCGGTCGCCGGGTCAATGCCAAGACGATGAAAAATAATGGGCTCAACGGCTCCCATTGTCGCGGCAACCGTCATGGACGTTCCCATTCCAACCGCGACCACGATGCCGAACTGGTAACCATATTGATGTCCGTAAACTAAATAAGCAAAGCCTGCAAGTGCGACGCCATAAATCCCACCCAGCATCACCCCGACTCTGAATTCGCGGAAAATTGCTTTAAATTGATCGGCTCGTTCGTTGAGATGTCCCAGCGCCAGACTTCGCACCATAATCGTTGCCGACTGCGACCCGACGTTTCCACCCATACCGGCGATGAGCGGAGAAAAAGCAGCGAGTGCTACGGCTTTGGCCAAAATCGGTTCGAAGTGGCGGATAATCACTGAAATAAACATACCGCCCAAAAGCGTTACAACAAGCCACGGCATACGAAAGAACACGATTTTAAAGGAGGACTCTTCGCGCAAGTCTTTGGCGCGGGTACCGGCCATTTTTGCGATGTCTTCGGTGGCTTCCTGGCGAACAATGGAGATCATGTCCTTGGTCGTCAAAACACCCATCATTTTTCCAGATTCATCGATCACGGGTGCGGAGCTTAAATTGTATTTGGAAAAAATCTTCGTGGCTTCTTCTTGGTCGGTTTCGGGACGAATTTTAATGCCTTCCACCGAGGACATAATCTTCACGAGCTTTTCATCTTCGGGGGCACTCACCAAATCCTGCAGGCTCAAACTTCCGAGCACTTTCCCCTCTTCGTCGGTGACATAAAGCTCGTACAAATGTTCTTTTTGATTCGGACGCGCGACGGCTTGCATGACGAGCAACGCTTGTTTGGCGGTGAGCTTTGGAGAGAGCTTTACGTACTCCGGGTGCATCAAATTTCCAACCGTGTGCTCGGGGTATTTCATGACCAGATCAATATGCGCGAGCGCTTCTTGGCGTTTGATGAGACTTGTCATTTTTTTGACAAAGCGCGGATTCATCTTGTGAAAAATTTTGGCCAGATCCGGCGAGGACATGCCTTCAAGAAGCGGGGTTACGTTTTCGTCATTCAAACGCCCCAAAAGTGCTCGCTGATCGTCCATCTCGAGCACTTCAAAAAGGCGGAGTGCGCTCGCTGCAGGAAGTAATTTGAAAAGCTGGAGACGCTCGTCCTCTTCAAATTTTTTCCAGCAGTCGGCAAGCTCAATTGGCACGCATTCGCGGATGACTTGCCGCACGAGCGTAAAGTTTTTCTCTTTTAAAAGCTCTTTAATTTCGGGAATTAAGAGCGCGAGAGAATGCATTTGTTCCATTAGTTAGATTTCCGGGACCGCCAGAATTCTCCGACTGATTTTAGCGCGCGCTGCTCGGAGGTTTCGAAATTAAAATACCCTAACACCGAAACCGGGCATTTTGACAGAGAGACCAGCCGGTCGTGGTGTTTGCTCATAAAACGGTTATGAGCGTTTTCGTTCTTCCACATATAAAGAGAGGCAACCTGGTCTTTTTCATTTGTGCGAAAAAGCGTGTGAACCCCCAAAAAACCCGGAGCCTTTGTGACTTCCTTCGACCAGAGCTTGCAATCACGCCGGTAAACCGAGACATGCTGCTTTTTAATTTTAAAAAGCACCATGTGAATAAACATGCTAGCCCTTCAAGGCGGACCAGGTGCGTTCGCCCACGACGCCGTCGGCTTTCAAATTATTCTTTCGCTGAAACGCTTTGATAGCGGATTTGGTTTTTTTGCCCATTTGACCGTCTGCGGGTCCTGGATCAAAACCGGCTCTCTCTAAGGCCCTTTGGACATCCAACACGGAAACGCCGGACGCTTTAATAAATTTGCTGGAGCGGCTTGATTTGGAGTAGTTGGAATTTCCGGAAACCATCGGCGCTTGAGTGTTTTGAAGCTGATACTGCAATTCCTGAATCTGCTGATCTTTAGCCTGCACTTCATTTTGAAGTTGAGCCACTTGTTCTTCATGGCTCGGTCCGGCTGTTTTTTTAGGCGCCGTTGCACAGCCGTTTAAAAGTAAAATTGTGAAAATGAAAACAAACGAATAGACAAAGTATTGCTTTTTCATGCCATCTCCCTGTGCTAATTTAATGGGGAGATTATACAACAATGCTGATTGAAACCAAAAAGCTTTCAAAGAACTACGCGGACACCAAAGCGCTCGACGATCTTTCGTTCACCTTGAACCCGGGCGAAATTTTGGGACTGCTTGGGCCCAATGGAGCCGGAAAAACCACGGCGATTCACATTTTACTGGGACTTCTCTCCCCTTCTTCGGGCGAAGCAAAGGTGTTTGGAAAATCCCCCATCAAAGATCACCATGAAATTTCCAAACGTCTTAATTTTTCATCGGCTTATGTGCAACTGCCGTCGAATTTAAAGGTTTCGGAAAATTTAAAAATATTCTCGAAGCTTTACTGCGTGCAAAACGCCAAAGAAAAAGTTGGTTCGCTTTTAAAAATATTCGACATCGCGGATCTAGAAAATAGAATCACGGGCGCGCTGTCGGCCGGCGAAAAAACAAGGCTTCAGCTCGTCAAATGTCTCTTGAATGACCCTGAGCTTTTACTGCTCGATGAACCGACGGCAAGCCTTGACCCGGAAATGGCTGACACCGTGCGAAAAACCTTAAAAAAAATTCAAAGCCGCAACAATATGGGCATTCTCTACACCTCGCACAATATGCCAGAGGTCGAAGAAGTCTGCGACCGGATTTTATTCATTCACGAAGGAAAAACCATCGCCGAAGGAACACCGGGTGAGGTGAAAACGTTGTTTAAAAGTAAAAGTCTCGACGAAGTGTTTATTAAAATTGTCCGCAAGGGCGATTTGGTGCTGGGGGACTCATGAACGAATCCATCACGCGCATCGGCGCAATGATCTCGCGTTATCTTTACCTTCACAAGCGCAGCCTCCCCCGCTTTTTAGAAATTATTTTCTGGCCGGTGATGGAACTTTTGGTGTGGGGATTTGTGTCGGTGTACATTCAAACGCTGTCGAACAACACGATTCCTAAAATTATACCGCTTCTTTTAAGTGCGATGATTTTTTGGGACGTGCTTTACCGCAGCCAGCAGGCCGTGAGCATTGCCTTCGTGGAAGACATCTGGACGCAAAACATCGTGAATTTATTTATCTCCCCTCTCAAAACCTGGGAATGGGTGATGGCAACCTTTCTATACGGCTTTACGAAAACAGTTTTGATTGCCACGATTCTGTCGGTCATTTCGCTGTTTCTGTACCACTTTCATCTCTTGAGTCATTTGCAAATTTATATCATTCCGCTTTTTTTAAATTTGATTTTATTTGGCTGGGCGGTCGGCCTTTTCACGTCGGCGCTCGTGATCCGTTTTGGACACTCGGCCGAGGCGCTAATCTGGGGCGTGCCGTTTCTCATTCAACCGCTTTCGGCGGTGTATTACCCGCTGTCGGTGCTGCCGGTGTGGCTGCGCGTGATTTCGCTAGGCCTTCCCAGCACCTATGTTTTTGAAGGGATTCGGTTCGTCATCAATACCGGCACCTTGCCGGTAGAGGATTTCTGGAAGTCTTTTATTTTGAATCTGTTATATTTTGTTGCGGCGGGTGTCTTTTTTCACATTATGAAGGAAAAAGCGCGCGCTTCCGGACGTCTCGGACGGCTCGGAATGGATTAGTTTCAAAAAAATATTTTCAAATTCGCTTGATATTTGAAATGCGCTGATGTATATTCGAAAGCACTAGAGGAAATTGTGTCAAACTTAATTCTAACCAATAACGTATCGCCCAAATTTGCAGCCGTAAAGCTTACGGCCGGCGCATGGGCGTCTATTGCCGTTTGCTCCGCCACAAAGAAGGCGGACCTTCGGCATTATCGCATGTGCCAACATGCCGGTAGCGGGTTGGGGAGGAATTAAGAAAGACTAAACAAGTTTAGAACGAAACCCCCAGAGCCCGTTACCGAAAGGTAACGGGCTCTTTGTTTTTGGGGCCAAGTTTAAACAAGGAGAAAAGCGATGTTAAAAACAATCCAAAATAGCCGTTGGCAGTTTACAAGGAGTGCGGTCGTGAAACACCCGATTAAGTTAACTGCGCTTCTTTATTTGAAAGAAGCGTTAAAGAAAGAGCGTTACGAAGCGTGCCCGGAGATCATCTCAGTCGCCAGAGAATACGGAGCGGCAGAGTTTGAGATCAAGGATCTGTTAGAGGATCCGAGACGCGCTCCAGGCTGAGGTAACGACTTGAAGTTAGGATTTGAGTAAATGGCCCTCGCGGCAACGCTCGGTGCGCCCCACCGAGTCGCACCTTCGCTGCGGAGCTTCGGCTCGCTTAGGGGAAATACCCGAGTACCCTGGAGCTCGCCGGCGCTAGCTGCCGCTCTGGGCCATTTACTCAACGCTTAAATTATTTGTTTTTTTGGAAGTAGGCCACAAGATCGGTGTATCCGCCGATGGACTTTCCATCGATGAAGATTTGCGGAACGGTTTCTTGGCCGGAAAGCTCGACCAATTTATCGCGCATGGCGTCGTCATGGGAGACGTCGATTTCATCAAATTTTATTTTTTTAGATTCGAGAAGTTTTTTAGCGGCGGTGCAGTAGGGGCAATACTCAGTCGTGTAGACGACGACTTTCACGGTTACAGTCCGACTGCTTTTTTGAGAGACTGAATTTCTTTTCCGGTGAGCTCGCAGCGTTGGCCGGGACGAAGCGTGCCAAGACCTAGCGGTCCGTATTCAAAGCGGTGAAGTTCGAGCACGCGGTTTCCGGCCATTTCAAACATGCGGCGGATCTGGCGCTTTTTTCCTTCGTGAAGAATGACGGTCACATTGGTCTGAACCGGTGTGCGTTCATGGATAATCACTTTGCAAGGCGCGGTCTCCCCTTCTTCAAGCGAGACTCCCTTTTCAATTTCGGCTTTGTCTTCATCACTCAAATAATCCGAAAGCAGCGCTTGGTATTTTTTCTCGATGCCAAATTTCGGATGAGTCAGGCGAAAAGAAATCTCGCCGTCGTTCGTGAGTAAAATTAAACCGGTTGTGTCGAGATCAAGGCGGCCGACTGGGAAAATTCGCTCGGTGACGTCTTTGAAAAATTCTGAAATGGGTTTTTCAGCGTGAGGGTCGCTCATTGTCGTCGTGACACCTTTGGGCTTATGGAAAATATAATAAACTTTTTGGATGTCGGAAATATTTCCAATCGGTGAGCCGTTGACGGCGATCTGGTCAGTTTCGGGATTGACGCGGAAACCTTTTTCGACAACGACTTGGCCGTTCACGGTGATTTGACCGGATGTGATCAAATCGACAACCCCGCGACGACTGGCTAGGCCCGCTTGAGCGAGAACGACTTGCAGTCGAAGACCCGGCGCCTTGGCGGCTGGGCCTTCGCTTTTATCATTTGGAGTCACGGCGAATGCGCTTTCGCTGGAGCGGATCGAGAAATTTTTTGCGCAAACGAATGCTTTTGGGAGTGGTTTCGACAAGCTCGTCAGGACCGATGTATTCGATGGCCAGTTCCAGTGTCAGTTCGCGCGGAGGTGCGAGAACAAGCGCGTCATCGGAACCCGAAGAGCGCATGTTGCTTAATTTTTTAGTTTTGCAGGGGCTGATATCTAAATCTTCGCCGCGCGAATTTTCACCGATAATCATTCCCATGTACACATCGACGCCGGAACCGATAAAAAGATCACCGCGCTCTTGAACATTGCAAAGCCCGTAAGCGCTGGACTCTCCGGTTTCGCTGGAAATGAGCGAGCCGTGCGGAATGGTGTTAAAGTCGGAGGACTCGACGGGTTTGTATTCATCAAACACGTGATGCAAAATGGCGGTGCCGCGCGTTTTGGTCATGAGCGCACCCTTTAAACCGATGATGCCACGAGTGGAAATCTGGTACTCCAAATGCACTTCGCCGGTTGGCGCTTGAATCATATTTTTCAAAATGCCTTTGCGGCGGCCGATTTCTTCAATGATAATTCCCTGATACTCTTTAGGAATATCGATGACTAAAAATTCAAAAGGCTCTTGTTTGACGCCGTCTTTTTCGTGGAAAATAACTTCGGGCTGAGAGACCTGGAGCTCGTAACCTTCGCGGCGCATGGTTTCAATTAAAATTGCCAAATGAAGTTCCCCGCGGCCGGCGACTAAAAAGGTATCGGCGCTGTCGGTTTCGTACACGCGAAGTGAGACGTTGATTTCAAGTTCCTTAAAGAGACGGTCGCGAATGGCGCGAGACGTTACAAATTTTCCTTCTTTTCCGGCAAAGGGGCTCGTGTTGACACCAAATGTCATCTGAACCGTCGGCTCGTCAATTTCAAGCGCCGGTAAGGGACGTGGGTTCGCAGGGTCGGTAATCGTTTCGCCGATTCCGATGTCTTCAAATCCGGCAACCGCCACAATATCACCGCTAAACGCTTTTTCGACTTCGATGCGGTCGAGGCCCTGATAATTCAAAACACTCGTGACGCGCGAGGTTACTTGCTTGCCGTCGCGGCGAACGAGCATGGCCATGTCACCTTTGGCAATATCGCCCGAAATAATTTGGCCGATACCCATCTTTCCTTTATAGGAGTCCTGTAAAAGGGCCAGCACTAAAATTTGAAGGGGTTGGTCCGGAGTCACTTTTGGTAAAGGCACCTTGGCGATGATGGTGTCGAGAAGTGCTGAAATATTATCGGACGGCTTGTGCATATCGAGCGTCGCTGTCCCTTGAAGGGCTGACGCGTACACAATCGGGAAATCGAGCTGATAATCGTTGGCATTTAATTCACAAAATAAATCAAAGGTGCGATTCGTCACTTCTTCAATCTGTGAATCGTGCCGGTCGACTTTGTTGATGACGACAATCGCGCGAAGTCCGAGCTCAAGCGCCTTGCGAAGCACGAAACGCGTCTGCGGCATGGGGCCGTCTTTGGCGTCAATAACAAGGAGCACACCGTCGACCATGCGAAGCGTGCGTTCAACTTCGCCACCGAAGTCAGCGTGACCCGGGGTGTCGACGATATTGATTTTGGTGTCTTTATAAATCACGCTGGCGTTCTTAGCGCGAATGGTAATACCCCGCTCGCGCTCGAGATCCATAGAATCCATGATGCGCTCGCCCATATCGTTAATGTTGCGGTGGACCTGGGTTTGCCGTAGAATCGCGTCCACCAAGGTTGTTTTGCCATGGTCGACGTGCGCGATAATTGCGATGTTTCGAATGTTTTGCTGTACCTGACTCATTATTTGACCCCTTTTGGAGTGCTAGAATATACCACATGATCCGCCTCAAGTCTCTTACTCTTAAATCGGGGGTGATTCAGTCCCCCATGGCCGGTTGTACCGATTTGGCCTACCGACTCATCTCCCGCTCCTACGGGATGGAGTTCTGTTTTCTGGAAATGATAGCGGCGGAGTCCTTGATTAGACAAAATAAAGGGACGTTCGAACTCATGAAAACGCTTCCAGAGGATAAACCGCTGGGCGCTCAGCTCATGGGGTGTAACCCCGACTCGATGGCGCGGGGTGCCGCGATGGTCGAAGCGATGGGTTATGATTTGCTCGACATTAATCTTGGGTGTCCTGCCCCCAAAGTCGCTGGAAATGGTTCGGGCTCTGCCCTACTCGCTAACCCAAAAGGTGCTGAGGCAATTTTCCGCGCGGTGGTGAAAGCCGTTCAAAATATTCCAGTCACGGTGAAAATGAGACTCGGAGTTACGGATTCCTCGGGAGCTGAGGCCGTGGCCGTCGCAAAAATTGCCGAAGATTGTGGGATTAACGCCGTGTCGGTTCATGGACGCACGCGCGCGCAAGGCTATAACGGCAAAGCGGATTGGGAAGCGATTGGTCGCGTGAAGGCCGCTGTTAAAATTCCCGTGATTGGAAACGGAGACGTCCTAAGCGGCGACGATGCGGTGAAACTCAAAAAAATTTCAGGATGTGACGGCGTGATGATTGGCCGCGGGGGCCTCGGAAACCCGTGGCTTTTTAAAAGCGTCGAAAACGTTTTAAACGGCAAGTCCCCGCTGCCCGAACCAAGCTTCGAAGAAAAAAAGAAAGCCCTGCTTCATCATATGGACCTGGAGCTTCAGCACCGCGATCCGTACCTTGCCCACCTTCACCTACGGCGGATTGCGTGTTGGTATTTTAAAAATATTCCGGGGGCGAGTGAATTCCGGACGAAGATTAATCTTTCTCCGAATATTGAGGCGATGAGGAAGATTATTGAGGACTTTACGCCCTCCTTCTAGCTTTCCTTTAAGAATTTACGAACTTGGTCATGATTTCCGGCAAACACCAGATAATGAGCGCCTTTTTCTAGACGAGTTAAAATACGAAGCTGGCCTTCTATGTAGGCTTCCCATATGGATGCCCGGAGCTTTTTAAAAACAAGTCTACGCGAACGCCCTTCTAAATGAACGACGTGGACAGTGCTTGAAGCGATCGATTCGGAATGGAAATAATCCGTTAGCGCCATAACGATTAGACTGGCCAGATGTCTTTGGGCGGCATCTAACCCTTTTAGACAGCGCTCATAACTGGGGAGATAGAAAAGCTTAAAAGGCATTATTTAGACCGGTGGGCTTTTTTAATCCATTCGGCCGTAACGGGCTTTGCTTTTGATTTCTCTTTTTGATACGTTTCTTCGGCTAGATCTAAATCATTCGCAGAAAAGACCCGCTCTACCGGATCGATTGGCGTCAAAATAATATGATTCCCGCGAATCTCCGCTTTAAGATAATTCTCCTCCCCAAGACTCAGGGAAGCCACAAAAGCAGATGGTAGATTGATCTGGCGATGACGATTCATCTTAAGCATAGCGGTCATGGGTACTCTCTCCTTTCAAAAGGATGCCCGATATTAATGAAATTGTCAAATTAATAAATTATTAATAAGGTCGGTACGGGGACACGTAACTTAAATTTTGATGAATTGGGTGTTGGGTCCGCTGAATCTAGAATCTGCGGGGCCATTCATCAGAATGTCCGCTTCACTTCAGCCTTAGGACCTTTCAACGAAAGCTTCGTATCCTTGTCAATCATAGTGGAGCAGCCGCACAGAAAAGCAGCCAGTATCACAAAGATGTATATCTTCATAAGGCGACCTCAGCATTGACCTTCTTAGGCCACACCAGTGACGCGATGATCGATAAAACCAAGGCGCTTGCGATGAAACCCAGAGAAACATACACAGGTATCTTGTAAAATTCGGAAACCAGCATTTTTAAACCCACAAACCCCAGAATTGCTGCTAGCCCGTAGTGCAAATGGTGAAACTTCTCCATCACCCCCGCCAAGACGAAATAAAGGGCACGAAGACCGAGGATCGCAAAAACGTTCGATGTGTAAACGATGAACGGGTCCTTTGTGATGGCAAGAATGGCTGGAATAGAATCAACGGCAAAGATGACGTCCGTTGTTTCAACCACCAAGAGCACCACAAAAAGCGGCGTTGCCCAAATCCGGTTATCCTTTCGCACAAAAAACTTTCCTCCCTCGTACTGTTCTGTCACGGGCATCATGCGTCGAAATAGACGAAGAACCGGGTTGCGCTCGGGATGAATTTCCTTATCCTTCTCTAAGGCCAGCTTAAATCCGGTGAATACAAGAAATGCCCCAAAAACATAAATGAGCCAGTGAAAGTGTTCCAAAAGGGTAATTCCAACTGAAATGAAAATAGCGCGGAAGATAAGGGCGCCAATGATGCCCCAAAACAAGACCTCGTGTTGATACTTCGCGGGTACCTTGAAATAGGTGAAGATCAGTAAGAAAACAAAGACATTGTCCACACTGAGCGATTTTTCAATGAGATAACCTGTCAAGAATTGCAGGCCGACCTGCGAACCCCAGAGGCGATAAACTGCGTAATTAAAAAGAAGCGCTAGAGCGATCCACACAACCGTCCAAGCCATAGCCTCTTTGAATTTCACCTCATGAGCTTTTCGGTGAAACACCCCGAGATCCAGCGCCAGCATTGCCAATACAAATACATTGAAACCCACCCAGAACCAAGTCATATTCTCTACCTAGACCTTTCTGCCATTATTGGACAACCGAGTAACAAAGAATCTGATTTGTTATGATATCAGATACCACTTTGTTTATCTTCCTAGACTCAACCGGTATCAGATACTGCACTGGTCCTAAATGCTTAGAAATCCACTCTTTGACTTGCTCGTCTTCAGCTCTTCTAAGAGAGGGGTCGATTTTTTCAAGAATCAACAAGTAAACGATCGCTACAAAATAGGCGTCATCTAAATACCCAAATAAGCCGTTATCTTTCTCAGGTAAAAAATCGATCGGATCGTACAAATAGATAAGCAAATACTGAGCCAGCCGATGAGCCACAGAATCTTCCTTCTCGAGCGCCAACAATCTATCGATCCTAGATACCATAGAGGGCATTCTGAGAATAAATTCTTTCACTTTACCCTCAAAATGATCCGTGGCTTTTTTCCCTATCCTGTCGCGCACATGCAAATGAAATAAGTCATTCGGATCTGCAACAAGTCTTTTTAGACTGTCTTTGAACGCGTGTATCATTGGCTTATTATTTCCTACTTAAAAGCTTTTCGAACAATTCCCTTTTGCCCCGTATCAATTCTTCAATAAGCGCATCTATCTTTCTGGACTCTTTTGGAATAACGGTCTTTACGACCTCGAGCGCCGCTGTTAAATCCAAAGTCAGTTCCTTTGCAGATGCGTGTGCTTGCTTGCCCGTAATAGACCGGATCTTCTGATAAACCCGTCCCACAAAATACGCATCGTCCAAGTACCCAAAAAGCCCTCCCGCATCATCAGGAAGAAAGTCAACCGGGTGATAGAAATAAACCAGTAAGAACTGGTTCAAGCGCCTTATTTCGGATGACAACTGCCTATCTTCGGAGGCGTCTCGAACCTGGGCGATCAAATCCGGCATGATCATGATGAGATTAAGGGACTTGCTGATGGCCACCTGGGCATGCTTGGCTTTGACCCTTTTGCGGACATGCGTCGCAAAGACCTCGCCATTTTCTATTGCCAAGAGCGACAGCTGACTTTTCATTGCCTTTAGCATAATTCCCTCCTTGTGTTGGGCCAATTATGCGGGGCGGTGATGGTGTTGTAAAATGCATAATTTATACTTATACTATTGATTAAATCAATATATGATCCCGTTCAACTACCACCACCTCTATTACTTTTACACGCTCACCAAAGAAGGCTCGGTCACGTCCGCCGCTAAACAATTAAGGATTGGTCAGCCCGCTTTAAGTTATCAAATCAAGCAGTTTGAAAATTTCTTGGGGTTCCAATTATTTAACAGAGAGGGAAAAAAGCTAATCCTATCTGAAGAAGGGCAGCACTTAAAAGTCTATGCCGAGGATATTTTTGAAACAGGCCGTGAGATGATGCAAAGTTTGGGAACTCTCACAAAGAAAGGGCGGCTTAAAACTAATGTTGGCGCAACGCCCTATGTGCCGAAGTCATTTTTGGATGCGCTTCTTAATTTTGCTCTGAAGCTTGAACCTGATCAACACCTGACTCTCCATGAAGAGCGTATGGAGAAATTAGTCGAAATGCTAGATGCCCATGAAATCGATTTTATTTTGACGGATATGCCCTATGCGCAGAAAAGTACCGCTATCGAAAACCACTTGATCGACAGAGTTCCCGTGGTATTCATCGCCCATCCTGCCATCTCTAAAAAACTGGGTCCTTTTCCGCGCTGCCTTGAAGAGGCTCCGATGATACTCCCGACATCGAATAGCCAGATCTATCTAGCGCTACAGGAATATTTCGTTTCACACAAAATAAAACCCAATGTCGTTGCTGAAATCCAGGATGTGGAAATCGTTCGTCGACTTGTTTTAAACCAGGTTGGGATTGCGCCAATCAATCAATACACACTGACCAAAGCTCCGAGCCAACACAGGTTGGCCACACTAAACAAGCAGCCTCTAGGCATTTATCGCTCGGTGTATGTTTTGACAAAGAAAAGAAAAAAAACTCACCCTTTGCAGAAAAAGGTTATCCATAGCTTTAGATTAAATGCTTCTTTGGCGTGATTAAGGGGTTAGCTTGCTTATGAAACGCAAGTTCGAATAACTCTCAACAACTCGCCAAGATCGCACGACTTGGAAAGGAAGGCAATAGCCCCGGCTTCCAAAACAGCTTGCTCCGCTTGCTTATCTGCGTTAACGGATATAATAATAATTTTTGATTTGAATTTCTTTTCACGCATCATGCGGGCCGATTCACTTCCATTCATCATCGGCATATTAAGATCCATCACGACAACATCCGGCTTGAGTTCCCCTGCCTTAGAAACAGCCTCTAGCCCATTTTCCGCCTGACCGATCACCGAAATATCCATTTCGGCTGAAAGCGCATTCACGATTCCCTCTCGGACCAATTTGTGATCATCCACCACCAAAATTTTGATGTTTGCTTTTTGGGCGGGAACGTTTTGGACTTCCCCATTGTCTGAAAATAAAAAAGACTCTGTCTTGCGATGAGGAATAGTTAAGGTGACCCTGGTCCCCTGACCTGGATTGGATTCGACTTTATATTTACCTCCGATGGCGCGAAGGCGGTCTTTGATACTAAAAAGTCCGCGGCCATCCGCCTTGTCGACCTTTGTTCTGTTTGAGTCGGATACTATAAACCCCCGGCCAAGGTCATTGACTTGAATGTGTGATTGCCCTTTGACCGTAGAAAAAATAAGAGTGGCTTTGGAGACATGCGCATGTTTGACAATATTAAAAATCAATTCACGCACACATTGATACAGCATATCGTTGATGCCCTGATCGGTAATTTCCTCATAACCATCCAGCTGAACATCAATGGTTAGCCCGAGCTGTTTGATATTACGATCGATAAACCATCGTGTGCCAGCCACCAAGCCCTTCTCAAACAGGACAGGCGGTCTGAGCTCAGCGCTCAACGTTCTTGAGGCCTCAATCGCTTTGGTGAGCAGTTTATTGATCCCGTCGCGAGATTTACGGGAATAGTGAGGCACTGAGAGCCGCATCATGCAAGCGACAAGGATTTGCTGTAAGTCGTCGTGAAGAAGATCCGCAAGCCGTTTTCTCTCTTCGGTCTCGACGCTGAATAGCTTATCCGCCAATTGCTTCAATTGGCGGTTCTTCACTTCAAGCTCAAGTTCGGCTTTCTTTTGTTCGGTCAGATCTGCAATGACCATGCAAAGACTGAAATCTTCGCGCTTAAAAGCATTGCTGGATATGAGGACAGGTAGGAGCATTCCGCTTTTTTGCTTGAGCCGGAATTCGGTGCGTACGGTTTCTTTTGTGCTTTGGCTTAAAATGAGCTGAAGTCGTCGGCGCTCATCCAATCCGACAAAATCAAATATGGAACGGCCGATGATTGCTTCGATGGGAAGGCCGAGCATTGCCGCTAAACAACCGTTGCTATACATCAAGGTTCCATCGGCCTGAAGAGTCGCCGCTCCCTCGTTGATCGCCTCAACAAGAATTCTATAGGCACGATCGGCGGTGTTTAGGGTAAATACTGTCTGGTCATCCGTGACAAGCGCATCAACGGATCCGCTCTTGACCGCAGCCAAAAGCTCTTCGGCTTCCGTTAAGCGCGCCTTCAGGGCACAGTTCTCTTTTAAGAGATTTGTCCGCTTTTTCATGGATCCTTTTATTGCTGTGTATGCAGATCCAGACCAACCAGTATTTTTTTGCTATCCGACATATCCCCTACGAATCTGCGCAGCGGCAGAGGAAATTTTTTGATCAGCGTGGGTGCAGCAAGAATCTGCCCGTTCCTGGCAAAGATGGGGTTGTGATAAATGTCCCGGATCACAAGCTTAAAGCGGTTCGGCAAATACTTATCGCATATACTTTTTATATTCTGTATCGCAGATTGTGACCTGGGAGACAGTCCGGCGACATAAAGGTGCAAAATGTATTTTTCGGGCTTGAACTTTGCTAGTCCTTTTTTTGACATAGTCATACTTCCTTAACTACCGTGTCCGCCGAAATATCACTGATCTCAAACCCTTTTCCTGTGATCTTAAAATCTTTTTCCCCCTGCTCATGCTTCATGCCTCTGGACTTAATGATCGTGATTCTTCGCTTCCTTTGATGGTTCCGGGCCTCTACCGTCAGCGTTATCCACGTATCACAAAGTGATGAGATGCCTATGTCTGTCGAATCAAAACCCTCGACCAACATATTGAGATCTGTTGCTAGAACAGTCACTCCCTTATTTTTAAGATAATCCAAAAGACGCGCCAGCATTCCCCTTGCTTCGTTTCTTAATCCGGCGCCGATCAAGGTGGTGATCGGGTCGATAACAACTGCCGAGGGTTTAAATTCATCGATAGCTAAATGCTTCATTACAAGATGCTCTTCAAGGCCACAGATCGTTGCCCTGTTCGCGATGACTTTAAGAAGACCCTTGTCTATCCACTGTTGCAAATCAATGCCTATGCTCTGCATATTCCTCACGAGCTGGCCCTGGGATTCCTCGAATGCGAAAAAGATGGCGCGCTTGCCGCTTTGACACACAGAGTTTACGAATTGTGCGCCTAAACTCGTCTTACCGCTTCCGGCTGAACCCGACACCAGAACCGAACTTCTCTTGTAGTAGCCTTTATTTCCAAGCATCGCATCAAAACTCTTGATACCCGAAGAAACGCGCTCCCTACTCACGGCGCTTGATAAAAGAAGTGATGTCATGGGAAATACGGAGATGCCTGTTTCGCCTATAAGGAAAGGAACCTCATTGGTTGCATGCTTTGATCCGCGGTACTTGATAATCTTGAGACGCCGGGTGGCTATCTGTTCGTTTACCCTGTGATCAAGCAATATAACGCAATCCGCGACATATTCCTCAAGGCCGTGCTTGGTGAGAAGGTGGCCGCTTTTCTCTCCGGAAATGATCGCCGTGACTTTTTTGTCTTTCAGCCAGCGAAAAAGTCTTCTTAATTCCGCCCGAAGAATAGATTCGTTTGAAAAACCTGAAAATAGGGCCTCGATCGTATCCAGCACTACTCTTTTGGCTCCGATGGCATCGATGGCGCCCGCCAACCGCACGAATAGCCCCTCAAGATCATATTCGCCCGTTTCTTCGATCTCGCTTCGTTCAATGTGGACGTAATCAACAAAAAGTTTTTTTTGTCTCACAAGCGCTTTGATCTCAAAACCAAGCGATGCAAAATTTTCAGAAAGATCTTCTTCTTTTTCTTCGAAAGCCATAAAAACGCCGGGCTCGTTAAATTCTGTGGCGCCTCTGTAAAGAAATTCCATGGCTAAAAGCGTTTTACCGCAGCCAGCTCCTCCGCATACGAGCGTCGGCCGTCCCTTGGGCAGTCCCCCGAAAGTGATCTCATCCAAGCCTTGAATGCCAGTTGGAGATTTTGGAAGTTCGAAAGAGGTTTTTTTGGCCTTCCTTTTAGCTGCGCCCACAGTAGTCATCCGTTCTCCTTAAAAAAAATTATCCCCCAAGGCGATTGAAGGCAGGGTTAGATCAAGTCTATTTAATTGTTAACATTCGGAGTATTTTAAACTACCGGCGAATATCGCCGTATCAGGGAAAGCCCTTGATTATCTATCGGGAAGTTCGAGGTGGGTGTTTTTTAATTCCGTTAATTCCGGGGATACGTAACTTAAATTTTGATGAATTGAGGGTTGTGGGCGCTGATTTGCCCTGATTTTGGCTTATTTGCGTGGACGGATGAGTCGCTTCTCTCGTATTGTCGTGGGCGTGCTGAGATAGCTTAGAATAATATCACCGCGTTGAAATACCGGCTGCCCTGCTTTCTGAATCGGTTGATCAATAAAAGTACCCATGGCAAAATCAAACCTTTTGACATCCGTCCATTCAAATTGGATCAGCGATTCTTTAGGCATCGTATACCGAATCACATCGGGCGTGACAAGAGCCCGCTCGATATCGCCGGAGGTGATAGGCACGTTAGAGTGAATGCTTTTAAAGACGCCATCCTCTTTAAAAATTAAAACTTGATGAGGGTAGCGTTTATCGACCCCGTCTCCTTCGGAGGGTAAATAATCCCAGTAACCCACAAGCTCTTCGGCTTTAACAGCACGAGCGCCCGGATCATTAGCCGCCCATCCTAGATTCGCCCAAAAACACACACCGATAAATAACGCGCATAAAAAACGTGTCATACCGCTTTCTCCTTATTGGCTAAACGACCTAGGATTGTTTGCACCAAAACCTCGCCCTGGCGGGCATAGTCGATGGATTCAGCCAAAATTCGCGCCGCTTCTTGAGGTGCGTGGAATCCCATCGAATTTTCGGCATTGATAAAATCGGATCTCCACTGGGCTTTGCGCTGGAATTCATAGATCGGCGTCAATTCTTCCTCAGTGGCCCCCAGTTTTTTCGCCTCGGCTATTTTATTAATAAGCGCCACCACCGCCTCCTCGGCGCGATCGAGAAGCTTTTTGGTCTTGTCTTGTATGGATTCGACGCGCTCCAACATCTCTTTTTCGGTGAAATGATGGCATTGCAGGCATGCGCGCGAGACATTCAATAGAGGGCTTCTCACATAATGGTCTGTGATCTTCGTAGCCCCTTCCCGTACATAGGGCATATGACAATCCGCACAAGCCACGCCGCTCTTCGCGTGCACCCCCTGGCTCCACAACTCAAACTCCGGATGCTGGGCTTTTATAACCTCGGCTCCCGTGATCTCATGTTTCCAGTCGTAAAAACGGTGACCGTCTTTAAATTTGTAACTATCATAAAAGGCTTCGATCTCTTCGACTTTTAACCCATTATTCCAGGGATAAAATAATGTTTCTTTTGGCCCGCAGTAATATTCTACATGGCACTGCGCGCACACAAAGGTGCGCATTTCCTGTCGGGAAGCCATGGTGTTAGGGTTATAGTCTTTGATGCCTTCTTTTTCTTTCAGCGCTTTGATGCCGTTTAAGAATCCCGGACGCGTGACTCTTAGATCCATCGTGGCGGGGTCATGACAGTCAATGCAAGCCACCGGATGTTCGGCGTATTTCCACGCTTCCTGAAGCGGCATTTTGGACACTTTTTCAAAACCTGCCTGCATATCGCCGTTGCCCACGGTTTCATATATCTTCTTGAGACCGCCGGCATGGCACTGAAGGCAAGCGCCTACCTGCTTAAAATCTTTTGTTCGCAGCGTTTCCTTTTGATCCTCCAACGAATAGAAATGCCCGCGGCGGGGATTGTAATCAACGCTGAATGCGTATCCGGCAAAAATAGTCTTAAGATGCGGGTCCGAATCTAGCTTGGAGATCCCCTCACTGCCTCCATAGCGAGTGTGGGTGCTGACTGAGGTTTTTTTGTACCCGTCATACTCTCTTGGGAAATCCCTGCCCCAGATAGCGGGATCGACGGTGTCTTCCGTCAATTTCGTTACCTCCACGCGACGAGATTTTGATTCTTCTTTGCGCTCCCGGATATTCAACAGAAAAGCGGCCAAAGCACCCGTCAGTAGCGCTGTTAGAAGGCCGACAACAATATAAGGTAGAATTTTTTTCATTGTGATTTCATTGTACTTCAAAAAAAAGAAGAGCTCAATCCAAACTCAGGTGTCCGGTCGAACGATGGCATTGAGTGCAGCGCGCCGCGCCCTGTCCAACGTCTTTGTGCGCGGCGATATCGCTAACCATGGTGGAATGGCACTCCAAGCAATTATGCTGCAAGTCATCCAGATTGGCCTTAGTGATTCGAATGGGCTCCGGGAAATTTTGAAGCGTGAATGCCTTGGAATGATTATATCCATTGCGCGCTTTCACTATATATTTTTCGATCAGTGGGTGCGGCACATGGCAATCATTGCAGGAGGCGGCGTGGTGATGGCTGGACTTGACCCAGGAATCATAATACTCCTGCATCACATGGCAGTTGGCGCATGCACGGGGATCATTGCTGAGATAGGAATAGCCCTTGGCATAAACGAATAGATAGATCCCCAAACCAAAGACAAGCCCGATACAAATAGAGCTCAGCAGGAGAAAACGACTGTTCGTTAATAATTGACGCGCATATTTAGAAAAATTATTCACAGGAACGAGTTTATGCCAAACAAAAGCCCTCCACAACTAATTAAATTGCGTAAATTCCGCGTAAATTCCGGGGACGCATAACTTAATTATCGCTGAATTAAGTGTTGGGTCCGCTGATTTTCTCATTTTCAGAATCGACGTCCTAATCCAGCCGCACCAAAAAGCGCGCTTCCTTTTTGACCATCATATTCTTTGGTCCGATACACAAGTGTGTAGCTCAAGCGAATATCTCCGACTGTCACGGCAATCCCGGCATTAAGATCCATGACGAAGGGGTTTTTATCGACGTGATAGCCGGGCTCAAAAGTATTTCCGTCGAGAAAAATATTTCTGGCCACCGCCCGGCCCTGCACTCCGCCAAAAAAATACCAGCCCACTTTATCTTTTTGGGGCTCAAAATAACCCGTGCCAGGGATCGAGGGCCTTACCATTAGCGGGGTGTCCTGCCAATGGTCAGAAGAGGGGGACAATCTTAATGTAACGCCTCCCTCTGAAAGCGTGTAGACATTCCCTAGGCTCGCACCCACATTTGGCTCCAAGGCAAAAAGAAAATCATGAGACTCGACAATGTATAGCTGCGGCCATCTGCGGCGCCAGGAAAGGATGAGCCCGGGTTCGTTCTCGATCTGTTCATTCCAGCCCTCAGGTTCTTTGCAACCCAAAGCATTGTGAACAAACTTCTGAGCCGCTTCCCCTTGAGCCCATGGGCCAACGACGCCTAGTGTCGCTTCGGCATCGTCAATGTGGTCTCCCGTCAGCGTGGTCATGCTGATCGACCCGTATAAAAACGCCGCCCACGGCCGAGAACCGGCCACCTGCTCGCGCTGGCTGATATCATCGGGCGTATATAAATTTTGTCCCAAAGAATACGTGATGCCCGTCGTTTCGTTAACTTCAAAAAATGGGATAAGCTGGTCTAGGCGGTGCACCAGCTCTCCGGGCTTTTCGCGGATGTCAAAATAGCTCAGCCGAACGCCACTAGTGTAATTGTTGTCCGTTCCCCGTCCGAGCGAGTCGTTCTCGACCGTCAATGATAAAAAGTTCCCTTTGTCCGACTCCTGGGCGACTGCCGCGATCGGTCCGACGACCAAAAGCAATAAAAGTAGTGCCCACACGCGAAAGATATGCGGAGGAATTAACTTCGGAGAGACACCCATAGCGCTGAGTATACGCTGGGGCTTGTTAAGATCAATCGGGGGAATCCCGCGATTTGGTGGAATTTGACGACTCCAGGCTAGAGGTCAAATCTCCCCTTGCATGCATCCTCGCCCAATTTTATTATTTTTTAAAAAAGGACTGTCAATTTAGAGTTTAATGGGTTAAATCTTGAGGCTAGTTAGCGCCTTCCGCGAATATGCGGATAGAGATCAGGGACAAGATCTGACTGCCAATAGTCGTGGCTATCGATATCCATTATTGTTAATTTGCCGCTCCAACCGCCGCCGGTATCCAAAGCCCAAACATTACAAGCATGAATGGGCTTAAGTGTCTTGTAGCATTCCGTAGTTGTGTGCCCAACAAAGATATCATCCCATTTGCCGTATCGATATTCCGGTGATTTCTTACTGACTCTGACTGCGTTATTAAGCAAGTCCCTGTCCCACATCAAAAACTCGGGGTCTTGTTTATTTGGCTCCATACTCGGATTGATCCCGCCGTGAACGAATAATTTATTGTCTAATTCAAAGAAAAGCACGGCTTTCTGCAAAAGATTCTTGTGGAACTCCGGCACGTTTTTTCTGTCACGCCGATAAGATTCGATGGTAGCCCGTCCGCCCTGATTAACCCAAACGTCTTCTGCCCAGCCGTTTTTCATCCAACGCAGAGTCCATTCATCGTGGTTGCCTAAAATAATTTTTAGATTTTTGATGCGCAGCAATTCATCGATCACTTTATGAACCTCAGGCCAACCATCGCAGATGTCTCCCAAAGAAATCAAAAGATCCGCTTTCGGGTCAAACTTTGATCTCTCGAGGCATTGGACAAGCGCCTTATGCGCGCCATGAATGTCACCGATGACGAAACGTTTCATTGGATACCCGCGTACTTATGAAAATGAATTATCGCTTCGTCGGCATTATATTTTTTCCCCCAAACTTCCCTGCCCCGATTTTTCAAAAAATCTTCCGTCTGTTTACGAAATAAAAAACACGCCGTAGATTTTGGGCTTTTTTTAAGCGCTTTTCCTGAAATTTCAGCCACAGTTTTCCAATTGGTTCCGGTTTTTTTAAAAACTCTCACCATATCCTGAACGTCTTGGTCCAGGTATCTTGAAAGTTTTCCGATCGCCCAATACGCAGGCTCCATGAGATAAATCGCGAGTTTTCCAAATTTGCCGTATAAATATATATGCTCCCTATAATCCATCAGCGTAATCGACGACCAATGATCAATGTCTTCGCTAAATTGAGATTCGATGCCCGTTTGATCGCTCGCTTTTTTCACCGCCGACAAAAAACCATCCCAGTCTGCGGCACCCGCTTCAAAATCAACGTCCATGGTCGGTCGAACCCTGCCATACAAAACACCCGCAGCGGCGCCCGTCAGGATAATTCGGCATTTTTTCTCATAAATTTTATCCACAAGACTAAAATATCGATCAATTTGCCGCTTATTCACAGATTCTTCTCCACTCTTTTGATCAAATGTTCAAACAGTTCCGATCCTAGTTTCGTCTTGAGACTGGATATGGTCTCATTTTCGCGGCGAATATTTCTGGTTTGGGTACCCCTGATTTTAGAATTCATCACCGAGCTTAACTCCCGCGCGATTTCTTTTTCCTTGGAAGAGGCTAATAATCGCTGACCGGCTGCGAGGCGCCCAATACGGTCGAGTTCAAACCGACCCCATTTCGGCTTCTCGTGGAGTTCGTCGGGACCTAGGCCATCCGCTAACGTCCCCGCGGTTATTCCTAGCCCCGAGGCCAATCTTTTAAGGGTTTTTAAGGTAACGTCCCTAGCGCCCTGCTCGATGGCTGAAAGATTGGGCCTGGAAACCCCGCAAAGCTCGGCCAACTGATTTTGAGTCAACTTTCTTTCAAGGCGCCACTGATAGATCGTATGTCCCAAGGGTTGCATAAACGAAATGTATCATATTTAATACATTTAGTCAAATAGTGGATACACCGTGTAGCACCGCTCGTCGAGCATTGGGGTCTCTTTTTTATATACTCAGAGCTTCTCTAATCGCATCGGGCCTTACGGCGGCAACCTTGAGCAGGACTCTGGCCGCTCCATCGGGATAGGTTCTGCCCTGCTCCCAATTGCGCAGAGTGCCGGCACTCACGCCGATAATAAGAGCAAATTTCATTTGGCTCGCGTGCCATTTGTGACGGATTGTCTTTATTTCGATGGGCTTAATATGAAATGCTCGCGAGGCTTTGCGCTTTCCGGCGTGAATGTCTTTTGCTTCGTCGATGCTCTTTAAGAATTTGTTGAATGCGGGTTTTTTCATATAAGAAATATACGCTATTAGCGTATGATTGTAAAGGGTGACAAAGCCTAAGCGGCTTCAAAAATAAATTTAAGTGGGGTTAGCGGCCAACCTGCCCCTTGGGACGGCGTCCGGCCTGCGGCCTGTTGCCATAAATCTACTTTTCATCCTCAACGACAACGGATATCGTCTTCACATTTGCGGGTATGGGCTTTTGCTTCTCGTTATTAATTTTCATTGTCCACTCGTCGTAGTCAAAAGAGACGGAGGTACACCGCTTATAGTTTTTGCCGTTCAATTTAATTAAGAATCCACCGTCGGGCATTGGGGTCTCCTTTTTGAGTTGGGTTAGTGTCCCTGATTTCTAAATTCGATGTTTAGCCAGAATTTTTACTATCTCTTTTGTCGTATAGATCTTCACTTTGCTTTGGGCTTGAAACCCAGCGTCATTGGACCACACGGGAATATTCATCGCTAGCGCTGTTGCGAGATACGGAGCGTCTTCTTTGTGCGGGGCAAGTTTAATGGAATCCGCCATGAATGGGGTAATCTCTCTTTTGGAAACAGTCTCGACTTGCTGGGTGAGGAGATAAAACAATTCCTCCAGCTCTTTGGCAGGCAATCCGATTCTCTTTCTTAGAGATACATTTGTTTTTAGTAACCGGAGAGTTTCGGAAATAAGATGCTCGGGAGAATAAAGGCGGAGGCGGCTATCCAATAAAAGCTCACGGGTAACGGCGTCCTTGACTAGGGCCGCCATAAGGATATTGGCGTCAACAACCAGTTCCAATCTAAGCGGCCTTGTAGTTTTTCAGTACGTTTCGCTTAATCTTTGTAGAGTATTTCTGAATGTCACCGTCGGTGAGCTTACTCTTAGAAAAAAGCTTGTTCATTTTTTCCAAGAGAACCACTTTGTGATTAATCGCTTGTCGGGCTACTTCGGACCAGTTGATTTCCTTGAAGTGATCCATTTTTTCTTTCAAGTCGGCCGGAATGGCTAGCGTCATATTTGGCATAGGTCCTCCATTAGGAACGATACAAGTATAATATGTGTATACACATATTTCAAGTCTTTAGGGACCATCTGAGCTGACACTGGTTTTGCGATTTCTGACAAGTAGTCAGGTGGAGATTTGACCCCTTATACAATCGCCAATAATATTAGCGCTAAATTCCGAGGGCGTGTATGTTAAATTTTGATGGATTGAGTGTTGGGTCCGCCGGGACGCGTGAGGTTATGGAACGGGGTGTCAATTGTCAAGGACTGACACCCTTATTTATACAATTACGAATGGCTGTCCTTTACTTAGTAAACACTGCTCTAGCATAGTATCCCAATTAAAAGTTATAACTACGTCACCAGGTTTTAATCTTTCGCAAAAACGGGTAAGCGGATCCGGGAAACCTTTTGAAGTCGATGTCTCCTGAAGGCTGTTAATACAATGCGTTAATAAAAACAAGGCTGATAGGTAACTTTTTTCCCAAGTACCACTGTTATAAAATCCGCCCTTAGTTTCAAAACTCCGCGCCGTATAACAAAGGCTTAAAAATTCTTCGAATGAAGGGTAATCATTGTAATTTCGATCGACATGCACATTAGGATAGAGAACTTCTAATGTCTTAATCAGTTGTTTTAGATGATGCCTTTCTTCCGTCGACTGTGATTTGCCAAATTTAATAATTTCCTGAAACAGAGATGACAAGGTCGGAAGCTTAGAGTTACCCGCGGCTGAAAAACCACTCCCAAGAATATATACTGTTTGCATTTTAATTTATTTTAATTTAACGAAGTTTAAAATTCCGGAAAATTCCAGGGACACCTAAATTAA
This sequence comes from uncultured Planctomycetia bacterium, assembly GCA_964606485.1. GTDB lineage: Bacteria > Omnitrophota > Gorgyraeia > 2-02-FULL-51-18 > 2-02-FULL-51-18 > CAZSGP01. Next base: position 12,950 of record CAZSGP010000001.1, on the reverse strand, counting down.
TTATCGCTGAATTAAGTATTGTGGCCCCTGATTTCAGACTATTTCTTTCCCTCTGAAATAAGTTTCAATTTACCCTCTAACCCACGCACTAAAGCATCGATCGGTCCCGTTTTATTGGAATTTAGGGCACTGGCCGGATTTTCTTCAACAAGCCCCGCAATGGCCATCTTGATATCTTTTTCAAGTCTCTGATCCCACAATTTTCCCTGGGACTTAAATGTTTGTTGAAGTCTATGGGCCCAATTTTTATTTCCCTTGAATTTTGATGAAGAGACGGTTACTCCATATTTATTTTCAATCATCGAAGAATATAAAATATCTGCGTATAAATCTTCGAGTTCTGATTCTTTTAAACCATTGCATGCTGCAAACACTGCGTCGGCACGAGCAATCAACCCTTCCGATTCGGCTTTTGAGAATGACGCTTTACCCGCCTGATCATAATCCAGAAAACAAAAAACCTCGCACAAGCTCTCTCGAATCAAACTCACTTTATAGCTAAGTTTTGATGCCCCGAGAAGCGAATCAATTGCAAGGGTTCCTTGCTCCAACGCACTACGCAGTAAACTGGATCTGTTCTTGATTAGCGCACACAGAGCTTTCTTATCCTCCTCTCCCTCAACTAACAAGATTAATTCGGCGTGCTGTAAATTATCGGCGGCTCGTACACCTAATATATCCCGTATTTGTTTCAAATCTTTTGCGGGCTTTGCTTTATTCTCATGAACAAGAATATTGGATTTAATATTAATGCGGTCAACGAACTTTTGACAGTGAGTCGTCATTATAATTTGATTCTTTGTGGCGATTTCGCCGAGCACTTGTTTTAGTTGGTGCATGGCTAATGGGTGTAGATGCGACTCGGGCTCCTCAATGGCCAGAATCTGCTCCCTGTCCAGAGACTCCTTTGATGACTTCTGTCGCATCAAGCTCAATGCAGCTAAGCTTTGAGCGCCATCCCCCTTTCTTTCAAGCATTGTTGGCGTTCCATCGTTAACCACAATGTCGCAAGAACGACGCAATGCCCGGTATCTTTTTTCAGTAGAAATAGAGACCTTAACTGATTTAACTCTCGGTAAAAATTCTTTTAAAGTATTTTCTATCCCTTTTGAAATTGCCTCTAAAACAGGGGATTGTATTCGCTCAATATCAGAAAGAGCTTTTTTATACTGTTCATCCTTTTCCACCACCTCTAATTCTTTCTCAACAATCTTCTCAACAATATTATGAGCAGACTCAGCCGTTCTCACAGCCGGTATATAAACAACCTCTATTCTTTTAGCGATAAACTGTGCGATTTCCTCTGCTTTTCTAGATAGCGCAGGACCTCCCGGCCCTCTTTTCAAAACTTTAAATCCTGGATCATTTTTTCCCAAAGTCAATTGGATAGGCAAACTACCATTTAAATTACTTTTGATCTCATCATTAAATTCCCGCGTCTCTTTTGCAGTTAGCTCAAATTCTAAATTAAAAATAGATTCTCCTGTAGGCTTTGGAGCCTGCAACGACACCGGAAAATCTGTTAACCAATCATATTGCTCTTTTGAATCATACAAATAACGATATCTACCGCGCAGCATTTTAAGCTCACGAAAACTTTTTAGCGTCTCCAATGCCGTTACAAGCGCCTTGAGAATATTTGATTTACCCTCGTTATTTGGTCCAATTAAAATTGTAATTTGCTTAATAGGAAGCTTATTAGCGGTGGTGATGCTTCTGTAATTTTGCACTGAAAATGAAACTAATTTCATATCACAATCCTCTGATTGAAGTTCGCTTATTGAAATTTAAGATCCAAACTATCAACAACTATTACTCTATAGGGCTCAAAGAGGTATCCCGACCTCCGTTTTGTTTCATTATACCGCTCAAGCAAGCTATTTGCCTTAGGCAGTACTCGATCCTAAATCTCCGTACTACTCTTCGAAACGACCACCGCCGATGGGACGCGGCGGATGAAAATGAGCAGTAAAAATGCGGCAAGGGCTGCGATGAGGGCGGCAGTGAGCAGTGCGCTTTGGGCGCCGTAGCGGTGCCACAAGAAACCAAAAATAAGATTGGCGGGGAGAAGGGCGATGCCCTCGACAAAATTGTACCAACCGAAGACCTTTCCCCTTTCGCCGTCGGTGGAGAGATCGGCCATGAGCGCGCCTTCGGCGCCTTCGGTGAGGCCGTAGTAGAACCCGTACACCACAAAAAGTGCGGAGAGCACCCAAGGGTTTTGGGTGAACGCGAAACCAGCGTAAGTGAGCGCGTAGAAAATCCATCCGCAGAAAATCATTTTCCGGCGGCCGAGGCGGTCGGAGAGCGCGCCAAGCGGCATGGCGGTAAACGTTTTAACAATGTGCAGAGCCGTCCACAAAAGCGGCACGACGGCGACCGGAACGCCGACTTGTGTGAGGCGCAAGAGTAAAAATGCGTCGGAGGCGTTGCTTAAAAGAAATAAAAACAGAATCATCAAGTAAGAGCGGAGTTTGCCTTTTGGCGGAAGTGTGAGGCTAATGGGTTTTGATTTTGATTCGACGCGGCGACTGGCTGTTTCGCGCACGAAGAAAATGATCAGTAAAACCGAAATGGCGGCCGGAATGGAGGCGAGTAAAAAAACTTTCCGGAGATCTTTAATGAAAAAAGTAAGGAGGGCTGTCGCAATCAGCGGACCGACCACGGCGCCAGCGTGGTCCATGCCCCGGTGAAAGCCGTAGGCTTTGCCGCGAAATTCGGCAACCGCAGAGTCGGCAATGAGCGCGTCGCGCGGCGAGGTGCGAATGCCTTTGCCGATGCGGTCCACAAAGCGAACCGCGAAAGCGCTCCACGGCCCGGCGACAAGACCCATGAGCGGCCGTGAAATAGAAGAAAGCGAATAACCAAAAAGCACCCAGCGGGGTCTATTTTTCACGCGGTCGGAAAGTGTACCCACCGTGAGTTTTAAAAATGCGGAGACGGATTCGGCAAAGCCTTCGATGACGCCCAAGAAACCAGCGCCCGCGCCAAGCACCTGTGTGAGAAAAAGCGGAAGAAGCGGATAAATCATTTCACCGGAAACGTCGGTGAAAAAACTCACCAAACCCAACACAAAAATGTTGCGGTTGATGCCTTTAAAATATTTTTTCAAATAGAAATTTTAAACAGCGGTCGGCTCAGGGGTTTCAATTTTCGCCCCGGTCAGTGCGACGAGCCGTGCTTGGCGGATATTTTCTTCGTTTGTTTTTTTAAGACCCCACGCCAAACCCAGTTTCGACAAAACGGCGATCATCCACTTGCTCGGATCCCACTGGTACCAGCGGATGGCGTTGCGGTAGTCGGACGGAAAGCGGTGGTGAAAACTGTGATACCCTTCCCCATACGTGAGAAAGGCCACGAACCAGTGGTCGCGGGCGGATCCGTTTAAATCAAAAGTGGGTTTTCCAAACATGTGGCAAACGGAGTTGATACAAAAGGTCGCGTGATGCACGAGCGTGAGGCGCGCCATGACGGCGAATAAAAGCGCTTCGGTGAAATGCCCAAACGCCGCGCCAACAAGAAGCGGCAAGGCAATGCCGGAAGCGATGGCCCAGAGCACGTAGTGATCATTTTGATGCTTCACAAATGACATGGCTTGAATGTCTTTGACGTTGTCGTGATTGATATCATGCGCCCAAAAAACGAGCCAGCCGATATGCGCGTAGAAAAATCCGCGTTTAATGTTGTAGGGGTCGTTGATGGTGTCGACGTAGCGGTGGTGATTGCGGTGCTGGCTTGCCCAGTCCATGGCGGACTGCTCGAAGGCGGCGGCGCCGAAAAATAAAACCATAAAGCGCACGAAGGCGTTCGCTTCAAATGCGCGATGCGACAACAGGCGGTGATAGCCGACCGTGATGCTCATGCCGGTGGCAACAACAAAGAACGCAAATAAAAACGCGCCAAAGTGTGAGATGCCGTGCGTGAAAAGGTAAAACAAAGAAACGACTGAGCCTATGGCTGTAACAACAAAAAAAGTTAAATTTCTCCAGCTAATTTTCTTTTGGGGAATTTTTTCCATGCTTACCTCGAAATTTTTAGGACTTTGTATTGGAGCGTGCCAGCCGGGATTTTGATGGTTGCCGTTTCGCCAACTTTGAGGCCCAGAAGGCCTTTGGCGACCGGAGAGGTGACAGAAAGTTTATTTTCATCAAAATTGGCTTCATCTTGAGTGACGATGGTGTAAGTAATTTCGTCACCAAATTTCAAATCTTTTAAGAGGACTTTGGCACCGACGAGCACCTTGTCTTTGTCGATCTTCGTTTCATCAAAAATCTGAACACGCGCGATCTTGTCTTCGAGATCGGCGATGCGCCGTTCGTTCATGGCTTGGTTATTTTTGGCCGAGTCGTACTCGGCATTTTCCTTCAAATCCCCAAAGGCACGGGCGCGCGCGATGTCGTCAGCGATTTCGCGGCGTTTGGTGGTTTTGAGGTATTCGAGATCCTTCAGAAACTTCTCGTAACCCTCTCTAGAAACTAATACTTTATCTTCCATAGCGGGGTATTTTAACACAGAGCTTTTCCATGGGCAATCCCACCGCGTTGGAAAAAGAGCCCTTTATTTGCTCGACGATGCCGGCATGTTTCGACTGAATGGCGTAGGCGCCGGCTTTGTCGAGTGGCTGGATCTTTTTGAAGTACTTTACGATGTCGGCTTGGCTCATGGCCCTGATTTTAACCTTTGTTTTCTCATAGAAAACAGTTTTAGACAAAACTTGATGGTTTTTAACTTGAATGAGCGCCACGCCGGTGAAGACGGTGTGCCATTTCCCCTGCAGATTCGACAAGGTTGAAAGCGCGTGTTTCAAGTCGCGGGGCTTTCCGATGACTTTCTTTTTAAAATAAACAATGGTGTCGGCGCCGAGAATAGTCCCCTCTTTGATTTTGGGGGCAAGGGACAGCGCCTTTTGGAGCGCGTGCGTGCTGACGAGTTTCGAAGGGCCCGCTCCGGGAATGGGTTTTTCGTGATAATTGGGGTGTTTCACTTTGAAACGGAGGCCGGCGTTTTTTAAAAGCAATTGGCGACGTGGAGAACGGGAGGCGAGGTAGATCATTTGTCATTCCCGCGAAGGCGGGAATCGTTCTGATCCCCGCTAAGAGATTGCGGGGATGACAGTAGACCTACAGCCGCACTTTTTCCGGCAATCGCGCCGGTGGACCAGGCCCACTGGAAATTAAACCCGCCGATTCGGCCGTCGATGTCTAAAATTTCACCGGCAAAATAAAGACCGGGGACGAGTTTGGATTCCATGGTCGAAAATTTTATTTCTTTTAGGTCCACTCCCCCAGCCGTCGCTTCCGCTTTTTTGTAGCCGTAAACGCCGGTGACTTTGAGCGGAAAATCTAAAATCCGGGCGGCGAGTTTCGTGAGATCGACTTTTTTGATGCGGCCGACCGTGGTGTAAAAGTCGGCGCCGATTTTTTTGAGAAAAGTTTCCACAAAACGCTCAGGCAGTGAAAAATCTTCGCGGAATACGTTTTTAATTTGTTTGCCGGGTGCGTCTTGTTGAATTTTTAGAAGCTTGGTCATTAAACTTTCAACGGAATACTCAGGTAAAAAGCTGATTCGAATTTCGGGCTTCGACTCTTTTGGGGCGCGCGTAAAAAAGCGACTGATGTCGAGCGCGGACGGGCCGCTAAAACCAAAATGCGTGAATAAAAAAGAATCTTTTGTTTCGGCCACTTTGCGGCCGGCTTCATAATAAAAAAGCGAAGCTTCGAGCGCGATGCCGGAAAGCGCCTGCCAGTCTCCGTCGTCGGTGAGAAGCGGCGTCAGGGCCGCGGTGGTTGGGACAAGGGTGTGTCCTAGGCGTTGGGCGATCTGCAACCCGGTTCCGTCGCTGCCGGTTTCAGGAAGCGACAAGCCGCCGGTGCAGAGAATGACGCGGCGCGCTAAAATTTTTGAATTCCCCGTTTCGGATTGAATTTCTAATTCAAAACTGTCTTTCATTTTTTGAAGTTTTAAAATTTTTTGTCCGGTTTGGAGTGTGACGCCACGGGTAGCCGCTTCTTTCATAAGCGCTTCGAGAACTGTTTTGCCGGAATGGGTGGTCGGGAAATATTTGCCGGTGGATTCGTGCGTGAGCTCGACGCCAATTTCTTTAAAAAAAGCGATGGTTTGAGCCGGCGTGAAGGCTTCGAGCACGTGTTTTACAAAATGCGCGGGGCCGCCGCGATAGTCGGATGTTTTGACCGAGCGGTTTGTGACATTGCAACGGGTACCGCCGGAAATGAGAATTTTTGCGCCAATTTTTTCGCGGGAATCGAACAAACAAATGGAAATTTTTGAGGAAGCTGATTGCCGGGCGGACCAGATGGCGGAAGTTAGCCCCGCCGCTCCAGCGCCGACGACGGCGACATCACAATGACTTTGGGTCACGCTCTGATTTTGGCTAAACGTTCGATGTCGCGCCACGGTTCGGTGGAAGAGAGCATGGCGAGAGCAATTTTTTTATTGTACGAAAAATCGGTTCCCACAAAGGTGTGGCGCGAGGCAAACGTCCAGCCGGTTTTTCCTTTGACGAGTCCGGGTTTTTTCCAAAGCATTTTGTTGTGACTTTGAATCATAAGCACTTTTCCGTCGGTCCCCCACATGCGCGCACGGTTAATTCCAAGAATCGCATCAATGCGCGGGTTGCGGATGGCGTGGCGCATGAGTCGCGCGAGATCCGTGGCGGTGGAGTATTGTTTTTGGCCGCGAACGGGAAGCCCCGTGGCATTTATAAAACGAGTGTTCGTCATTCCAAGTTCGCGCGCTTTTTGATTCATTAAAAGTACAAATTCGGATTCGCTGCCGGAAACGGCCTCGGCGAGCGCAACGGCTGCGTCATTGGACGAGGAAACGAGGCACGCCACTAAAAGGGATTTCACGTCGTAGGACGCGCCTTGCGTCAAACCCGCTTTACTGGGAGCTTGGTTCGCGGCGTAGCGGCTAATTTGAACTTTTTTATCGAGCGGCAAACGCTCGAGCACCAAAAATCCGGTCATGAGCTTGGTGGTCGAGGCCGGTGGCAATTTTAAATTTGGATTTTTGGAAAATAGAATTTTTCCGGTTGTCATATCGACCACAATGGCTGAGCGGGCGTTCAGATACGACGATTTTTTGGAGGACGCGTATAGCGGGAGTGGTTGAAAGAAAAAAGCTAAAAGGAGAATCCCGGCGGCAACACGAAAACGAAGCGGGAATTGTTTCATTCGGCTAGAACCGGGAATTCAGCGCTGGATTTCCATCGCCGTCAATGCCCACGGAAGTTTCTTCATCGCCGATTATTTTAAATTTAGATTCAGGCTCTTTTTTATCGCGATTAATGTACGCCATAAAATCGGTTTCCCCTTCCACCTGGACATTCGTGTTGGGCTTTTCAGCAGAAAACACCGGAGCGCTTAAAAAAATAAGGCCTGCGGCGATCACAGCGCAGAAATAGGGATTACTCTTGGTCATTGCGGATGATGAGATGTTTTTTTCCGAAGCGATCGCGGGTGCTGCCGGCATTTCCTTCGGGTTCCGGCGCCAAATCCTTCACTTCCACAGTCACATGGATGTTTTGGTGAGCGCGGCGTTCTAATTTATTGAGAGATCGGTTCGTTGCCATGACGCTATTTTACAAGGTTTTAGAGAGTTGTCACGATTCATTTTTTGGGCTAGAATGAGGGCCTTCTAAATGCGCCGATAGCTCAGTTGGTAGAGCAGCTGACTCTTAATCAGCGGGTCGTAGGTTCGATCCCTACTCGGCGCACCAATTTTTCTAAATTCCTTATTTCTCGCGCCCGTAGCTCATCTGGATAGAGCGACTGGCTTCGAACCAGTAGGTGGCAGGTTCGAGTCCTGCCGGGCGCATGAATTTTTCATCTGACTCTCCTAGAAGGACTCGAAGTGAGCCGCGTGTCTATAAACTGCGACCCTTGGGAGCAGTTTATGCGGCGAGTGGCCGACCCGTAGCGGAGCGGAGGGCGCCGAGTCCTGCCGGGCGCATGAATTTTAAATTACCTCTATTGATTTAACGGTAGGCTTCTTACCTTTTTCGTCGATATTCAAACGAACCATATCGCCAAGCTGAATTTGGTTCAAAGCAACCGTCTCTCCCTGCCTCAACGCGACAGTTGAAGAAGGCTCTATTTTAAAACTCTGGCTTTGACCTGATTCTAGCTGAACACTAATAGAAGCGCTTTTCCCGTTTAAGGAAATTTTAGTCACTGCCCCATCTATAGTCTGTGATTCTTCAGCCTGAGCAATTCTGCAAGACGCAATCAACAAAACAACACAGCAACCAAAAAAACCCGCTAAGATTTTCTGTTTCATTTTATAATTGCCTCCACTTTAATGCGTGCGCCCAGCAGGAGTTGAACCTACAACCTCTTCCTTCGGAGGGAAGCGCTCTATCCAATTGAGCTATGGGCGCAAAAAAATATTTTTTACTTCGTCACCATCCGCACTTCCCGTTGAGGAAATGGAATTGTGATATTGGCGTTTTTCAAAGCCTGGTGAATTGCTAAATTTACCGCATGCATCGTCACCGTGTATTCACGAGTGGGAACCCAATAGCGCATGCCAATGTCAATCGACGACTCTCCAAAATTATCAATCCCCACCTGTGCGGCAGGAACTTTTGTTACTTTCGGGTTTTGCGCCAACACTTGGCTAATCACACGAATCGCTTCCTTGGGATCGTCCGAATAACTAATCCCCAGCGTCTTCTCCACCACCTTGTTTTCGGCGGAATTGTGAAGAATGTGCCCCACAATGTCTTTGTTGGGAATTGTAATTTTTTCGCCGTCTCCGTTCACGAGAATCGTGCAGGGTAATTTTACTTCCTCGACCACGCCCGAAACGCCTTGCACGGAAATGGTATTCCCCACCACAAACGGACGCGTCAAAATGACGCTTAAACCCGCTGCGTAATTGGAAAGCGGCGCCTGAATCGCGAAGCTCGCGCCGAAAATCAGGGCGGACACTGAAGCGATCAGCGGCGAGATCGTCACGCCAAATTTCTCAAGCGCCATCAGTACCGCAAATACAATCACGATTCCGCGAACAATGCCGCACAAGAAATGAGTCAACGTGATATCGAGTTTCTTTTTATTGCAGAAGTTCTCGAAGAGTTTCGCCGCCCAATTCGCGAGCTTGAAACCGACAAATAAAACAATCAGGCCGCCCAACACTTGGAAGCCGTACTTCACTAAATATTCAACAATCGTATCGTAAGCCTTTTGTGCCATTTGTATCCCCTCTTGGATTTTTTGGTTTGGGTCCATATTCTATGGGTTTCCTCCTAATTTTCCAAGAAGGCCTTTTAGCGCCTTTTTACCTTCTTTGGGGTTGGCGATGAACTGGCTTAAAACGTCCTGCGCCGTCGCGGAGACGAGTTTGGATACGATGAAATCTTTATTAGGTACAAGTTGCGGGTCTTTGAAAGTCCCCTGCACCCGCCCGGGAATTTCAATTTCCCCGGCAGTGTTCCGCAGCCCGGCCATGAGCGGCGCTGTCTGAATAAGTGCTGCACTGATTGAGGGGTGAATTCTTAAAGACACCGGCATGCTAAGGCTCTGATCAAAACCAAGAGTCCCCGAACCGCCGAGCGCAATCCACTCTGAAGTCACCACAAAGGGTGCTAGCTGCACTCTCGAATTTTCAAACGTCGCGGACACTTTAAGGGGCCCTAAAAGCGTGTGGGGTCTTTCAAAACTTTCCCGCGCTTGCGCAGGGTAAACCGTTTGCAAAACTTGCTCCGCGCCCGGAATCGCCGAAATTTTTTGAATAATTTCCCGCATGATATTTAAATTCACAAGCACTCCGTCCTTTAGCTCCAGATTTAAATTTCCCGAAACGGTGCTCATAATCGTGCCTAGGTCGAGCCCCTTTGCGCTCACTTTTCCGGCGGCACTTAACTTTCCGGTTAGCCGCTTATCACTCTGCTGGGGATTTCCCGATAAATCTTCAATTGCCAAATCCTTTGCCGCGAGCGTCACGTTCCAGTGGGGATCGGTTTTAAACGCATTGAGCTCGCCCGACAAATCCAATGTTCCTGAAAATAATGAAGTCCCAAATTTGCGGATCACGAGATCATTCGGGCGAATGTCCGCATCTAAAAAAATGGAATCCAGCACCACCGGAGCGCGGCGCTGATAATCCTGATACACCAGTTTTCCATCCAAAATTTTTACCGAATCAATCAAAAATGAAACCGGTTGTGCGGCTTTGGAGGAAGTTTCCGAATCCGCGCTTGGGCTTGGGGTTTTTAAGTTTTCGGCAAACACATTCACCCCGCCCACGTAAAGCGCGTCTTGCGAGCGGCGCGTCACTTCGAGATAGGGCTTGTTTACCGTAAGTGATGAAATTTCCACCCGCTTTTCAAGCAGCGGTTTGGGTCTCACATAAACGCTGATGCTTTCAATTTTTAAGCTTTCGCCGGACTGAACGTCTTCAATTTGAAAAAAGAGGCCGTCACGCAATTTCAGCGAAAGTTTTCCGATTGTTACCGGAACGCCAATGGCGCTAGAAACGGTTTTTTCAAGTGTTGGCCGGTAGCGATTCACATCGAATGTCAGCACAAATACACTCGCCGCCGCTAATAAAACCACCACAACCACTGCAACGCCTATCAAAAATTTTTTAAACATAATTTCTGCTCCTTACCACTTAATATTCACTCCCGCCTCAATCCGAGACTCATCCACAGACTTGGCCAGCCTGATAAAAGCCTGTCCGTCTCCTCCAAAAAAATCTTTTGTAAACACAAGTTCAACACCCAGCGGCTTTCCCGTCTGGCTTTTCAAATTCACCGTTATTGTTTCATCTTCTCGCAAACGAAACTCGCCGCCAAAGATGAGAGTATTCTTGCGCTCGCTGCCTTCAATTTCAAAGAGCAAACCGAGCGACCTAGAAAACTTCCATTTCCCAAACAGCGCCAGAGTTTTGAGTTTGTGTCGGCCACGAACTTCCGCGCCAATCTGGTAACGGATCTCCCCTTTTTTCGCAAGAATGGACGCCGTCTGAAAAGCCCCGCGAAACCGAAACGCAGAACTAGAATCGCCGGCAAACAAATAAGTCAGCCGGTTTTTTTCAGATAATTCCCAGTACCCCTGAAACACCAGTTCCCGATTTATTTTTTTCTTGGTTTTAAGATCCGTTTGTTCATAAGTGTAGACAATCTGATTGCGCTTTCCGATCTCCCATTCGCCCTTAAAGGTTAAGACATCGTTTCGCCCCGATTCCTTCTCAACTTCAAACACCAGTTGGTTTTTGGCGTTGGCGCGCCACGTGCCTGCGAGCTTATGAATACTCGTGACAATATTTTGGTCTTCTTGACGCTCGGTGACGGCAAATACCAACGCCTCCGGCTCCGCGGCGATGAGCGAGCCTTTTATATTAAATTCTTCGTTAAGGTCTTCGGATTGATAGCGAAGTTCGTGATGAGGGCCTAGCGTCCAGCGGCCCCCTAAAGGTTTAACGGTTCGAGAAATTCGCCTGGCCAATATAGTGAATGGAGATGGTGTAAAGAATTCCCGGAAGCGCGCGTTTTCCATAGACGATCACGACCGCGTCGCCGTTTTTTAAGGTCTTATCTCTTAAAATTTCACGCTCAGCCTTGTGAATCATGTCGTCCATATTTAAAGATTTTTCGACATGAATTGGCTTTACACCTCTCAGCAAATTGAGACGCGAAATCGTTTGAAGCGAGTGGCTAACTCCCAGCACCACGCATTGTGGGTTTAATTTTGAAACATACTGAACCGTTTTTCCGGACAATGTAAAAACCATAATGCCTTTGGCGTCCAGTTCGCGCGCTGCGTAAAGAGCGGCCTGAGTAATGGCCCGAAGATTAACCATGGCCTTGTCAGTAGATACGGGAGTATTTTCCTCAATTAAGATCTGACGGCTCGATTCGGCTTCTTCAATAATTTTTCTCATCGTGCGGACGGCTTCAACGGGGTATTTACCGATTGCCGTTTCGCCCGACAACATCACCGCATCTGTTCCGTCAAACACGGCATTGGCAATATCCGACACTTCTGCGCGGGTAGGAATTGGTTTTTCCATCATGCTTTCAAGCATTTGAGTGGCCGTGATGACAGGAATTTTCGAGCGAACCGCTCGCTCAATCAGCATCTTCTGCACACTCGGAACTTTTTCGATGCCCATTTCAATTCCCAGATCTCCGCGCGCCACCATGATTCCATCGGCTCTTTCCAGAATTTTGCGGATGCCGTCAACGGCTCTGGGCTTTTCAATTTTTGCGATCACCGGAATTTCTACGCGGTGCTTGCTCATCCATTTTTTTATTTGCTCGAGATCTTCGACGCTGCGCACAAACGACAACGCCACGTAGTCTGCGCGAAGGCGAGCCGCTGCCTTCAAATCTTCCAGATCCTTTGCTGTGAGCGCTGGAAGAGTGACCGGAGCATTCGGGAGATTAATGCCTTTATTTTCTCCGAGAAGGCCGCCTTGAAGAACCCGGCATGAAACACTTTTTTTCTGAACCGACAAGACCTCGAGTTTCAGCGCTCCGTTATCGATGAGAATCGGGTCGCCTTTTTTAACCATCTTAGAAAAAGGCAGGCAAGAGGTGGTAATCGTCCCCTCGAAACCGGCGTGTGAACCAATCTCGATCCGAACCATTTTCCCATCTTCGAGCTGCATGGTGGAATTTTTGATGGTTCCTGTTCTCACCCGTGGACCCTGAAGATCCACCACAATGGGTATGCGTTTTTTTAGCTCGCCAGAAGCTTTGCGAATTCTCTTAAACCAAATGGCAAGACTTTTGGGATTGCTGTGAGAGGCGTTCAAGCGAAAAGCATCCACACCTTCTTGGATGAGCTTCTTTAATACCGCATGCTCTTTGCAAGCTGGGCCTACCGTTGCGACAATTTTCGTTTTTCTCATCATTCACCTTTTAAAGTGGGGACGTTCACTAAAACGTGACGAACATCCCACTGAGTTAAGGGCCTATTCTA